>NZ_JBQUYP010000003.1:0-485550 GCF_056314305.1 Acinetobacter sp. DMC2 | reverse complement strand
TCGGCACGGACAGGAGCAAGGCCACCGGCATAACGGCCGAATGGAGTACGGATGGCATCGATGATATAAGCGTTTTTCATTCTAACTTTTGTCCTTTACTTCAGGCCTTTTTAGCCATTCTCCGTAAGTATTTCGCGGTGGCGACATGGATGTCGCCTCGTTGCTCAGCACAACAGGGAAGTTGTGTCTGAGTAACAAAGGTTTTTGGTTACTTTTTTAAAAAAGTGACACGAATTAGCTGGTGACATCTGGCTTAAACAGATAAGATCCCGTTGTGATGATTTATAAATTTTCATATCAACGGATAACATCACGGCTGTAATCTACTGTGATATCCGTAGGTCTGTTGCATAAGCGATACCTTACTTTTGAAAGGTCAAAAGTAACAAAAACCTTTGTTGAACAGAGGAGGCTTCCTTGCCTCCCTGTCCAACGGGCGACATCCATGTCGCCTCTCACGATAGTTACTGCTGTTTAAATTTTAATCTTGAGTGGCATCAATCAAAGTTGCACCCGTTAAAGCCTGTAACTCATCGAAGCTAAGACCTTCCACTTTCTCAATCACCTTTAAACCATCTTTAGTCACGTCAATCACACACAGGTCCGTGTAAATACGGTCAACACATTTTTTACCTGTTACTGGATAAGTTAGCTCAGCCACAATCTTCGGTTCACCTTGCTTGGTCACATGGTCTGTGGTGATAAATACTTTCTTAGCGCCTACAGCTAAATCCATCGCACCACCTACGGCAGGAATCGCATCTGGAGCACCCGTGTGCCAGTTTGCCAAGTCACCATTCGCAGCAACCTGAAAGGCGCCAAGCACGGCAATATCAAGGTGACCACCACGCATCATGGCAAAGGAGTCGCCATGGTGAAAAAAGCTGCCGCCTTCAAGCATGGTCACAAACTCTTTACCCGCATTAATCAGTTCAGGGTCTTCTTCACCTGCTGCTGGCGGAGGACCAAAAGCTAACAGGCCATTTTCAGAATGGAGAAAAATATCTTTATCGTTCGGTAAGTAGCTTGCAATCTTGGTTGGTAGGCCAATACCCAAGTTCACATAGGCACCATCTGGAATATCTTGTGCCACACGTTTTGCAATCTGGTCACGGCTGAGTTTTTGGTAGCTCATGTTATTTCTCCTTATTGCTTACTGTGCGGGCTGTACTTGTACAACGTGCTGTACAAAGATACCTGGGGTGATGATGTGTTCCGGGTCTAATCCCCCCAGTTCTACAACCTCAGACACCTGAGCAATGGTGACATCAGCAGCCATCGCCATGATCGGGCCAAAGTTACGGGCAGATTTACGGTAAACCAGATTGCCCCAGCGGTCGCCCTTGTAGGCCTTAATCAAGGCAAAGTCAGCTTTGATCGGATATTCAAGTACGTAATCTTTCCCATCAATCTCACGGGTTTCTTTGCCTTCAGCTAAAAGTGTTCCAAAACCTGTTGGGGTAAACACAGCACCTAATCCCATACCTGCTGCCTGAATACGACAAGCCAGATTACCTTGCGGAACTACTTCAAGCTCGACTTTTCCGGCACGGTAAAGTTCATCAAACACATAAGAGTCTGACTGACGCGGGAAAGAACAAATCACTTTTTTAACTGAGCCGGCTTTAAGTAGTTTAGCCAAGCCATAATCGCCATTACCGGCATTGTTGCTGACAATGGTCAGATCCTTAATACCTAGTTCAATCAGTCCGTCAATGAGTTCAGCGGGTTGTCCTGCGGTACCAAAACCACCAATCAGAATGGTTGCACCATCTTTAATCTGCGATAGTGCCTCGCTTAGTGAGGACTTACTTTTGTCAATCATGTGAGAAACCTTAGAGCATGAGGTAACGTGATGTATTACTACCGCTAAAAATTTATTTAAATTCTTAAGGGTAGTAATAAATGGAATAAATTTTGTGAGTCAAAAGCGAACTTTCAACTCACATATACTTTCAATTAAGCGCTAGCACGACGACGTTCAACTTCAGTTGAAGGTGCAGCATCAACATCTTTAACAAGTTCGATGTTAAATGTGATGTGTTTGAAAGCATGATCTAAACCACGGCGTTGGATTTCAGCTGGGTCAGTTACATCAACTGCTGTTGCAACTAAGCCATCACGAGTTGCGAAGGCAAAGTCATCCCACAAGTACTCATCACCCTCAATGTTGAATTGAGTTGTAAGCTTGCGGTAACCTGGTGCAGAAACGAAGTAGTGAACGTGAGATGGACGGTTACCATGACGGCCTAACTTGTTAAGAAGGGCCTGAGTTGTACCTTCTGGAGGGCAACCATAACCTACTGGCATTGTGGTTAATGCCACATACTTACCATCAGCATCAGTCAAAATACTACGGCGTAAGTTGAAGTCAGATTGTGACTTATCAAAGAATGAGTAGTTACCCAAACTATTGGCATGCCATACTTCAACTTTAGCATTTTCAATGATATTGCCATCAGTATCAGTTACAGTACCTTCAATAATTAAGGTATCGATTTTGCCAGATTCAGTGCCATCATCCATACGAGCAAAACCAACGGTTTCAGGCGCACCAGCTACATAAAGTGGGCCTTCAATGGTACGCGGTGTGCCACCCGTAACACCAGCTTTTGCATCAGCTTCATCTGCACGTAAATCAAGATAGTGCTCAAGACCTAAGCCAGCTGCTAAAAGCCCAAGTTCGTTTGCTTGACCTGCGTCTGTGAAATATTCCAGACCTTTCCATACTTCTGACGGTTGGATGTCTAAATCTTCGATGGCTTGAAATAAATCCCCGAGAAGGCGCACTACAATTTGCTGAACACGTGCATCGACTTCGCCTTTAGCTGTGTCGACATTCATTTGTTTTACAAGCGCATCAATTTGTTGACGGTTCATACTAAAGCTCCTTAAGTATGCAATACGGTTTTGGGTGGCAGCGCTGCGGGCATTTTGTTTTGCTAGCGAATAAGTGCCGCCACATTCCTTGTTACCTTCTGAATAATTTGCTTAGTTTTTAAATGGACTTCAGAGATCACATTTAAAAAAATCTTTTGGATTACGAATCATCATTACGAACAGAAGAAGGGTGGCGATTGAGTGCCATCACTTCGATGTTCATGTAAGGATAAAGTGGTAATCCCTGTAAAATATTGTGCAACTCTTCATTGCTCTCAACATCAAAAATACTGATGTTTGAATACTGGCCTGTAATACGCCAGATGTGGCGCCATTTACCTTGACGCTGTAAGTCTTGCGAATAGGCTTTTTCAACAGCCTTAATTTCATTCGCTTTGTCGGCTGGCATATCAAGTGGAATATGCACATCCATACGTACATGAAATAACATGGGAAACTCCTTATCCTGTTGCCTTAACGACGTAACTTTTCAACTTTATCTTCATCAATTTCAATGCCTAAGCCTGGAGCTGTTGGCAAGTGCAATTCAAAGTTTTCGTAGCGTAGCGGTTCTTTCAAAATTTCTTCGGTAAGCAATAATGGACCAAATAATTCAGTACCAAACGCTAGTGTTTCAAAGGTTGCAAACGCATGAGCAGAAGCCATGCTACCTACAGGGCCTTCAAGCATGGTGCCACCATAAAGATCAATGCCAGCTAAACTTGCAATCTTGGCAACTTCACACGCCTCGATCAGACCGCCTGATTGTTCAATCTTCACCGCAAATACATCTGCACCATGACTTTTTGCAATACGGTATGCGCTGTCAGGGCCAGTTAAAGCTTCATCTGCCATGATCGCAACATCAAAACGACGCGTTAAACGAGCAAGTGCTTCAGTATTTTGAATAGCGCAAGGCTGTTCAATTAAATCAATTCCGCCATCTTGCAGCTGTTGAATACCTTGAATACATTCCAGCTCTGACCATGCACGATTTACATCGACACGTACACTAATATCTGCACCTAATGCTTTTTTAATTGCAATCACATGATCAACATCATGTTGCAAATGGCGTGCACCGATTTTGAGTTTGAACGTGTTATGACGTTTCAACTCAATCATTTTTCGAGCTTCAGCAATATCTTTTTCTGTGTCACCAGACGCGAGCGTCCAAAGTACAGGTAAACTATTACGCAGACGGCCACCTAAAACTTCACTTAATGGCACGCCTAAACGTTTTGCCTGAATATCAAGTAGGGCGGTCTGAATGGCACATTTCGCGAAACGGTTACCATTAATATTCTTACGAATCAGCTTTAGTGTTTGAGCCACATTTAAATCTTTAACTGATGCGAGTAATGGTGCAAAGTAAGTATCAATATTGGCTTTGACACTTTCAGGACTTTCTTCACCATAGTTCAGTCCACCAATGGTGGTCGCTTCACCCCAACCGACAATACCATCCATGGTCGTAATTTTAACGAGCACCAAAGTCTGAGTACGCATTGTAGTCACAGACAGCTGGTGAGGACGGATAGTTGGAATATCCACAAGTATGGTTTCTATGGTTCTATACATGAAGTTTCAACTATTTCAAACTTGTTTACATACCATAGAAGAATGTAATAGCCTAAAATAGATATAGAACGGTATTTTAAGATACTAAAAAGGTATATTAATGGAATTAAGACATCTACGTTATTTTGTTACCGTTGTGGAAGAACAAAGTCTGACAAAAGCGGCTGAGAAGCTTTTTATTGCCCAGCCACCACTCACGCGTCAAATTAAAAAACTAGAAGAAGAATTAGGTATTGATTTGTTTGTGAAAGGCTCACGTCCATTAAAAGTGACAGAGGCAGGGCTGTTTTTTTACCAACATGCCGTTCAAATCTTAACTCATACCGCTCAAGCGGCTTCGATGGCTAAAAAAATGAAGTTAGTCGAGAATGTCGTTAAAGTAGGTTATGTGAGTTCGCTTCTTTATGGGCGATTACCGCAGGTCATTTATCTATTTAGACAAAAAAACCCTGATATTCATGTCGAGCTTATTGAATGTGGTACACGAGATCAGGTCGAGGCTTTAAAGTTAGGAAAAATTGATTTAGGTTTTGGCCGATTGCCAATTAGTGATCCTGCCATTAAGAGACTTTTACTTCGAAAAGAAAAATTAAAACTGGCGATTCATAAAAAACATCCTTTAAGTGAGTTGCAAGAGTCAGGAATTTATTTATCTCAAATTATTAATGAGACAATTTTTTCTTATCCAACCACACCTAAGCCGAATTTTTCGACCACTATTCAAGCTTTATTTACCAAATTAGGTCTTGTTCCTGCCAAACTGACTGAAGTCCGCGAAATTCATATGGCGCTTGGTTTAGTGGCATCGGGTGAGGGTATATGCATTATTCCAGAAAGCGCTTGTGATATTGGAATGAAGAATTTAATTTATTTAAATATCTTGGACTTAGAAGCGTATAGTCCTATTTCTCTATCTATGCGCAACATGGACCAAAGTTCATATATTCCTAAAATTTTAGATTGTATTGAAGAGATCTACACCCAAGAAGAAGTGTCCAGAAATTTGAATTTATAACTTTTTAATACGTTTTAACTTGAATTATCATGTTATTTTAAAACTTTAAGATTATAGGTAATATTTAAAAGGAATTAATAGATGAGAAAAATTTTAGGCGTAGCTTCTCTCATTATGTCTACCTGTGTTGTACATGCTGAACAATTAAACGAACAAGAACAAATTTCTCCATATAGCGCTAACGTTACCTTTGCCAGTCAATATATATCACGTGGTTTTCAACAAACTTGGGGCAAGCCTGCATTACAGATTGGTTTAGACTATGCAAATCCGAATGGGTTGTTTATAGGTACTTGGGCATCGAATGTAAGTTCTAACTATCTGAGAGATGCATCAGTTGAGTGGGATTTTTATGCAGGTTATATAAAAACTTTCGATAAGTTTTCGGCTGGAATGACGGTTTTTTATTACTACTATCCGGGAGCTGAAAGCACGCCTGAAACAGGTAGTACCAGCTATAACTATGGTGAAATTGTGCCTCAAATTGGTTATGGGCCTTTGAATCTTAAATATTATATTACCTATACCCCAGATTATGCAGGCTATAACTCCGATACGATGGGTGGCCCAGCAGGTAAACGTTCACGAGGAACAACTTATTTAGATCTGACTTTTACTCAGCCTATTAATGAGTCTTGGACTTTTGGTGCTCACTATGGCTATGAGAAAATTAAAAATTTCTCGGAAGCTAATTTTCAGGATATGAAAGTCGAGCTGATTAAAGATTTAGGTGATGGCTGGACTACTGGCTTAGCCTATACCAAAGCTTGGGATAAAGATGGGTTCTATAAGAAGTATAGTAATGGTGAACCCGATGCACCAATTTCAAACCCGATTGATTCGACATTTACTGTCTCAGTTAAAAAAGTGTTCTAACTAATTTATAAATAAAAAAGCCTGATGACTTAATTTTGAGCATCAGGCTTTAAATAATAAATATATAAAAATTATTTTTTAATTAAATCGTAAGCCATTTTGGTGTCGTCCAGCTGAACAAGTGAAGCATGGCGAGCAGAGAGCGGATCTTTATTTTCAATTGCGGTTAAAATCGCTTTATGTCTAGGTAACGAATGGCCTTGTAAATTTGGGCGTAGACTGGTGACTTGAATTGATTGTTGTAAAGGTAAAACCAGCATTTTCGACATATAAGCCAGCAAGTCATTATGCGTTGCTTTAGCAATTGCTAAGTGAAATTGAATATCTGGCTCTATAAATTCTTCAACTGTTGTCGCTTTTTCCATCCCATCATAGGCATGTTTAATGCGTTCAATATCTTCTTCGTTTGCCGTACTTGCCGCAATATAAGCAAGCTCAGGTTCCAAAACGCGTCGTACGGTAGAAAGGGTTTTAAAAAACTCATGTTCAGGCGTCGTTTGAATCAACCAAAACAATACATCCGGATCGAGCAAATGCCATTCTTCTTTAGGCCTTACTACAGTTCCAATTTTTGGTCTTGAGTAAGTTAAGCCTTTGGCGTTTAAAACACGGATTGCTTCGCGAAAGACAGGGCGGCTGACTTTATATTCCTCACATAAATCAACTTCACTCGGGAGCTTTTCATTTTCTGAGATTTCACCAGAAACAATTTTTAAACCCAATTGTTGAACAATTAATGCATGTTGGCTTTTGCTTGGAATAGGATTTTTATAGTCAGCTTTACTCATATTTCACTATTACGACATGTTGAATATCCTATGGTATAGATGACCTTGTGTTTTAACAAGATCATCTTTTTCAAGAATAAATATTAATGGGAATGACGTGGAACTTCTGAGCCTCGGCAACCGACCAAGAAATCAAAATCACAACCTTCGTCTGCTTGTAAAACATGTTCTACATAGAGTTTGCGGTAGCCGCCAATAAAACTTGGCGGTGCTGGAGGCGCTAAATTCTCAAGACGTTGCTTAAGTTCTTCATCACTCACTTCCAGATGAAGTTTTCCTTCATAGGCATCGAGTTCGATAAAGTCACCATTTTGAACTACGGCTAAAGGCCCGCCAGCCATAGCTTCAGGGGCAACATGTAAAACCACGGTGCCATACGCTGTACCGCTCATCCGTGCATCGGAAATACGAACCATGTCGGTAATGCCTTTGGCTAAAATCTTTGGTGGCAACCCCATATTTCCAACTTCTGCCATGCCCGGGTAGCCTTTAGGGCCTGCATTTTTCATGACTAGAATACAAGTTTCATCAACATCAAGGTCTGGATCATTAATGCGGGTTTTATAATCATCAAAGTTTTCAAATACGACTGCACGACCACGGTGTTTCATCAGTTCAGGTGTTGCAGCAGAAGGTTTAAGCACCGCACCTTTAGGCGCTAAATTACCGCGTAAAATACACATGCCGCCATCTTGGCGAATTGGATTGTCTATTTTCCGAATCACTTCATCATTATAAATAGGTGACTGCTGGCAATTTTCCCAAATGCCTTGACCATTTACGGTTAAAGCGTGTGGATGTGGTAAGAGATTGGCTTCGCCCATACGACGAATCACGGCCGGTAAGCCACCGCTATAATAGAACTCTTCCATGAGAAAACGACCAGAAGGCTGCAAGTCAACAATCGTTGGCATGCCTCGGCCGACACGGTTCCAGTCATCGAGTTGTAAATCAACTCCAATACGTCCAGCAATTGCCTTTAAGTGAATCACGGCGTTGGTTGAACCACCAATAGCGGCATTGACTTTAATGGCATTTTCGAAAGCTTCTTTGGTTAGGATTTTAGAAAGACGTAAATCTTCGTGAACCATGTCAACAATACGCATGCCAGAAAGATGAGCTAACACATAACGACGAGAATCTACTGCTGGAATGGCTGCGTTGTGTGGTAAAGAAGTGCCTAGAGCTTCTGCCATACACGCCATGGTAGAAGCAGTGCCCATGGTATTACATGTACCCGCTGAGCGTGACATACCAGATTCGGCAGAAAGAAATTCATTTAAATCGATTTTGCCTGCTTTTAACTCTTCATGCATTTGCCAAACGATGGTACCAGCACCAATATCTTTACCTTTGTGCTTACCATTCAGCATTGGCCCACCAGTTACTACAATGGCAGGAATATCACAGCTTGCGGCACCCATTAATAATGCAGGTGTAGTTTTGTCACAACCTGTTAGCAACACCACACCGTCAATAGGGTTACCACGAATAGCTTCCTCAACATCCATACTGGCTAAGTTACGTGTAAACATGGCGGTAGGTCGTAAATTCGACTCACCATTTGAAAATACCGGAAACTCAACAGGGTAGCCGCCAGCTTCTAAAATCCCTTTTTTTACGTGTTCGGCAATTTTTCGAAAATGGGCATTGCATGGTGTGAGTTCAGACCACGTATTACAAATCCCAATAATCGGTTTGCCCTGAAACTCATGATCTGGAATTCCTTGGTTCTTCATCCAGCTACGATACATAAAGCCATTTTTATCCGTTGTACCAAACCAGGCAGCCGAACGAAGAACTTGTTTGTTATTCATACAAATTTCCCTATATAGTATTACTATTTAAATTAATTAAACCAAAAATACACTATAAATTTTATTTTTAAAAGGTTTGAAATTTAAATAGTATTACTATATTTTAAATTGAAAGGATAATTTACGAGCAAGATGCTCTATAAGTAAATAATAGGAAATGGAGTCGAACATGGATTTCGAAAAGGATGTAATACGGACGGTCACGTTTAAGCTGATACCTGCATTAGTCATACTATATCTGGTGGCATACATTGATCGTGCCGCTGTTGGGTTCGCTCATTTGCATATGGGTGCCGATGTCGGAATTGGTGATGCAGCCTATGGTCTAGGAGCAGGCTTATTTTTTATTGGATATTTTCTTTTTGAAGTTCCAAGTAATTTGCTTTTAGACAAATTTGGTGCCCGTAAATGGTTTACCCGCATTTTATTGACATGGGGGTTAATCACCATGGCTATGGCGCTCATTGAGGGGCCGAAAAGCTTTTATCTCTTACGGTTTTTACTTGGTGTAGCGGAGGCAGGCTTTTTCCCGGGTGTTTTATACCTCATCACTCAGTGGTATCCCGTGCGTCATCGCGGAAAAATCATGGGAATGTTTGTGCTTTCACAACCCATTGCCATGATGATTGCGGGGCCTTTAGCTGGTCTATTACTTGGAATGGATGGCATTGCAAACTTACATGGTTGGCAATGGTTATTCATTGCAGTCGGCTTACCTGCGGTTTTATTGGCTTTACCAACATTCCTGTGGTTACCAGATAATATTGATAAAGTGAAATGGTTAAGCATTGAGCAAAAACAGTGGCTTAAAAATGAACTGGTTAAGGATGAAGCCGAATATGACCAAACTCGACATGCCAATCCACTGCATGCCTTAAAAGACAAACGCGTACTTTTATTAGCGTTGTATTACCTACCAGTGACTTTAAGTATTTACGGTTTAAACCTCTGGTTGCCTTCTATTATCAAGCAATTTGGAGGCGGTACTGATCTTCAAATTGGGTTTTTATCTAGCATTCCCTATGTTTTTGGAATTATTGGTTTGTTAATTATTCCACGTAGTACCGATCGTCTAAATGACCGTTACGGCCACTTAAGTTTTCTCTACGCACTAGGCGCTTGCGCAATGTTTTTAAGTGCTTGGCTAAATTCTCCAGTCATGCAGTTGGCTGCTTTGGCTGTGGTTGCGTTCTGCCTATTTTCATCAACTGCTGTGTTTTGGACATTACCCGGCCGTTTCTTAACAGGCGCAAGTGCAGCGGCTGGCATTGCCTTAATCAATTCTGTCGGAAATTTAGGTGGCTATGTTGGGCCATTTGGCATTGGACTTTTAAAAGAATACACAGGAAATATGGCAGCGGGCTTGTATTTCTTATCTATCGTCATGCTTTTTGGTCTGATTCTGACTTACATCGTCTATGCCAAGCTCGAACGTCAAAAAACACAAACAGTGAATATTCAAAAGCCTTTGTAAGGAATAAAACATGCAAATTATTCAATTTGAAAATCGTGTAAATCAACGTGCTGTTGCCAAAGTAGAAGGCAACATGGCATATCCTGTTAAAAATATTCAATCGGTTCGTGATTTAGCACTTTTGGCAATCCGCAATAAAGTTTCATTGGAGCAACAAGTTGAGACATTAGGGTTTGAATCAGAAACCTACGACTATTCATCATTATTAGCAGATTTAAAGGTACTGCCGCCTTTAGACCATCCAGATCCAACGCACTGTTTAGTTTCCGGTACAGGTTTAACACACTTAGGTTCTGCATCTGCACGCGACAAAATGCATCAGCAAAATTTAAGCGATGAAGCTTTCGTGACCGATACCATGCGAATATTTCAATGGGGACTACAAAAGGGCCGTCCACCAGAAGGTCAGGTTGGTGCGCAGCCAGAATGGTTTTATAAAGGGGACGGTTCAATTGTGGTGAGACCAGGAGCCGAATTGCCTTTACCACCATTTGCCGAAGATGGCGGCGAAGAACCTGAAATCGCAGGTCTATATGTGATTGGAGAAGACTTAAAGCCTTACCGAATTGGGTTTGCGCTGGGCAATGAATATTCTGACCATGTAATGGAGCGTCGTAATTATTTATATCTGGCCCATTCAAAATTACGTTTTTGTAGTTTTGGCCCAGCTTTACGAACAGGTGAGTTACCGAAACATTTAGTGGGAACCAGCCGCTTGCGCCGTGATGGACAAATCATTTGGGAAAAAGAGTTTTTGTCGGGTGAGGACAATATGTGCCATAGCTTGGCAAATCTGGAATATCACCACTTTAAGTATCAACAATTCTTAAAAGCAGGGGATGTTCACATTCACTACTTCGGTACAGCCACTCTATCTTTTGCCGATGGTATCCAAGCCCAAGTTAACGATGAATTTGAAATAGAAATGAAAGAATTCGGTCTTCCCCTTAAAAACAAACTTGCTCATACACAAGCAGAGTTAACGATCGGTTCAGTTATAACACTTTAAGGAATTTAAAATGGTCATTGGACACAACTTTATTGGCGGTTCACGTAGTGCACAAAGTACAACTTTATTAAAAAGTGTGAATGCAACAACCGGTGAGGCTTTGCCTTATGAGTTTCACCATGCAACCGAACAGGAAATTAATCAGGCCTGTGAGGCGGCAAGCCAAGCCTTTAAAACTTACCGTCATACTTCACCTGAACAGCGTGCTACTTTTTTAGAAAACATTGCCGATGAACTCGATGCCTTGGGTACAGATTTTCTAGAGACTATTTCGCAAGAAACCGCTTTGCCACTTGCCCGTTTGCAAGGTGAGCGTGGCCGTACCAGTGGACAAATGCGTCTGTTTGCTAAAGTGTTGCGTCGCGGCGACTTCTTAGGGGCCCGTATTGATACAGCTTTGCCTGAGCGTCAGCCTTTACCTCGCCCAGACCTACGCCAGATTAAAATTGGTGTTGGCCCTGTGGCAGTCTTTGGGGCAAGTAACTTTCCACTCGCTTTTTCAACTGCGGGTGGCGACACCGCTTCGGCACTCGCCGCAGGCTGCTCTGTAGTGGTGAAAGCGCATAGTGGCCACATGGCGACAGCAGACTTTGTAGCTCAAGCAATCGAACGTGCCGTAGAAAAATCAAATATGCCTAAAGGCGTATTTAACATGATCTATGGGAATGGTGTGGGTGAACCACTGGTTAAGCATCCTTTAATTCAGGCTGTGGGTTTTACAGGTTCTCTTCGCGGTGGACGAGCTTTATGTGACATGGCCGCAGCCCGTCCACAACCAATTCCAGTGTTTGCTGAAATGAGCAGTATTAACCCGATGCTGATGTTGCCGGAAGCCTTGAAAAACCGTGGTGAAAAAATTGCACAGGACTTGGCCGACTCAGTTGTTTTAGGCTGTGGTCAGTTCTGTACCAATCCGGGTTTAATTTTAGGTATTAAATCAGCTGAGTTTAGCCAGCTCATTAACAACCTAACTGAAATTATGGGTGGCAAACCTGCACAGACTATGCTGAATGCCGGAACCTTAAAAAGTTATACCGCAGGTCTTGAGCACTTAACCCAGCATCAAGGTATTAAGCATTTGGCAGGTCAAACCCAACAAGGCAATCAGGCACAGCCACAACTATTTAAAGCTGATGTGGAGCTGTTATTGGCAGGTGATCAGCTTTTACAAGAAGAAATCTTTGGGCCAGCGACTGTCATCATTGAGGTTGAAGATAAAGCCCAACTCATTCAAGCTCTACAAAGCATGAATGGTCAGCTCACTGCAACTTTGATTGCCGATGAAGCAGACTTAACTGAATTTGCAGATGTGGTTCCTGTGCTAGAAGAAAAAGCAGGCCGTTTACTCATCAATGGTTATCCAACGGGTGTTGAGGTGTGTGATGCCATGGTCCACGGCGGACCATACCCAGCAACCTCAGATGCAAGAGGTACATCAGTTGGAACTTTGGCAATAGACCGTTATTTACGCCCAGTCTGTTACCAGAACTACCCGCAAAGTTTGTTGCCGGAAGCCTTAAAAGACAGCAACCCATTGCAGATTTTAAGACTGGTCAATGGTGAGATGACCAAAGCAGCGATCTAAAAATGAAAAAGAGACCACTAGTTGGTCTCTTTTCATATCCTAAAAATAAATCTATAGCGGAGTAGGCAAATTAAGCACGACTTGAGCATCTTCAATAACATCTAAGCGGAGAATTCTTGAGGCACCTAGCTCATTTAGCAATGTAGTTAAAGGCCCTTCATTTTTCTCGAGTTGAACATTCTTTGGAAAAAGCTTTTGCGCGAAAGAAAGAATGTTGGACTGAACTTCTGTTTGATGCCATTTCCCATCAACAACATGTAACATAGTGGCTTTGTTGATATGTGTTTCAGAAGCGACATGTTTTAAAGTCGGTACTAAGGTTTTCAAGCTTAAATCTAATTTTCCATTAACATCGAAAATTTTCGCTTGAACTTCTTTTGAACTAATGTTGACATCAATTTTAGTCAGCCATTTTGGAAGTTGGTAACCATATACACCACGAACTCTGGCAATTTCCGTATCGACAGGTAAAGCTAAAACATGCGCATAAAAATGACGTTGACGCATCGATTTCATCAACTCTGCAATATGTGGTCCACGAGCATTAGGTTGACGTACAACAATCGCAATCGACACTTCGTTATAAGGGTCGTTATCACAAACTGAATAGGTAAAGAACGTAACAGCGACCAACCCATAACCCGGAAATGGTTGTAATGGAGTTAAAGCCGCAGGAAGTTTTGCCTTAATGAGCTTAATTGGAGCAAGCATTAAAAGCTGTACATTTGCACTACGATAATAAAAGTTAGGTGCCCAGACAGGACCTACACGTGACTCTACAATTTTTTTAGGAATATGGCGGAAAAAATCGATGTTGCCCGCAGCAGGGTCTTGAGCGACTTCGTTTAGATCAGGGTTCATTCTAAAACGGTCGTAATAACCATCTTTGGGTACTTTGACTTTTTGTTGCCCAAACTCAACCTCAGTAAACTGTTGTTTTATATTCATGAGAGTTCACCTTTAATATTTAATGACCGAGTAGCTACTGTTGTCCATATCCAGCATGTTAATTAATAGCCAATGTGGGCACTATAAGATTAAAGCTAGCTTTAAGGTCAAGGCTTTAATTTTGATATGTCAAATCTTTGACATTTAGAAGAAATAAAATAAAAACAATTCAAGATTAAAAAGATACAAAGTTGAGTAGAGTCTTCATATAAATTTTATTCTTAAAATATGATTTAAGATGATTGACCTTAAAGTTAACTTCAAGCTTAGTATAAATATTCAAACTTTTATAACGAATCTATAAACAGTTTTCAGCAGGAGAACAAAGATGGGATATGTAACAACAAAAGACGGTGTAGAAATTTTTTATAAGGACTGGGGACCACGCGATGCCCAAGTTTTATTTTTTCATCATGGTTGGCCTTTAAGTTCAGATGATTGGGACACACAATTGCTTTTTTTCCTTAAAGAAGGTTTTCGTGTAGTTGCTCATGACAGACGTGGGCATGGGCGTTCAAGTCAAGTGTGGGATGGTCATGATATGGACCACTATGCAGATGATGTCGCAGAAGTGGTTAAACATCTGAACATTAAAAATGCAATTCATATTGGTCACTCAACGGGTGGTGGTGAAGTAGCTCACTACATTGCGCGTCATGGTGAAGAAAATGTTGCGAAAGCTGTACTTGTCAGTGCAGTACCGCCGCTTATGGTTAAAACTGAAAATAATCCTGAAGGTTTACCAAAAGAAGTTTTTGATGACCTGCAAAATCAAGTTCTCACAAACCGTGCGCAATTTTTCCGTGACCTTCCATCAGGTCCGTTTTATGGTTTTAATCGACCTGATGCGAAGCCATCTGAAGGCATCATTTCTAACTGGTGGCGCCAAGGCATGACAGGCAGTGCAAAAGCACATTACGACGGTATTGTGGCATTCTCACAAACTGACTTTACTGAAGATTTAAAGAAAATCACGGTTCCTGTTTTGGTGTTGCATGGTGACGATGATCAGATCGTGCCTTATAAAACTTCTGGCGTGAAATCTGCTGAGTTACTTCAAAATAGCCAACTCAAAATCTATCCAGGTTTTTCTCATGGCATGTTAACTGTTAACCATGAAGTAATTAATGCGGACTTGTTGGCTTTTATTCGTGAATAATTAAAAGCGTTTAAACTTCAAAAAAGAGGCCTAAAGAGTGCCTCTTTTTTTATATAAAAAATTAATAAAGTCAAAATATTAAATATAGAAATACTAAAAGGTATTGACATTAAAGTTAGCTTTAATCTTAAAGTAAAGCCATACTGAATGAGGTCATTCCAATGAAAGTGTTCGAAAAATTAGTATTCCCAAATGGCTCATATGTTCCTAACCGTATTGCCAAAGCGGCAATGGAAGAAAACATGGCTGATTTAAACCATGCACCGTCAGAAGAGTTAATGCGTTTATATCAAGCTTGGGCAAATGGTGGCGTAGGTCTAATTATTACTGGAAATGTGATGGTAGACCGTCGAGCAATGACTGGGCCGGGAGGTGTGGTGCTTGAAGATGAAAAGCATCTAGATACTTTTAAAAAATGGGCGCAAATTGGCCGTTCAAAAGGAGCTCAGATTTGGCTTCAAATTAATCATCCGGGTCGTCAAATGCAAGCGAACCTTGGTCAACAAACTTGGGCACCTTCTGCTGTTGCTTTAGATTTAGGAAAAATGTCAAATCGCTTTAATACGCCAATCGAAATGACTGAATCTATGATTACAGAGGTGATTCAGCGTTTTGCAAACACGGCACGTTTAGGTGAAAAAGCAGGATTTACTGGAGTAGAAATTCATGCGGCGCATGGTTATTTATTAAGTCAGTTTCTTTCTCCACTCAGCAATAAACGCCAAGATCGTTGGGGTGGCTCTTTAGAAAACCGTGCTCGTATATTAATTGAAATTGTAGAAGCTGTTCGTAAAGTAGTTTCACCTCAGTTTACTGTGGCGGTAAAACTCAATTCAGCCGATTTCCAACGTGGCGGATTTAGTGCAAAAGATGCCCAGCAAGTCGTTAAAATGTTAAATGAGCATGCAGTCGATTTGGTTGAGCTTTCAGGCGGTAGTTATGAAGCGCCAGCAATGCAAGGCCAGGCACGTGATGGACGAACACTTGCACGTGAAGCATACTTTCTAGAGTTTGCACAAGAAATTAGCAAAGTTGCCAAAATGCCTGTTATGGTGACAGGTGGAATCCGCCGTAAACAAGTGGCAGAGCAGGTAGTTGAAAGTGGTGTAGATATGGTTGGTATTGCTACAGCACTAGCAATTGAACCTAATTTGCCAAATGCTTGGAAACAAGGCCACAATGTCACACCAGAGCTAAAACCAATTACTTGGAAGAATAAAACACTAGCTTCACTTGCGAATATGGCTGTGGTGAAATTCCAGTTACGTAATTTAAGCGTTGCTAAAAAAACAAAACCAAATGTTTCACCAGCTTGGGCTTTAATTTTGCAACAATCAGCGATGTCATGCCGTACCCGCCAATACAAAAAAGGCATGCGTGACTATACATTTGCTTCTTAATAAAAGAGTAGTGTTATGACAAATCCTAACGATTCAAATTGGATAATCTATGGAGCAAATGGCTACACGGGTGAGTTAATCGCTCGTGAAGCTGTACGCCAAGGTCTAAAACCAACTTTGGCTGGTCGTAACAAAGCCAAGGTTGAAACACTCGCTCAAGAGTTGGGGCTCAACTATAAAGCTTTTGGACTTGATAGCGTAGATGCAGTAAGTGAGCAAATCCAAGGCTTTAAGTTGGTCATGCACTGCGCAGGACCATTTTCAGCGACCTCGAAGCCCATGATGGAAGCTTGTATAAAAGCAGGTGCTCACTATCTCGATATTACTGGTGAAATTGCAGTTTTTGAATTAGCGCAGTCACTTAACAGCCAAGCCGAAAAAGCCGATATCGTGCTTTGTCCGGGTGTTGGTTTCGATGTGATTCCGACAGACTGTGTGGCAGCTGCCTTGAAAGAAGCACTGCCAGATGCGACTCATTTAGCACTTGGTTTCGACTCAAGAACAGGACTTTCACCGGGTACTGCCAAAACCAGTACAGAAGGTATGGCAGAGGGTGGAAAAATTCGTAAAAACGGAAAAATTACTACGGTTCCATTGGCACACTACGTCCGAACTATTGATTTTGGGGACGGTAAAAAAAGTGCTATGAGCGTTCCGTGGGGAGACGTATCTACAGCGTTCTATACAACAGGTATTCCAAACATTGAAGTGTTTGTACCTGCATTTCCCAAAATGATTATGGGCGCGAAAATGATGAACTATGTACGCCCAGTATTAAAACTAAAAGCCGTACAGAAGTTTATTAAGTCGCGTATTGAAAAAACGGTCGTTGGGCCAAATGAGGAACTCCGTGCGAAAGTACCTACCTATGTTTGGGGTGAAGCAAGAAATATGCGTGGGGAAATAAAAACCGCCCGTATCCAAACAGAAAATGCGTATAGCCTTACCGTAAATGGCTCTCTGACTGTGGTGAATTATTTACTCAAAAATACCGTTAAAGGCGGTACATATACACCTGCAAAACTGATGGGCTATAAGCTAGTGACCGAGTTGCCGGGTTCTGGTCCGCTGGTCATTAATTAAAAGTCTTTATTAAAACAGCATGTTTATAAATAATCCCGAACAAGGAGTCATTCTTGTTTGGGTTATTTTTTAAATATTTCAAGTAAATACAGCTTTGTATAGATGAAAGAAAAACAGCAAACAAAACACTCCATAAGAAATAATTCAAATTGAATATACTAAAAAGCGATAAATATTTTTCATAACAAAGGAATGAGAATAGTGAGAAAACTCATACTATTTCTACATGCATCGCTAGATAGTTTTGTGGAAGGTCCAAATGGGGCAATGGACATAGGCTGGATTGCTTACGATGCCGATTTAGCAAATCATGCCAAAGAAGTTTTGAGTACTGCCGATACTGTGATTTGGGGGCGTGCGACTTACCAGATGATGCATAATTACTGGCCAACCATGCTTTCAAACCCAGAAGCTTCAGAACACGAACGCAACCATGCAAAATGGATTGAAAAGACAGAAAAAATCGTTTTTTCAACTACTTTAGATACAGTTGAATGGAATAACTCCAGACTTGTGAAAGACCATGTCGAAGAAGAAATTAATAAACTTAAACAGAAGCAGGGCAAGGATATGGTAATTCTGGGAAGTCCTCGCTTTGCGCATTATCTGATGCAACTTGGTTTAATTGATGAATACAAAATTACGGTTTCGCCTGTGCTGATTGGTAGTGGCTTGCCACTATTCCAAGGTATTCAAGAAAACACTAATCTTAAACTTATTGAAAATAAAACGTTTGCTTCAGGTGCAATAGGCCTTCACTATCAAAAGATTGGCTGATTTTTTATAGTATTTATATGAAAAAGACGAATTACAGAATAGGGCTGTAATTCGTCTTTTTAGATTTATTGAATGCTACTTAAACGCTTAACCACTGCCTCGGCAATTTCTTTACTCGACTGCGGATTTTGTCCTGTAATAATTCTGTCGTCTGAAACTACATATGAGGTAAATGGAACAAATGCTTGTTTATATTTTGCTCCACGTTCAATGAGTCCATTTTGTAGTGAAAAAGGAACTTGAGACTTAATACCCGACAGCGTTTCTTCAATATTTGCGAAACCCGTAACGGTTCTATCTACAATTAAAGGTTTGCCATTTTCATCCTGCAAAGGTAATAAACCACCCACGCCGTGACATACTGCTGAAACGACTCCACCTTGGCGATAGATCTGCTCACTAATGTTCTGCAAAGCTTTATTGGTTGGGAAATCCCACATGGTGCCGTGGCCACCAGTATAATAAATGGCTTTATACTGGGTAGGATTAATCGCGCTCGGAGCTAACGTTGTTTTTAACCGCTGCATAAAGGCTGGGTCAGCTAAATGATCTCGTGCTGATTTGTCTAAATAAATAGACTTTAAGCTACGTTCATCTAGAGGAACCTGACCGCCTAAAGGACTTACAAAATCCATATCATAGCCAGCAGCCAAAGCGACATCATAAAAATGAGTGAGCTCTGTTAGCCAAAGTCCAGTTTTATCCGAACGGGAAGGGTAAGCTGAGTGATTGGTCATCACGACTAAAATTTTTCCATTTGCTTTGCTAAGGTTTTGAGCCTTATCTGACTCTGCGGCATGTGCCACATTGGCAGTCAAAAAAATAGCAAAAATAATTGTTAACCAACGCTGAAAATCCCAAACTTTAAACATCACAGGCTCCTCATCTATCACCTGAGATCCATCGTATGTTTAAAGTGCACTTTAAGGTCAATAGTCCTCTAAGAAATTACGGTGTTTTTGCTTTGTCGTAATAGAGGTTCATGAGTCGTTCTGCATTTTCTTCGCAAGTAATTTCATCTGGTTTGTTATTAATCGCTTCAACCATGGTTCGTAAATTTTGCTTACTCACTTTTAGTTTTTGTTCTAAAAGTTCAATTTCTTGAATTTTTGATTCAAGTGTTTGGATGAGTGCGTCATGGTTCCAACTACTCACTTTTGAAGGGAGAAAAGCTTTAATTTCTGCTAAAGAAAATCCAACTTGCTGGGCTTGCTGAATTAAAGAAAGTTGCTTTAAATCGTTGTCGGTATATTCGCGGTAGCCATTTGATTTTCTTTTGGCTTTAGGCAAGAGTTTGATTTGCTCGTAGTAACGAATTGTAGGGGTACTTAAACCGCTTAGTTTAGATAACTCACTAATATTCATAACCACATACTCTATTGACATTCAAGTTAACTTTAGACTTATAGTCATGTAAAAGCAAGGTTCATAACTTTACTAAGCGCACACTTTCAGTAACAGCTTTCTATGCTTTGATAGATGAAAGAATTATAAATATGAACAATGAGGTGATGAAATGTCTAAACGTATATTACATGTCGTGACCAATGTTTCACGCTATAAAGATATCGATGAACCAACAGGGCTGTGGTTAGGTGAGCTTACCCATGCCTATGACGAATTTGAAACGCAAGGTTATATACAAGATATTGTTAGTCCCAATGGCGGAAAAACCCCGATTGAACCAAAATCATTAGGAGCTTTGGTTTCTGATAAGTCTGTAAAAGCGAGGGAAGATGATCAAGCTTTTATGACTTTATTGGCCAATACTTTTAAGCCTTCTGATATTAATTGGCAAGATTATGACGTGATCTATTACACAGGCGGTCACGGTGTTATGTGGGATTTTTTAGATAATCCTGAACTGCAAGAAATCACCAAAAATATTTATGAAAAGGGTGGCATTGTTTCGAGTGTTTGTCATGGTTATTGCGGCTTGCTCAATATAAGGCTTTCAAATGGCGAACGACTGATAAAAGATAAAAAGTTAACGGGCTTTGCTTGGAGTGAAGAGGTTTTGGCAGGGGTCGCGAAAAAGGTCCCATACAATGCTGAAGAGTTGGCTAAAGAATATGGTGCACATTATGATAAGGCCTTTATTCCATTTGCACCGCACGTGGTTCAAGACGGCAATTTAATTACAGGACAAAACCCATTTTCTGCTAAAAAAACGGCTTTAGCGATAATAGAAGAGTTAGAAAAGTCATAATTTAATGACTAAAAAAGTTCTAAAAGCAAAACCGGTGACGGTTTTGCTTTTCTGCTGTTTAAATAAAGTGGTTTGAACTAGAAAGGCTAAGTTTAAGGAACAATCACAAAATCAGGGTTAGCTATTGCAAAAACTGCTTCACGATCTGCGGCTGGTGGGTAAATCCAGACGGTATTAATTTCTTGTTTAATTTTTTTAGCTTCATCACGTACAAATTGAACCTGACGATCCCAACCTTCGCTATAGAGTGCGCCCCAAGGACCTAAGTCAACACACGTCACATACTTCGGTTGACTGTAGGCATGAAGTGGTAAATCAACCAATTCTGCCGCAGCGTTGTAACCCGCTACACGACCTAGGCTCATGGCATGTTGGCAAGACATCACGTTAAAGTTACCTAAATCATCGGTTGGAACTTTTACAGTGTCGCCCGTCACAAAAATATTTTTTGCTTCAGGTGCATGTAAATAAGCATCCCCTAAAATACGTCCTAAATTATCTTTTTCACCAGTAACTTGAGAGGTGAGTTGGTTGGCTCGCATGCCCGCAGTCCAGATCACGGTTTCTGTTTCAATTCTTTCGCCATTAGAAAGTGTTACCCCTGATGTATCTAGTGCTGTAACTCGTAGCCCAGCTTTACCTTCCACACCAAGCTCGTTAAGAGCTTCTCGAATAACGGTAGCAGCTTGGTCACCCATCGCCGCGCCAATTTCTGTTGAGGAATCAACTAAAACTACACGGACATTAGTTTCACCTAAAATGCTACGCAGACGTTCAGGCATTTCAGTAACGGTTTCTAACCCAGTAAGACCACCACCTGCAACGACCACCGTATTACGCGCTGCATTTGCAGGTTTACTGGCTAAGTTTTTAAGATGTTGGTCTAGTTTTTCAGCATCTTCTAGTGTGCTTACGCTAAAGCCATATTCGGTAAGACCCGGTATTGGCGGCATAAACGTAGTACTTCCGGTTGCCAGAATAAAACGGTCATAGCTTAAAGTTTGTTTGCTGCCATCGGTGGTTGAAACTTCAATTGCCTGTTGGTCGACATCAATTTTATTTACCCAACCTGCCAGAAATTTAACTCCAACCACACTTAATAACTCTGAAATATCAGGGTTCATGTTCTCAAGCACAGCTTCATAAAGACGAGGACGAATCCCAACATTCGGGCTAGGGGAAACCATCACCACTTCAATGTTTTGTTCTTGCGATGCTAAGTGAATTGCTCTTTGTGCAGCGAGTGCAGCCCATAAACCAGCAAAGCCAGAACCTGCAATAATAATACGCTTACTCATTTGATTATCCTTTTGATAGATTTTCGGACAACACATTCCAACTCATCACAAAATTTAGGGTGAGCGAATCCTTTCTCTGATTGTCCGAAAAATCTGAGAAGGCGTTTAAAATGATTACGGGGTGTTATTGCTCTAGGGTTTGAGACCCTTTCAATTCATTAGTCGGGGGTATCCCCTGAGATTTTGTTTTTCCGCATTTTTGCTGTTCTTCCTTCGATGCGTTCATTGATCCAGCCATTTACATCACTAAAAAATACGTCGGGTGCATAACGGCCAAAACGGTCAGCAATATCACCAAGTGTATGAGCACCTAAAGCGTCTCGCATGGCTTTTTCGGCCTGTAGCATGACTGCATGTACTGCACACACACCACTGGTTGCCCAGTCTGGCGGAGCATGATTAAAGACCGCGCATTTACCGCGAACTTCTTGGCACTCAAAAAGCGGTTTTTCACCCTCGATTGCATTCACGATATCTAAAAAACTGATTTCATGAGCGGATCGAGCGAGTAAATACCCACCACGAACACCTTCTTGAGCAATAACGAGACCTGCCTTTTCAAGTTTAGGAAAAATCTTGGCCATAAAACTTGGAGAGACTCCTTGTAATTCAGCAAGATCCTTACTACTCAAAGGTTTGTCTTCATTGTTCACAAGAAAAAGGAGACAGTGAATCGCATACTCGACGCTACTAGTGATATAAGCCATTTAATTTCATAATTGATCAATTACAAACACAGACTAATGCAGTCTGTGTTTTAAGTCAATAATAAAACTAAGACAAAGTTAGTCCTAGTTTTAAATAAACGCTATCAAAGTGTTAATTATGAATATATCTAATTGAATAATTTAAATTTTAATAAATAAAAATATTTTATTGATTTCTTTTAATCGTACGGATGTCTAATAGATGTTTAATCAAATAGTTCACAACTTATAAGTAAGATAGAGGAAGGGGATAGACACTTATCATTTATTTATAGAGTCTTTTAAATTATATTTATGTAGATTGTTTCAATTAAAATATTGAATAGCTTTATCTGAATAAAAATATTTTTAGATAGCATGATGAATGAATAAGAGAGTTGTTTTGAAAACTGAATTTATTATTAGATGTATTTATGCACTTTGTCTTATCGGTGCAGGGTTCAACCATTTGCAAACAGTTCTAATGCACGGTTTGTTTTGGGATTATAACAATGCACCACTATTTACCTGTATTTATTGGACATCTTTAACCTTTATTGATCCACTTGCAGCAATTCTTCTATTTTATAGACCACGTATCGGCTTAATTCTAACTTTTCTCATTATATTTAGTGATGTCATTCACAACACTTGGATTACATTAAAAGTGGGCCGAGACTTGCTCAACTATATGTATATTTCCCAATTTTTATTTCTGTTTTTTGTTTTGTGCACAATTAAGTTTCCTTGGAAGGCACATAAGGCAAGTTAAAATATTAAAATTGGAGAGCAAAAGCATTCTTTTACTCTCCAAATAATTTCTTCAAACTTAAGATCGCCACCAATAATTTTCGACATTTGGTTCATTAAGATTCAATAGTTCACCCATTTGTGGCGTGCTAATCGCTAACGCATTTTCTTTAGCCAAACCGACAATACGTTCAAACGGGTCATCCCAAGCATGAAGTGCCAAGTCAAAAGTACCGTTATGCACAGGCAACAAATGACGACCTTTTAAATCGATATGTGCTTGTAAAGTTTGCTCTGGCTGCATGTGAACATCTGGCCACTCAGGGTCGTAAGCGCCCGTTTCTAACATGGTCAAATCAAACGGACCATAACGATGTCCAATCTCTTTAAACCCATCGAAATAGCCTGTGTCACCGCTAAAAAACACACGTAAGTCATTATCAATAATCACCCACGAAGCCCAAAGCGTCGCATTGCTATCGCCCATACCACGGCCTGAAAAATGATGAGCAGGGGTAGCCACCAATTTTAGTCCATCCACATGGGTAGTATCCCACCAATCGAGTTGTTGAACTTTTTCTGCTGGAATTCCCCATTTAATGAGTGTGTCACCCACACCAAGCGGTGTTAAAAAATGCTCAACTTTATCGTTAAGCTGCATAACCGCATGATAGTCGAGGTGGTCGTAGTGGTTATGCGACAAAATCACGCCTTTAATGGGTGGTAAGTCCGCAATGCTAATTGGTGGCTGGTGGAAACGTTTTGGTCCAAGCCATTGAAAAGGTGATGCACGCTCTGAAAAAACTGGGTCGGTTAACCAAAATTCATTTTGCAGTTTTAACAAGATGGTTGAGTGGCCCAAACGAAATAGAGAGCGATCGGGTGCACTTAACAACTGTTCTTTCGACAAACTTAAAACAGGAATTTCTCTATTTGGAACGGTGTCTTTTGGTTTGTTAAATAGAAACTTCCACATGAGCTGGAGCGTTTTGCCAAAAGAAGGCTTGTGTTGGTTTGGACGCGTATTTCTAAATTTGCCATTGTGCTGCTGTGATGGCATTAAGGGAGCAGGCAAGTCTGTTGTGTTTAAAATAGTCATTTTGTTTTTCCTTATTGGAACAAACCTATATGTGCAAATAAGAACTTGGGCTAAGTGCTTATTTTGATTTATTTAAATGAGTATTTGCTCACTCATTAATTGCTTTAAAAATAAGGACGCCGCGCATCCTTAACTTTTATCTAAATTGAAACTGCATGCCAAAACGCTTCAAAACCAGATTTACGATAACGCTCGGTTTGAGAAGGGTCTTGGGTAATAAAATTAAGTGTAACTTCGGCAAGCGCACCTAAAATTGAAGCAATAAATAACGGTGGATAATCTCTTAATTTGCCATCGTTAATACGTTCTTGAATGTTTTGGGTGAGGTCACAAAAGGTTTGCATGCCAATTTGTTTGCTTTGTTCAGTAATTTGTTCCGAGGTTGAAAGCTGTGCCATGACTTTACGTTTAAGAGGAGCTTCTAAACTCCAGTCCAAATAGCTTTGCCAAATATGTGACATTTGTGTTTGTAGGTCAGAATCAGTAGGGTAACCAAGCATCATGACCTGACGTAGTTCAGCCTTTAGTGAAAGATATAACTGGTTCAGCAGTTCTTCTTTATTACTAAAATAGGTAAATAAAGTACCTTCTGCTACACCAGCGACTTTTGCAATTTTTGAGGTAGACGCACGCTCGCCAAGCTCTGCTAATGTTTCAATAGCAGCGCTTAAAATTGCATTCCGTTTATCTTCACTACGAGGACGAGCCATATATAAATACATTAATTGAGTGATTACTCAATCATACATAAAAATAATGAGAGAGCAAGACAATATGAATATATTTATGTCTATTCTTTAAAGTTTCAATAAATTGATTTTGTTCTAAAGATAATGAGGATAGTTTCAGGACTATTTGGTCTCAAAAGAGCAGCTCAAATTTAACCTGCCAATCAATTCAAAATAATGAAAGTCAGCTTAAGTTTGAGCATGCAAAGTTATACTAAATGAGTATTTATTGAATACTTACTCGCCAGATCGCATTCCCAACATCATCTGCAACCAGTAAAGCTCCTGAGCGATCTTGTGTTAGGCCTACAGGTGCACCATACAAACTCTTTTGATCTTGAGAGTAAAAACCACTCACTACAGGCTTAGGAATTCCTGTTGGTTTACCATTTATAAATGGGATGAACACTACGTTGTAACCATTTAAGGGGGTTCTATTCCAACTACCATGATTACTTACAAAAGCACCTTTTTTAAATTGATCACCAAGATTTGTTGTTTCCGATGCAAACCATAAACCTAAAGGTGCAACATGAGAGCCTAATGAATAATCTGGCTTAATTGCTTTTTTAACCAAATCTGGGCGTTGTTGTTTTACACGTGTATCTAAATGCTGACCAAAATAACTATAAGGCCATCCATAGAAACCTTTATCTTGTACAGCAGTTAGATAGTCAGGAACTAAACTTCCACCAATTTCGTCTCGCTCATTTACTATGGCGAAAAGTTGATTGGTTTCAGGTTCTATTTGTAAACCTGTTGGATTTCGTATTCCACTTGCATAGATACGACTAGCGCCAGTAAGTACATCAACTTCAAGTACAGTTGCTCGGCGATATTCAACAGCTAAACCTTTTTCACCAATATTACTATTCGAACCAACACCAACATATAGCTTGGTTCCATCTTTACTGGCGACTAAAGATTTTGTCCAATGATGGTTAATTGTGTCCGGTAAATCTGCTAGAACTGTTCCCGTATCATTAATAGAGGTTGAGCCTTCTACATAATGATATTTAGTAATGTTGTTTGTATTGGCAACGTATAAAGAGTCACCAATGAGCTGAACACCAAAAGGAGAATAGAGATTTTTTAGGAAAACATATCGTTTCCATTCACCTGTTTCAGTTGGTCGTAATAAGGTTATTTGGTTTCCACCTTTTCCGCCCTTTCCAGAAAGGCCTTTAACTTTATTTGCAATAAGCTGTTTTGGTGTCGTAGTCGGTGCTTCCCCTGGGCTATTCGATTCAACAACTAAAATATCGCCATTTGGAAGTGTGTAAAGCTGTCTTGGGTGTAATAATTTATCGGCAATTTTTTCAATTTTTAAACCTTGTGCGACAACAGGTTTTTGATTTTCTGCCCAACCCACTCCTCGGGGAACTTTCATAGGAGGAACTAAATAATTTTGGGCTTCTGGTAACTCAGGATTTGCACCATACTGTTTATCAAGATCAATAACATTTTCTTTACTACATCCAAATAGTGCTAAGTTCATTAAAAAAAATAATGTGGTTTTATAGATAGTTTTCATATTCCCTTCCTATTAATCTTCTACATCATTTCTAGCAGTCGACTCATATATGTAATAAATACAAATTAATAAAACAGTGATGAAAGAAAGAATTACGTTAGCAGGAACAATCCCATACGCATCTCGACTATGTATAAAAGCATTAAAGATTCCGCTCACTATGGCAAAACCATAAAGGAAAAAACCAGCTATTTCAGCTTTCCTGATACTTTGTATTGGTCGAAACCACACATAAAATAAATTAATTAAACGAGGAATAATGGCAAAAATTAGTCCCAACACAACGAGCCAACTCGCTGCATTGGCCCATAATATTTCACCTGTATTTTTATAAGTAATATCAAAAATTAAAGCTCCAACAAAAAAACCAAATGGAATAGGATTTAATAATGAATAAAGGGTGAAAAGCACTCCATTTCTTGATCTTACTATTTTCATAATCCATCCTTTTTTATAAAAAGAGTATTATTTTTATATATTCATATAAATATTTTGGATGTTTGTTTTTTGTAATGTTAATTTAGTAAATTACTTCCATTTATTATTTGGTTAGGATAGAGGTATGTTTATATGAAATAAAGTTTTTTTATAGGATTTTATTGAATTAACTTAGTGATTTTTTTGAAATTTAAATTTTTTATTAATTTAATTTATGAAAAAATTTTTATTAAAAATAAATGTTTATGATTTATTTATGCTTGTGGATATATTATATAATAATATTTTAAGTGCTTATTAGGTTAATTTATTTGAAACAAAAAACAATTGTTTTAAAAATAATGTTTCAAGGTTTGTACTTTTTTGTTGTCTTAAATAATTTAAAATAAAACTTGGTTTTAGATATTTTATTATATTTGATTTACATCAAGAATGGGTAGAGAAAAAATTAATGAGGAAGTCTATTTCATTAATTTAAAAGCCAATATATCAAAACAAAAAGCTTCTATGTTTTTTGTGGGATTAATGGGGCAATGGTTCAGCTTTTAGACCAGAACAAACCAGATGAAAGACAAATAAAAAGCCTCATTTTGAAGCTTTTTATATCAGCTTTAAACAATAGAGGCTGTGCCTGATTATGTTGTTGAGTTTGACCTACAAACTGTTTAATAGTCAGCTATATTTAACACCACTTTCCCTTTTGATCTGCCAGCATTTACATATTGAAGCGCTTCTTTGATTTGAACAAAGCCATAGGTCTGGTCAACCACAGGTTTAATTTTTCCAGCTTCTACCAGTTCAGTAATTTTTGAGAGCTGTTGACCATTTGGCTGCATAAATAAAAATGTATAAGTAATGCCGCGTTTCTTTGCTTTATGTCGAATTGACCAGCTTAACATCGGGATAACACATTTTAGGAACCAGTTCGGATTAATTGCCTCTGCAAAAGCATGGTCAGGTGGTCCTGAAATACTAATAAGACGTCCACCGCGTTTAAGAACGTTTAGTGATTTTTCTAAGGTTTTCCCGCCTTGTGTATCTAAAACTACGTCGTAGTCTTTAAGCTCCTGCTCAAAGTCCATTGTTTTATAGTCAATGATGATGTCGGCGCCTAGCTCTTTCACCCAACCACTATTTTTGCCACTGGTTGTGGTTGCAACCGTAGCGCCAAGTGATTTGGCAAGTTGAATTGCAATTGAACCCACACCACCTGAACCTGCATGAATAAGTACTTTTTGACCAGCTTTAACTTTTGCAATTTCAACCAGCGCTTGCCAGGAAGTTAAGGAAACTAAAGGTAGGGCTGCTGCTTGTTCCATCGAAATATTTTGCGATTTAAGCGCCAGTGAAGACGCTTGAACGACCGTATATTCAGCAAAAGCACCGTTTAAATCGGTCTTGGCATAGACTTCATCTCCGACTTTAAACTGAGAAACCTTCGAGCCTACTTCTACAACTGTACCTGCAAAATCATTGCCTAAGATGAAAGGAAATAGGACGGGCAGAATTGCCTTAAAATCACCCTCTAAAACTCTTAAGTCCAGAGGATTAATACTGGCTGCATGTACTTTAACCAGTACTCCATTTTCGGTTAAAGAGGGTTTGGGTTGTTCATTGATTTGTACATCATCAATCTTGCCGTAGCGGGTTATATAAGCTGCTTTCATTTGGAACCTCTATTCTTTTTGAAATTTTTTAATGTTTTAGTTTTGATTCTGCACTACACCTTCATGCTTCGCTGAACTAGCTTGTCAAAGACTTTGACAGGAGCAAAGCGACGAAGAGCTTTTAATTTTTTTGCAGTTTTACCTGCTGTATAGCGAGGTACGACGTCTTGACTCTCAATGACATTTAAAATGGTATGGGCCACTACACTCGGGTCATCTGACTTATTAATTGAATGAATCATTTGTTTGTGTAGCTTTTCACGCGTTTGATCGTAAAAAGAAACTTTATTGTCTGCTTCAAGTAAGTTTACTCCTAAAGAAGTATTCGTATAAGCAGGTTCAATCAAAGATACACGAATACCTTGTGATCTTAACTCGTGGTCTAAAGACTCAGAATAACCTTCAAGTGCATGTTTAGACGCCGAATAAAGAGCGCCAAAAGGCATAGGCACAAGTCCAAGAATTGAACTGATATTTAAAATAAGCCCTGATTTTTTCTGACGCATGTGCGGAATAACTGCGCGAGTCATTCGAACAGCACCAAAAAAATTAGTATCAAAAATAGCCTGTGCTTGTTGCATTGAGCTTTCTTCAGCACCAGCGGGTGAAATTGCAAACCCAGCATTGTTAATTAAGACATCAATTCGACCTTCATTTGCTATTACTTTTTCAATGGCTTGAGCGACTGAGTCATCTTGATTTACATCTAACTCAATCAGATGAAATTTATAGTTTGATGAGTTTTTTGCTTGTCGGCTTGTGCCATAAACAGTAAATCCTGCCTCATGTAAAAGGTCTGCGGTTGCTAACCCAATACCCGAAGATGCGCCTGTAATGAGAACTACTTTGCTGGTCATATCATGTTCCTTACTTAAACTTTGTCGCCTGAACCAAATCAATTCCGGCTTGATTTTTTCATCATAATCTAAAAATAAAATAGTTACTACTAAAAAGATAGTGACAATATATTTTTGCCTGTGTATAGTGAGTATTAAATCGATACTTACTCTGTTTTTTATCTTTTCTCCCTTTGAAAGATCACTCATAAAAAACAGATAAATCAGATCAATGAATTAAATTTGAGGATCAGAGAAATGAAGTTTTTATTAAATACAGTGGCTATGAGTTTGACGGCGTTATCTGTTTTTAGCGCTCCCTTAACTCAGGCAGAGGTTGTGCCATCGGTTTCTTTTAATGAACCGTCAATTCAGGCACATAAAGTGTCATCAATTGCCGTTAGCAATCTGCAAGCAGGGCAAAACGCCGAGCAAGATACAAATTGGAAGAATGTACCCACTCAATTTATTAATGCAGGTGGCGTTAACTTCGCTTACCGAGAATATGGTCAACAAAACGGTGGAACGCCTGTCATCTTCTTAAATCACTTGGCGGCTGTTCTAGATAATTGGGACCCACGAATTATTGATGGAATTGCGGCTAAACATCATGTGGTGGTGTTTGATAATCGTGGTGTTGGTGCTTCTACAGGTAAACCAGCCCAGTCGATTGAGCAAATGGCAGACGATGCGATTGCATTCATTCAAGCAAAAGGCTTTAAGCAAGTTGATTTATTTGGCTTCTCGATGGGTGGCATGATTTCACAAGAGATTGCTTTGAAGCAGCCGAATTTAGTTCGAAAAATGATTTTGTCGGGAACTGGTCCTGCGGGTGGTACAGGCATTAGTACGGTTGGACGAATTTCTAATTGGGATTTAGTTCGTGGAATGGTGACTGGCCAAGACCCTAAGGTTTATCTTTTCTTCACGCGTACAGAAAATGGTAAAGCTGCCGCTAAACAGTTTATTCAACGTATTAACGAACGTACCGAAAATCGCGATAAAGAAATCACCATTTCTGCTTACCGTGCCCAGCTTAAAGCACTCAAAAAATGGGGAAGTAAGAAACCTTCCGACCTTTCTTTGATTCAACAACCTGTGTTAGTTGCTAATGGCGATCATGACCGAATGGTCCCAACTGTGAACACCTATGATTTGGCAAAACGTTTGCCGAATAGTTCTCTCGTAATCTATCCCGATGCTGGCCATGGTGGAATTTTTCAATTCAATGAAGATTTTGTAAAACAATCACTTACATTCTTAGCGAAATAAGAACTTAAATTTAGGATAATGACGATGACAACAATTACACACCAAACAGCCGAGACCCAATTCATTGAAGTAGATGGAGCAAAATTTGCCTATCGTCGATGGGGTAACTCAAATACAGGGCAACCACCGCTATTTTTTCTTCAACACTTTCGAGGCGGTTTAGATAACTGGGACCCAATCATTACCAATGGTTTGGCACAAGGGCGTGAAGTCATTTTGTTTAATGGTCGAGGCATAGCTTCATCTACAGGTCAGCCTCGTACCCGTATTGAAGATATGGCAGATGATGCAGCCGCTGTCATTCGTGCATTGGGCCTAAAACAAGTTGATTTATTAGGCTTTTCACTCGGTGGGTTTCAGGCACAAGATTTAGTACGCCGTCATCCTGAACTTGTAAGAAAGCTGATGCTTTTAGGTACAGGGCCAAGAGGGGGTAAACCACGCGGTGACGACCCAGAAGTGGCGACATTAGTATTGAAACATGCCACAACTGCTGTGCCATCTGAAGAAGACTTTCTCTTTTTATTTTTTGGCCGATCTGAAGCTGCTATTCAAGCGGGCCGTGAATTTTGGCAACGTCGACATGAACGCAAAGATCAAGATACCCCAAGCTCAGTTGAAGTCATGCAGGCACAAATCGAGGCCAATATGCATTTCTTACCTAAACTTGATGAACAAGATCCATTTGCGCATTTACGTGAGATTAAACAACCTACTTTTATTTTAAATGGTGTTGATGATGTGATGATTCCGACCATCAACGCCTATCACATGGCACTTAACATTCCAAACGCGCAGCTATTTATCTATCCAGATGCAGGACATGGCGCTCAATTTCAATACCCTGAACGCTTTGTAAAGCATGCAAGCCAGTTTTTAGATGAATAAATGCATGAGTTCGAGCTAATCAATTTGATGAATCAAGAAGGCAAAAATCATGAAATTTAAATTGTTGCTGTGGATGCTCACTAAGCTCATGCAGCGTGCGGTAAAAAAGAATCCGAAATGTGCAGCGTTTGTGAATGATAAAAATGTCACCTTTCAGATTCAGACGGCAAGTGGTGAAGGGCGATATTTTGAAGTCAAGAATGGCAAGATTAACTCTTATTCAGGGCTAACCAAGTCGCCAAGTTTTATCTTTACATTTAAGACTGCGAGTAAAGGATTCGCCGTATTGTCTGCTAAAGACAGCGTGAATACGTTTTTAACTGCACTAAAAACACAAGACCTCGTCATTAGTGGAAATTTTGTAGATGTAATGTGGTTTCAAAGTTTAGTGGACTTTATTCAACCTCATTCAAAATCATCTTTAACTGTGTGAGATAAGACCATGGCTCAACCGCAATTAAAAACTAATCTCTTAAATCAGCCATTAATGTTACCCAATGGCTTTAGCATTCCAAACCGACTAGCGAAGGCTTCAACCAGCGAAACCTTAGCCACCTATTCAAATAATCCAACTGAAAAACATGTGCGGTTATATCAGCGCTGGGCTGCATCAGGAATTGGGATGATCATTAGTGGCAACATTATGATTGACCGACGTGCCTTGGGTGAGGCGGGTAATGTGGTTGTTGAAGATGAACGTGATTTGGCGATTTTACAAAAATGGGCAAAATCGGTGACCGAGCAAGGTTCTCAGTTGTGGGCACAGTTAAATCACCCAGGGAAACAGTCAACCAAAGGGTTAAATGTCCGTACTATTTCTGCATCGGCAGTGCCGTTTGGGCCAGAAATGCAATCTTTATTTGCGACGCCTGATGAAGCTGCACAAGCAGAGATTATAGATATTATTCAGCGTTTTGGTCGTAGCGCAGCGATCTGTAAAAAGGCTGGATTTAGTGGCGTTGAGATTCATGCTGCACATGGTTATCTGATTAATCAGTTCTTGTCGCCCTTACATAATTTAAGAAATGATGAATGGGGTGGTACACCTGAAAAACGCCGTCGTTTCTTAATGGAAGTTTATGCAGAAATCCGCAAACAAGTCGGTAAAGAGTTTCCGATTGCGATTAAGCTTAATTCGGCAGACTTTCAAAAAGGCGGTTTTACCGAACAAGACTCGTTAGAAACCATTCAGGCTTTAGCAGATGCAGGCATTGACCTTATAGAAATATCAGGCGGCACCTATGAATCAGGTGTAGCCAAAGCGCCACAAAAAGCATCGACCATTGCCCGTGAAGCTTTCTTTATTGATTTCGCAGAAAAAGTTAGAAAACTTGTAAAAACACCGTTAATGGTTACAGGTGGTTTTCGAACCGTAGAAGGCATGAATCAAGCTTTGCAGTCTCAAGCGTGTGATGTTATTGGGATTGCGCGAATTATGGCGATTGAACCTGATGTACCCAAACTTTTACTGGCAGGCAAAAATGGTCTTCAGTCGGTGCATCCTATCAAAACAGGCATTAAGAAAGTCGATAGTCTGGGGGTTATGGAAGTACTTTGGTACACCCAACAAATAAAACGCATGGGTAAAGGTCGAGAGCCAAAACCTCATGAAAGTGGTTTATGGGCATTTATTAAATCGATTTTACGTAGTGGTTGGGGAACGTATGCCACCCAACGGGCACGGGCAAAGTAACCTATTTACTTTACATGAACCCAATAAAAAGCACTCTAATTGAGTGCTTTTATCTATTTAACTTATCCGATTTTTTGACTAATCGGGCGAGTACCAATTTCGGCACCAGTAACTTGATCAATCACAATTGGCTTAATTTCAGTGCCTTGTTCTGCATCAAGAAAAGTCACCATTTTTTCGGGTTGTTCAAAGGGTTTATGTTTTCTACCCCATGCACCAATCACAAATAAAGCTGGTAAAAAATCTTTACCCGCTTCAGTTAATAGGTACTCTTCACGTGGCGGATGTTCAGAATATTGTCTTTTTTCGAGTAAGCCTTCCTCTACTAAAACAGACAAACGTTTAGTTAGCATGGTTGGTGCAATACCTAAACTTTTACGGAACTGATCAAAACGTGTAAAACCCGCATGAGCATCACGTAAAATCAACATACTCCACGCATCACCGAGAACAGAAAGACTTCTAGCGATTGGGCAGACTTCAAGATTGCTATTTTTACTCATATCGAATTAATAAACCCAATAGTAACTACTAAAAAAATACTAACACAATTCCACTAAATAAGCTATTACACTCGTCATGCCGATTGATAAGTTATAGTTAAAAAACGGTGTACTTCAATGTAAATTTAATCCTGCCAATAAGGTGTTTCACCATAGACTTCAGCAAAATAATCAATAATTACCCGAATATTTAAAGGCGGATGACGCACATTCGGATAAATTGCTGCGATGTGCTGTGGTTGCGATTTAATAGAGGATTCATATTGAGGTAAAAGTTTGATTAATTTGCCATTCTTTAAAGCCTCACCAATTAACCAGTCAGGAAATAAAACAATTCCCATTCCATTAAGTGCAGCCATCATTAAGCTTTCAGCATTATTTGAAGCAAGTAAGGGCACAATTGGATAATGTACCCATTCCTCATCGGGTTTTCTCACTAACCAACGATTAGGACCTTCAAATCCTTTATAGACTAAACATTTATGATCATGGAGTTGTTGGGGATGATCAAGCGTGCCGTATTTAGCAATGTAAGTAGGCGATGCTGCCAAATGATATTTTTGTGTGCCGAAAATACGTGCATGAAACGATGAGTCTGTCAGGGTTCCAATACGAAAAATTAAATCGGTACTATCCCGAAGAGGGTCTATAAATTCATCCGTCTGAATGAGTTCTATTAAAAGTCTTGGATACCGTTCTGACAAACCCGCTAACCAAGGCGCAATATGCCGTTGACCAAAAAATACGGGTGCATTAATTCGGACCAGTCCAGAGGGTTCTATTGTTTTATCTTGCAATGCCTTTTGGGCTTCATCAAATTGCTCTGTAATTCTTTTGGCATATTCAAAAAATAATTTACCCGATTCGGTCGGAGTGATTGCTCTTGTATTTCGATAGAAAAGTTGCTGCCCTAACGCATCTTCTAACTGTTGAATGGTTCGAGAAATCATCGATGCCGACACATCTTCTTTTCTCGCCACAATAGAGAAGTTTTGAGCATTATATACACTGATAAAAAAGCGAAGGGTACGAATATCAATCGAATTGGTTAAATTCATTTGTGCAATTTCTGCAAAAGTGATTCATGAATTATGCTGTTTTTCTAATGAATTGACTACTCTAAGATTCGTTGTCTAAATAAAATGAGGCAATGTTTTATGCAAATTCTATTACTGTTCCTTACCATTTTGGGTGGAATGGGGCTATCAGTAGAAGCAGGGCTGTTAGGGCCATTAGGAACAGAAGTTGGAGAGTTGTGGGCTACTTTTAGTATTTTTGGCGTAGGGGCCGCACTTACTTTTTTATTAATGCTTTTTTTTAGCCCACGTAACAGTCCTTCATTTTTTACCCTTCCATCTTGGCAGTTATTGGGAGGTGTTATTGGTCCGATCTACGTCATTATTCTCACCATTACCGCGCCGATTATTGGCATTGCCATGACCATGATTGGAATTTTGGCGGGTCAAGTTTTTAAGAGTCTGATTATTGATCACTATGGACTACTCGGAACTCCGCATAGAAAAGTAGATCGTAAACGTGTGCTTGCGCTTTTTTTTATTGTGGTTGCACTTTCATTAGTTGCAAAAGCATAAGTGGGTAATATGACAATATTCATGATTTTATTGGCAGTCATCGGTGGTGCTCTTTTAAGTGTTCAAGCCGCAATTAATGGTCAGCTTGGCAGTAAAGTTGGCGTATTTCGCAGTGCGTTTTTGACGTTTTCGGTAGGTGCTTTAATTACGGCATTGCTTATTTTTTACTTTGAGCCAAAACAAACTTTAACATTGCTAGACGTACCTAAATGGCAATTGCTTGGGGCAATGTGTGGCGTTCCCTATATTGTAATTATGGTCTTAGCTGTGCAAAGAATAGGGGCGGCTGTTGCTACGGTTGCGGTGATTTTTGGGCAACTCTTAATGAGTATGTTGATTGATAATTTTGGTTGGTTTGGCAATAAAATTCTACCTTTTTCAACATATCGATTAGGCGCACTCATCTGTTTAGCAATTGCCCTTTATTTTATCTATTCGAGTAGTAAAACGACTCAAGCAAAACCTAATAGTTAACATATATATAAAGTTGGAGAGTTTTATTAAGATAATATTTAAGATGTTCCTTAAATGTGTAATTTAATGAAAAACAATAATTAATTAAATATTATCTAGCCAATTTCACATTGACACCTTAAATATTGCAGATTACCATTTGCGGGCTGGCCTACATTGCCAGACGGTTTTGACGGACCGTAATTCAACCACATCAGAATTATTTCTTCTGAGGAATAGTTTTGTGTGCACATCTCGTTCCCTCCCGTAGCGGTAGGACGGGAGTGGGACACTTTCGAGTGTGCTGGAGTTGAACCAGTCCGTCAACCTGCTTCCGTTCTGCCACCATAATTTATAATGTTTCGGCAGAACTCCCAAAAGAAGGAGTTGGCTATGCACATTTATAAATTATTGGCAGTCATTGCCAAAGTCTATAACGACACAACTTAAACCATTTTAAAGCAGTTTGATCGCCGTTAGGCTTTTCAGGCTTTAAATCATTTCGATTAAAAACTTAGCAACAATAAAACTTGAGATGTGCCAAGCACAGTCTTTACGGCTTTGCTGTGCCTTTTTTTCTCCCAGAAAAGGCACAGGCTTTTTAATCTCTTTAGAAACAACAAGAATTTATAACGGTAAAAATATGCCAACTTTAGAAACTTCTTCCAAAAAATTACAGGTTATTCATACTGCAATAGAGCTGTTTAATAACTATGGATTTCACAATGCAGGCGTGGACCTCATTGCTAAAAAATCCAAAATACCTAAAGCTACGTTTTATAACTACTTTCACTCAAAAGAGCGTCTTGTTGAAAGGTGCATATCTTTTCAAAAAAGCCGACTGAAAGAAGAAGTGCTGGCAATTATTTACTCAAGCCGTTACCGAACCTCAAGCGATAAACTCAAAGAGATTGTTTTTTTACATGTTCATTTTAATAGTCTGTACTACCTTTTACTGAAAGCCTTTTTTGAAATTAAACAGATTTATTCTCAGGCCTACCACATGGCAATTGAATATAGAAAATGGCTGCTTCATGAGATTTTTGATCTGGTGTTTAGTTTGGAAAACTGCCCACTAAAACCCGATGCCAACATGGTTTTAAACCTTATTGATGGCTTGATGTTTCAGATTTTAAGCTCAAATCGTTTGGATGAAAGGAATGTGGTGGTGGAGAGGTTTTTTGGGTAATATTTGACAATGCTTAATTCTAAATTTTACTAACTAAAGGTTAGAGATTAATTTAAAGTTATAACTGTAGATTATTAAAACTAAACAAATAATGAGGGGATTTTAATGCAAGATGTGAGGACAGGCTTATTAATACTTGAAAATAAAGAAGTTGAGAATATAGCTGATATCTATTCTTTTGAACAAATTAGAGAAATACTGATTTTTGCTCTAACTGATAGTACTTCTGAATATTGGACTATATTAGCTCTAAACCTATTGAGTAAAAAATCTGAGTATATTTCTGATGAAATAATCTTAATGCTTAAAGAAATAGCAGGCATGCCAAAAAAATATACACAAAAAACCAGACATGAGGCATTAAAAATATTTAAAAAACAAAATGGAAATACTAATTAAGGGAGTTATATGAATTGAATTTTTCAAAGAATATAGTAGTTAATTTAACATAGAAGTGGCTATGTATAGATTGGATATACCGCAGTGAAAATTATGAATGAAAACTACGTTAATATTTTCATAGTGTTGGAGTTGTATTGTGCAAAATATAAAAATTAAAAATGATTCATGCCATTTTTTTTATGAACAAGAAGCAAATAGTAAGCAAATTATTAAAGTTTGCTTTGACATATCTGATTTTGATGAACTTCAACAAGTTTATGATTTTTTTGGCGAGAAAATATATGGAAATAATCGAGAGCACTTGAATGACATTCATGCAAATACAAAACAGTTTGGAAGTAATTTGTCTTCATTTCATGACTACTTAAGAGGATACCTCATTGGTGTTTTTCTAGAAAAAAGAGATGAAATTTTATCAGTAATTATAACTAATAAAAACAATAAAAATATTGATGAGGATTGGTTGGCTTTTTTTAATATAATAGTGCAAACTTTTTTTGATTCGCATAGAGATATAAAATATGGGCTTTATATGACATTGGATTTTTCAAGAAGTATCATGGTTAATATGATGGATTATTTTAGTTTTTTAATTTCTGATTATCATAATAGACCAAAAGATGAGCTAGATGAGAATGGTAATTATATGTGATATTTAATTAATTTATGAAGTTAAATTATAACCGCTATATAAATATAGAGTAAAAAAAGTGCATGATGTGATTGAGTCGTCAGTTCTTAGAACCAAATCTCCATTTTTTATTATCGCTAAAAATTTCTTTATCTTTGGATTGCTTTGGATTTTATCTTTATTCTTGTATGGGGATTTTGACACTAAGTCATATTTTTTTATATTTATTTATCTAATTAGTTTCTATGCTACTTATTTTTTTGGATATTTAATATCTAAACCTATTCTTGCAGACCTTGACTCTAACACTCTTAATCAAGTTAAGTTTTTAAGCCTTATATTTTTTACTCTTTATTATGTAATAGTTCCTCTACGCTGCTTTCTAGTTGAAATTCATGATGGTTTATATGGTTTTAGACTTGGTTTTGGGTTCGTTTTTCCGTTCTGGACACTAACCCCAATTTTTATCACTAATCTGAAGGATAAGTTTTATATTTATTTATGTGTCTTGCTATGTGCTCTAGAAGTAATTTTTTGGATATTGCTTTCTAAAATGAGTGGATCTGAATTTTACAAGAGACCTCTATCTGTTGCTATGTTCGTAGGTTCTCTTATATTTGCATTAACGTTTCCTTGGTATTTATCTTGGCTAAGAGAAATAGACATCAAGAAATGGGTTTTACCATTCTTTTTTAAAGAAGATAGATTTATATCTAAAGTAATATCATGGGTGACAATAGGACTCGGTAGTTGCTTTATGTTCTTGTTCTATTTTTTCTTCTAAAAAAGAATTCTAAAAATAGTAGAATTACAGCCTTTTTATTAAGAACAGAGGCGCAATTAGATGAAGCTTAAGAATATTAGGCAAATTTTTTAAATACTGGAGTACTATCAAATGCTACAAGATATTGGGGATCAGTATCCAAATGGCGCAATTAATAAAGAAATTATTGAAAATTTTGCAGCTACCTTAGAGGTAGTATTTCCGCCAGAATATGTTGAACTTATTTCTCAGCATGATGGCATTTATCCTGAAATTTCTAGCTTTGATTATGTTGACACTGATGGTGAACTAAATATCAGTACAGTAGAGTTGGGAGGATACTTGCATGAACCTCGAATAGAAGGGATGCAATTTCCCGAAGGGGCTGATGATTATGACGGAAAATTAATTAGCTTTGGATCTACACCTGGTGGGAATTTCATTTGTTTCGATTACAGATTTCCTTGGATCAAAGATCAACCTAAGATCGTGCTTGTTTTACATGATGAATTCTATGATTTTGGAATGAATGAGGGTAAAAGAAAGGTTCTGTACTTAGCAGATAACTTTGAACATTTTATTAATGCTTTACATAAATTTATTGAGTACTGATTATTACTGTCATTAAAGAAAGCCCACCACAATGCATGCTTCGTTATTACACACTGATTAAAATATATACAGAAACCTCGCTAAAACGAGTTGGAACGCTACAAACGTGAATGATACTTTAAATTTCACTCTTCCCAATAAGTGAGGTGAGCAATGAAATTGTTAGCTTTGTTCAGTATGGGAGTTGCAGCGAGTTATTGTTATAAAACTATAAAAAATAGCGAGCAAGCTCTTCTGAAACCAACTTTTGATGAAATAGTAAAAAACTTTGTATTAGCAGAATTTAAAGGCTAATACATACCATTAATTTTAATTAAATAAAAAGCTCATCGGAAGATGGGCTTTTTTGTTTTTTGTTATAGAATTCAGTTTTATTTTTTAGAAAAAATACACAAACTCTCTTGTTTATTTAGGTGTGTTGACCTAACAATGCGATATAACAGGAGTGTCAAATTATGAAAACAAGAATTGGCTACATTCCTAATGAGGAAGAAGAAGAGGAATCTTTGCTTACGGCGAAAGTTGATTCTGAAATTGAAAAATTAAGAAAAAGAAGGGATGAACGCACACTAACCTATACTGATGAGGAAAAAGATATTAAACATAAAATTCAAATAGAATCTTCATTGAAGAGTTAATATTAGATCTTCACAACTATATTGCGAATTAATTTGCAAAACCATTTTTTTTAAGGGTATAGAAAGTAGTACTTACATAGAATCTATGGCGATTACATTTAGCTATATTATTATTTCATTTTTTAACGTTAAATTTATCATAATTTCATAAAGAGGTACTGAAGCGTACAAAGACTTTTGAATCTCATAACTATAAGGAGATGGAGATGCCAAGGTATTTAGCTATCGCAGATAAAATATATGAAAAAATAAAAAATGATAAGTTATATACTGAAAATACAGTTGAGAACTTAAATTGTCTAATCTGTGAAATCCGTAAAGCTATTAAAGGTACTGAGTTTAAACTTAAACATAATTTTATCAATTTTGAAGAGTGTCTCTTAAAGCCATTAGCTGAGTGCGAAGTCAAAATTGATCTTTCTCTTATGCCTAAGTTTCAAAATGAAGATGAATTTATTTTGTGGTTGGCTGGCTTTATTGAAAGAATAACAATCGGTGGAAAGCCAAAACTTCCTCCTACGTCTCAGATGATACCAAAAGGTTTTGAATTTAATAAAGATATCAAATCTGTACCAATAATCCCCCAAAAAGAAGAAAGTGTTGAAATGATAATAAATTATTTTAAATCTGAGGATTACTTTAAAAAAACTAAAATATCTTCGTGATAAGAATATGAAGGTGTATGTGCATCATACTTCTTTACACTGCTGAAAATATTACAGCGACCGCCTCTGGGGCGGTTTTTTTTAGTTGAATTTTTTTAGCTTTAAATAGAGCTAAATCATTTAGGATTTTGAACAACATAAAAATTAACGACAGTAGAATTCGCCAAAATTAGATAAACATTTTTTAGTAATAAAAAAGATAATACGGTATAAAGATCGACGTGATATGGTATGTGAACACCTCCAAAAATAAGGATTAGATATGTCGGGCAATACAACGAAATGGCTTTGTGTGGGTGGTGTTCTAAGTGGAGAGTGGAGAGAGCAGCAATTAGAAGCTTTTGATGTTGATCCTAATGATTTAAATACTCATAGTTATGAGCCAATGAAACTTATTAATCCTGTTACCAAGGCAGAACAACATTTCTACGTATATACGGAGCTACAGGAACAAGCATATGAGAGGGCAATAAATTTTGCCTTATATAAAAATCAATAAGGATGAGAGAGCACTTAAGTGCTCTTTTTCTTATGGACAGATAAATACCAGTTAAGTTTAAAAACAATTAAAAAAGCCCCTCATATCTGAGAGACTAGTCATATCAATTTTCTGGAATGAATGGCTGTAATTTCTTAAATAACTAAACAAATCAAATTGATAAAAGTAGTTAATATTAAAATAAATCAGTGCACTAATTTATTTTTTATAGTAGCAGAGCCTCAAAACATCTTCCAAGGCACTGTTAATAAGAAATTATTTGTTATTTGGATCAGGTTGTTCATTATTCTCAGGCAGATCTTTTACGGTGCCAGGAACTTGTGAAGGTTCAGTTTCAGTAGGTGGTGTCGCCACAGAATGCTTGTTCATTTGAGCTTTGATTAGATTTGTGTTGTTAGTTGTATTTTGTGAAAAACTTTTAAAACCTGACATTTTTATCTTCTTATCTTCACTAGGGAGAGTTCATAGTACGCTTTAAAAGCCTTTACATTGCGGTAGTTTTAAGACTGATATGTGTTGATATGTCCTAGAAAGGATCTTTATCTCGACGACTTATTTCATAAATAAAATCAATTATATATAACCTGTTGAGTCTTATCCTTTAAATTTTGAAATTATGCGATCCAAATTTCAAGTAGGGGTACATAAAGCACACATATATAAATTTTTAAAGATAGTGGATTAATACAGTTTTAAAAATTAATTCAATCGAGTTGTCTACAAAATATTGATAGTATAAAAATATCGTTAGGCATAATATGCATGATTAAATTGGAGCATATTGATGCTAAAAGACATTACAATTATTGATTTCCAAGGTAAAGAAAAAAGAGCACAGGCAAACTATACGGAAGTAAATACTAATAAAATCAAACATTCATCTAGAGTTCAGAGACCAAAAGTTGAATATATTTTGTTAAAAGGTGAATTTATTTACCCTACTTCAAATTCTGTTTTCTACAGCTCCGATGGTAACAGCTATTATATAGAGTACAAATGACTCACTTCGGTGGGTTTTTTAATGGGTAAAATATAAAAAAGAAGTTGGCTTTAATCCAAGCAAAAATAAGCTCATCGGAAGGTGGGTTTTTTTTATTATAGTAGTGTTTATTGAGACTGAGACTAGAGCTTTTGATTTATAATTTAAATCCAAAGAATTTTTACGTCCAATAAAAATGAAACTATCTTCAATTATCCTTGTCTTATTTTATTTAAGCTCTACTTACTTACATGCTGAAAAATTAGAAAAAGAGAAAATCGAAACTTATGTAAAGTCGATAGAAAATTATCGAACTGCTGAACAAAACTTAGAAAATTATTTAAGCGGAATTCATTCGGTAGGACAAGTTAGCTTTAAACATCAAATGAGAATAGCAGACCTTTTATGTGATGTGGGGAAAGCGCAAAAACCTATGATTGAATTTATGGAGTTAAATAAAGAAAGATTTGGATTGAAACAACAGGATGTTATGAATATTTTTCCAAATGATCGACAAAAATTACAAGAGGAATTGGAAGAATTAAAAGATACACCGTATGAGTGCGGTAAGCAGAGTTATAAACATTTGTTGTGATGATCTTGTCACGGCAGTAACTGCCCTAAAACAAAAAATAATAGCTAGTAAGTTTGGTTTATTAATGAGCCAGCATCAAAAATAATATTTTTACAACCAGATAGCCTCAGAAATTATGGCACAAGATAGCTCCAGCTTATTGATTGTTTATGAGACATCATCTTATAACTTTTAATACTTGCACTAAGTTAAGCAAAAAGACTATTTAAAAAATAAACAAAAAATAACGGTTAATAATATTTTGTTTTATAAATTGTAATTCTCTAATTTTTCCTTATAAATATTATATTTAATGGCGAAACATTATATGAATACCTGAGGTTATGCTCCTCATGTTTAAAATTTGGTTGGTTTTTATAGAAACAATATATCGTTATATTTAAATCTTATTTTTTTGACCAGAAGGTAAAAAATGAAAAAAATATTAGCACTAACAATTTTAATATCCTCAACTTATACATTCGCTACACCAAATAATGGAGCTGAACAAGATATTCGAAGCTATTCTTTATTGCATGGCGTAAGTACAGCAGAAGCAAATAAAGCATTAGTATTAGAAGCTAACCGAGACTCGGCACTCGACACTATTGAAAAAGAATTTAAAGGGCGTATAGGTGGTATTTACGTGGAAAACGCACCTACATATAAAATTGTGGTTAGAGTCAAAGGTTATGGCCAGAATGAGAAAAGAAATGTAGCGGTAGGGAATGCTATTTCAAAAAGCAATTTGCCTATAGAAATTCAATACGGAGCTAAAGAAACAAGAGAGAATGCTAAAGGACAATTAAATAAAGCTGCTAAATTAGCTAGTAAATATTTTTCTAAAGTTCAAACTGTTGGATATGACGAAAAAAGTGGAAGTATTTATGTTCGTGTAAAGGGCAAACAAACAACAGAGAACCAAAGAAAAATAGATCAAATCAAAGCTGAATGGAACAACCCGAACTTACCGCTAGAAATTAATTTAGTTAACTGGTCTGTAAAGCCTCTTGTAGATGCTAATGGTGGGACTTTTGTTGCAGGACAAATCAGCTCAACAATGTATGCAGATTGTACTACAGGTTTTGGCATCAAAAATGCCAATGGTACAAAGTACATGAGTACAGCTGCTCACTGCCCTAATAACTTCAAGAGTAAACAGGATGGAACTCCATATACATTTGTAGGTGAGATTCCGTTTGCACAGTCTAATGATCTTCAGTGGAATAGTACAACAGCCAATATCACCAATAAGTTCTACGTAGGACCAACCACCACTAGAACACTTACTGGTCGACGTACTCTATCTGCAACAAGAGTTGGTGATAGTGTTTGTCACTATGGTAATGCAACAGGATATAGTTGCGGTACTGTTAGAGGTGTGGGCGTAATTGTTCCAGAATATGATCCTAATACTGGTGCGCCTCTATTTCCTGGCAGTTTTTGGGTAGATGTAAATACGTCTACTTGTGGTGGTAGTGATAGTGGTGGGCCCGTATTTACAGCTTTAACGATTGCCAGTGGTATTCTTTCACTCGGAGCAATAGATGATGTAACAGGTGCTTGTCAAGGATATTACTATGTCCCTACAGATAAAATTTATGAAAATGGTTTTTCTTTCATTTACTAATTAAATTCCATAGATGCGATAGCATTTTTTTTGATTAAATCTAAATACAGACTATTCTGTATTTTTAACTCCGCTAAAAAATTATTTAGCGGAGTTTTTTATGGGTGAAATCTAAGAAAAATAAAATAGGCTTTAATCCCAGTAAAAATAAGCTCATCGGAAGGTGGGCTTTTTTTTAATTTATAAATTTCCATAGAAAGTTCACTTATATTGTATAATTTTCAATCAATTAAAATAAATTAAGTAAAATTAATATATTGTTTTATAATACTTTTTATCGGAAAATTTTACCAAAAGTTAAAAAAATCTTTATTTTAAATGAAGAGGTTAATGGAAACCTCTTAAATAAAATAAAGGAAATTAAATGGATATTTTAAAATTAATAGGCGGAAATCTGCTCGCCGTGGCTTTTGTAACGGGAACTCAAACCTCACATGCAGAATTTAAACGGTTTTCTGTGTCTGCTGGGTGGTTGCATGTCATGCCACAAGGAAAGGCAAATCCATTCAACATCAATACTGCTGTAGCAAATGGAACCACGGCCAAAGTTGGAGCTATTTCTACTTCAGCATTTATGAAATCAATAGACCCTAATGCAACATTATCAACTGGAGAAAATGCCAAAGAAGTTCTCGATATGGTATTTAGCCATCCAGTCGATGAAAACGGCAATCAGCAGCAATCAGTTGGTCAGTTATTAGGGCTTGTAGATGAAAATGACATGGTTTCGGCTGATCTAACTGGAACAGCGACTATTAAAGGATTGGAGCAATGGGAAGCTCAAGGCACAGGCCTTGAAGCTGATGATGTAGATACTTTGGGATTAATGTTTAATTATTACGTTAATGAAAATGTGTCATTACAGCTCATCGGTGGGATTCCTCCAAAGGTTGATATTAAGGGGAAAGGAGAAATCAACGCGCCGTTATCTGGCTTTGCAAATCCAGAAGGCCTCGCTGCTTTAGTAATTGGCGATAAACTTGATTTATTACAAGATATTCCGATCACTAATCTTGGTAATAAATCGAAAGCTGCTACGGTACGTGCATGGACTCCAGCATTAGAGGCTCAATATCAGTTCGGAAAGGCAGGAGTAAATAAATTCCGCCCATATATTGGCGCAGGAATTATGTATTCACGCTTCTCTAATATTAAGTTAAACGACCAAATTAATTCTGACTTAATTGCTGCGGGGCATATGATTCAGAATGTTCTAGATAACAATGCTGGTGCAGCTTTAGATGGTAAAACTTCGAGTGCAAATCCATATGTTCGAGTTAAAGCAACTGATGCGATTGCCCCAATTGTGAGTCTAGGAGCTACTTATGACATTACGCCAAATTGGTATGCCGTTGGTTCAGTGTCTTATGCTAAGTTAAATAACCGCGCAAATATTGATGTGATTGATAGCAAAACAGGTAAGCAGTTAATTCATGCCTCAACCAAAGTTGATATTGATCCTTTAATTACATATCTAGGTGTGGGGTATCGTTTTTAATATTTGTCTTTAAATTAGAATCGTATTTACTACAGTAAAGAAAGCCCTGCTAAATATTGTTTTTAGTAGGGCTTTCTTAAATTATGAGAGCAAATTAAATATCATTGCTTAAACCACTTTTTGAACCTTTTGCGCCTTCGGCAAAGTTGGTTTCCTTCCCAAATATAACGCAATCATTGCACCCGTAAATGTAAGCATACATAGCGGTAAAAGAGAAATAGGGAAACTACCCGAGTAGTCTTTGACTATGCCCATGATAGAGTTCATAAGGCCAGTACCAATATGCGCGATAGTATTGACCGCCGCAATGCCCACAGCAACTAAAGTAGGTGGTAAACGTTCAGAAACCAAAGCCCAGAAAGGACCTTTAATGGCATAGTTACCCATCAAAACTAACGAGAATAAAAGCAAGCTTAATGTTAAAGATGAAGTAAAAATCGTAAGAAGCAAACCAAGACTCGTCACAAATAGCGGAATAGCTGTGTTCAAACTCTTATTACCACTTTTATCAGCATGTATGCCCCAAACAATCATAAACACAGCGGCTAAACCAAACGGAATCATATTTAACAGACCGGTTTGCATAGCAGTTAAATGAAAGGCTTTTAAAATTTGAGGCATCCATAACGATAAAATATTGCTGGTTGCTGAACTTCCTGCATAGATAATTGCGAAGAACCATAAATATTTATTGGTAATAAGAAGTTTAAACTTACTCTTTTTCTGCTCAGCACTGTCTTGTTTTTCAGAATTTAACAATTGGTTTTTTTCAAAAGTTAAGGTGTTTGAGAGCCATTCCTTTTCTTCTTGATTTAACCATTTAACATTATTTGCAGTGTTAGGCAGCCATACAAGACAAAATAAACCAAGAAGAATCGCGGGTAAGGCTTCTAAAATTAAAAGCACTTGCCATCCACTTAAACCCAGTAAACCATGTAAACCTAATAATAAAGCAGATAACGGTGAACCGATAAAGTTAGATAAAGGAATGGCAACCATAAATACAGCAACAATTCGAGCCATATATCGTTTTGGGAACCAGAGCGTTAAATACAGTAGTACGCCCGGGAAAAAACCAGCTTCGGCAGCGCCGAGTAAAAATCTTGAAATCGAATAAGAAATGGGGCCGGTAATGAAGGCGGTACAGCAACCCACAATTCCCCAAGTAATCATGATTCTTGCAATCCAGATACGTGCCCCCAGCTTTTCCATTGCCATGTTGCTGGGAATTTCAAATATAACGTAGGCAATAAAGAATAATGTCGCACCGAAACCAAAGGCGGTAGCAGTTAAACCAATTTCTTGGTTCATGGTTAAAGCGGCGAAACCAATATTCACCCGATCAATATAAGCGATGAAATAACAAAGAATGAGGAAAGGAAGAATACGAAAAGAAAGTTTACGGATCGTTGACTTTTCTACTTCCGATATAGATATATCATTTTTCATACATACTCCTTATGTACGTGAGAAATCAAACAGCTCGGTCGGGTTCTGATTTAAAATTAAACATTGCTCGTGTTTATCAAACACGATGTGTTTAAAAGTTTTAAATGCGTCCTCATAAGTTATTGAAGATTCATGTTGGGTATGCGGCCAATCGCTTCCCCAAATGAGTTTGTGTAAAAAGCCTTTTTCTTTAAGAATGTTATAGGCCTGTCGTGCCATATTTATATTGTTAGGCGTAGTACCTAAACGGTAGAAACCGGACACTTTAATCCAGTGCTGTTTTACGTTAAGTAAGCTTAGAAACTTCTGATAATCTGGATCTTCAATCCCTTTAACTGGGTCAACTCGGCCAAAATGGTCAATCACGACATTAAAACTATAGTCACCCAGTTGTGGTAAAAGCTGGACCAGATATTTTGGTGGAGCGTGCAATTCAACTTGCCAGTTGAGACTTTCCACATTTCGTAAAAACTTTTGCCATTCAGGCGTATTTAGCGAAGGTGGGTTAAGACCGAATAGATTTAAGCGAATACCGACGATGCCTTGTTCTTTAAGTTGCAATAGCTCATCAAAAGCCGTCGTATGTTGAACAACGGCGATTCCTTTTAAACGGTCAGGGGATTGCTGAATTGCATTTAACATCGCTTGATTATTTGTACCCAAAAAGCTGGGTTGAACTAAAACGCCATGCGTAAAATTGTGTTGATCAAGATGAGAGACAAAACTTTGTACAGTTGCATCGTAATCAGGTGCGTATCGTGCTGTTTCGATACTGTGGTCCTGAGTCGAAAAAACATGTGCATGTGTATCTATACAGTTCATTTCCATCTCACATTACAAATTTTAAAGCGAAAATAGCGATTAAAGCTGCGATTAGTCCTACAGGAATGGCTTTAAATAACAGTTGATTAAAGAATTTGGTTTTATCGATATCTGCTGGTGCTGAAGCCATAATGAGGCTACCGCCAGATGAGAAAGGAGAAATAGCTGTAGCTTGTGCCCCCACAACAATACAAATGAAGAGCACAAGTGGATTTAATCCAGACGTAATTGCAAGCGCTGGAACAATTGGAAATAGGGTTGGGGCAACAACACCAAGCGTGCTTGAAAAGACAGACATGATGGCACTAATCAGGCATAGCAGTACTGGAATAACCCAAACTGGAACGTTGTGTGCTAACCATTCTGAAAGTGTCGTAATAATGCCGAGTTTCACGCCTAATGCGATGAGCATACCGACACCACAAATCATGATAAGCGTTCCCCAAGGCACAAGTGCAACGACCTTTTTCTCATCGGCAAGTTTCATGAGTAAACTGATGAGTGAAAAGGTAATGGCAAGGAAAGCAATATCAATTTTGGAATTTAAAAAACTGATGGTTTTTGCATCTGGAAAAACAAGGTGCAATATGGGAAAAACCAAAACAATCGACATCATTAAAATAATGAGAAAAATTGATTGTTTCTGCTTTTTGTCGAATGGCTCAGGCTTTTGATCTTCAATGACAATTGAATTACTTTTTCTATTCCAGAGGGTATAAATTCCCAATACTGCAATTGGAATAATTAAAGTTAAGACAAAAATTCCGCTACTATATGAAAAAGCGGTTTGAGAGCTAATGCCTGTATTTTCCATTAAGCTTCGGAAAATAATGCCACTTTGTGATGTCATAAAATTTGCGCCAGCTAAAGCGCCGTAATTTGCAGCCATCCCACCAATAATCATATTCATATTGGTTTTTTTACACAGCAGCAGGGTAATCGGTGCCATAAAAGCAAGCACCGTATAAAAACCTGCGCCTAGGCCGGCAATAATGGTCGCGGCGAAAAAAATCGCTAAAGGTAAAAACTGAGGAAACTTACGGCATTTATATAAAAGATGGCTGGCAAGCTTCTCTAGTGCGCCATTTGCCAGAGCAAAGTTATAAAACAGAGTAACAGATAAAATAATAAAGAAAATTTTGACAGGCCATAATTCAATAACTTCAGAAGGCTTAAGACCCATACCAAAACAACCGATCAGGTAGGCAAACGCGATTGTAAAAAATCCAATATTGATTTTTGTTTTATAACCTAAACCTATAGATACAGCTAAAGCCATCAGCATTAATGCAGTCATATTATCTTCCTTGATAAATATATAAACATCTAAACATATATATGTTTGGTTTTTTGTATTACATAGAACTATGCTAATATTGTCAAATCGATTTCATAATGTTTAACGCAAATGCTTGATGAGACTGCATTTAAAAATTTTAAATTGCCAAGATATGAAAAGGTCCGTTGGGAACTTCAAAAACTCCTGATCCAGTCTAAGTGGACAGTGGAAGAGCCTATTCCAAGCGAACAAGAGCTTGCGCAAATGTATAGCGTATCGGTTGGAACCGTTAGAAAAGCTGTAGAAGGGCTGGTTGAGGACGGCTTGTTAATTAAGTTGCAAGGAAAAGGCACTTTTTTAAAACAACCTAATTTTGAAAACTCACTTATTCGTTTTTTTAGACTACGTAATAAAAAAGGCGAACTCATTCAGCCACAAGGTCAAATTAAAAAAGTAGAAGTATGTGAAGCGATACCGGAAGTAAACTCAGAGCTGGGGCTTGGGCTTACCGAAAAGTTGCTTTATATCGAGCGTGTGCGTAAGCATGAAGAAGTCGTTGTTTTAAGTGAAAGAATTTGGCTGCCTGAAGGTTTATTTAAAAATCTGGAAGAAATTCCGATCTCTGATTTTGGTAATTTACTTTATCCTTTTTATTATCAGCACTGTGGCCAATTTGTTTCTTCTGCAAGAGAACGGTTAACTTTTGAGAAAAACATTAAAGATAGCTATTTAAATAATAAGCTTGAAGATCCTTTAGTTAAGGTATGCCGTATTGCAAAAAATCTTGAAGGGGTTGCAGTTGAATACCGTGAGTCGTTTGGCTTGGCTCATAATTTTCATTATGAAATAGCAATTAACTAATTCTTTTTATAATCTTTAATTTTGGTTTGTAGTGGATTTTTTTACGATCTGGCGGAGGTAGAAACTACCTCCCTAATGATTCAGCACCCGCTTTTCGAGCATTTCCATAAAAGTTTTTAAAATAATGTTGTGGTTTTTGCCTTTATGAGTAATTAAGCAAATGGGCGTGCTGTAATGCATTTTTTCCTTTGAAACAGCTTGCATAAAACCATCTTCAACCCATTTTTTTGCATAGTGGTCGGGTAAAAAACCTAAGAATTTTCCCGTTAAAATCAGAAATGCGATTCCTTCACGGTCGCTTGCTGTCGCTTTACAGTCTAAAAGCTGGTGCAACTTTGCCGCTTCAGGTGTGATTGCATAATTAGGAAGTACAGCTTGCCATTTTTTTAATTCATCTAGTTCCATCTTGCTACATTTGCCAAACAAGGGATGGTTTTTACCGCAGTACAAAAATGAACTTTCGCTATATAAGTCAAAATAGTCTAGGCCAGACAGCGGAGTCACAAGGGGAATTGCTCCAGCATGTAAACGGTTATCTAATACACGGCACTCAATATCTGAAAGTGTGCTCATGCTAATGTTAATGATCACTTCCGAATGTTCTTCGGCAAGTTGTGCCAGCGTATTGGTAATGTAGCCACTTGGCATGGTCACAAGGTTATTAATAATACCTATATTAAATTCGCCTTTTAGACGGTTATGCATTTGATTGACTTTGGAGCGAAAGTCTTCGATAGATGCGGTGAGCACTTCTATATATTCTAAAATTTCCCGTCCTTCATCAGTCAATGCAAACCCTGCGCGGCCACGTTGGCATAGCCGAATGCCTAAACGATTCTCTAAATCGCTCATATGCAAACTAATTGCAGAACGACTAATGCCAAGAATACTTTCGGCAGATGTAAAGCTGTGACAGTCACAAACCGTTTTAAATATTTTAAGTAATTTAATATCAAAATCAGTGACTTGATTTAGTTTTTTAGGTTTCATTTAGTTTTGTTTTTTTAAATCTAAACTCAAGATAATTTGAATTTATCAAAACTATAGTGCTATGTACACTCAAAAAATAGCCTCAAAACAAGAAGAGTGATTATGTTTGATATCGACAAATTAACTGATGGCGATTCTGCATCGGAAAATATTCAATCAAATGCTCAGATGAGCTTAAATTATCAAGCGCATTGGATGCCATTTTCTGCAAATCGCAATTTCCATAAAGATCCACGGATGATTGTTGGTGCTAAAGGGTCTTATTTAATTGATAGTACTGGCCGTGAAGTCTACGACTCATTATCAGGGCTTTGGACTTGTGGTGCTGGGCATACGCTTCCTGAAATTCAGCAAGCCGTAAGTACTCAGTTAGCAAAGCTGGATTACTCGCCAGCATTTCAATTTGGTCATCCATTGTCGTTTCAACTGGCTGAGCGAATTATTCAACTTATGCCTGAAAAATTGCAGCATGTGTTCTTTACCGACTCGGGTTCAGAGTCTGCCGACACCGCAATTAAAATGGCGCGTGCCTATTGGCGAATTAAAGGCAAACCAAGCAAAACCAAGTTGATTGGGCGTGCACGTGGCTACCATGGTGTAAACGTTGCAGGGACAAGTCTTGGTGGTATCGGTGGCAACCGAAAAATGTTTGGTCAGCTTATGGATGTAGACCACTTACCGCATACCTTACAGCCCGATTTAAGTTTTACCAAAGGCTGTGCTGAAACAGGTGGTGTAGAGCTTGCCAATGAGATGCTTAAGTTAATTGAGCTACATGATGCTTCGAATATTGCTGCCGTCATTGTAGAGCCTGTTTCTGGTTCGGCAGGATGTATTGTGCCGCCGATTGGTTATTTAAAACGTTTAAGAGAAATCTGTGATCAACACGATATCTTACTTATTTTTGATGAAGTCATTACTGGTTTTGGGCGAATGGGGACTTGGACGGCTTCAGAATATTTTGACGTTACACCAGATATTTTAAATTTTGCCAAACAAATTACCAACGGCGCTATTCCACTGGGTGGCGTAGTGGCAAGCCATGAAATTTATGATGCCTTTATGCAGCAAGATTTACCTGAACATGCGGTTGAATTTACCCATGGCTATACCTATTCGGCGCACCCAGTGGCTTGTGCAGCGGCTTTAGCAACACTTGATGTTTTAGAGAAGAAAAATTTAATTCATCAATCAGCTGCTTTAGCTCCAAGCTTTGAAAAGCTTTTACATGAATTAAAAGGCGCTCCAAACATTCTTGATATACGCAACTGCGGGCTGATTGGTGCTGTGCAATTAGCACCGCGTGATGGCGATGCGACGATTCGTGGTTTTGAAATTGGTATGCAGCTTTGGAAAGCGGGTTTCTATGTCCGTTTTGGCGGAGATACGCTTCAGTTTGGCCCAATGTTTAATAGCACAGAGACAGAGTTACAACGACTCATGAATGCCGTCGGTGAGGCAATTTATCAAGTGAAATAACATTGATCGATTTAAAACTTAATTGGACAAGATGAATAGATACAAGGAATAAAGATGAATACTTTAGAGAATTTTGACAGTAACACGGTTGCCAACACAGAAATAGATTCAAGTCAGCAAACCATTAAAGTGGTAGGGCATTTTATTGATGGTGGACTCGTCACTAAAACCACCAGGAAACAGCCTGTTTATAATCCAGCGACTGGCGAGAGTACAAAAGAAGTTGCACTTGCAGATGCAGAGCTGGTCAATCAAGTGGTTCAAATTGCAGAGCAAGCTTTTCCTGCATGGCGTGATACACCAGTGATTAAACGCGCACGTGTGATGTTTAAATTTAAGCAATTACTTGAAGAAAATGCTGACAAGCTTTGCCAACTCATTGGTGAAGAACACGGAAAAATTTGCCACGATGCTAAAGGTGAATTACAACGTGGGATTGAAAACGTTGAATATGCATGTGGTGCGCCGGAGTTTTTAAAAGGCGAATATTCAAAAAATGTGGGTCCAGATATTGATTCGTGGAGTGAGTTCCAGCCGCTAGGTGTGGTTGCAGGTGTTACGCCTTTTAACTTTCCTGCAATGGTTCCGTTGTGGATGTTCCCAATGGCAATCGTTTGCGGTAACTGTTTTATTTTAAAACCTTCGGAAAAAGCGCCTTCTGCCGCTTTATTTTTAGCGGAGCTTTTAAAACAAGCAGGCTTGCCTGATGGTGTTTTTAGTGTTGTAAACGGCGATAAAGAGGCGGTTGATACGTTGCTTCATCATCCTAAAATTCAAGCAGTTAGCTTTGTTGGATCTACGCCTATTGCAGAGTACATATACCGTACGGCAACGGCGAGTGGTAAGCGCTGCCAAGCTTTAGGGGGAGCAAAAAATCATGCAATTATTATGCCTGATGCCGATATTGATAATGTTGTGACTTCTTTGTTAGGGGCGGCGTTTGGCTCATCTGGTGAACGTTGTATGGCGTTATCAGTCGCAGTTGCAATTGGCGATGAAGTTGCCGACGTTGTGATTGAAAAATTAAAACAAGAAATGAAGCAGTTGAAGTTTGGGCATTATGCAGATGAGCGTAATGACTTCGGACCGCTCATTACGCAAGCACATAAAGACAAAGTACAAGCTTTTATTCAAAGTGCAGAGCAACAAGGTGCTAAAATTGTTGTGGATGGTCGTGATGCAAAACCGGCAGGTTATGAAAACGGTTTTTTTGTTGGGCCGACTTTAATTGACCAAGTTTCACCAGACATGACAAGTTATCAGCAAGAAATATTTGGTCCTGTTTTACAGGTCATTCGTGTACAAACCATGCAAGATGCAATGCAACTTATTAATGACCATGAATATGGTAATGGAACGTGTATTTACACTCGTGACGGTGAGGCTGCACGTTATTTTACGAGCAATATTCAAGTCGGTATGGTTGGGGTCAATGTGCCATTACCTGTACCAGTTGCATATCATAGCTTTGGTGGTTGGAAGCGTTCATTGTTTGGTGATTTATATGCATATGGTCCAGATGGTGTGCGTTTTTATACACGCCGTAAAACCATTACCCAACGTTGGCCTTCAACTCAGCTTCGTGAAGCCAAACAATTTGCTATGCCTACATTAAATTAATCAATAAAAAGGGAAAACTCTGATTTTCCCTTTTTTGTTTCGTACAAGTTGGAGAAGTACATTTTTAAGACGGTTTTAAAATCAGTTTGTCAATTTGAAGGAATCGAATATGAACAATGATAAAACAATAAAATTAAGTGAAGGACTTTCTAATCGACATGTCACCATGATTAGTATTGGTGGTGTTATTGGTGCAGGTTTATTTGTAGGCTCTTCTGCGGCAATTGCAAAAGCAGGGCCTGCTGCCGTACTTGCTTATATAATTACAAGTATTTTAGTTTTTCTGGTCATGCGCATGCTGGGTGAAATGGCGGTCGCGCAACCTGATACAGGTTCATTTTCTACATATGCCCGTAAAGCAATTGGCCCTTGGGCAGGGTTTACCATTGGATGGCTATATTGGTGGTTTTGGGTGTTGGTGATTCCAATCGAAGCCATTGCTGGAGCTGAAATTTTACACGCATGGTTCCCGCAAATTTCTAGTGCCGTTTATGCATTTGCCTTTATTATTTTACTCAGTCTAGCTAACTTTTTTAGTACCAAAAGCTTTGGTGAATTTGAGTTTTGGTTTGCACTCATTAAAGTTATTGCGATTGTAGTATTTATTATCATTGGAGCAATGGCTGTATTTGGAATGTGGCCTTTAGCAACAAATGTCAGTGGCGTTGGTAACCTATTTTCAAATGGTGGTTTTATGCCACACGGAATGGGCGGTGTTTTATCAGCCATTTTAATCTCAGCATTTTCATTTTTTGGAATAGAAATTCTTTCTATTGCAGCGGCAGAATCTAAAAATCCAGAAGAAAAAATTAAACGTGCAACGAATTTAGTGCTTTATCGAATTATATTATTCTTTGTTGTTTCAATTTTTCTTGCTGTTGCTTTGGTCGATTGGCGTTCGCCAGACTTACAAAAATTCGGGACCTTTCAGTTTGTGTTAATGAGTTTAAATGTTCCCGAAACTAAATTGATTATGGATGCTGTGGTTTTTATTGCAGTTGCAAGCTGTATGAATGCCGCAGTTTATACCTCATCTCGAATGTTATTTGCTTTAGGTACACGCCACGAAGCACCGAGTGTTGTGACAAAAATTAATAGAGCAGGTGTACCGACTTCAGCTGTATTTTTATCTACTTTGGTTGGTGTGATCTGCTGTGCGGTGAACTATATGTTCCCAGGACAAGTCTTTGGGTTCTTGCTATCCACCACAGGCTCAATCGCATTACTTGTTTATCTTGTAATTGCATTTTCTCAATTACGGTTAAGACATAAATTGGAAAAAGAGGGCGCAGCTATATCTTTTAAAATGTGGTTGTTCCCATGGTTAACGTGGTTTGTGATTTTGGTCATTATGACCGTTTTAGGTTATATGTTCTTATCACCAACCTATAGTTATGAAACTACTTTATCTTTAGGCGTAACTTTATTGGTGGTCATTTGCGGGTTGTTTGTCACGCGAAAGCGTAAAGCAACCAGATCGGTTGCCATGAATTTAGATTAATTTAAAAAAGAGTTTATAAAGACTTTGTGTAGTGAGATTTTATTCATCTATGCAAAGTCTTTTTGTTTTTATTAGTTTTTTAATGGTGTCTGTTTAAATATTCTATTCAGAAAAAAGTTCAAAACATACTCTTCTTAACCATTGGTTACTTGGTGTTTGATGAATTCGTGCATGCCAATGCTGCTTTACGCTATAAGTCGGAAAATGATAAGGAGGTTCTAAAACTTTTAAACCACCTCTGACTAAAAGCACCTGACTTAAATAATGAGGAATAGTCGCAATCGCGTCGGTGTCTTGAACAACCAAGCCAACCCCTAAATAGCTTGGCAAACGAACCAGAATATTTCGGTTTACTCCCAGTTTTTGTAACTCATGCTCCAGCACGTAGTGTCCACCCGTTGCAAAAATATCGACATGTAGCTCTTGGCGAAATTCTTGGTCTGAAAGCATTGTGCCTGTAAGCCTTGGGTGTTCTTTACTGGCAATACAAATATAACGTTGCTGGAAAAGTGTTTGCTGATAAAAACCTGCTTCAAGCTGAGGCAAAAAACCAATGGCTAAGTCAATATCGCCATTTGACATCATCACTGGTGTATTGGCATCAATTGGGACAATTTCCAAGCGAATATTGGGTGCGTGGGCACGTAAATAATTGATCAGTTTGGGTAATAAAACCAGATGGCTAATATCAGTCATGCTGATTTTAAATTGATAATTTGAAGTCTGAGGATCAAATTCAATATTGTAGTTTTGAACCAGTTTTAGTCGGTTCAGAATTTCTACAACTAGCGGATATATTTGTTTAGATAACTCAGTAGGTTGCATCTTATTTTCAATACGGACAAAAAGTGGGTCCTGAAAATGCTCACGTAATTTATTTAACGCAATACTTAAAGTGGGTTGTCCAATTTCAAGCTGTTCGGCAGCTTTAGACACACTGCTATGTTTATAAATTTCAAAGAAAATTTGTAAAAGCCGAGTATCAAGATCAAACACTTTAATTTCCTTGTATTGTTTTTATCAATACAGACTATTGTTTTTTGTGCATGGATTCAACAATTTTCGATTGTTACATTGATGATCAAGGAAGAATAGGCCGTAAAAGTACAAAGTCTTCTTGTACAAATTGGCCTTAAATAGAGGATCTGAAATGGAACAGTTAGCAACACTAGATGACTTGCCGAAACGTTATCTTAGTCAACTTGAAGAATCAAATTTAGTCCCTTTATGGCCAAGTTTACGTAATGTATTACCTCCGCATAAACCGATGCCGCAGACCGTAGCAACCGCTTGGTATTTTCAGAATATTAAACCTTTATTGCTCGAAGCAGGTGAGTTAACACCAATTGAAAAAGCTGAACGCCGTGTATTGGTTTTAGCCAATCCCGGACATGGTCTGGAAAATATGAAAGCCAGTTCGGTCATGTATCTTGGCATGCAGCTTTTGTTGCCAAAAGAGTGGGCGCCGTCACATCGACATACCCCAAATGCAGTGCGTCTGATTGTTGAAGGTGAAGGGGCTTATACAACGGTTGAAGGTCAAAAATGCATGATGGAGCATGGAGATTTAATCCTTACACCATCAGGGCTGTGGCATGAACATGGACATGATGGCGATGAGCCTGTCATCTGGTTAGATGTACTAGATTTACCTTTGGTTTATTACATGGAGGCTTCTTATGTACAACCGGGTGAAATCCAAAAAGTGACCAGTGCCGGAAATGCTCATCATTATGGAACTGGCATTGTACCAACTGCACATTTTACCCGTGAAAATGCCTTGTATCCGATCATGCGTTACTCTTGGAAAGAAACCAAAAAAGTTTTGCACGCGCTTGCAGATGATAAAAACCATCAAGCCCCAACTCAGGTGACTTACATCAATCCTGAAACCGGTGATGACTGTCAAAAAATTATTGGTTACTCCGCTTTAATGCTCAGACCAAATGAAACTTTACAGCTCCAACCGCGTTCTACTGCCCAAATTTTTCATGTGATTGATGGTCAGCTCCAAGTCAAAATTGATCAGAAAGATTTCAATTTAAATAAAGCTGATACGGCATGTGCGCCATGTTTTGCTCATATTGATTTAATCAATACCTCAGATCAACCATGCTATTTGTTTATTGCAGATGAAGCGCCCTTACAACGGAAACTGGGTTTGTACTCTGTGCGTGAGCGCCAGTAAATAGAATATTTTATAAGGATATAAATCATGTCAAATACTCAACAACCGATATTAATTGCTGGTGGCGGCGTTGGCGGGTTTGCAGCTGCACTGGCTTTGGCAAAACAAGGTTTTAAGGTACAGGTTTTTGAACAAGCACCTGAAATTGGTGAGATCGGTGCAGGAATTCAACTAGGTCCTAACGCATTTCATGCCTTTGATGCGCTAGGAATTGGTGAGATTGCTCGTAGTAAAGCAGTTTATACCGACTATATGGTTATGCACGATGCGATTGATGAATATCAGGTCGGCAAAATTCCAACCGATGAAAAATTCCGTGAACGTTTTGGTAACCCATATGCGGTGATTCACCGTGCCGACATTCATGGTTCATTGGTCGAAGGTGCTAAACAATACGGCAACTTGGAAATTATTACTAATTGTCATATTCAAAAAGTTGACCAAGATGATGCTGGCGTAACGATTACCGATCAAAACGGGAAGCAATATCATGGTCAGGCACTTATCGGTGCTGATGGAGTTAAATCTGTTGTGCGTGATACCTATGTGGGTGACCCTGCATTGGTTACAGGTCATGTGGTTTACCGTGCTGTAGTACCTGAAAGCGAGTTTCCTGAAGACTTGAAATGGAATGCAGCCAGTATTTGGGTCGGGCCAAATTGTCATCTTGTGCATTATCCACTACGCGGTGGAAAGGAATATAACGTTGTGGTGACGTTCCATAGCCGTGAGCAAGAACAGTGGGGCGTAACCGATGGCTCTAAAGAAGAAGTGCTGTCTTATTTTCAAGGGATTTGCCCGAAAGCCCGTCAATTGATTGAGCTACCTAAAAGCTGGCGCCGCTGGGCAACCGCAGACCGTGAGCCGATTGAAACATGGACTTTTGGCCGTGTGACATTACTTGGGGATGCAGCACATCCAACCACGCAATATATGGCGCAAGGTGCATGTATGGCGATGGAAGACGCCGTAACTTTAGGTGAAGCGTTACGTGTTACTGACCATGACATTTTAAAAGCTTTTGATATCTACCAAAAAGCACGTGTGGCACGTACAGCGCGCATTGTTTTGTCTTCACGTGAAATGGGCAAAATTTACCATGCCAAAGGTGTGCAACGCTTGGTTCGCAACGATTTGTGGCGTGGACGTCCTACTGAACGTTTTTATGATGCAATGGAATGGTTATATGGCTGGAATGTCAATAACTGCCTTGATGCAGTGAAAAATTATCAAGGAAATGTAGCATGAAACTCTATAGCTTTTTCCGTAGCGGTACATCGCATCGAACTCGCATTGTGTTGAACCTAAAGGGTTTGGCTTACGAAGCAACTTATATCTCACTCGCTAAAAACGAACATCATCAAGCTGCTTTTAAAGCTTTAAATCCGCAAGGATTTGTACCCGTACTTGAAACTGAATCGGGAAACTTGTTGCAAAGTCCAGCCATCATCGAATGGCTAGAAGAACAATATCCCGAACCTGCTTTATTGCCTACAGATGCATTGGGTCGTGAAAAAGTCCGTGCCATTGCTGCATTAGTTGGATGCGATGTTCACCCCTTAAACAACAAGCGTGTTCTTGAATATTTACGCCAGAACTTAGGGTTGGATGATGCACAAATCAATGCATGGTGTGCCAAGTGGATTCAAGATGGATTTGCAGCTTTAGAACATATTTTGGAACAAGACCAGAGTCGCGAAAAGTTCTGCTATGGCAAGCAACCGACCATTGCAGATGCCTATTTAGTTCCACAAGTCGTTTCTGCCGAGCGTTTTAAAGTCGATTTATCGGCTTATCCAAACATTAATGAAATTTACCAACATTGTATGACCTTAGAAGCATTTCAAAAAGCAGCACCTGAACAGCAGGCTGATGCATTTTGAGTCGTGATTAACTTAATAGAAGGAATTTATATATGTCATTTATTTTTGAACCAATGACCACTGCGGGTCTATTTATTCACGGCTCAGAGCATAAATTTCCTGTACGCCGTGTGTATTGTGTCGGCCGTAACTATGCTGCTCATGCACGTGAAATGGGTTTTGACCCAGACCGTGAACCGCCATTTTTCTTTTGTAAGCCAAATGACCTTGAGTCGGTTGTTCCAGTAAATACAGATGCGGTTGATATTCCATATCCATCTGAAACTTCAAATTTTCATTATGAAATCGAATTAGTCGTTGCAATTGGTAAAGATGCCAAAAATGTCTCAGTTGAGGAGGCAGTGAACTATATCTATGGCTATGCCGTTGGTTTAGATATGACCCGCCGTGACTTACAGATGGCAATGCGTGAAAAAGGCCGTCCATGGGAAATCGGTAAGGCTTTTGATTTTTCTGCACCAGTTGGCCCAATTCATCCGATTACTCAAACGGGTGAAATCAATAATGCCGATATTCATTTAACGGTAAATGGTAAAACCGGACAGCACAGCGATGTCAGTCATCTGATTTGGTCTGTGGCCGAAACGATTGCCAATTTATCTACGTTATTTAAATTAAAAGCAGGTGATTTGATTTTTACAGGAACTCCAGAAGGCGTGGGTGCGGTAGTGAAAGGTGATGTTATGCATGCAGACATTACTGGACTGACTGGAATTACGGTGAATGTGAAATAAATTAAATTGATCTGATTTATTGAAATAGGTGCTCAACCTAAATAAAAAATACAGTTGGGCACCTTTGCTAAGGATTGCATATACGCCAATGTATTGGCGAAAGGAGCTCTCATGTCTCAAAATTCTATAGACGTACAAAGTTTCATTGATGAAATACCGCTATCGTCTTTGCAAAAATTAATCATGTGGTTGTGTTTTTTGATTGTTGCGATTGATGGGTTTGATACCGCAGCAGTTGGGTTTATTGCACCTGCTTTAAAGGCAGAATGGGGGTTGCAAGCAACCGATTTGGCACCTTTATTTGGCGCTGGCTTGTTTGGACTGATGGCAGGTGCACTCATTTTCGGACCGTTATCCGATAAATTAGGCCGTAAACCGATTTTGATTGGTTCGGTGATTATGTTTGGAATTGCCAGTGTTTTTGCATCTTTTTCAGCAGATTTACAAACCCTAATTATTTGGAGATTTCTCACTGGTTTGGGTCTAGGTGGGGCTTTACCCAATGCAATTACTTTAACGTCTGAATATGCGCCTACATCTCGTCGCTCTAATCTTGTAACCATGATGTTCTGTGGCTTTACTGTTGGTTCTGCTCTTGGGGGTATTTTTTCGGCTCAGTTACTTCCTCATATTGGCTGGCACGGTATTTTGCTCATTGGGGGAGTGTTGCCTTTAGCGACTGTACCTTTCTTATATTTTTTATTACCTGAATCTATCCGATTTTTAGTGCTTAAAAAGAAAGGCACCGAAAAAATTGAAAAGATTATTCACCGTATCGCGCCGCATTTAAATAGTAATCCTACGTTGGTTCCAACAGTCAATGAAGTCGAAAAATCAAGTTTGAAAGATTTGTTTAATAAAGGCTTTGCTTTGGGCACTTTTTTGATTTGGTTTACCTTTTTTATGAGCCTTCTCATTATTTATATGATTTCAAGTTGGATGCCTACTTTACTGACCAATGAGGGCTTTAATTTATCCAACGCGTCATGGCTGACTTCAATTTTCCAAATAGGTGGAACCATTGGTGCCATTGTCTTAGGCCTACTGATGGATAAGATGGATGCAACCAAAATTTTAAGTACGGCTTATGTTTTTGGTGGTTTTTTCCTGATTTGTTTAGGGTTTGGAATTGAACAGGCAAATACGGCTTTATTGATGTTTGCCATGTTTGGTGTAGGTGCAGGAATTAGTGGTTCGCAAGTAGGAGCAAATGCTTTTGCATCTAGTTTTTATCCAACACATTGCCGTGCAACAGGGGTAAGTTGGGCCAATGCAGTAGGGCGCTCAGGGTCGATTGTGGGGTCAATTATGGGCGGCTGGTTAATGTCATTAAATCTCTCCAGTTTTGAAATTTTAAGCATTTTAGCGATACCTGCATTTTGTGCCGCGGTTTCATTGTTACTCATTAAACGTTTAAAGAAAAATCGGTCTCAAGTTTTAGTCGCTTCAAATTGAGATAAGGCTATCGCAACGAACAAATATATGTCTGCGCCAAAGGATGGCGCAGACAATAATTAAAGGATGATTTGTTTCATGAAATATTTAAAAATACCATATTTAAAGTTTTCTACTCTTTTATTTATCTGTAGTGGTCATTCATTGTTGTGGGCAGCCAATACCACTCAACAAGACGAAGATGAGTGGAAATTCACGCTAAAGAATGCCTATATCAACCGCGACTTTGATAATGATGCACTCAAAGATACGGGTAGCTGGTCTCAGGCAGCGTCATTATTTTATAAATCGAAAATGCATGATACTCCGCTGCAAATTGCAGACAAACCCATCACCATTGGGGCTGATGCTTCTGTTCAATACGCTGTACGTCTAAGTTCAGATAAACATGTTGCGGACACGGTCTTACCTTTTAATAAGGAAACACAATCTCAAGCATCAGACTTTTTAAAATACGGTGCCACTTTAAAGCTGGGCTATGACAAAACCTTGCTGAGTGTCGGTGAACTCTGGTTAGACCTGCCTGTAACGGCTGTTGATGCCAGCCGACAATTACTTGCCTCTTATTGGGGAACCAATCTTAAGTCGCAACTTTCAGATCAGCTCTATGCTGAAATTGGACGGGTTGAAAAAGTGTCGCCACGAAATGAAGAAGACTTTAAAAAGTTTTCGTTTACATCAAATGGAATTACCAAAGATTCTGATGGCTTAAATTATATTGACCTGCGCTATCAAATTACGCCGTCACTCAAGGGCGAATACTACTTTGGTAACTTGGAAGACCTCTACAACAAACACTATGTAGGGCTTGAGCATAATTGGAAACAACCTAACTTTGCTCTTACGTCTAAGTTTAAATATTTCAATGCAAAAGATGACGGCAATACTTTTGATATTGATGCACAAAACATTGGGGTGCTAGAAACACTCAAAGTAAAAAATCATACCTTTGGTTTAGGTTATCAACAAATTATCGGCGAGTCAGCCTATCCCTTACCGGATGGCTTTTTACCAGAGACTTATTTCATTAACTGGAATGCCACGGGATTCTTTAAAAAAGAAGAAAAGTCTTACCACATTATGTACGGCTACGACTTTAAAGACTATATACCGGGCCTAAATGCGATGGTGAAATATGTTTACGGCCATGACTTTAAAGCGGCCAATGGCGAGAAAAACCATGAAACTGAGTCGAATGTGATTTTAAATTATGCGTTTCAGCAGCCGTTCTTAAAAGGCGTGGCCCTGCAATACATTCGTATTGATTACAACGTAAAACATGGCAATGACTTTGGTGAAGACCGCTTGTTTGTAAACTACACTAAAAAGTTTTAAAGACTTTTTAAAACTCATCATTAGAAAAGAGACCGTAAATGGTCTCTTTTTCTCTCATATTTTGAAATCTAGACTATCTATTTATTCGTATCTATTGATACTAAAACCGATAAACCAGGGCGTAATAATTTAACGTCTTTTTGATTTTCAACAAGCTTGATTCGTAAAGGAAGACGCTGAACAATTTTGGTAAAGTTACCAGTTGCATTGGTCGCAGAGATCGGAGAGAAAAATGCGCCAGTAGATGGAGAGAAACTATCTACCACGCCTTTTAGCTCAACGTTATAAGCATCTACATAGACATTAACAGGTTGTCCAATTTTTATTTGTTTTAGCTCAATTTCACGGAAGTTGGCTTCTACATAGACTTGATCTAAAGGCACAACCACCATGAGTGGATTACCAGCGCTCACAAAGTTACCTACGTTAGCTGATTTTTGACCAATCATGCCATCAATAGGCGCACGAACTTCTGTATAACTCAAATTCAGTTTTGCTTTATCAAGTGCTGCTTGTGCTTGTTTAAGAGCAGCTTGTTTGGCTTGTACCTGAATCTTGTATTGGTTGAGCTGATACTGTGCATCAATCACTTTTTCTTTACTACTGTCTAAGTCAGCATATTGTTCCGTCAAAGTCGTCTTAGATTGCTGTGTAATTAATCTAGACTCGGCCCCAAGTGCCTGTAGTTCCTCATAACGCGCCGTATTATCTTTTGTGAGTTTGATTCCAGCTTCTACTTTTCTCAGCTGTGCTTCAGTTTCTCGAATAACAGTGGGTTGTCTATCAACTGCGAGCATCGCTTCACTCACGTCAGCTTGTGCTTTTGCATAATTAGATTCAGCTTCAGCCAAAGCAGCTTGATAATCACGTGCATCAATCCTTGCTAAAAGTTGGCCTTTTTTTACGGTCTGATGATCTTTAATATAAATTTCTTCAATATTGCCAGATACTTTAGGGGCAATGGTTGAGTACTCTACATCCACACGCGCATCGTCTGTTTCAATAGTCGAAGAGGGTAAAAATATAAGTTTTAAAACCCACAAAATAGATGCTAAGACAATAATGAACGCAATAACCATAACCCAATGCTTTTTGAGATATTGCACCTTTGTTAACTTAGGTGGTTCGGTGTGGATAGTATCTTGGGCTTCGAGAGTACTCATAAAGATTTTCCTGAGTTATGACTATTCATTAACTTAATGAGAGCAATACGTGGCGGATAGGTTCGAACAGGCAAAATCAACATCACAATGAATAAAATAGCGGTAAGGCCAGCTAAGATGAGATATTGATCGCTAATAACTAAAACAGATTGTTGTGCTTGAATCGCAGAATTTAGGGCAGATAAACCACCTGAAATACGATCACTACCATTTGCAGTGAGTACAGGGGGAGTAAGTGGATTAATGACAGGGCCTTGAATATTTTGGAAAACATGTTGGGCTGTATTTTCAATCAGCCGTGTTGAATGGTATTCACCGCGCACTCTATTGATCCAATCCAAAATACAAACACCCAGTACACCGCTAATCGCACGCGGAGTATTAATCATTGGTGATGCATAAATTGCCATGGTTGGGTGAACGCTGTTTGTTCCCATCATTAAGAGCGAGAGCACGACACAGGTTTGCCCCAAACATGAGATTGCATGCCAAAAATAAAACTGATCTTGATTCCATGTGGTATCAAGTTGACTTGCACCTAGGCAACCCGCGATGACCAGAAGTAAACCAAACCCGTGTACATATCGGCTATCCACCCAAGCTTGATTTAAAAGCTTCACAACAATAGGAATATAGATAAATTGCAATGCCGCAATTTGTAAGCCAATCCACATGGTCTGAGTGGGTTTATAGCCATGCACAGCACTTAAGTAATTCAGTGGTAATGTGCTGGTGGACATACCAATAATGACAAAACAAAACAGGGCAATAACAGCGTAGGCAAAATTTCGGATTTCGAGCATTTGCGGTTTAATTAATGGCGATGGATAACGCCATTCATGTATGAAAAACCAAGGTAAAGTAATTGCACTAATTAAGGCCAATACACAAATTAATTGTGAATGGAACCAGTCTAAATGGTTGCCATGCAACAACATGGTGCTCAGGCTGGCTAAGCTAATAATCGCTAAAATAGCACCCATCCAATCGTAAGTTTTTATTCTTGAATAATTCAATGGATCTTGGGGAATCCCCAAATACACCAGTGCAGCGCTTAGTGCACAAAAAGGAATGGTTTGGAAAAATATCATTTTCCAGCCAATCACATCTAAATAAAATGCAGAGAGTGCGGCACTTAAGTTGGGAAAGAATGTTGCAGTTAATGCATAACAGGCGAGACCCCATAGCCGAATGTCAGGTCCTAAAAATCTAAGCGCACAGGCCATGAGCAAAGGAATGGTTAAACCATTGGCGAGCCCTTGTAAGCCACGCAATAAATAAAATATTTCGATATTGGGGCTAAAAGGAATTAAAACGCTAGAAAAGAGACAAAGTCCTATGGCAAAAAGCAGAACTCTGCGCATAGAAAAAATGACCGCCCAACTGGTGGATAGAATCATTCCAATAATCATGGCACTTGCATAAATACTGTTGACCCAAGAACCAGAGTCAACACTAATTCCCATCGCGCCACGAATGTCGACTAAGGTAATGCTCGTGATTCGGTTGTTAAATTCAACAGTCATTGCAGCAAATATTGCACCTGCTAAACCGATGAGTGGCTTTGTATTCATTTTTTACCTTAAAATCTTAAACTTCCATTCATTGCACGGAGCAGATATTTACTGTACTGTACCGATCGGTACTCTACTCTTTAATTAAATTTCCGTCAATTCTCGATTTTGAACTTTTCGATGAGTTACACTTAGAACGAAATCGCTAAAATTTTTATAAGGCCAATATGTCAGTTTCAACTAAAGCTAATGAAAAAGATCAAAAAATTCTGGATGCAGCAACCAAGTTTTTTTTGATTCACGGTTTTAGTGGCACAACGACAGACATGATTCAAAAACAAGCGGGTGTTTCAAAAGCAACGATGTATGGGTGCTATAAAAATAAAGAAGCGATGTTTGCAGCGGTGATTGAACGACAATGCACGAACATGCAAGAGCAAATCATTTTAGTCGAGACAAAAGCTGAAAATTTACGCTCGGCTTTAACCGAGATGGGGAAAACCTATCTGTGTTTTATATTGTCGCATTCAGGATTGGCATTTTTTAGAGTTTGTATTGCAGAAGCAGTTAGATTTCCCGAGTTATCTGAAAAATTCTTTGAAGTAGGCCCGCAAAAGCTTGCAAATATTATTGCGGGTTATCTTGAAAAATCTCAAAAAAATAAAGAGATTGAGTTAAATTCCTCTGCCGATATAGCAGCAAATATATTCTTGGCATTATTACGAAGTGATGCCCATCTAAAGTGTCTGACACATCCTAATTATGCAATTTCTGATAGTGAAATTAGTACTTGGGTTGAGTACGCAGTTGATTTATTTATGAAAAATATAAATTACAACCCCTGTTAATTTTGGGAATTTTATTCTATTTATCAGCTCTGCATGTAGAAGTTAAAAGAGACCAACGAGTGGTCTCTTTTTTTTTAATTGATTAGATAGCTGCTTTGGTCATCTCACCATTGACCAGTCTTAAAATCTTCAACGGGTTGCTATCTTTTAGAGCCTCTGGCAATAAGCTTTGCGGATAGTTCTGGTAACACACAGGACGCAAATAACGGTCAATTGCCAAGGTTCCAACAGAGGTACCTCGTGCATCTGAAGTGGCTGGATATGGTCCGCCGTGTACCATCGCATCACACACCTCAACACCCGTTGGATAACCATTGATGAGCAAACGGCCGGCTTTTTCTTCTAGCACAGGAACCACATCTGCAAACTCGGTTAAGTCTGCTTCATCGGCAATTAAAGTTGCAGTGAGCTGACCATTCATGCTTTGTAAGGCTTGAAGAAGTTGGGCTTTATCTTCAACTTCAATTACCACTGTCGCTGGCCCAAAGATTTCTTCTTGCAGAAGCTGATCACCTGCAAGTAATAGCTCCACATCAGCTTTAAATAGTTGTGGCTGTGCCTGATTGCTTTGCTGGGCTTGACCTGCCAAGTGTTCAGTGCCTTGATGCTCGGTTAAGTGCTCAAGACCAGCGGTATAGCTTTTTAAGGTTCCGGCATTCAGCATAGTCTGTGCAGGTTTGCCACCCATAATTTCAGTTAGGTTGTTAATGAGCTGGCTAAACTCGGCTGATTTAATGCCTAAAATTAACCCCGGATTGGTACAGAACTGACCACAGCCCAAAACAACTGAGTCGCCTAAGTCCTGTGCAATTTTATCCCCACGGTTTTTTAAGGCTTCGGGCAACATCAGCATTGGGTTAATACTGCTCATTTCAGCAAAGACAGGAATCGGTTGTGGGCGGGCCGCGGCCATGTCACATAAAGCTCGGCCGCCTCGTAGTGAACCTGTAAATCCAACCGCTTGTATTAAAGGATGCTTCACTAAAGGTTCACCCACGCCATTACCGTAGATCATGTTAAATACGCCTTTAGGCATATTTGATTTTTCTACGGCACGTTCAATTGCTTGAGCCACAAAATCTGCCGTGGCCATGTGTCCACTATGGGCTTTCACTACCACAGAACAACCAGCTGCCAGTGTAGAAGCAGTGTCGCCACCTGCGGTTGAAAAGGCTAACGGGAAATTACTCGCCCCAAATACAGCAACAGGACCAACACCAATTTTAATCTGACGTAGGTCTGGGCGAGGTAAAGGCTGACGCTCAGATAAAGCAGTATCAATACGGGCACCTAAAAAGTCACCACGACGCAATACTTTAGCAAACAGGCGCATTTGTCCACTGGTACGGCCCCGTTCACCTTGTAAACGGGCAAGTGGCAAAGCGGTTTCTTGCGAAATAGTCTCTAGAAAATCGGTGCCCAAAGCATCGAGTTCATCAGCAATGTTTTCTAAAAATGTAGCACGCTGTTCAGGTGAAGTATGACGGTAAGTTTTAAAGGCTTGGCTAGCTGCTACACAGGCCTGATTCACTTCCTGTTCGGTTGCATGGTGAAACTCATAAGGCAAAGCCTCACCAGTTGTTGCATTCACACTTTTTAATAAAGTTGTACTTTGTGCGCTACGTGAACCGCCAATAAAGTTGTGTCCGATAATGGTCATAACAAATATCCTGAAATTAATGAGAGTGTCTTGGGAGGTTGTCTTGATTTATGACTCGCATATATAAAGTTGCAGGTTCCAAACAACCACCAGTAGATAATTGCCCCACCATGTTGCGATACATTTCTTGCCAAGGCGTTTGAGATGTAGAGACAGTTGGTTTCCATTCCTCGCGGCGTTTGTCTAACTCTTCGTCTGAAATGAGGACATTTACGGAGCGTTTATTGAGATCAATACGCAAACGATCATTGGTTTTTAATAAAGCAATGCCACCGCCTACCGCGGCTTCAGGTGACATATTTAAAATAGAAGGGCTAGCAGATGTTCCGCTTTGACGGCCATCACCTAAACAAGGCAAGGAGTCAATTCCTTTTTTAATTAACTCTGCGGGGGGAGCCATATTTACAACTTCCGCACTGCCAGGATAGCCTACTGTGCCCGCACCTCGAATGACCAAAATACAATGTTCATCAATGTCTAAGGCTGGATCATTAATTCGTGCGTGGTAGTCCTCTGGCCCTTCAAAAACGATTGCCCGTGCTTCAAAGCTATTTTCCCCATTTGGGTCAGATAAATAGGTTTTCTTAAATGCTTCACCCACAACAGACATTTTCATAATGGCGCTGTCGAAGAAATTGCCACTAAGCACAATAAAACCTGCACCATGTTTTAATGGTTGTTCATATGGAAAAATAACATCTGCATTGGAGGTTTTTGCATTTTTAGCAATTTCTCCCATCGTTTTACCGCTGACTGATGCACAGCCTTCATGTAAAACACCTGCTTTTTGTAATTCATGTAAAACAGCTGGAACACCGCCAGCACGGTGAAAACCTTCACCCAAATATTTACCCGCAGGCATGCAGTTCACAATGAGAGGAATGTTCTCCCCAACGCGTTGCCAGTCTTCTAAACTCAGCTCAATACCCATATGACGGGCAATTGCAATTAAATGAGGAGGGCAGTTACTTGATGCACCTAATGCTGAGGCTACTGCAATGGCATTTTCAAATGATTGTTTGTTCATGATTTTAGATGGACGTAAATCTTCTAAAACCATTTCACATATTCTCTTACCTGTCATATAGGCCATTTGCCCGCGTTCGCGATACGGCGCTGGAATGCTTGCACATGAAGGTAAAGACATGCCCAGAGCTTCTGCCAAGGCATTCATAGAAAGTGCAGTGCCCATGGTGTTGCAATGCCCAACTGAAGGTGAGGCGGAAGTCGTCATTTCCATGAATCCTTCATAGTCAATTTCACCTGTGGCAAGTAAATTTCTTGCATGCCAAAGCACAGTCCCAGAACCAATTAACTCACCTTTAAAATGGCCATCTAGCATTGGTCCACCAGACAACACAATGGCTGGTATATCTGTCGTTGCGGCAGCCATTAAACAAGCAGGTGTAGTTTTGTCACAACCTGTAGTTAGCACCACACCATCAAGCGGATAACCATGTAATATTTCAACTAAGCCTAAGTAAGCTAAATTTCTATCAAGTGCGGCAGTAGGGCGACGGGTTTGTTCTGCAATCGGGTGAACGGGGAATTCCATGGGAATACCACCCGCATCTCGAATACCTGCTTTAACCCGTTCAGCAAGTTCTTTGTGGTGACGGTTACATGGAGTTAAATCACTACCAGTTTGTGCAATACCAATAATCGGGCGACCTGATTGTAGTTCGGCACGGGTCAGGCCATAATTCATATAACGCTCAACATAGAGTGCTGTCATGTCAGCATGTTCAGGATCATCAAACCATTCTTGGCTACGTAAAAAAATCCGTTTATTTTGATCATTCATTTTTTTGATCCTTTCACTCATACTTTTTGAAATTTAGTTTATTCACGAGATGAATCTTACAATTCAGCCGATCGATAATACGTGAAAATTACAGTAATTCACGTTGCTTTAAATTACGCATCAAAGCATTTATTCCAAAATTCCACGGCGTTGCTTTGTCGCTGGTCATAACCGTGTTGTATAAAGTACCAAGTTTAGGTGAATGAATACGGACGACATCCCCGACTTTATGGGTAAAGCCAGCCCCAGCTTGTTCACGATCTTGAGTAGGCGCAAATAAAGTTCCCAAAAATAGAACAAAACCATCTGGATATTGGTGATTTTCATTCAGGGTTTGTTGAATTAAATCTTCCGGATCACGGCTAATTTGAGACATAGAACTCACACCATTGAGCACAAAGTTATCTGTACCTTCAATTTTCAGTTCAACATCACAAGCACGAATGTCATTTAAAGTAAAAGTATGATCAAAAAGGCGAATAAACGGTCCAATTGCACACGATGCGTTGTTATCTTTTGCTTTACTTAATAACAAAGCACTACGACCTTCAAAGTCCCGTAAATTCACATCATTACCTAAAGTCGCACCTAAAATTTTACCGTGGCTATTTGCAACCAATACAACTTCTGGTTCCGGATTATTCCATTCAGATTTCGGGTGAATACCAATATTTTGACCAGTTCCCACAGCCGCTAAAACGGGTGCTTTAGTAAAAATTTCAGCGTCAGTACCAATGCCCACTTCAAGGTATTGAGACCACATTTTTTGTTCAATTAAATATTCTTTGAGTTGAAGTGCCTTTTCAGAACCGGGTTCAATTGTTTTTAAATTATCACCAATTACCCCTTGCACAACTGCACGGATCGATTGAGCTTTTTGTGCATCGCCGCCTGCTTGTTCTTCAATTACGCGCTCTAACATGCTTGCTGCAAAGGTCACACCAGCTGCTTTAATCACTTGCAAATCAATAGGGGCTAAAAAATATGCCTTGTTTGTATCTGGTTCAGCGACTGTGTTGGCAAATAGCGCATCAATTGATCCCACTAATTTTCCTTCAATTTCAGATAAAGCTCTTAAAGGATCTGAACTTTCTAGTAACTGGGAAATCGTGTGGAACTTTTCAGAAATATCAAAAACCTGATCGCCTTTTAAAAGAATCGGAGATGGACCAGAAATTTGATTTGGAATCCACGCACGACCAATTAAACATCCTTGAGTAGCATCGTCTGGTAATGAGTTCTGGGAATTTAACGTAAAGTTCATTTAAAGCATCCTTCTTTTATTTGAAATCATGATATGTTTCTTATTTAATAAACACCAATCGTAATAATTTAATTATTAATAACGAAAAGTTATCGGAAAGGATTTTTGAAAATGGCGGATTTAACTTACGCAAGCCTGAATAATTGGTTGAAATTCAAACATCTGGTGTTGTTAGAAACTTTGGCGAGGACCAATAACATGCATTTGGCAGCCGAGCAGATGAACCTAAGTCAGCCCGCGGTGAGTAAAATGCTAAAGGAAATAGAAGGTTTATTGGGCTTTCCTGTTTTTGAGCGACTGCCTCGAAATATGCCAGTAACAGCTTTAGGCGAACATGTAATTCGATATGCGCAGCGAGTTTTAAATGATGCAAAGCATTTTGTCGAAGACATAGAAATTTTACGGTTAGGCGGTCACGGATTTTTAAAAGTAGGCGGTATCTTTGCAGCAACAGCGGTGGTGATTCCAAACTCCATTATTGAGATTAAGAAACAATGGCCGTTACTTTCTATTGATGTTGTTGAACAAACCAGCGACCATTTAATGGAAATGCTAAGTGAACACACTTTAGATTTAGCCATAGGCCGCTTTACCGATGTGACACAAAGTCAGTTTTTTGATTTCCAACCGTTAGGCCCCGAGCCGTTTTGTATTGTTGTTAATAATGCCCATCCATGTGCCAAGAAAAAGTTTTGTACATTAGAAGAATTACTAAATTGGCCATGGGTACTTTATCCTAAAGGCACGCCAATTCGACAGCGTATGGAAGGTGCATTTGCCCGAGCAAAAGTCAAAATTCCTTTAAATACAGTCAATACCATGTCGATGCAGACATTTTTGCAGATCTTAAAAGGGGCGCCCATGGTGGGGATGTTGCCCGAAGCCATGGTGATTGATCAGGTAAAAGAAGGGCAATTACAGATTTTAGAAACAGATCTAATTTTAGATGCGCAGGATTATGGAATTTTAACGCGCAAAGGTGAGCCAGTTTCTGATATTGCAGCAGCATTTATTAATATTTTACTTAAAAATGCAAAACGTAAATAATCTATTCAGCCTCAAGCCATAGTTAGGTTTGAGGCTTTAAAATTAAAAAGAGAACCTGCTCTGTTTAGTAAATTTATAAACATAAAACTGATATTAAAAAGTTATCAATATTTAGAAATTATTCATTGGAAATTATTGCAAGGACTCCTTATCGTTTAATTCACGACAATTACAAAAGTTTTTAAGTGAATAAAAACTAGGAAAGGACCTCTGTATGAATGTGCTAATCACTGGTGGAACAGGTTTTATTGGAAAGCAAATTGCCAAAGAGATATTAAAAGCTGGCAGCTTGACTTTAGATGACAATAAACCTCAGTCCATCGATAAAATTATTCTATTTGATGCATTTGCTGGCGATGATTTGCCACAAGATCCAAGAATTGAAGTGGTGGTAGGCGATATTACCGATAAAACCACTGTGGCAAATATTACAGAAAATATTGATGTTGTTTGGCATCTGGCTGCTGTGGTGAGCTCAGCAGCAGAGGCCGATTTTGATTTAGGTATGGACGTTAACCTCTACGGACTCTTAAATTTATTAGAAGAATTAAGAAAGAAACAAACCACGCCTCGGGTTATTTTTGCCAGTGGCTGTGCTGTATTTGGTGGCCAATTACCAGAAGTTGTGACAGATGAGACAGTAGTTACACCAAAGTCTTCTTACGGCATGCAAAAAGCAGTAGGAGAATTACTGGTTTCAGATTATTCACGTAAAGGCTTTATTGATGGCCGTGTTTTAAGATTACCGACGATTGTGGTTCGTCCAGGCAAACCAAATAAAGCTGCATCAACATTTTTTAGTTCAATCATCCGTGAACCATTAAAAGGCGAAACGACTGTTTGCCCAGTCCAGTCAGATACTCCAGTTTTTGTTACTTCACCACGACGTTGTGTTGAATCAATGATTAAAGCTGCGTCAATTTCTTCAGATGTACTTCAAGATAACCGAATTATTCCTCTACCAGGATTAACAGTTACGGTTAAAGAAATGCTTGAGGCGCTTGAAAAAGTTGCAGGCAAACAAGCAACTGATTTAGTGCAATGGCAAGAAGACAAAACTATTCAACGTATTGTTCAAAGTTGGCCTGTTCAAGTGAAAGCTGAATATGCCGAATCTTTAGGTTTCCAAGCAGACGAAAATTTTGAAAGCGTGATTCAGGCACATATAGAAGATACCCAAAATTAATGGCAGTGATCGCCAATTGATGTGAGAGTTATTATGGAAGATATCAAAAATGTAACTGCTCTCGAAGAGCAGACAATCAAACGTATTTCGAATCGAATTATCCCGTTTCTTATTATTTTATTCATTATGGCATTTCTAGACAGGACCAATATTGGTTTTGCTGCGCTACACATGAATGATGCACTTGGAATTACTCAAACGATTTTTGGTCTAGGTGCGGGTGTTTTTTTTCTAGGTTATTTTATTGCCGAAGTGCCAAGTAATATCTTGCTTCATCGTTTTGGAGCGCGAATCTGGATTGCCCGAATCATGATTACTTGGGGAATTATTGCCGGACTCATGGGTTTTATTCATAGCGGCACGCAGTTTATTGTTTTACGGTTTTTACTTGGTATTGCAGAAGCGGGTTTCTTTCCGGGCGTTATCTTTTATTTAACCTTGTGGTTTCCCGCAAAATATCGTGCTCGTGTTTTTGCCACGTTCTATCTTGGATTACCAATTGCTCAAATTATTGGGGCGCCAATTTCAGTTGGTCTCATGCAATGGGGCAATACCATTGGTTATGAAGGTTGGCGTTTGATGTATATCCTAGAAGGTATTCCATCCATTATTTTGGGATTAATCTGTCTAAAATATTTAACCAATAATCCAAAAGAAGCACAGTGGTTAACGGCTGATCAGCGCCAATGGTTAATGTCTACACTAGAACGTGAAGAAAGAGAAAAAGAGCAATCTGCCGATGCTGCTTTAACTAAAGGTGAACTCATTAAACAAGTGTTTAAAAATCCTTTAGTGTGGATTATGGCAATTGTGTACTTTGGAATTACTTCTGGTTCAAATGCAATGTTCTTCTTCTTACCAAGTGTTTTAGAGTCATTCCGTAATACGTTTGGTATGCAAATCAGTCTTATTCAAAATGGTTTACTCACCGCAATTCCATATGCATTTGCAGCAGTCGGAATGGTTTTATGGAGCCGCCGTTCTGACCGTAAACAAGAGCGTTATAAACACGGCGCTTGTGCTGCACTTATGGCTGCATTAGCAATTGCGATTGCACTACTTGTAAATCAACCGTGGGCCATTATTGTGGGCTTTATCTTTCTTGCCATTGGGGTGTTTAGCGCAATTAACATTTTCTGGACCATTCCTGGGCAAACTCTCACGGGAGTAGGGGCCGCAGCCGGAATTGGATTAATTAACTCAGTGGGTAATTTAAGCGGTTTTACGGGTCCATATTTAACTGGATATTTATATACAACTACCGGCACCTATACAGTAGCTTTCCTGGCCATTGCAGGCTTTGTAGCGATGGGTGGCTTAGGACTGCTGCTATTAGCAAAGTTAAAATCGAATAGCTTAAAAGTAGAAAAACAGCAACTTAAAGTTCGAGCAGCTGCGGAGATAAAATAATGGCGACCATCGGGTTTGTGGGTACAGGCATTATGGGAATGCCAATGGCTATGAATTTACTTAAGGCAGGTCATCAGCTAAAAGTCTGGAATAGAACCTCCTCTAAAGCAGATAGCTTAAAAGAGGCGGGTGCTCATGTTTGCTCTGAACTTGAACAAGTAGGGAAAGATGTAGAGTTTCTGATTTGTATGCTCAGCGATGGAAAAACTTGTGATGAGATTCTGTTTAAACAGCATGGTGCCATCTCTCAGCTAAAACCTGAAAGCACGGTTATCGTCATGAGTTCGATAGCGGTTGAGGTTGCAAAAGCACAAAGTGAAAAGTGTAAAGAAAGAGGATTTCAATATTTAGATGCTCCTGTTTCTGGTGGTGAAAAAGGTGCTCAAAATGCAAGTCTTGCCATTATGGTGGGCGGTGACGCTAAAACATTTTCACAGGCTGAAACTATTTTAAGTGCAATGGGGCGCCCAATTTTAGTTGGTGGTGCTGGCTGTGGAATGCTCGCAAAACTTGTGAATCAAATGATTGTAGCAACGACCATTGCAACTGTAAGCGAGGGCTTATTATTGGCTAGTAAAGCAGGCGCTGATCCTATTAAACTAAAACAGGCACTCACAGGAGGTTTTGCCGATTCTCCAATTTTACAGCAGCATGGTGAACGTATGCTAAATCGAGATTTTAAACCGGGTGGCACTGCTCGAAACCAGCATAAAGATATTCATACAGCCGTTAGGTATGCCAAATCACTAGAGTTAAATTTGCCAATTGCTCAACAAGTCAGCCAATTATTTGAAAATATGCTTGCTGCTGGAGACGGTGAGTTAGATCATTCTGGTTTAATTCGTGAGCTTGAGCGAATGAATCAGGAGTAATTGCTTTGCTCAATGTTGATAGAGTATTTTTTATATTTCTATTTAAATGATTAAATTTAGCGGTATTTGATGAATGGACATAATCAAATACCGCTTTTTTCTGGTATTAATTTTTTAATGGTCCACGGTTATTACTTTTATATATTCTTAATATCTACTGACGGAGAAACCCCAAAAAAGCGTTTATATTCTCGGGAAAATTGCGACAAACTTTCATATCCGACTTGAATACTGGTCGTTGAAATATCATATTCTTCGGTCATTAATAAACGTCGTGCTTCGGTTAACTTCATTCTCTTTTGATACTGTAAGGGACTCATTGAAGTGATATCCCTAAAATGTTGATGAAAACTAGAAGCACTCATACCCATTTTACTTGCCAGTTCTTCAACGCTAAAAGATTTTGCAAAATTTGTTTTCAGCCATTCAATCGCTTTCACAATTCGATGGCCAGTAGTTCCGGCCGCCACAATGCGTTTAAGTCGATCGCCTTGTGGGCTCATCAATAAACGATAAAAAATTTCTTTAATAATAAGGGGAGACAAGATGGGAATGTCTTGTGGTGTATCTAATAGTTTTATTAACCGTATAAAAGCATCATTCAGCTCTGAATTCACTACTCCAACAGCCATTCCTTTTTTCTCAGTATTTACGTCTTTAAAAGGAATGTGGGCTTCAAGCATGATTTGAGCGAGTATATACGGGTCTAGCCGTAGCACTATCGAAAGATAGGGTCGTTCAATTGAAGCTTCAAGAACTTGAGCAATTACAGGTAGGTCAATTGCCGTAAAAAGGAAATGGTTAGAGTCGTACGTATAGGTTTCTTCGCTAAGAGTTACCTGTTTCTTCCCTTGAGCAATCATACATAGACTCGCATCCATCATACTGCTACTTGGTTGGGTCATTTTTTCTGCACGAAATAAAGTCAGTCCCATAATAGGTGTTTCGAATGTACCTTTTTCTCGGGTCCATTGATCGACAAGTTGAGCTAATTCTTGATTATGGTTTAGAGACCTATTCGCCATTCAGATTCCACCGATTACTCTCTGTGTTTTTATTGTAGGCATTTCAAATAAGAAAAATAGTGAGAAGTGCAACAATTCGGAGGATTAGGCAAATCTGTGAGAGGAATAGAACAACAGCTTACGATTTTCATTTTTATACTGATCAACATGGCACAAAGTCGATGAGTTGGAACTTAGTGAACCAAAACGTTCTAAAACCTATTTATGGATTTTCAAAATCTATAGCCATCAATGAATTTCCAGCGAAGAAATCGTCTTTATTTAAACATTAAACATGAGAGAAAAAATATGACAATTGAAGTTTTAGGTTATGCTGCGCTGTCATCAGAAACTCCTTTAGTTCCGTTTAAGTTTGAACGTAGAACCCCACGTGAAGATGATGTTGTTATTCAAATTGAATATTGTGGTGTTTGCCATTCCGATCTTCATCAAGCTAAAAACGATTGGGGATTTAGTACTTATCCAATTGTTCCGGGCCATGAAATTGTAGGTCGTGTCACTTCAATTGGTCCTAAAGTTACAAAATATAAGGTTGGTGATTTAGTGGGAATTGGCTGTATGGTCGATTCATGCCGTACTTGTTCGGCTTGTCATTCAGGGCTAGAGCAATATTGTGAAGAAGGTAACATCCAGACTTATGGCGGCGTAGATCGCCACGACCAACGCCCAACTTATGGTGGATATTCACAAAGTATTACGTGTAGCCAAGATTTTGTATTAAAAGTACCTGAAAATCTGGATGCTCAAGCTGTACCACCTCTACTATGTGCTGGTATTACGACTTGGTCGCCGCTGCGTCACTGGAATGTTGGAAAGGGTAGTAAAGTCGCTGTAGTCGGTTTAGGTGGTTTAGGACACATGGCGATTAAACTTGCCAATGCTCTAGGTGCAGAAGTGACATTATTCACTCGTTCAGCAAACAAAGAACAGGATGCAAAACAACTCGGAGCGCATCATGTTGTGTTATCAACAGATGAAGCTCAAATGAAATCAGTGTTAAATCAATTTGATTTGATTATTGATACGGTGCCTTATAACCATGACTTGAAGCCTTATATTCCAACACTAGCTTTAAATGGAACAATTGTGCTGGTCGGATATTTAGGTGAAATTAGCGCAAATTCAGTACCTATGATTTTAGGAAGAAAATCAATTGCAGGGTCGGTGATTGGCGGAATTAAGGAAACACAAGAGCTACTCGATTTTTGTGGTGAGCATAATATTGTTTCTGAAGTAGAAATGATTGACATGCAAAACATTAATGAAGCTTTTGAGCGCATGTTAAAGAGCGACGTGAAATATCGTTTTGTGATTGATATGAAAACACTGTCTGAAGATTAATTTAGTCGTCATTTTGGCTGTGCATACGATGAGGAGTGTGCACAGCTCAAAGATTTAATACCAATGTGAGTGTTATGATTTAGATGGAATGTATTTACGCATAGCAAAGATAAATAGCGTAAATAAAATACTGAAACCAAAAACAGGTAAGCTTAGCCCTAACACGAGACCCACCAATATTAATCCTATTTTTTGTGAGCCAGTTGCACGGTTCCAAATCAATAAGCTTTGACCAACAAAGTGACTCGTCATGAGTTTAAAATTCGAGTTTTTAAACGCAGCCCTATATGTATAAACAATCATAATGCACAGTATGAAAGCATAAAGCGCCAGTACCAATTGATTTATCCAACCAAATAAAACACCAATATGCGCATCAACTCCCCAACGAGTGAGCTTTGCCACCAGTGAATAATCTTTAAAAGCAAGTTGATCGATGACTTTATGTTGTTCCATATCGATTGCGATACTGTCTGCTTGAGTTGGCCATTTACGTTGAATCTCGGCTATCGTCCAAGCTTGATTTCCACTGGTTGGTGGCTTGATTTGTATTTGTGCCGCATCAATGCCATGTGCTCTGGCTATTGAAAGAGCGCTATCGTATTCACTTGAAATAATATTTAAGTTAACGTTTTCACTGTGCGGCATTTCGTGATGTTCATGGTGCATCACTGTAGGTAAATTATCTTCTTGAAGAGAAGTTGCCAATGTCGGGGTTTGCCAATTAAGCCATTGACGAGCAACCCGAATATTATCTCCAGCCCACTCGGACCATGTAAGACCCGTAATGGCGATTATTAATAAGAGAGGGAATAACGCTAAACCCAACGTGCTATGCCATTTCAGTAATTTATTTTTTTGTGTTTGCCTAATTTTAAGATTTTTACGACGTTTCCACCAATTATATAGTCCAGTTAAAGTCAAAATGGCTAACCAGCTTGCTGCCAGTTCACTATAAAAGCGACCCCATTTTCCTAGTAATAAATTGCTATGTAGCTGGTCGAGTGTAGTTCGAAACGGCAGAACCCCACTGGTACCATAAACCGCTAGATGGCCTTTGGCTTGAAGCGTAAAAGGATCAATAAAAACGGCTTCACTCGTAAAATCATGTAGAGGATCAGAGAAAATTACACGAGTTGTTTGGTCAGCACTTGGGGCTGGTCTAACTTCAATCACCTGTGCAGACTTAGGCATTACTTGCTTTGCGGCTTCAATTTGCTGGCTCAGCTTATGTGGCGGTTGCTTCAGTGGCTCAACAAATAGAACATCTTTATAAATCGCTTGCTCTATTTTAGGCGTAATTGCATAGAGTAAACCAGTGATTGCTGCGAACAAGATAAATGGCGCAATAAAAATACCAGCATAAATATGAATTAAACGGTAAAGACTACGCCAGAAGGATGATTGGATCTGCATCAGAAGAGAATGTTTGTCAGGTGTTGGGCGGATTATAACGACTTATTTATCTTGATGCTGATTGAGCTGTAACCAGTATTAAATTATTTGAGTAGCGCTTAGGCATATTGTTTGGTTTGATAATTAAATGGTTTTTATTACTTGGTAAACTATATATTTTTTAATTACGCTTTAAGATCTTATTTACATGACATATTTAATAATTACATAACTTATTATTTAAAATAATCTTGATATATATAGTGTGTCTCTCTACAAGAACGGATGATATGCAAATATCAGAATTAATATTTTAAAAACCGCTTATTTTAGGATAAGCGGTTTTATTAGAATAAAATTGTATTACAGTCCCAAATTAATGATGGCCTTGAGAAACGCCACCATTTCCATCAGGAAGACTAATTCTAATATTTTGCATCATGCCTTGATCTTCATGATCTAAAATATGGCAGTGCAATACAAAGTCACCGATGTAGCGTTCGTACTTGGTTCTAACAATGACTTTATAACTGGCTCCTTGTACGTTTTTAACCCAGATAGTATCTTTCCATGTCCCTTTTAGGCCGCGATATTGTGGGTCAGGGGCAGCTGTTTTGTCATAGTCATCCATGGCGTTTATATCACTGACATCTTTACCGTTAGGGTCATACACTGCCACGACTTGAAATGGGTTTACATGAATATGAAAAGGGTGGCTGGCTAATTTAGAGGTGAGTATCCATTCATCGGTTTTGCCTAACTCGAGCGTACGGTCAATTCGATCGGGTTGATAAGGTTTTCCATTTACCTGAAACTGAACTGGATCAGCATTTGTATCAATATTAAATTCTAAAAATTGTTTATACGGTGTAGCTGGTAAGTCCTGATGAGGAATAAAGTAGCTGAATTTCAAATTTTGTTGTAAATCTTGAAGCACAGCAGGACGCATATCTGGGGCAATATTGCGTGCTGCATTATTGCTTAACGCCGTTGTTAATGACTGAGGTGCTGAAGTGGCTTTATTGACTTGAATGATGCCCAATAAGCGTCTTTGCGAAAACGTACGGTCCACGTTAGCCGAAGCTGACGCCGCTTCATCAATTAAACAATAATGGCCTTCTTGTGGGAATTGCATTAATGCATCATAACGGTAACCCGGTTGAAAAACGGTAACTGTTTTATCCATAACCTGTTTAAAGGTTAGACCATCGGCTGCAATCAGGTGTTGGTTCACAATAGGCCCTGTACAGCTCTCACTTAATAATTTCTTTTCACCCATTGGGGTCAAATCGAGTTTGGAAGGAACATTCTGCATTTGACGAACGCTTAAGTTGATACTGTCGCGGACACCTGCATGTACCATTCGCCAACGCTCAACTTGTCCTGCAACCGTTTGAGTAATAAAAGGTTGTACTTCACCATTAATGCTTGTATATCGTCCTGATTTCCCCCAATCGCCCGGACCAAAACCCTGATAATCCCTAATTTCACCCATTTGATTGTTTTGGCAAATATAGTTGCCATTTTTATCGGTTTCGATTTTTCCGTTAGCATCATAGCAAGCATATTGGATTTGCTGAAAAACTAGCGTTCTTTCTTTAAAACCATAAGTAAGTAAATCTAAATCACCTGTCTTGTTTGGGGTAGGCTGACGATATCCACGAATGATTAAAGCACCTGCCATACCACTTGCAACTTGAATTGCGGTTGAACCATGTCGATGTGGATGATACCAAAACGTTCCAGCTGGATGATCGGGCGGGATGTTGTATTCATATTGGAAATTAACACCCGGATTAATTGAAACTAAAACGTTATCACTATTTCCTGCTGGATTAATCCATAAACCGTGAGTGTGCATGTTGGTGCCATCAAAACAATGAGGTTTATTCACCTCAAAATGATCGCTAGTACAACTTGGGTCTTTAGGAAGTTTTTTGTGAGTAATCGGGTCTATATCAAGTTGATTATCTAAGTTTGCTCGTACGGTTTCTCCGGGAAATACTTCAATCGTCGGAGCAATATAAGGCGTATTGGGCTGAGTATTTGTACCTTGATAACTACGTAACACAACTTCGTCATAACGATTTGTTGCTGGGTTCCATAGTCTGTTCCTCGTTTTTTTAACTTCCCATGTAAATAATGCTTCATTTGAGGATTGCATTTGCGGCGTATTTGTTGATGAAACTGTCGGATTTGGTGCAGCAAGTAATGCGACATGATTGCGAGCAACTGTCATATCGGGAGGGTCTTCTAATATACGTTCAGAAGAATCATTTGCTGATACACACCAACTTGCTAAAGTTAGAGGCGTGCATAATATTAAATGAGCTATTTTCATAATGAATATAGGCCTGAAAAAATCAGGCCTCTCCCTTAATTATTATTTTGACGTTTCTAAGCGAACCTGAGAAATACTCAAGCCTTGAGAGCTTACTTTTTCTTTCACTTGATCAAGTGTTAAATCAGTAGCAACAAACTGAACTTCTAAGTCTTCAGCAGCCATGCCTAATTGCTTAACTTGATCACTGACTTGATAGACCAATTGGCCAATATGACCTGGGTGTCCGCCGTGGTCATGATCTAACACACCGAAGTAGTTAATTGTGGCAACATAAATTTTTTGGTCAGATTTATTTTTTGGAGATAGATAAATCTTATAGGTTAGATTTGGATTACCAATCATTTGGACATTATCTAATATTAAATAGGTTTGTCCTGATGAGAGCTTTGTTTGAGTAAGTTGACTTGAGTTCTCTAGGAAACTTGCAGTTTGAGGGGCTAAAGCTACTTTTTGAGTTACACCCATAAGCTTAATGCTTTTATTACTGCTAACTGGTTTATGATTCATTTTAAATAGATTTGCTTTTTCAGCACCTTTACTGCTCATGACAGTAGCTTCAACTTTACAAGCATTTTCATTGGTATATCGCACTGGAATTTTACCGGGGGTGAATACATCAGCAATGGTCATGGTGACTTTGTTGCCGTTTTCATCTGCAAAAGTATATCGGGTGTCATACCAACTATCTGGCATACCTAAATTTTTCTTGGCCCATTCAAGCGTAATGGGTTGCCCATTTGCTTTTTTATTTAACCAACATTGCCACAAACGGTCGATATTTGCATGGTGCATATAAAATACGGGGTCTAAGCCTGCAATTGGTACAAATCCCATATCCGGTAGTACACAGTTTTTACCGACTGCACAGTGCATTACACCATGGGGTTGAGACTGTAATTGGTTAGAGAAGTCTGTGAAGTTATCCCATTTAAATGCTTGAGCAGCGCTGGCATTGTCTGGATCGATGGCGCTGATATTTGTATTTAAACCCGGTGTACGGTACTGATCATATAAAGTCCCAGCCTGTTTACCCCGGACCAATTGAGGGAGTGCTAAGCCTTTACCATTAGCAGATTTTTCTTGGTAATAATCCCAATAAGGAAGAGAGTAATCTTGCCCAACATATTTACGTACCGTTCGCTCATAAAAATAAAGCATCATACGGTGCCACGGTAAGAAATTTAGATTGCCATGTTGGCATGTACCCCAAACTTCATCGGTAAAGCCATCATTTGGGACTGGTGAATTTTGAATATGTTTATAGTAACTGTCACATACTGCTTTACTATATACCTGTAAACACTGGGGCATACGGTATTGATTAACATAATAATCTTTGTCTGTTGCATGTGTACCTGTGCCAAAATAGCCATGCGTATTGGCCCAGTAATTAAAGCTTGTACGAAACTCGGGTGATAAGGGGGGAGCATTATTATTTGCCCGCATTTTTTCCAAACCCTTTTGTAATGCGCTTACTTTGGCTGGATCTTTTGCGAACTCCGTAGCACTCATTCGTAGCGAGTCAGCATGAGTTGCTAAACTCATGCTAAACAAGAGAGTGCCTAAAATATAATAATTTCTCTTCATAATTTTAAATCCTTGTCATGTTTAATGTTTTTATATTTGATTATTTGTAATGTATGAATTTACCTTTGTTTGGGTAATTCTTAACCTAATCTAGCATATAAAATAGTTTTTATTAAAGGTTTATATTTAATATTAATAATGAAAAAATTAATTTTAAATCTTGTAATTTTTTAGAAAAACTTAATTATTTAGTGTCTTGTTTTTAATATAGTTATTATTAATAATTAAAAATATTTTAAAATAAATTTAATTATATTTTTGTGTAATATATTTTGTTTTTTAGAATTTTTATGTCTAAAGTCTCACTGTTGTCTAAAATATTAAATTTAAAAATTTATGATTAATTATAAATATTGAAAAGTGATTTTTTTATTTGGGTGGGTAATGTGTGAATTCTAAGATTTCGAAATAATGATCTATCTTCTGACTTTAAAATACAGATTACAATTGCATGATTATTAAGTTTATTTTGTAATTCTGGCATTTTTATTGCTTAATCGTTGTTATCTTCAGCCCAATACTTGATTTGATAGCTTCATTACTTATGATTCAAACACTTTTGAGCACTTATGGTGTGTTTTTCACATGAAAAATGCACCAAATAAGTACGTCTTTTTATTATGCACTGTATTTGTGCATTGGATGATGTAATGAAGTCATTGGTTTCAATACTGACTTTACTCATTCTATGTGGATGCTCTTCATCTGAACAAAGTAGAAAAACTAAAGAAAAGTTAACAGCCCATTCGATATGTGTTTTTGATAGTACAAATACAAAAGTCTGTGTAGCCAAACCTGCCCAAAGAATTGTTTCTTTGTTTGAGTCGGGTTTAGATGGTTTATATATGTTAGGGCAAGGCCATAAAGTGATTGGTATACCAGCTGAGGTCTACATTCAACCTTTATTATTCAATGCTTATTCAAAAATAGATCAACGTATTGCCAATAAACAGCTTGCGGCGCCTTCACAAGGGGCAAATGCAACCAATATTGAAAGTCTTGTGTTGTTAAAACCTGATCTGGTGATTTTGGGGAGCGGGCAAACCCAAACGATTGACCTGTTGCGGCAGTTTGGCATTGCTGTATATGTCATGGAGTCAGGTACTTACCAGCAAGTAAAAGAAGAGTTATCAGAAATTGCCGTTTTGAGCGGTGCCCAAAAGCGTGCTCAGGAAATTCTAAATTTCTCAGATGAAATTGTGGCAGAGGTCGCAGCCAAAACTGCACGTCAGCCAAATAAACAATCGATTTACTATGCGTGGTCAGGAGGGCGTATTTTTTCTACCTCGGGACGTCAGTCGATTACCAATGATTTTATTGAACTCGCTGGTGCTTACAACATTGTTCAGACCGATGCTAACCAGCCCAATGTAAACCCTGAGACCCTAATTGAATGGAACCCCGATAATATTGTGCTTTGGAATACAAACCCAAAACTGATTTATGAACGAAAAGAATTACAAGGCTTAAGTGCCGTACAAAACCGTAAGGTATTTAATTTGAGTCCTGCATTTATATATAACCCTCATACCATCAAAATCATTATTACGGCGATTTATTTGAATCATAGTATTTATCCTGAACAGTCTGATTTACCTGTAAGTGCTTTACAACAGCGTATTTTAACTAAGTTGTATGGTGAGCAGCTTGCCAAAGCGTTGGTGCAATGAATATGGAAAAGCTCAAATATTATTGGTTTTACCCATTACCGTTCATGATGATTTTTATCTCATTGCTCATAGGGCCAACGCAGACCTTGAGTGCATGGGACTATGTGCTGTGGGGGGTGCAAGCGGTGTTTGGTACGCCATATTTTGATGCTGAGCAATTTGGACTGATGCAAAACATTTTGGTCAATGTCAGATTACCTAGAATTTTACTGACTTTTATGGTGGGGGCTGCGTTAGCAACTGCGGGAAATGGTTTACAGGCATTGTTTCGTAATCCTTTAGTTGACTCGTATGTACTCGGTATTTCATCTGGTGCGGCGTTCGGTGCAGCTTTGGCACTTTCTTTAAGTTGGCTTTCACCAAATCTATCCGCCTTTATTTTTGGCGTTTGTGCTGTTGGCTTAACGTATTTATTTGCGCATCAAAAACACGAAAGCCAGACATCTTTAGTGATGGTAATTTTATCGGGCATGATTGTTTCGGGGCTATTTTTGGCGGGGCTTACAGTTATTCAGTACTTAAGTGATCCTTTTAAACTGCAAGCCATTGTGCAATGGACGATGGGCAACTTACATCAGGCGTCTTGGCAAAAAGTTCAATACGCCGTGCTACCGATTTGTATTGGCCTTGCCGGATTATTTGCGATGCGTTGGCGCTTAAACTTAATGGCACTTGGTGCTGAAGAAGCACAGGCGGTTGGTGTTAACCCACGCTGGGAACAGCTTCTTTTAATTGCGCTGGTGACTGTATGTACGTCAACTTCTGTGGCTGCTGCTGGCATTATTAGTCTATATGGGCTGTTTATGCCGCATATTGTGAGAATGTTGGTTGGGCCAGATCACCGTTACAGTATTCCTGCCAATATGATTTTGGGCGGCAGTTTTCTCCTGTTGATTGATAACTTTTCTCGGGTTTTACTGACGTTTGAAATACCGATTGGCATTTTTACCATGTTACTTGGTGCACCATTTTTCTTATTATTAATGAAAACACAGAGGACTCATTGGGCATGATTCAAATTGATCAGTTAAATTATGCCTATGGGCACAAACAGGTCCTTAAAAATATTCATCTGGAGTTTCCTGAAAATCAGTTTTCAGTGATTTTAGGGCGTAATGGTTGCGGAAAATCGACACTTTTTAAATTGATGGCGGGCCTAGAACCTGTAAAAGATGGCTTGATTCGTTACTCTGGAAAACCACTATCGGACTTTAAAGGCAAAGATCGGGCAGCCTTACTCGGCTTTTTACCGCAGTTTCATAAAACCGTATTTCCATTTTTGGTTAAAGATGTAGTGATTACGGGGCGTGCTGCTTTTAGCAGATACAGACCTTCAAAATCAGACTGGGAACGTGTAGACCAAGCTTTGCTTGATTTAGACATCGAGCATTTACGTGACCGTCCTTATACCGAATTATCGGGAGGTGAACGGCAATTGGTTATGATTGCCCGCATTTTAGTACAAGCACCGAAAGTCATTTTGCTTGATGAGCCAACCAACCATCTCGATGTTTATTACCAGTCTTATTTAATGAAAAAATTGCGTCAGTTGTCGCGGCAAAATTTTACGGTGATTGCGATTATGCATGATCCCAATTTGGCTTTTTTATTTGCCGATCATTTGTTTTTTATGCGCCAACATGAGGTGGTTAAGCCTGAGTCAAAAACACGAATAACCGATCCGAAGTTTTTAAAAAGTGTCTATGATGTTGAGTTCCATGAAGCCATGATTCAAGACAAAACCATTGTTATCCCTGATCATTCTTGGCTATAAATATGACTTTTCACTATCATCTAGCAGACAAATCAGACTATGCATCTGCGGTAGAGTTTGCACTTTATACAAGACATTTATTATTTCCAGAAATCTATCATGGGCAAGTCCCCAAAGATTTAAAAAATTTTGGGCAATATTATGTTAATGATCCACTAGGTTGCTTTATTACGGTAAAAGATAAAAACCGTATTATTGGCACTATTGCATATCGGGCGTATGACCATCGTTTTGATTTAAATTTGCCATCTAAGACAGTGGAAGTGGTTAAGTTGTTTGTATTGCCTGAATACCGCCGCAATGGCATCGCAACCATGCTATGTAAAATGTTGTTTAGCCATGCACAGAAGAATGAAATTACTACTTTGTATTTGCATACCCATCCATTTTTACCTGCGGCTGAAGAGTTTTGGCGGCTTCAAGGCTTTGACGTTATTAAACGAGAATGGATTGATACGTATGACACCATTCACATGAGTAAATCTTTATAGTGCTTTATCATGCGTATGAAATCTTTTTTGAAAATGGGTAGGTGGATAACCCATAATTTTACTGAACATTGCGGTAAAAGCTGCCGAGTGTTCATAGCCCAAACTAAAGGCAATTTGTGTAATTGAGATATTTTCTTTTAAGGCATTTAAAGCGTAGATGATGCAGACTCGATTACGCCAAGCTTGAAAGGACATACCCGTTTCTGACTTAAACCAACGATGAAAAGTCCGCTCGCTTTTATTGTGGTCATGTGCCCAATCTTTAGGGCTGCTATGAATATCAGGATGCTCCATAAACTCAGCACACTGTTTAGATAACAATGTGTTGTGAGGCAGAGGAATAAACAGAGGTAGGGCTGGTGCAGCTTCTAACTCATATAACAATAAATCGATAACAGCGCCGTCACGGCCTGCACGTTGGTAGTCAACAGGTAGCTGATTTGCCTGAATGAGCAGTTGATGTAGCAAAGGCGAGACTTTTATAACCTCGCAATATGTTGCCTGTCTTGGCGCATGGCTCGCTTCTATATACAAACTATAAGTACTGACTTTAGATAACCATACCCGATGTGGTTTACCTGCGGGTATCCATACACCGCTGTACGGCAACACGAGCCATTGTCCATCTTCAGTTTCAACTTTCATGAGACCTTCGGGTGCATATAAGAACTGAGCGCGGCGATGGCTATGTGTATCTAACAAGGTATCAGCAGGATAATCTGACCCTAACGCTAGAACCGCTTGCGGTAGATGGTCTACATCGTTAATTGGAATATTACGCATATATTTTTGGCTGAAAAAAATAAAAAGATGGCTTTTCTACGTTAGTTTGCCATAAGGCTATTTTATATCATGCCTCTATAAATATGAGGAAGATAACGATGCTATATGAGCTATTTTTATTTGGTCTACTTTCAGGCATAACCACTTTGTTATTTGGTTTTGGTGGCGGATTTGTTGCTGTGCCTTTGCTTTATACAGTCATTATTCAAAAGTGGGGCAATGAAAGCAGTGTCGGCATACATGCCATGCAAATTGCTGTAGCCACATCAGCCTTTGTCATGCTGTGCTCGGCAAGTTTTGTAACCTTTCGGCACTATCGGTCTGGACATATAGATTGGCAAAAGATCCGCTTTTTATGGGCTGGTATTGCACTTGGTGGAATTGTCGGTGCAGTAATGGCCTCATTGTTTAATGGCAGCTGGCTTCGCTGGATATTTATGGGCTATGTGTTCATAACGATTATTGATTGTTATCACCGACCAGGATTTATGGTGACATCAAGGCAAAAGCAACACTATGGGCAGAACAGCGAACTTATTAAAGGCGGAGTTATCGGCTGGGTTGCAGCATTTTTAGGTGTTGGAGGAAGCGTAATGACAGTTCCTTTATTACGGCGGCGGGGTAGTTCTATGGCAGAGGCTGCGGCTATTGCAAACATTCTCACGCTGCCTTTGTCTATAACTGCAACGCTAACCTATTGTGTGTTATCACTTTGGCAATCTACATGGGTACCTAGTGGATTTATCGGTCTAATCTGGTTTGAAGCTGCTTTATTCTTGGTTGCTGGAACATGGATCGGGCTATATTTTTCAGAAAAATTTATTTCAAAACTGCCGGATTTATGGCGGGCAAAGTTGTATCCGCTACTTTTAATAATAGTTTTACTAGTCATGCTTTTTGTAAATTAACTTTTTATTTCAATTAATTGAAGAATAATATCTCTTAAAAATTGAATCTCTAAATGCTCTAAAACCCCAAATTTTATGTCTCAAGTGGCTTTGAAAAAAGTTTGAAAAATAGACTTGAAATATATAGTGGCTTTATGCCACTATATATTCATCGAAGGTCATCAGACAAAAAGAGGATGATATGGCTATCCAGCTTTTAGATGCGGCAAGAAATGAAATTCCAGTGAAATTCACGCAGTTTTCTGGTGGCGAGCGTCATGTTCAAATTGATGAGACAACGTTAAGTTCACTATCTGGCAACGTATTGGTCCGTGCCAAAATGACCTCAAGTCACGATGTGATGGACTATTTGTTACTTGAAAATATATTGCTGAATCAGGGTTTAACCGTTGACTTAGAAATTCCGTATTTTCCATACGCACGACAGGATCGTATTTGTGCAGTAGGCCAAGCGTTCTCGCTTGATGTGATGACGAAACTACTTAACATCAATGCCGACAAAAAAGCGGGAAAACAAGGCAAGGTAACTGTTTGGGATTGCCATAGTGAAGTAACGATAGCCTTACTCGCTGCCAATACTTCTTTTAAGGAAGTTGTAAACATCAGTTCAGTTGACATCATCGCAAAGAGTGAAGCGCTAAGCACACTGTTAAAAGATGAAAAAACAGTACTGATTTGTCCAGACAAAGGCGCAAAAGCACGCACACAAATGGTTGCAGATGCTTTTAATAGCGAACGTAAACAACCCATTACTATTGTTCAGTGCGATAAAAAACGTGACCCTGTAACTGGCAAAATTTTAGGTACACATGTACATGCGACTGATTTATCAGGATTAACAGCGGTCATTACCGATGATATTTGTGACGGCGGTGCAACCTTTATTGGTATTGCCAAAGAACTCCGTCGCCTCAATTGCCATAAGGTCGTTCTATATGTGACCCACGGTATTTTCAGTAAAGGAATAGAGGTTTTTGATGGACTGCTTGACCAGCTATTTACCTCGGACAGCTTTCCACAACAACCATCAGACAAAATTTCAGTAATTGCTTTTGCAGCAAAATAAAGAGAATAAAGATGACTATTAAACTTAATCCATTAAACGCTATCGATTTTTATAAAGCTGATCACAGACGTCAGTATCCAGCAGGTACAGAATACGTGTACGCAAACTTTACGCCGCGTTCATCTCGACTCGCTAAAATGTTGCCTGACTTCGACGATAAAGTTGTATTCTTTGGGCTTCAGGGTTTTATTAAACACTTTTTAATCGATACGTGGAATGAAGGCTTTTTCAAGCAACCTAAAGATAAAGTGGTGGCTGCATATAAACGCCGTATGGATAGTTCACTAGGTGAAGGTGCTGTACCGGTTGATCACATTGAAGCATTACACGACTTGGGCTATTTACCATTACGCATTAAAGCATTGCCAGAAGGTAGCCGCGTCAATATGCGTGTACCCGTGCTTACTGTAATTAATACCGATCCGCGTTTCTTTTGGCTAACTAACTATATTGAAACGGTGTTAAGTGCTGAGCTTTGGAAAAGCTGTACTACTGCCACAATTGCCTACGAGTACAAACGCTTATTAACGCAATATGCTGTAAAAACTGGTGCACCACTAGATTTTGTACCTGTGCAAGGACACGATTTTAGTAGCCGTGGCATGAGTGGAATTTATGATGCGGCACAATCAGGAGTAGGCCACTTAACCAGTTTTATTGGAACAGACTCGGTTGCTTCAATCGACTACGCCGAAGAATATTACAATGCAACAGGTGTGATTGGAGTATCTGTACCTGCAACTGAACACAGTGTGATGTGTATGGGGACAGAAAACAGTGAGTTAGACACATTTAAGCGTTTAATCTGCGAGCTTTATCCGTCTGGTGTTGTCAGTGTCGTGTCTGATACTTGGGACTTTTGGCGAGTGATTACCGAGTTTACCGTGGCGTTAAAGCCTGAAATTTTGGCAAGAGAACCTAATGCTTTAGGCTTGGCTAAATTGGTTTTCCGTCCAGACTCTGGTGACCCTGTTAAAATTATTTGTGGTGACCCAGACGCCGAAGTCGGCAGCCCAGCTTATAAAGGCGCAGTTGAATGTTTATGGGGAGTGTTTGGTGGTACTACAACTGAGCAAGGCTATAAAGTGCTTAATGAACGTGTTGGTTTAATTTACGGTGACTCAATTACCCTAGATCGCGCACAGCGTATTTTGGAAGGGCTGGAAGCCAAAGGCTTTGCTTCAAATAACTTGGTGTTTGGGATCGGCAGCTTTACCTATAACTACTTAACTCGCGATACCTTTGGGTTTGCTGTGAAAGCAACTTGGGGACAGGTAAATGGAGTAGGCCGAGAGCTGTTTAAAGACCCGATTACTGACTCAGGCGTAAAAAAATCTGCGAAAGGTCTTTTACGCATCGAAGAAAGTGAAAATGGTTTTACCTTGTTTGATGAGCAAACAGCCGAACAAGAACAAGGCGGAGCACTAAAAACCGTCTTTGAAAATGGTAAACTTCAATATGAGTGTACTTTGGATCAAATTCGTGAGCGTTTATCCATCGCATAACTGAGTTTAGATGAGCCGTTGCGTGTGTATCGGCTCATCATTTTTATTGAGAGGCTGAACGTGACTATTCAAACTGAACAAGAATTCCTTGCCAGTTATGATCGCCGAGATTATGACGCACCTTTACTCACGGTCGATATGGCTATTTTCTCGGTTTTTAATGGTCAGTTGCAGGTATTACTCATTAAGCGCCCCAACTTTCCAGCCAAAGGCGAATGGGCTTTACCCGGCGGTTTTGCCGATTTAAAGTATGATCAAGACTTAATGGCCACGGCATATCGTAAGCTAGTCGAAAAAACTGGGATTTCTTCGCCTTACTTGGAACAAGTTGCCTCTGTCGGCAATGCTAAACGTGACCCGCGTGGTTGGGCCGTGACGATTTTGTATTTTGCTTTAATTGATTTTAATGCTTATCAACACCAAGCGTTGGCTGAATACAGTGAATGGGTGCCAGTAGCAAAAGCACAAGATTTAGCATTAGCTTTTGATCATAACGAATTACTGACTTTGGCATTAGAGCGTTTAACCAATAAAACCCGCTATACCGCATTACCAGCCAGTCTGATGCCTGAATTATTTACGCTGACTGAGCTACAAACCATTTATGAAATTATTCTTGGGCAATCCTTAGAAAAAAAAGCATTTAGACGCCGTATGATAGAAGTTGGCGCAGTTGAAGAAACCAACCACAGTAAAATTGTAGGGAAACGACCAGCTCAGCTTTATCGCTATGCACTCGATTCTTTCGATTTTATATTTCCTCGCTCACTCGAATTACCCAGAAATAAAGAGGGTGAAGATAAGCAAAACAATGAGCTTTCTGACTAGCGCATATTGATGCACTTTGATTTATAATGCCGCGCTTATGATTGATGTCATGTTTTGATCAGCACTTTGCCTATGTCACACGTTTCTCCCTGTTTCCAACAAAATCAGTTTTTTGTGTTGGTAGAATATCTCACTTCACTGCATGAAATTTATCCTGTGAAACATGAGTTTGCAGGGTATCCAGCTGCAATGACATTGGCAGATCGCGTACATTCAGATCATGATATCGCGCCGCTTGAAGCCAGCAAAAGTTACCCTGACTCAATCGATAAAGTCTTACACTTTTCAGGTAAGGCCCGAGACATACAAGACTTTGAGCACTTTTTAGAACAAGCTCAAGCAGCCAATATTCAAAACTTGTTATTGCTTACAGGCGATAAACTCAAAGAACACTATAATGGTCGAGATGGACAGCCTCGTAGTCGTTACTTAGAGTCAGTAAACGCCGTAATGGCTGCCAAGCAGCATGGTGGTTTCCGTATTGGGGTTGCTTTTAACCCATTTAAATATGTCGAAGCTGAGCGTGATGCACAGTACTTAAAACTACATAAGAAAATTAAAGCAGGTGCTGACTTTATCATTACCCAATTGGGCTATGACATTGAAGCCTTAAAGCAAGCCAAATCATTTTTAACAAAGCATCATTATCCACAGCAAATACTGGCTTGTGTGATGCCACTGACTTTGGGCCGTGCCAATTTTATGGTGAAGCATAAAGTCGCGGGTATTGTAATTACCCCACACATGTTAAAAGTTTTGGCAGATGAAAAACAGGCAGGGAATACAGACCGCGTTTATTTACGCTGTGCTTTACAGATTTTGATATGTAAACATTTAGGGTTTGCAGGAATTCACTTATCTGCTTGCCATAAGCCAGAAGAGCAAATGTTGCTTGAAAGCTACGTCAAGCAATATCGCCATTTGGAGCTTAAAGTTTTAGAAGAGCTTTGGAATTCACTTTGGCAAGTCACGTCAGGTAAAGAGTTTTCACCTGAAATTGCTCGATTTTCGCGTCAGCCCACATCTAGGCAATTAATTAAATATCGCCAGCTACATGTCATGCATGAAGCAATGTTTGAATCAAAAATTGCCAAAGGTGTAGGACGGTTTATTTTCAAAGCATCTTTTTGGGAAAATGCTTTGGTCGCCAAAGTACTACTTAAAACAGAAGTACTAAGTAAACACAGCCTAGTGGGCTGTGAAAGCTGTGGTCAATGTCGTCTAAGCGATACTTTATATATTTGCCCTGAAACGTGTCCAAAAGGTTTAGCCAACGGGCCTTGTGGTGGTACAACTTTAGATCGCTGCGAATTTGGTGACCGTGAATGCATTCATTCAGTCAAAGCAAGGCTTGCTAAAGCCCTTGAACAAACTGAAATATTAAAAGAAAAACTCATTCCAACTGTGCCTCTTGAAACCAGAGGAACCAGTTCTTGGAAAAATTGGTATTTAGCGACTGAGGCTTAAGATTTGTATAACTTCCTTGAATTGATTTTGTTAAAAAATCAATTCATATGCTAAAGCACAGCAATAATTTAAAAATAACAATTGTTTGGCTTAATTATGTTCAATCAAGATGTCTACCGAGGAGTATACTTAAAGCAAATCTTTTGCGTTAAAAGGAAAGCTGTCTCAATGAAAAAGTTGGTTGCTGTACTTACTGTAATTGTTGTTTTAACTGGATGCGTTTACGACCCTGTTAATTACGACAAAATACACGACCAAGAGTTCCAAGACCACCTCAGGCAAAACGGTTAGTAATAAAAAGCCCACTCAATGAGTGGGTTTCATTTTTGGTTCTGGTAATCTCTTTAACTTCCCGTGAAACAATTGCGGTCCAAAAAGTTAAGCTGTTCCCTTATTACTAAATTTATTCTTCATTTATACATTTAAATCCGATTTCAATTTTAGGAAAGTTACCTAAAATATAGGATGGTTTCTTAGTTGGGTAAACAATTCTGTATCAGTTCAATAATTCTTTTATCAGGTTTAACTAAAATCCTTTCGCCAGTGGTAAGAGCTATAATTATTTTCCACTTATTGATAGCTTTCCTTTTTATACCTTGATTTATTAAATCTGGTGCCCATATGTTTTTGACTGCATTTACTTCAATTGCCCATCTAGCTACTTCACCATAATTAAGCATTTTAGGAAGAGGAGTGTTAATAAGGTTAGGATTTATAGGAACTACAAAAGCTTTTTTCTTATCCATGCGCCAGCTTACACTTTGAATAGTTACTGGTCGATTTCCATTATTTGTAATTTCAATATGGATATAATGGTCATCATCATTATATCCATGATTAGCGCTAAACAAAAAAATTAAGTTGGAAGTAACTAACAAATTTACTTTTTCATTCTTACGAGCTAAATATAGTGAAGTAATTACTGCCGCTAAAGTTCCAATAGAGGCTAACCAAGTGCCAATCATTGACCAAAAAGAAAGATCAATATTTGTTAATCCAAAATAAGTGGTTTCTATAGCCATTAATTTAAGCCTTTAAGAATAACTCATAAATCTAATCTAATTTAGCTGATGCAAGTATTAACTTAACTGATACTTCATGAAGATTACATTAATATTTTTATGTGACAATTAGTAATCAGTTTGTTACAGTGGGTTAATTTATAACAAACGGTGAAAAATAATGAAACAGATTACATTAATAATTTTATTAACTTTAAGTTCTGTCAGCATTACAGAAGCTGGTAGAGGCCGCCAACCCTGTTCAGGTAGTAAAGGCGGGGTTAGTCACTGTGATGGTAGTAAATTCGTCTGTAGGGATGGCTCAATAAGTGGTTCCAAGAAAATTTGTACTAGATAGGTTTGGCTATGGGTTTTAACTTTAGAAAGAGTTTTAAAATCGCACCTGGTGTACGGCTCAATGTTGGCAAAAAAGGAATCTCTAGCGTTTCTATCGGTGGCAAGGGCGCTCGTGTAAATCTTAGTAAGAAAGGAACACGAACTACTGTCGGGATTCCTAGAACAGGCTTGTCATATAGTAGTTTTAGTTCCCATAAGAAAAAAGTACCACCTCAATTAAATAGCTACCAACAGCAACCATTTATTGATACTTCGACTTCTCAAATGCCACCAAACAGAAGTGTTTCATTTCTGCTCGGTTTTGGAATCTTTTGGATGCCGTACATCTTTGCATGGTTTACTTTAAGATCTGGCTATTCCAGTACAGCTCGGTGGATAAGCTTTATTTGGATGGTATTTGTTTTATTGATTGTTATGGCAGATTGAAACAGCTAATTATTAATAATGAGTTAATTTATGAAAAAGATTATTTTTACTACAGTGTTGGGTTTGATAGTTTCTAATTTTACAAATGCTGACACCCTTATTCCAAGAAGCGTTCAAGGCGATAAAGGAAAATATTATTTAATTGAGAAGAAAAAACAAGGCGATATTATTATTACACTTCACAAACGCATTGGTGTAGAAACTACAGATTATACTCGATTGGAGACAAACTGTAAGACTATGAAAATGCGTGAAATTGGAACTGGCGAGGGATCAATAAAAGCTATAAAAATTAATCCTACTAAGTGGTTTGATTTGGTAGAAGGATCAAGTAAAAGTGACCTAGCTCATTTTGTTTGTAAGAAATAAAATTAGCAAAAGTTAAACTTCTAAATCCTCAAACTTATTGATAAGAAAAAGAGTCTTAAAAGCACCAAAGGGTGCTTTTTTATATCTACATATTTTATTAAAAGTACTTTTGTTTCTTCATCAATTGATTTTATTTCTATATTTTTAAATTCGTTATTGTACAAACTCTTTAAATTTTCTATAGGTGTGTTATAGAAGAGCATAAGCTCCATTTTTCTCAAAATTCGATGTATTTCGTTAAATAGGTAAACGATGACCGTACTTTTAGAAAAGGATTTCAGCCCGTCTGAGTTTACATTGTTTTCTGAAATATTATGGAAACTTGGCTCAGGGAAAGGGCAATATAATTTACGTGAAAATATCATTGCAGATATTGCCATGTTGTTGCGGGCTGATTTTGCCGCGTCTTATATTTGGGATTCAACGCATAACTTATCGACAAAAGGTGTGATATGGAAAATCGACCCAAAAGCGATGGAGGACTATGAGTGTATTTGGCAATTTAATGACCCTATTACTGCACAGCTTCATAAACTCCAGAAACCGACATTTGTAAATGAGGTCATGCCTTTGGCAGACCTGAAAAAAACAGGCTATTACAATGAGTTTTTAAAAACCTATGGTTTGTATCACGGTATAAATATTTATTTTGTTCGAAATGGTATAGATATTGGTGATTTACGCATTTGGCGTGCACAAGATGCTGAAATGTTTGGTGAGCGTGAAAAAAGAATCTTAAATCTGCTTGAACCTTATTTTACCCAAGCCTTACCACTAGATCTATCAACACAATATGGTCTGACTCCACGTGAACAAGAAGTGGTTCATTTGGTCTCTAAAGGTTTAAGTGATAAAGAAGTGGCAAGTTTACTGGGAATTGGTTTTACCACATTAAGAACCCATCTGAATAATTCTATGAGAAAAATAGGCTGCAATAATCGCACTGAAATGGCTTTACTCATTCAACATTAAAGCAAAGCAATCCTCAATTTTGAGGATACGAATTATCAAGCAATTTGTACTAAGTTCTTAAGATCACAACTTAAATGGATTTTAAGTCACCATGTCAAATGCAGTTGAAAAAAATGATTGGATTGAGTCACAGGGTTTATCAAATGCTTCAGTAGATGTCATCATTCAAATGATTCATGAAAAAAAAGTGTCTTGTGAAGAACTCGTGCATCATTACTTCGACACTATTGAAAAACAACAGTCTTTAAATGCTTTTATTAGCACAGATAAAGCTTCAGCAATTCAACAAGCTCAATATTGGGATGAATATCTACTTAGTGGAAAACCATGTCGAGCTTTAATGGGCATTTTAATTGCGGTTAAAGATAATATTCATGTTGTTGGTTTCTCAAATAGTGCAGGCACACCAGCTTTAGCTGATTTTAAGCCTAAAAGCTCCGCACCGATTATTCAAAAGCTGATTGACCACGGCGCGATCATTGTTGGTAAAACTAATATGCACGAATTGGCTTTTGGGGTAACAGGTTATAATACTGCCATGCACATTGAAGGTGTCGTGGGTACACGAAATGCCGTAAATCCATTGCACATTGCTGGTGGGTCTTCTTCAGGTAGTGCTGTGGCTGTTGCCGCTGGAATGGTTCCGATTGCGATTGGTACAGATACAGGCGCTTCGATTCGTTTGCCAAGTGCATTAAATGGTTGTGTTGGCTTTCGTCCAACGGTAGGAAGATACTCACAAAACAGTATTACCCCAATTTCACATACGCGGGATACTGCTGGCCCTATTGCACACACAGTATCTGACATTATTTTAATTGATGAGCTTATTACTCAAGAGTCAAAGAAAAAACCATTACAGCCTCATCAAATTAGGCTCGGTATCAACCCATATTTTTGGAATCATTTAGATGAAGATGTTCGTGAGCAGGCTCATATTGCGCTTGAGATTTTAAAAGATGCGGGAGTCGAAATTATTCCTGTCGATATGCCGAATTTAGAACAACTTAATCACGCTATTTCATTTCCAGTGGTTGTCTATGAAGGCAAATATGACCTTATCCAATATTTGAAAGATCATCATGTAAATCTGTCTTTAGAAGATGTAATTGATCAAATCTCAAGCCCAGATGTACAGGCAATTTTTAAACAGAATATTCTTCCCCAATTAATTCAAGATCAGACGGGGCAACTTGTTCCTGTTTTACCTTTCTATCAAAAAGCCATCAGTGAAGCTCATCCCCAATTGCTTGAACTCTACCAAAACACATTTAAAGCGCATAACTTACATGCTTTATTACTTCCGACATCACCGATTGTTGCACCACTCGCAAATGAACAAGCCAACTCAATTGAAAATTTTCAAACACTCATTCGAAATACAGACCCCGGCAGTAATATCGGATTACCAGGGCTGAGTTTACCCATTGGAAAGGGAGCGAAATCGAAACTACCCGTTGGATTAGAAATTGATGGTTTACCTCATCATGATGGTGAAATACTTGCGATTGGAGGAACTTTAGAAGAAATATTTAAGGTTTTAAATAAGTAAAAAATAAACTGATAATTCTCTATTTTCTAAATAAAAAAGAGTTAAAAGTAACTCTTTTTTTAGATTAATCTTGTTTTTAATGATGTTTGGTTTCTTAAAAATAAGTTGGATTTGGTCGGAAAATTTTTATATTATTTTATTTAATATTATTAATCATAAATACATCTTTAATAAGCTGTGCTTTACTATGATTGATAAACCAGAATTTTTATATTTTATGCTTCTATAAATATTATAAAAATTCTCGAAGAATTTATTTAAATTACATATTGCTCTAATTAAATCAACATAAGTTATACAAAGTAAACGCTAATTTTTAATATTAATGCAATAAATTTTTCTACCAATTAATCACTTCCATATAAATAATTATATTTATAAATTATTGAATTCATTTGTTTAAATTAATTTTTAAAGAAAGTTTTTATAATTAAATTTTTTAGAAAATATAAAATTACATAATTTTTAAACATATTTTTTATAGCATGCAGTCTATTGGCGTAAATAGAAAAAATATATGTCAAAACGGTCAATGATATTTAATCGATTTAAGAACCATAATTTGCACCAAATTTTACGCTGTCACGATTCATTGAATAAACCAAGTGAAAAGTTACGTAAAAAAGACGCTAATAGTTTATTGGTGTAAATAAAAAATCGAATATTACAAATAAACGGAATGAATATGGATAACGTAGCTCAGCTAGAAACTGACACTAATTTCCAAAGTCGAAAAAAGATAACTTGGGGTGTTTTTAGTGTCCTGCTGTTATTTTTAGTCGCAGGCATTATATATTATTTTTTTATATACCGATTTTATCAATCTACTGATAATGCTTATGTTCAGGCAGATGTTACTTGGGTCATGCCAAAGATTTCAGGTGAAGTGATTGAGTTATTAATTAATGATAATCAGGTGGTAAAAAAAGGGGAAACTTTAGCGGTATTAGATCATCGCGATTACCAAGCTCGCTATGATCAGGCCCGTTCTGTGGTCAGCTTAAAAGAAGCAGCGCTTGGCGTACAACAACAAAATGAAAAGTCTGCTCGGTCTTCAATTACGGAAGCAAAGAGTGGTGTAGTGGCAGCGCAAGCTGATTTAACTCGTTTAAGAAAAGATTTTGAACGTTATCAAGATTTATTAAAAGATGGGGTGATTACCCGTCAAAACTTTGAGGGTATTCAGTCTCAATATTTAACAGCCCAAGCGCAACTCAGCAAGGCACAAGCCGCCGTCAATGCAGCAGAAGCTCAGTTGGGGAGCTTACAGGCTAGTCGAGCGCAGCTTTTAGCAGATATTCAAAGTGCCAATGCAAACTTAAATCTTTATCAGGTCGATCTGGCTTCCTCAAAAGTGGTCAGTCCAGTAGACGGCAAAATCGGTAGTCTTGCAATCCAGAAAGGCTCACGTGTTTCTCCGCAAACGCGCTTAATGGCGATCATTCCTGAAAATAGTTTGTATGTACAAGCGAACTTCAAAGAAACCCAAATTGAAAAAATGCATATTGGTCAGAAAGTTGAACTCAAACTTGATGCTTACCCAAGCCTGACCTATAGCGGAAAAATTGAGAGTTTTTCACCAGCTTCTGGCGCAACTTTTTCACTCATGCCACCAGACAATGCCACTGGTAACTTTAACAAAGTTGTACAACGCATTCCTGTGCGTATTGCCATAGATTCAAGCCCGCATATTGATTTGATAAAACCTGGAATGTCGGTGAGTGCCACCGTTGACCTAAGAACTTAATAATAAAATTTTAGGTAATAAGAAATGATTAAGCACGTTGAAGCCGAGTGGATGTTTCCCGCAAAGACGGCATGGGCAATTTTTGCTGCCATGATTTTTGGCAACTTCATGGCGATTCTTGATATTCAGATTGTGGCGAGTTCTTTAAACGAAGTTCAGGCTGGAATGAGTGCAAGTCGTTACGAAGTTACTTGGGTGCAAACGGTTTATTTAATTGCCGAGATTATTGCAATTCCAATGTCGAGTATTGTCTCACGGGTACTTTCAACACGGGTGTATTACACCATCTGTGCAATTGGTTTTACGGTCAGTTCTTTACTTTGTGCCTTGGCATGGAACTTAGAAAGTTTATTGGTTTTTCGTGGCATTCAAGGTTTTATGGGCGGTGGAATGATTCCGACCTCCATGACCGCATTGTACTTACTTTTCCCTGAAGCAAAACGCTCATTGCCTTTGGTGATGTTTGGAATGATCAGTACTTTGGGGCCGGCCATTGGCCCAACCATTGGCGGCTGGCTCACTAATAACTTCTCATGGCACTGGATGTTCCTGATCAATATTATCCCAGGGATTATTATTGCGACCGTCATCTACTCAGGTCCAAATATCGACCGTGCGAACTATTCACTCATCAAAAGTATGGACTGGTTTAGCCTGATGGGTATGGCGATGTTTTTGGGTGGGCTTGAATATTTCCTTGATGAAGGCGCAAGGCATGACTGGCTTGCAGACACAGGCGTTCGTATTGCTTTCATGATCTGCGTTGTGGGCGGCATGATCTTCTTCTCTCGAAGTTTTACCCAGCCTAAACCTTTGCTCGATTTATCCGTATTTAAAAATAAAAACTTTACCTTAAGTGCCATCACAACGTTTGTGATCGGCATGGCGCTCTATGGCTTGGGTTACATGATTCCCGTGTTTCTTGGGCAAGTCCGTGAAATGAACAGTAGCCAAATTGGTCACGTCATGATGGTGACAGGCATTGTGATGTTCTGCTTTGCGCCGTTTCTTGCATGGCTTATTCCTAACTTCGATACTCGAAAAACCGTATTTGTCGGAATGATTTTGGCTGGCTTTGGTGTTTGGCTCAATTCGCACCTCAGCATTCATAGCGATTATGACTTTATGTTTTGGCCGCAAATTTACCGCGGTATTGGCCTCATGATCTGCCTAATTGTGGTTTCACATTTAGCCATGAGCACTTTGCCACTCAGTAAAGTTGCCGATGCCAGCGGTATTTATAACCTGATGCGCAATATCGGCGGTGCGGTTGGACTGGCACTGATTAACTCATCATTAGATTGGCTCACTGCGCTACATGTCACGCAGATTAATCAGTCGATGACACCGCAAAACTGGATTTTCACAGAAAGACTCGATCAACTCACGGCGCAATATCAGGAAGTTGGCTCAAATGCACAGCAAATCGCGCTCAGTGTGATCTATCGTGATATTCATTTTCAGGCTCTGACATCGAGCTTTAATGACTTATTACGCATGCTCGCAATCATCATGTTTGTGACCGCATTTTTAACCATCTTTATGGATCGGGGGAAGAAAATGAACATGTAGCGATTTAGAAATAAAGAGCAGCTTTCAAAGAATGAAAAACAATAGGGCATATTAAAACGTATCCCTTCATAGAAAAAGAACATTGAGATGAGTTTTCTAAAATCGGTTGATGAGATCGGGGAACTCGCAAATTAAAGGTGGAAGGTTAAAGGATTATGATTAATACAACGTATAAACTAATTTCAAAATTGAACCTGAAAAACACGACTTATGGTCAATATTTTGAAAAAGAGCAAATCGATACTGAGCGATTAAAAGTGATGTATTCCATTTACGAACAGTATTATGAAAATACGAGATTTTCTATTTTCGTAGATGATTTCCAAAATAAAAGTGGTGCAATCTTAATTTTTGATTCACAAACAAATGAGATTGTGGGCTTCTCTACCGTTGTAGTGCAGCATTTCTACTTAAACGGTAAGGACTACACCGTATTATTTAGTGGTGATACGGTCATTTTGAAGAAGTTTTGGGGTACGCGTAGTTTACAAAGTACCATGCTCAAACTCATGATCAAGTTAAGAGTGAAATATCCATTTAACGAACTCTATTGGCTCCTGATTTCTAAAGGCTATAAGACCTACCTCTTACTCGCCAATAACTACTATGTGTATTACCCAAATATTAAAGATGAAAACCAGCATCTCTCAGAAGTCGTCGAACACTACTGTGAGAAATTTTTTGGCGAATATTATGACAAAGATGCAGGCCTGTTAAATTTTGGAGATGACTATCAACCTTTAAAAGGTGAGGTCGCACCAATTACTGCCGAAATGAGAGAAAAGAATCCAAATATTCATTTCTTTGAGCAGTTAAATCCGACATGGAAAGCAGGCACAGAACTACCGTGTATTGGTCGATTAGGCTGGAAAGATATTGCTCGTTTCCCAGTGAAGCTCATTACTAAACCTACAAGTAAGGGAAAATTTGAAGCCTGTGTAACGTCTAAAGCAAAACGTAGAGAGGCCATCCAATGAAATCTAATGAATGGCTGACGCTTGGCTCGCACCTGATTTTAAAAAAATGGTGTGATGCATCTGACCGTAATTTCCAAAAACAGTTTAACGCTTTAGAAGCGACACAACGTCAAATCCTGCATTCGATTCTACAGACCTCTACGTTTGCGAAAGATAAAAAAGTTCAAAACTATGAGCAGTTTGTAAAATCATTTCCTGCAACACGTTATGGCGCATGGCGAGAAGACATTCAACGCTACCGTGAACAAAAGCTTTCACTGTCTAGCAGTAAACTGGTTCGTTTCCAGCCGACCAGTGGTTCGAGTGAACAAATTAAGTTTATTCCATACACCAAGTTGTTTTTAGATGAACTTGATCATGCGATTGCGCCGTGGATGGCGAGTTTATATCGTAAATGTCCACAGCTCAGTTCGGGTACACATTATTGGTCGGTGTCGTGGTTGCCTGAAAGCCAGCGTGAAGTCTTAAAAGATAAAAACCTAAATGATGATAGTGCGCTACTCGGTGTCGGTAAGCGAATTTTGTCTAAGTTTACCCAAGCGGTTCCAAGTAATGTTGCCTTTGCCGCCAATGCGGACGATGCACTGTTTGCCACCATTTGTTATTTGGTCGCAAACCGTAACTTAGCCATGATTTCGGTGTGGAGTCCAACTTTTGCGCTGCAATTGCTGGAACGTTTGGAGTTGCTACAACAAGATGTGATTGAGGTTTTACAAAGTGGTTTATGGGGCAACCGTCAGGCTTCATTAAAAGAAGTCACTGCACCGCATAGCCCTGAAAGTGCTCAAGCCTTAATTGATAGTTCAAACGGCGAACAAATCGACTTTAAAAAGCTCTGGCCAAAGTTAAGCTTAGTGTCGAGTTGGGATACCGCAGGTTCAAAAGCTTGGGCTGAAAAATTACAAGAGAAGTTACCCAGTGTGCAGTTTGAAGGCAAAGGTTTATGGGCGACCGAAGGTGTCGTTACGATTCCCTATAACGACCAATACCCGCTGGCGTATCAAAGTCACTTCTATGAATTTGAATATTTAGAGGGTGAGAAACAAGGGCAAATCATTCCGTCGTGGCAGCTTAAACAAGGCGATGTGGTCAGCCCACTGATTACTTCGGGTAATGGCTTACTTCGCTACTGTCTGGATGATTGCTTAAGAGTGACTGGCTTTATAGAGCAAATTCCATGTTTTGAGTTCCAAGGCCGCCGTTTTGGGGTCGATCTGGTCGGTGAAAAACTCGCACCTGAAACTGCTCATCAGTTATTGTCGCAGTTAAATGAAACTGAATCGAAAGCGATTTCTTTACTCGCGATTGATACGCAGCAACAGGTTAAACCATTTTATTGCGTGCTTTTTGAAGGTGACATCCATCACAGCATTAACAATGAATATATCGACAGTATTTTGCGTCAAAACTTCCATTACGAACTTGCTCGAAACTTAGGACAGCTTGATCAACCTCAGATTCGCCAAGCCAATAATGGTTGGAATGCCTACAAAAAACTGGTCATGTTTGATGGCATTATCGAAGGCAATATCAAACCTGAGCCACTTAAAAAAGTCACCCTCAATAGTTTGGAACAACTATGAAAGGGATGAAGCCATTTAACACTCGTTTTTTAACACTTCGACACGCCTTGTATTTAGGCGTGTTGGTTGTGTCGAATGTACAAGCCATGACTTTAGATGAGGCTTTGTCTGCCAGTTTAAGACATGAAAGTCAGCTTGAAGTCAGCCGTTTAAGCGTAAACCAATCCTCCGCAATGCTTGAGCAAGCCAAGCAACGTGATGGACTCAAAGTCAATTTAGTCGGGCAACTGGACTATGAAAGAATAGATACGCCTTCACACGTTTTGTTTCCAACCGAAGGAAACCGTAAAGGTCGAAGTTTACAATTGCAGGCAGATTATCCGATCTATACGTCTGGACGACATCGTTTAGGAATTGATGTTGCCGAAAGTCAGCTCTCTGCACAAAACCAAGGTTTGTCAGATCAGAGATCGGAAACCATTTTAAACACCGTGATGGTTTATACCGACGTATTAAAAAAGAAAGCCATTTTAGAACTTAGACAGAAGACTATGGCAAATCTACAACGGTCTTTATATGAGTCAAAGCGCCGTTTTGACGTGGGCATGATTACCCGTGCGGACTTGGCTCAGGTTTTGGCGCAAGTCGCACAAGGACAAGCCGATATTACACAGGCCCAATCTAATTTAACCGTAAGCGAAGCACAGTTTTATCAAGTGACAGGTGTAACGCCTGACAACCTTGTTGCGATTAAACAACTACCTGCTATTCCTGCTAACCTAGATGAAATTTTGGCGCAAACTAAGAACCATCCGGCTCTAATGCGTAGCAAATACGAAAAGCAGGCTGCCGAGAAACAATATGCTTTAACTAAACGCGAACTCTGGCCAACGGTCATGCTCACCAGCCGTGCCGGAAAACAAGATGAAGCAAGCTATATTGGTTCGGAAAGTAATAACTATATGGTTGGGGTGCAGCTCAATGTACCGCTCTATGACGATGGTTTAAATCGCGCCAATGTTAAAAAAGCACAGGCCGATATAGATTTGGCTAACCAAAAAACGCGAAGTCTTGAACTCGATTTGAATAAGCGTACACGTACGACCTATGCGCAGCTTCAAACCATTCGACAAAATAAAGAAGCATTGGCAAATGCCATAGAGGCTGCGTCTATTGCCTTTGTCTACACGCGTAAAGAGTTTGATGTTGGCACAAAAACCACGTTTGATTTGCTCAATACCGAGCAAAAGTTACTCGATGCAGAAACTCAGAAAACCGTGAATGACCAAGACGAAGTGGTGTTTGTCTATCAGCTACTCGACCAAATGGGGCGTTTAAATAACTTAGTTCCTGTACAGACCGTACAACAGGTGAATAATGAATAAAACAAATCCACCGCTTACTGATAATACGCTTATTACCCGTGAAGCAACTTTGGCAGATGATCAGGCTTTAAGAGATTTAATCGCCGTGCCGATGACCACCAAAGGTATACAAATTAGCTTTCAGCGTGAACCGAGTTATTTTAGGGCGTCCGACATTGTCTATCGGCATAAACTGCACGTCGTGATTGAAGACACCGAGAGTCAAAAGAAGGTGGCTTGTTATAGCAACGGATACCGTCCGTGTTATGTCGATCGAACCGTTCAAAATTTAAGATATGCGGGAGATTTACGGGTAGATCACAGCTATCGTGGTAAATCACTGGTAAAGGTTTTAGGCAAGCATGTAAAAGATACGATGCACGCACCTAACTTTAGCCAAATGATTATTTTTGATGATAACCATGCCGCGCGCGCTGCCATTCAAACTGGTAAAACGGGAATGCCTGATTATTATGACGAAGGACTCATCGAGACATTAAGCCTCACCGACACTGGCGCAAAACGAAAAATCACGGCTTTTTTAAAACAGACTTCTCAGCAGAGTGACATTCAAGAGATTCGTACATGTGTTGCTGAAGCTCAGCATGTAGAAGCCATGAACCAATTTATTAGCGACATGGCAGAGTTTTATAACTTTATTCCCGCCTATAACTTTGAAGAACTGGCCCAAGGTCATCGGTATTTTTCAGGAATAAAACTCTCAGACTTTTCACTTTATTTTAAGGGTGAAAAACTGGTGGGTATGTTTGGTTTATGGGATCAGCACAGTATTAAGCAAACTAAAATTTTGCATTACAGCTCAGCCATTGGTGTGCTTAGACCCATTTACAACTTGTTGACTCCAATCACTAAAGGTATGCGTTTGCCTAAACTCGGAGACTCTATTCAGTACCATGTGCTACATACCCTCATGTGCCATCCCGAAGATTTAGCTTTGCACCACAAAATGCTTGAAGATGCCTATAGCAAGTCAAAACAGCAGGGTGTTGGTGTAGTGAGCTTTACGCTTTCCCATAAAGACCCGCGCTATCAGTTAAACCAGTTTTATAAAGGCGAACGTTTAACAGGAATGCATGGTTTTATTAGTTATGAAGGCGATCCACGACCTCATTTTGATAAAAACTTGATTCCATATTTAGAGGTCGGACGTATTTAACCTTGAGATAGGTTCGCCGTAGATAATAAATGAGCAAAAATTTGCTCAATTCTTAGGTAAGTTAAATAGGATTGAGCAAATATATGCGCAAAATGGTCAATGTCAGCTAGAGCAAGAGACTTTTCTGATGGTAACTTTGATTACGTTACAAAATCAAGATAAAACATTTTGGATTTAATAAACCTAGCGAATTTGACCCTTTAGCCCAACCTATCTTGCGCCGTTGAAACAATTAACATGGTTTGAAGATAATAATCTACACGTGAGTGATTATTGTCCTTATGTGAGTTATGCGCATTAAATGCTGCATCATGAAGTTTCACGATTCGAGCGACCGGATTCGAACTACAACGAATTAAATATTCTTCGCGTGTTTCACTTTCCCGTTTAGTTAATGCATCAACGGCATCGCGGACTTCTTTTCCAAACAAACTTTCGATTTTGTCTAGCGTAAGAGGGGTGTCTTCAACGCTATCGTGTAGAAGGGCTGTAATAATATAAACTTCTGAAAATTGATGCTCAATTAATGAATTGACCACACCTTTAATATGATAATCAAAGTAATCATGAGAACCATACTTTTGACCTTGATGAGATTCTTTTGATAATTTCTCTGCTAGTTCAATTTGATTTTGAGTCATTTTTTGCTCTTATCACTTTAAGTATATGACGCGGCCTAATGGGTGAGATGGCGCGATTAAATTCAAGTTTATACTGAATACTCAAATGAGGCATATATAAAAAGCAGCCTCGAAATGAGACTGCCCATTTTTAAGTGAACGATGAATCGGGGTATTCTTCATAAGCTTTAAATATTTGATAAAGTGAATGAGCTATTACCGCCAGTTAAAGCGACGTTCGTACCATTGATTAATAGAACAGGTTTATTTCCACCAATATTGGTTACGGCTAAGCTACCAAACCACCAGTTGTTATGTCCAACATAGTGACCTTGAGCGAGATATACGGGAATGGAAGCCGACGAAGTTTGCAAATTAACGCCAAAGTAGAAGTTAAGCTTGCTAGGGGTGTCGCCACTACTTTGACTATCAGCAAACATGTGACTACCTTTTTGTAATAGTTCAACATAACTATCAGCAACCTGCGAAGAGCCGCTACGGTTACAGTCTAAAGTGATAGTCCAAACATTTCCTTTCTTAGTAATGGATGGTGGCGGATCACAGGTTTCACCGTCTGTATATACAACTGAACCATCAATATATGTGATATTGGTTAATAGCCTAGTATCATCGGTAATAACAACAGTGTTGGATGAAGTTGACATGATTAAATCCTCTTAAATTATGTTTTATCCAATCGCTTTATTTTATTGTTTATAAAAGTAATCGCGCTGGATGATTTGTCTGGTATTTTAAATACCATTGGTTATAAAGCGTTTAAAGTATGATTTATTTATATGTCTTGGGTTTATATTTTCCTCTTTATTAAAATACCATTTGAGTTGAATTATTGATATTGTATTTATTAAAAATTAAATTGTTTTTGATACAAATTATATTTTACTGGCATTTTTTAACTATATTGTTTATAGGTGTGTAAATAGTTTTATTTTTTAAAAATAAAGATAACTCTTAATTGAAATGCGTTATTAGTGCTAATTAAAGCACTAGATAAAATAGAAATATTGTTTGTGTTTTGCTATAAGTAATTGAAATGGTTGATATAAATACTGTATTTTAGTTTAATTAAATTTAAGAATCTTATTATTAAGTTATATTAATTTTTTAATTGAGAGCTAGTTTTATTTTAGTTTTATTAGTTTGTCTTTATAATAAATATTAATTACTAAAAATAATGGATATTTTATATGGAATAATTATTCTGATATAAATATTTATAAATATTAGTGCCATAATAATAAAACTATTTAATATCTTAAAATTTTATCAATTATGTCATGAAGAAGTCAGAGTTGATTATTGGTTGCTTAAAGAGAGCAGATTGTTTCTTAATTTTTTCCATAGATTCATAAAGGGAGTTATTTAATATTTAAGCCATACTAGACGTTCAGTTTTAATGATTTTGAATTTTAACTTAATGATATAAAAGTAGATGGTAAATATTACTTAAGAATTTTCTTAATTATCTAATTAAATGAAAAATAATAACTATTTAAATAATTTCTAGCCAATTTCACATTGACACCTCAAATATTGAAGATTACCATTTGCGGGCTGGCCTACATCGCCAGTCGGTTTTAGCAGACCGTATTAGACCGCATCAGGATTATTTCTTCTGAGGAATAGTTTTGTGTGAGCATCTCCTCGTTCCCTCCCGTTGCGGTAGGACGGGAGAGGGACACCCTCGGGTGTGCTGGAGTCTAACCAGTCTGCTAACCCTCTTTCGTTCTGCCACCATAATTCTAATGTCTTGGCAGAACTCCATATATAAGGAGTTGGCTTTGCACATTCATCATTTCTTGGCACCTATTGCCAAAAGCTATAACGACACAGCTTAAAACATTTAACGCAGCTTGATCGCCGTAAGGCTTTTCAGGCTTTAGCTCGTTATTACTTAAAACTTAGACAATTAAAACTTGAGATGTGCTGGGCACAGTCTTTACGGCTTTGCTATACCTTTTTTTCTCTCCCAAAAAGGCAGCGGTTCTTATATCTCATTTATATACAACAATAATTTTATAACGGTAAAAATATGCCACATTTAGTTCTCCCAACACGTGCATTACAAGTCGTAAATAAATCAATCGAGCTATTTCATCACAACGGGTTTCATCTGGTCGGCATCGACAGAATTGTTAAAGAGTCTGAAATTCCCAAAGCGACTTTTTATAACTACTTTCACTCTAAAGAACGCTTTATTGAAATTTGCCTAATAGTGCAAAAAGAACGCTTAAAAGAAAAAGTGATTTCAGTGGTCGAATATGACCATGACTCAAATGCAATCGATAAACTCAAAAAGCTCTATCTTTTACATGCAGACCTAGACGGGCTGTATTACTTATTATTTAAAGCCATTTTTGAAACAAAACTGACCTATCCAAAAGCCTACCAAACCGCCGTGCGATATAGAACATGGCTCACCAATGAAATTTATAGCCAGCTTAGAGCACTTAATACCGATGCTTCCTTTACCGATGCCAAACTATTTATATATATGATCGAAGGTGCTGTTATTCAGCGTTTAAGTTTGGGTGAGCTTGATGAGAGAGTGGTTGAGGTGTTTTTAAGGGGGATGGGGTGAGGCGTAAAGTAAATGTTTCTATTTACATTAAAGCGATTTAAACAGCCCTAAATAAGTATTGGGTATACTATATTCAGAACCTATAGAATTAAAAATAAATTAACCAATAGGTTGATTTGTTTTTTAAATTGATTTATCTTTATCTAAATACTGTAAAAGTATTCACTCTTTCAATTAAGGAAGAGTAGCGCAATAGGGTTATGAAAATGTCTAAACTAACAGAATTTGGAAAAGCGATTAGGAAGCTTCGGATTGATTACGATAGCAACCTGAACGAACTTGCTACTTCTATTGGTGTTAGTTCAGCTTTCTTATCAGCTGTTGAAACAGGAAAAAAGCCAGTAAGTGCTGAATTAATTACAAAAATTACAAATGCTTTAGGACTAAGTAATGATGAAGAGAAATTGCTAACCCATGCTGCTAGCCAGAGTGTTGATAACGTTGTAATCAGAACACAAGATGCTGAAGAGGCAGAAATTGCTTTGATGTTTGCTAGACGTATTCAAACACAGTCAGTTGATTTAGCTGAATTACGGAAAATTTTAGAGGAGAATTAATGGATGGCATTTGCCTATTCAAAGCCTAGAGGGGTTAAAGTCCCTCCACTGAACAAACAGAGCATTAAACATAAAGCTCGGATTATTCGTGACAAGTTGTTTAAGTTGGACCCAAGTGAATCAATAGATTTAAGTAGGATACTTGAACATAAATTGCACCTTTTAGGTGTAACTTACGAAGTCTGGGAAATTGAAGAAATGCCTGATGTTGAAGCTTTGACTAATCCAGATGCAATGACAATTATTCTTCGAACAGATACTTATGAGGCTTTATGTAATCCTAAAGACCCTAAGTTCCGTAGAGCTAGATTTACTGTAGCTCATGAAATTGGTCACCTATTTCTTCATGAGGGATTTGCCTTAGCTCGTGGAGCCAATCGACACCAGCATTATGAAGATTCTGAATGGCAAGCAGATACTTTTGCCGCAGAACTTTTAATGCCATCCGAGGAGTGTTTAGGCCTAACTATTGAAGAGATACAGGCTAAATTTCTTGTAGGGTACAAAGCAGCAAAATATAAATTTGAATCTTTAAAATGAAAAAACCGATATGAAAGTTAGCTCTCATATCAGTTTCGGATAGTACAACCTAAGGGCTATTCGGCTTCTTAGATGAACTACATAAAGCGTAGGAACTTCATTGTAGATCATTTAAGCAAGCTTTTCAAATCTCCTTAGGTGGGGAGGTGAGCTATGTGCTTAAGAAGTTAGGTACTCAAAAACCGCCGAAAGGCAAAAAGTGGGTGTTCTGCCGTTATCGTCGTGTGCGAGGTAATTCAGGCCGAATTTTAGATGCTCACAAGTACGGCTATCATGCGTGGGCTTTCTTGGTTCCATGTGCGGCTTAAATGATCTGGTGCATAGGCATTCTTTATGTCTATGCATTTCTAAAACAAACAATGGAGATATATTTGTTATGAATGAAAAAAATAATGATAAAAAAAGTAGTCGAGAGCTTTTTTTGTTTACTGCCGAAGGGCGTAAAGCTGTAATGGAATATATGCGTAATCTTACTCCTCAAGTATTAGTCGGCTCGGCTTGGGTTGTATTCGCAGTACGTTCAATGCAATTATCTTTTTCTTGGGAAACACTAATTTTTTGGGGTGTAACTTGTGGAATGGTTGTTTTGTTTTTCTATATAGTTATAAGTAATATGACTGATTTTATTAACAAAATTACCGAACACATGGAGAAGAAAGTCAAAGGTATAGAGGGATTTCAACCCTGCGAAAACCCTTATAATTTTCAAATATGGATTCGGCACTTAGGGAAAACATTAAAATTAGTTTATGAGAATGAAAAAATATTATTTGTTGAATTCTTCCTTGCTATATTTTTCTTAATAACGCCAACAATAATAGTTTTTTTAATAGCTGCAAAACAGGCAGATGATCTTTATAGATCACTAATAGGGGGATAATAAAATGAGCAAAAATCTAATTAATCATAAGCGGTGTCCAGATTGTGGTTCACCGATAAAGGGGCATTACTATTATTGCGGACGTTGTGGTAATAATGATGTAGTAAACTGGAAAATTACAGGATATTTTTGGCTAGTAGTAGGCTCTATTTTTCTAATAGCAATGTATTTGGTGACTAAAAATTTCTGTAGTCATCCTTTTTTCACACAAGTTGATTTTTGCAAATATTTTTAAAGGGATAGCACTATGTTTGATAATTTTAAAAATAGATACTCACGTCGATTGAAAGCACGAAACCAAGAAGGAGATTTAATAGAATTTCAATTTTTCTCACAATATAAACCAGAAGAGCATGCTCAAAAAATTGAAGATATTTGGACTTATGATTTGATTCGTCTAGAGGGTTATCCTCAACCAATAAGGTTTTTATGGGGCAATCAGTCATTTCATCATCCCGTATCAAAAAAAGAATACTCAATAATCTATGGAGAAGAAAATTAATGAAAGTTAAAGAATTAATAGGAAAATTACAGGAATTTGATCCTGAACTAAAAGTTCTAATTGCAAATGAAGAAGAAGAGATTATCGGGACAAATAAACTAGTTCAATTTTTTGATATTCATAATATCAGTCCATTCAATGCTGAAACTCATCGTAATGAGAATGGAGAAATTGATTTCAAATTTACGGGAATGGCAACTAAAACATCCCAAGAATTTATAAGTATTGATGTGACATCTCAATTTTAGAGTTAGAAATTCTTATGTATACAAATTATTGGATTAGTAACGGTTTTATCTATGGTCCTGAGTACTCAGGAAGATTTTGGATTGAAAATGGTTTTATTTATGGACCTAAAAACTCAGGGAAATTTTGGATTCAGGATAATTTTATATATGGGCCAAAAGATAGTGGAAAATTTTGGATAAGTGAAGGGTATATTTACGGACCGAAAGGAAATGTACCTTGGATAGACTAAATACATCAATAAGCTCTATATTGAGATCTGTTCGCAAAATTTCAGGTATTATAGGCACTATCCCAAGCTCATTCCATGCCTTTTTCTATTGATCACACTCGTTTTAAATGAATCAATTTTGGTTAAAGCACTAAAAAGCCCTGAACATTCAGGGCTTTTATAACAATGATCTATTCACATACTTCTACAAAGTTTCGAGCAGTCTTATCTTTGCTATCGCGTAGCTTAATAATTTTTTGTCTTTCACCGTATAGGCTGTGAACATCATTTAAGGTTTCATCCTTAAGTTGTCTTTTGTATGGACCTTCAACTTTATTTACGTAGTTTTCCATGAATACCATCATCCAACATATTGTGTTGAGGTCACCATAGTCATAACCGTTTTTATCTAAGCCTTGAATCCAGTCTGGGTATTCTTCATTTAAAAGACTCCGTGCCGTTTCTAACTTAACATAGGAATTATTAAACAAAGAGTTTTTTAAAGCAGGCTCGTTGTTCACATTCTTATTCGCTTCAATGATCAATCTATAATTGTCAGTAGCATAATTTTTCAGATCTACTTTCACATAGTTATCAATGTCTTCTTTATCTGTCGAAGCCTTACAAGAAGTCAGGAATAAGCAGGAAAGTAGCAATATTGGTATTAATGTAATTTTCATAGTGAGAAGCGGTTATTAGGTGGAGAGTAGTGGTATTTCTGAATATATAATGAAACAGTGGCTTGATCGTAAGTACGTCCAAAGACATTTTTGTACATATATTCGTTAATACCATATGGTCCATTGTTGGTATACGTAGCTAAAGCATTAGCGGCAAGAACAGGCTTACTCGCATTAGATAATGCCAAATCTATTATTTCTCCAAAGTTTTGTTTTGCAATTGCCATACGAGCTTTAAAAGTATCTTTTGCAAGCTCTGTAATCATCTCAGCACCTTTATTCCTAGAGTGCTTTTGAGCATAAAGGGTGAACTTCAAATACATCATGGTATGGAATGAATAGCGTTCTAACACTTCATCTGAAAATTGACGTAAATCAAATTCAAGACCAAAACGGATTGCTAGATCATGCTCAAATGGATAATGCTGTTTTACCCAATCCCATTGTGCCTGATTCATCATGAAAGTGTAGGGTACTGTTGTATGATAGTTTAGGATTTTAACAATGCTATTACATAAGAGAGGATCTAGTAATTCATCCGCATGACAGACTTTAACTTCGTTATCCAAAGAGGGAATTAATGTCGGTGAAAATACTTTATCTTGTGCCATTATCAATCCTTAAAGCGGGGGGAGCGGTTTAGAAGCATCAATCGTCTGAAACTCCACCTCATCAGGTGTAGCAGCATTGATAACATGAGTTTTACCTTCTTTATCAGTCCAACCAGTTTCTACCTTTCCATCCTTCTTATAAATAATTGAATAAGGAATATCGCTAAAGACCTTTTGTGTCTTCTCGTCCTTTAACTGAAACTGAATTCCATATTCTTTAGGTTTATCTTCTACAAAGCTATCTCGAGCAGCCGTATTCGTAGTAGCTGCACTTTGAGACGAACCACCGCCATTATCCTGAACAACTAAATTTTGTTGAGGCAATAATTTGCAACCGCATGAAAGTGAATCATTTACACGCGCGGCAGCTTTACCAAAAATTTGCATGTATGGATCGCCAGATACAATAGTTGCAATGACTTTATGAGTTGGGCAGGTTGCTTTATCACCTACACATGCAACGGCAATACCGTCAACTAGAAACATACTGTTCCCAGAAATTACTTGACCACCACCTGAAGTTGGGCAGCCTATTGTTATATATGGTGTTGCCAAAACTATTCCTTCTTATTTTCGTGAAGTGGGGGAATGATAGCAAAGAGGGGTAGACAGTGCTGTATAGTTTTATTTAAGCAACTTCATGATGATAGTTGGTAAAAAGGAAGTCATTTTTATATATAATTCCTTCGCAAATAATTATTTAATTAATATCTAAGAAAAAGCTTTATTTAACTTTGAGAAAAAAATATGAAAGATATTGAAATTTTAGAAATAAAAGAAATTGGCGATTATGAAGAAGGCCTATCACTATTGTTGGAAGATTCTATCAATAGCGGAGCTTCAATAGGTTTCTTAGCTCTCATAGAAAAGAACGAAGTCGTAAATTATTGGCATGAGGTTAACCATAAATTACCACAAGGTAATAGCCGTCTATGGATTGCCATACGAGAAGGAAAAATTGTAGGTAGTGTTCAATTATCTTTGGTGAGTAAAAAGAACGGAGTTCATAGAGCCGAAGTTGAAAAACTCATGGTGCTTACCTCTGCAAGAAAACAAGGAATAGCCACGTTACTAATGAATGAGCTAGAAAAGTTTTCAAGAGAAAAAGGTCTGCGCTTACTTGTCTTAGATACGCGTGAAGGTGATGTGTCCGAACTTTTGTATAGTAAAATTGGATTTGTTCATGTGGGAGTAATTCCAAGTTTTGCATTAAGTTCTAATGGGAACTACGACGGCACAGCTATTTATTATAAAAAGCTTGTTTGAAACTAGAAATAACTATCCAAATGCATATACAACTACAGTGAAATATAGAACATAGCTTACTAACGAAATAATAGCTAGCTTAGAGTAACTTAAGTCAGATGCTTCTATTTACGTTAAAGCACTTTAAAAAAAAGCCCCGAGGAATCAGGGTTTTTTAATTAATTACCTACTTCAACTTCGTAAATAGTTTTAAACGAAGTCTTTAGTTTTTCATCTTGAGTTCCATCAATGTACTTTTGCATTTTCTCTTTGTACTCTGGGTGTCCGCCTTTGTACTTGGCTAGTAAATAGGTAAATTCACCTTGCTTATAATCAGGATCTGCCTTGTTTTCTGGTTTATCTAGCTGTGCTTTTAAAATGAATGCTGCATCATCAAAGCATTGGGTAATCAAATGCTTATCTTTCTGCTGGATATTTAATATATGGCATTTTGCGATATATAGTGCAGGATTTTCAGGCTTTCTTGCTATTTGTTTATCAGTTAAAGCTAAGGCTTCATCGTACATCTGTGCAGCTAAGTACACATTCATTTGAAGCATTTCTCTTTTGCCCTGGTCTTCCATTGCATTAATTTCAGGCAATAGTTCCTTCATACGTTTTTTTAAAACTTCTGGACTTTCAAGAGAATACTTTTGAACATAATCATTGTGTTTATCTAAAATTTGCTGATCCTTAGCAGACAGCTTTTTAGGTGCCTGAGTTTCATTTTTTACTTCGGTTTGTTTCGTGCTTTCAGAGGCGTTGCTGCAGCCGCTTAGAAGTGCTGAACCAATAATAAATAGTGCTAATTGCTGTTTCATTTTTTACGTCTTGTCGCAGATGTGATTGTAAATTCATGATTGGTATAGGATGGATTTGGTACGACTTGTCCTCCATCTATCCATCTTGGTATAAATATAAGGAAGAATAGATACACGAAAAAAGGCATAGAAGCCAATCACTAAAATTAAAGGAAGAATATAGTAAAGCGCTATATTCTTTTTCTGCTTAGAAAGCATATAAAACTCTATTGTAGTTATTTATGATTGCGAGTGATTTTCTAACTATTGAAATTGGAAATCAATATATGAATTTCTTAATTAAATAAAGACGAATATTTCTATAACATCCGTGTCGAAAAATTGGTTTAGGTTAATGATGAAAGAAGAAGTTTGCTTAATTTATTCATCATTTAACGCACATTCAAAATTACTAGGGTTTTCTTTACATCTCACTTTTTTCAAAAAATTCATCATTTTAGGGTCATAAATGCCTGCCTTGGTTAGCTGTATGCGTGCCTCGCGCATCATTTTCATATAATTTAATTGTTCATTTTTAGGAATATCCATCCAATATTTTGAAGGAATATCACTTTCATATTTAGCAATAATGCCAAACGTTCTATTTAATTGGCTGGCTACCCAAGTCCGCGACTTTTGTCCAAAACCTGCTGGAAACTGATCTTTACGAATAATGAAGTTTGCTGAAATTTGAGTCAAAGGAAAACGAATGATTGCTCCTTTCTCACCTAAACCTTTGTGTAGTTCAAATGGTTTAAATGCAACAATTGGAGCAGGGACAATATCAATTTCATGGTTATTAAACTTCGCACCAGCATTGGTGACATCTACAGATACAGCCTGACCTCCGACATGTTGCACAAGCTTTGGCTGCGCTTCATCATATTTAAATACCCCAATTTTTTTACCAGCAGCTTTAGCGAGCGTATTGATACTTCTATCATTTACAAATAAATATGCAGGGCCAATTGTACCTAAACCTGCAATTTCGTAAGGACCTACCACCATGTTTTTTGCTGCCATTGGTGAAGACAACAGCTTATAGGCATTAATTGCCGTTTTCATATTTGTTAATGCGCCAACTGCATCTAACGATCCTGTATATTTATTAAACTGACGGCCACGTAAGCCACTAATAATTGCTCCGTCACATTTGCCGACTTTTAAGTCTTCAGCCGCAACACGCTCATCAACATATGCTTTTAAAGATATATCAGCTCCCCAATTTTTGGCTTCAAGTGCATAGTCTTTGGCTAAAGCGAAAGCATCTCCCGATTTACCAATGGGGTCAAAAACACAGACTTCTTGTTGTTTGGCATAAAGAGTTGTTGTTAAACATGTGCTTGTAATAAATAAAATAATCTTAAAACGATCCATATTTAATTATCCATTATTTAAATTATAAAAATTATTTTATAAATCTTGGTTAGATTAGATATGGCATTTCAATAAAAATTTTAAGGGAAAAAGTCAAAAAGCAGCTTTGGGTAAGGAAGTCATTTAAGTATTTTTTAGAATGTTTTTTGTCCGATTTGCGGACAAAAATCTCATAAATCGGTATTTTCTCTATTCTTTTTATATCCTTAAATAAACTTAAAAATTAGTTTATCCATTCCACAATGGAGATTAATTTATGGAAAGCTTAAAAACAAAAATTGCAATTATGGACTCAAGGCTAACGAGCTTACCCAACAGTGAATTAGAGATTTTTGCGAGTAGTGCAAAGCATCGCAATAAACTATCTAAGTATATCAAGAGTAACAAAACTGTAGTCAATGGATAGACCTCAGTACTCAAAGACTTGATACAAACAGATCAACAAGAAGATTAGAAAACGATTATTAGAATTTAAATGATTTTTTGGAGTTAACAATGAGATTTAAAAAAGGATTTTTAGCACTTAGCCTAGGTTTACTCTTTATAAACTTAGGATGTTCAAACAATGATAGTGATGACAATAATGCTGCTGCAAGTATTTATATTAATGGAAAAATTTATACAGCTAAAGATAAAGACTCCCTTCAACAAGCTATCGCAATTGCCCATGATGGAACCATTTTAAAAGTAGGCAGTAACGAAGAAATCAAAAAAATTGCAGATAACAATACGCAAATTATTGACCTTGAAAATAAAGTTCTAATGCCAGGTTTAATCGATAGCCATATTCATGCCTTGGCTTCTGGTGTGGAGGCGATATTAGCCACCATGGACAGCGGTGATACCACCATAGATATTTCTAAAGTCGAAGCAAAACTTAAACAAGCCAGTCTCGACGGTACGGGAGTTGCTGGAGATGTTTTATTTTTAAATGGTTTGTCGTCAGAATATTGGGAATTGGCCGATCAACTCTCAAATGTATTTAATAATAATGAATGGAAAGATCGCCCTGTTGCTTTAGTGGGTAGTGACCATCATACCGCATGGGCAAACCAAGCACTTCTAAAGAAAGCGGGTATAGATGCAAACTTCATTCAGCAATTAAGCCCAGATGACCAGCAAAATGTTGCACACAATGAAAACTTTGAACCAACTGGATTTGTGATTGATTCTGGCTGGGATATGGTAAGTGATAAAATACCATCTGTATCACATGATCTGCTTTATAAAGGTTCTAAAGAGGCAGTTAAATACTATAACAGTTTGGGTCTCACCGCGTGGATGGATATCGCTGCAAACGCCAGTCCAAATAAAGGAATTACTAATATTAAAAATACAGAGGAAACCCTAGGGATGATTCCAATGTATAAAGAATTATCTCAGAAAGGAGAGTTAACAGCACGAGTTTCTGGGTTACATGTCATTAACTCAAAAAGTACGCCTCAAGTTTTTAACATCATTGAGTCAATCAATAGCAAATATAAAAACATAGATAACTTTAATTTAGTCGGTGTGAAAGTCTTTGCAGATGGCGTATTAGAGATTCCAGCGCAATCGGCTGCATTACTTGGTCGGTACTCTAATAGTAACAAGCAAGGGACTTTGTTATTTGACCCAAATACTTTTAAGTTGGTTGTTGATGAAGCAGATAAGCGAAATATGATTGTTCATATTCACGCTGTTGGAGATAGAGCTGTACAGGAATCTTTAAACGCCTTTGAGTATGCTCGCTCAAAGCGTCAGAGCAACGTCCCTCATAGCATTACCCATCTACAACTCGTTGACCCTAAAGACTATAAGCGCTTTAAACAAAACGATGTGATTGCTTCGATGCAATTGGCGTGGGCCTATGAAGACAGTTTTAATAAAGAATTGGTAAAACCTTATATCGATGCAACTTCTTATAAGGGAATGTATCCTGCACATTCGTTGTTAATTAACGGCGCAACCATTGCTGGCGCAAGTGATGCTCCAGTTTCAACAGCCAATCCTTTTGTTGCCATGGCGACTGCAATTACCAGAAAAGGAAGTGAAGGCGAAGTTTTAAACCCAGCAGAAGCCATTGATCGAGATACCGTCTTTAAGGCCTATACGATTAATTCAGCGAAAGCGCTTTATTTAGATAAAAGCATCGGCACGCTCGAACCGGGCAAAAAAGCCGATATGATTTTAGTAGATAGAGACATTTTTAATGTTTCACCTGAACAGTTGGCCGAAACAAAAGTGGTGTGGACCATTTTTAATGGGAAGAAAGTTTATCAAAAGTAATCTGGCTGTTTAGGCTTTAAGGTGAGCTGAAGAAAAATCAGCTTACTCGCTGGATCGTTTTATACAGAAGTTACGTTACTTTGGTGGGTATAAGCCGTAGGACTTTAGCTAACATTGAGCAAGATAAAGGTAAACTAACTTAGACTGTGTTAGATAAGGTATTTCAGCCACTGGGTTTAAAAGCGGGTCTTGTCCCTACACATGAGCATATTGTTGGGAAAATTATAAAGCCAAGCGAGTAAGTAAATAACTTTGTGAGTATTCAGAAGGGTAAGCTTTGAATATCAAAACTAGCTCATTAATGAAAAAGTCTATCAACAGCTTGGGGTATAGCGGTAGTCATAAAGATTTTAACATTGACTAATCATTAGAGAGATCTATAGTTTTAAACAATAGTTGGGATAATTGGGTTTGAAATAAGATGACTTTAATAAATGATCTAAGCCCAGTCATAGAGAAGACCAAAGCCTTAGCTCGTAAAGTTGATGGGTTGATTCAAAATGAAGATTTTCAAACAGAGATCTCAGGTTTTTCCCTACATAGACGGACGAACAAACAGTCCATACATTGCATTTATGATTTAGGTCTTGGGGTCATTTTACAAGGAGAAAAGCAAGTTCTTATTGGAAATGAGATTTTTAGTTATAGCCGTGGCCAAACCATGTTAACGACCATTGATTTGCCAGCAGTAAGTCGAGTAACACAGGCATCATATTCAGAACCTTTTCTTGGAATGATGCTTAAATTAGATATTGGAATGATCACAGAAATAGCGGGGAGCATGGGGAACATTCATGTTACTTCAAATATTCCATCTTTTTCGATTGAGGAAATGGATATAGGACTGATTGAGGCTTTAGATCGTTTAGTCGATTTAGTAGAAGACCCTTCAATGATTTCTCAAATAGCTCCACTTATAAAACATGAAATTATTGTTCGATTATTATTAGGTAAACATGGTGACTACCTAAGAAACCTAATAAAAATAAGTGTGAGTGAAAAGAATATTTTTAAAGTCATTTCATGGTTAAGAAATAATTTTCTAAATGATGTCAGTGTTGATGAAATAGCTGATCAAGCAAACATGACACCGGCAACGTTTAGGAACCATTTTCGAGAAATCACGAGAATGACGCCGCTACAATATCAAAAGCAGTTAAGGTTACAGGAGGCTCGCAAGTTGATGTTAATGCAATCTATTGAGATAAGAAGAGTTGCTGAGTCAGTTGGTTACGAAAGTCAGTCTCAGTTCACAAGAGAATATGTACGTTTATTTGGGATCACGCCACAAAAAGATCTAAAAGAAAATACTACCAAGTAAAGAGTAGGGTCTAAAAAACCATATTTTGATAATTAAAGCTCGAAATAGGCAAACAATATTTAAAATTAGGCAAATTGAATAAACAACTTCACCGTAGACTGAATTCATCAAGCAAGTGTACTTATTTATTACCGATATTGATGAGGTGAAAAGATGGAATCAGTAAAAATAAAAAATACCTATTGGGATATTGCTGCCGATTTGTATTTCCCACCAGATTTTGATTCAACAAAAAAATATCCAGCAATTATTAGTGCACACCCAATTGGAAGCTGTAAAGAACAAACTTCTGGCAATGTATATGGTCAAGCATTGGCAAAAGCTGGATTTATAGTCATTGCTTTTGATGCAAGTTTCCAAGGTGAGAGCGGCGGTGAACCACGCTATATTGAAGATCCAACATTACGTGTTGCAGATTTTAGTGTGGTGGTCGATTATCTGGTGACTTTGAATTATGTTGATGAAAATCGCATTGGGGTACTTGGTATTTGCGGTGGTGGCGGCTACTCGATTAATGCTGCAATGACTGAAAGACGTATTAAAGCGGTCGGTACAATTACTGGTGCGAACTACGGTCGCGTTATGCGTGAAGCAAGCGCAGGTAATCCAATTGCATTTTTAGAAGCAATCGCGGCCCAAAGAACAGCAGAAGCTCGCGGTGCAGAACTTCGTGTAGATCAAGGTTTATATCCTACTGTCGAAGCTGCAAAAGCAGACAACGCTGATATTGATCCATTGGAAGCGACTGAATATTACCGTACAGCGCGTGGTGAAAAACCAAATGGTGTAAATAAAACATTATTTTCTCGAAACGCTGTTGCTGTGGGTTGGGATGCGTTCCATTTAGCTGAACTGTTATTAACTCAACCCTTAATGATTATTGTCGGCAGTAAACCGGGTGGTTTCGGTGCGTATCGTGATGGTTTTGAAATTATTAACCGTGCAGCTTCCAAAAATAAAGAATTAGTTGTTGTCGATGGTTGGTCACATTACGACTTATATGACAAACCTGAACCAGTAAAAGTCGCTTTAGATAAGCTCATTCCTTTTTATCAAAACAATCTTTAATTTAATTAAAAAATCGGGGCAATAGTCCCGATTTTTTTACGCCGTTAATAGATTAAATATCGTTTAATTAATATGTATCTCAGCAGAATAGGCAAACAACTTTTCAGTTTAGGCAATTTGCATTAATCCTCTCAATTTATACTTTTTCTTAGAAAGTATTTTTACGAGATGAAACATGACAATGGAATATTCTAAATTATTTCAGTCTTTTGCTTTAACACCCGATATTGAGTTGCGTAACCGAATCATTATGGCGCCTATGACAACATGGTCAGCCAATCCTGATGGAACTGTATCAGAGCAAGAGTTGAACTACATCCGTCAGCGAGTGAACGGTATTGGTTTGGTCATTACAGGCTGTACCCATGTACAAGAAAATGGTATTGGCTTTACAAATGAATTTGCTGCATTTGATGATCGTTTTATACCGAGTCTAAAAAAATTAGCTCAAGCTGCAAAAAGCGGCGGAGCGCCAGCAATATTACAAATTTTTCATGCGGGCAATAAAGCGATACCTGATTTAATTCCAAATGCAGATGTGATCAGTGCCAGTGCATTAAACACACCTACAGGTTCCTTTGTCGATAGTCAGATGACGACCCGTGCTTTATCACATGAAGAAATTTTAGAGGCTATTCATGCTTTTGGTGAAACAACGCGTAGAGCGATAGAAGCTGGGTTTGATGGTATAGAACTACATGGAGCACATGGATTCTTAATTCAAAATTTCTTCTCGCCGTTGTTTAATCAACGTCAAGATGAATGGGGCGGTTCTTTAGAGAAGCGTATGCGTTTCCCGTTGGAAATCGTAAAAGAAGTAAAACGTGTAATTAAACAATATGCCAAAAGGCCATTTGCTTTGGGTTATCGCATCTCTGTTGAAGAATACGATGAAAATGGATTGCGAATTGGCGATAGTTTGCAGCTTATAGATTGTTTAATTGACTCAGCTATCGATTATTTGCATGTTTCATTAACTGATATTTTAAATAGCAAACCTGTCGATGGTGTTGATGAAAAACTGGCTATTCAACGTGTTATAGACCATGTGAATTATAGAATTCCATTCATCTCGGCTGGAAAAATTCGAACACCACATCAAGCGCTACAAGCATTAGCACTTGGGCTACCTTTAGTCGCAATTGGTAAAGCACTTGTAATGAATCCAGACTGGGTTGAATTGACCGCTAATGATCAGGCCGATCAGATTTCCACAGAATTAGAGCTTGAAAAGGACCCTGAATTACACATTCCAGATCATTTATGGCATGAAATCAAGATCAGAAAGGGTTGGTTCCCCATACGTCAACTAGAGCAGGTTTAATCCTGCTCTAAGTTTAAGTGTTATGGAATGGCTATAAACATACAGAAGATATTCTTTTATCAATATGGCTACTCAATAATTCTAATAGTTTGATTTTTTAATTATTTTAACTAAACAATTATTTACTGCATTCATTACAGATGATAAAAATTATTGTAGTTTTTGATTGGATTTAAATTTTTTTATGTCTGTCTCTTTTGCCCAAAGAAGCAAAAATATAGATCAGCTTATTCAAAAGGTTTCACATTTTTCCGAAATCGAGGGTGAGCATGAGTCTATTATTTCGGGGCTTTCTTTTCATAGTCGAATAAGTCCAACTGAGAGTACACATTGTATTTATAGCCTAGGACTAGGACTTGTTTTACAAGGACAAAAAGAAGTTACTATTGGAGATAAGGTTTATCAATGTCAAGAAGGTCACAGTATGTTGACCACTATTGATTTACCTATCACATCTCATGTTGTAGAAGCATCTTTAAAAAAACCGTTTTTAGCTCTTTTACTGCTATTAGATCTTAAAATGGTAAATGAGGTTATTGCAGATTTGTCTGTAAAAGAATTACCAACTTATTCTGATGATATATATGAATCTTTTACGGTTGAGTTAGCAGATATACCGCTTACGGATGCTGTATTTAGATTGGTCAAGTTGATAGATGAACCAATAATGATTCCACATCTAGCTGATTTAATTAAAAAAGAAATTGTTATAAGACTTTTAAATAGCTCTCAAGGCGTTTATTTACGTCAACTGGTGAAATCTGGCTCAGTCAATCAAAAAATTCATCAAATCGTGAGCTGGCTAAAAAACAATTTTGCTCAACCCATTCGCATGGATGATTTAGCTGAAAAAGCTTTTATGAGTCCATCAACTTTCAGGCAGCATTTTCGTGAAGTAACAGGAATGAGCCCGTTGCAATATCAAAAGCAACTTCGTCTACAAGAGGCTCGTCATTTAATGCTTAATCAAAATCTTGATGCAGGAAGGGCGGCTAGCTTAGTGGGCTATGAAAGTGCATCGCAATTTAGCCGTGAATACTCTCGCTTATTTGGAGAATCTCCACAGCGTGATATTCAACGTATGAAACAGAATACATAAATTATTTCTATCTATCATTCTAAATTTGAAAGGCATTTCATCTTCGTGCTTGTTAGAAGTAGAAATTATAAAAAGATCATGTTTGAACTAGCCAATTTCTTAGCGAGTTCAATTACTATACTGAAAATCAGTTTTCAATCATTTGATTTTAAAAGGATCTTCAATTGCTAGGGTGCCTACATTATCCCAGAAGTTTTGTAGCACAATCTTTAGAGGTCTCAAGATAAAACTAAAAATGGACTACACACATGTAGTCCACTGATTATTTACAGCACTAAAAAATGCTTAGCTCTATGAATCCTTTTTAGCTGCAAGCGCCTTGCGGTCAGTTAGACGATCATAGAATGCTGCTGCTTTGAAACCTGTTTTAAATACACACCACTGGAGTGGTTCGGGTAGCGTAGAAGGGGTCTTGTGGTATAAGTTGTTCAGAATAGGGTTTACTACTCCTTTGATTTTCTCGGCAAGAAGTTGTCCCATGAGCGACTGAGTCGCAAGCCCATGTCCCGTACAGCCAGCTGCATAGATAATATTTTGATGTGGCCCAGTTAATCCAACCACAGGCAAAAAGTCATAAGCCACACTAACGTAACCACTCCAGCAGTGCTTAATACCAAGACCTTTCAAGGTTGGGTGACGTTCACGTAATGTCTGTGCTAGTAAAGCATAGGCATCGTGATCTGGTATGTTCGGAGTTTTTGAACCGTAAACATAATTCAACTTCTTAACGGTCAACACCATTGTGTTGTGTGCAGTCAGACGATGACTTTCCATCATGAGGTGCGGTGTAATAATACCTTCTCGGCCAGGCCAGCCCAGAGACTCCAATTGCTTTGGAGTTAATTGTTGAGTTTCAATTGCCGACACCCGTATCGGAGCAACTTTATCACGTAGCATTCCCAACTGAGGTGTGAAAGCATTTGTGGTTAACACCATGATGGGTGCGCTGGCACTACCGCGAGCGGTTTTGCAGTTAATGATTGGTCCTTCGCTATAAGAGAGCAATGGTGTTTTTTCATAAATCTTAACACCTGCCTGAATGGCTGCACGGCGTAAACCACTCACGTATTTACCGGGGTTTAGCGTGCCGCCGCGTTGTTCGCTACCAAACAGAAAAGCTGGTGGAATCCCGCGAGCACGCATTTCGGCTTGATCTACAAAGCGAGTACGGGATCCTAGCTCCTCACCAACTCTCATACTGCGGCGTAACCATTTTTCCTGCGAAGGATCTATGACAGCCCGTATAATGCCAGAAGGATTGTAATCACAATCGATGCCTAACTCGACCAGACGCTTTTCAACATAGGTCACGCCCTCATCGTAGAAATTGACAAACTGTTTTGCACGTTCAACGCCGAGGCGCTTGGCGAACACTTCGAATTCAATTCCCATACTACCAAGCAGATAGCCAGCATTACGACCGCTGGCACCGAAACCACCGAACTCTTGCTCAAGTATGATGACTTTTGCACCACGAGCTGTAAGTTCAAGAGCTGTCGACAACCCGGCAAAACCAGCACCAACCACAATGACATCTGCGCTGACCGAACCAACTAACTCAGGTTGAAGATCGCTAGGCTGTTCTATCCAGCCACCTAAAAGACGAAATGGCATAGATTCAGGGTGGCCACTCATTACTTGTTCATTTGAATAATTCATTCGCTATCCTTCTGTATAACTTCTCAGTGCTAGAGCACCGGCTTTAATCTTTTTTAAAAGCAATGCTCTTAGTACGTTTTACTGGCGGGCTGGAATAAATGATTGAATGGAAACTTTCTGTGAGCGCTCAAGGGCATCATAGGCGTAATACAACTGAATGATGGCATAGCCCCATGTTACGAAAGCCCAAGTCATGAAAATCATATGGGTATCGTCGCCAGGGATCGGGAAAAAGTCATATACAACTGCTACTGCTAAACTCACCACAGCGGTTATTGTGGTGGCCAATGCATGAAAAATCTCTCCGGCACGTGCTAAGCAAATAATGAAATAGAACAGATAAATCACAAGGAAGACCCACATGGTGACGTAAAAATACGGACGTATTTCTTGAAAAAAATCTGCCAGAAAGACTACAAAAGTGCCGGCAAATGAAAATGCGAACAGCATGACTTCCTTAAAAGCGGACGGTTTGTAATTATGGGTCAGTGCCATTAGACCAAGTACAGCAATAATCGGCATGCCGAAACTACGCGAGAATGAATCGAGAAACATGGTAATTGAAAAATTAATATTCGAACTTGTCAGCATATAAGAGACAAAGTTTGTCGCGGAAAACGCAACGATCCAACACTCTAAACCGAGCAGAATATTCTTTTTTTTAAGGAATTTAGCGCCGTATATCCAGCCAATAAGGGCTAATACAATACAGGCGACCAGTCCAAAGATATTTACAATTTCCAAAATGGCGGCATGTGTCATTTCACTATTCGTTAAGATTTTTGATGTAGTAGCTTCCGTTTGGCTACCTGCATCAAGGCCAAGAATTTTCATAATATGACTTCCTTGTAATTAATTGACTGTCATGTCAGTAAAATAATATGCTATGATGAATTAGTAAACAATTTTTTATTTATGAAGATGATGGAAAATAAAATAGGAAGGCCGAGTAAGGCCCAAGAAAGGTCTTATGAAATTCTTCAAGCTGCTGTTTCAGTTGTGGCGAGAGAAGGGTTAGAAGGAATTACTTTTGCCAAAGTAGCAGAAGCTTCAGGCATGCAACGTACTCTCGTACATCATTATTTCTCGTCACGTTCAGAATTAATGAATGCTTTTATTGAACATTACATTTCGAAAATGGGTACTGAAATTATTCATCGTTTTAGTGGGAAACCATTGAGCGAGCGAATCATCATGATGTTCACACCCGAAGTGTATCGGACTCAAGATGATTTAATAGTTTGGTTTGAGTTGGTGGCTCAAAGTGCGAGAAATCCATTTATTCAGCAGATGCTCCATACACTTTGGACAAAGCACTGGCTTCCGGATTTTGAAAATCAATTGGCACAAGAATATCCAAAAGCGACTCCAGAAGCGATTAGCTCGGCTGCATATGTACTAGTTTGTTTGTTTGAAGCCTATTGGGCGTTTAGTATTCAAGGTGTCACTGATCAACAGAGACAAAAGCAAATGGAGCAAACGGTATTAATGATTTTAAATAGGCTAAGCTAATTATCCAATTCACAGTACCTATTTCTTATCTTTTAGAAAAACATAAAATTTAAAGGCTAATGACGGGTGCAAATTAGCCTTTAAAAGATTTATGAAGAATGGATTATTTATTTAACCCTCCACCCAAGGCTTTATAGAGTTCAATTTGATTATTTAATTTGGTTTGTTCGAGAACCAGTAAACCTTGTTGAGCCGCATATGCAGAACGCTGAGCATCCAAAACAGTCAAATAACTATCAATTCCAGCTCTAAAACGGGCTGTAGAAAGTTTATAAGTGGTATCGGTTGCAGATACTAAACGGCGCTGGGCGTTTAAACGCTCTTCAATATGAGCATGGGCAGCTAATGCATCGTTGACTTCACGGAAAGAAGCCTGAATCGCTTTTTCATATTCAGAAAGCGCAATTTTCTGGTCGATCTCTGAAACCTTAATATTGGCTTTACGCGTTCCCCAATCAAAAATAGGCAGGTCTATGCTAGGGCCAACTGACCATGCAAAACCGCCAGATTTAAATAAATCTTTGAGTTCAGTCGATGCATATCCAGCTGAACCCGTAAGTGTGATGGTCGGAAACATGCGGGCTTTTGCTGCGCCAATGTTGGCACCAGCTGCACGAAGTTGATATTCAGCGACTTTCAGGTCTGGACGGTTTTGTAGTAAATCGCTACTTAAACCTGTTGAAAAATTCTTTTCTTGAGTAATTGTTTTAACCGACTGAGTTGGAAGCAGGTTTGATGGAACCGCTTGTCCAGCCAAAAGATTTAATAAGTTTTGCGCTTGTGACACTTGAGTTCTGTAGTTTGCGACATCATTACGTGCTGTTTCGACCGAAATTTGGGCTTGGCGTAAAGGTATTTCGCTATCAATCCCGACATTAAAACGCTTTTGATTCAGATTGTACGAATCAAGTTGAGCTTTTAAAGTTTGCTGCGCAAGATTTAAGTTTGCTGTAGCAAAAGAATAATTTAACCACGCTTGTGCAACTTGGCTCACCAAACTAATTTGAGTTGAGTCTTTAGCACTTTGTGTTGCTAAGTAATTATTTAATGCTGCATCTTTGAGACTTTGAACGCGTCCCCAAAAATCAAGTTCATACGCCGTTACACCCAAACCTACCTGAAACGTAGAGTAAGGATTGTTAGGATTTACTGAAGGGTTAACTTGCCTAATGGCATTTGCTGTCGCACCAATCGTCGGTAGTTGGTCGTATTTGGTAATTTGGTATTGCTGCTGAGCACGCTCAATATTTAACGCTGCTGTACGTAAATCGCGATTATTATTCAAACTTATTTCAATCACTTCTAATAAACGAGGATCGGAAAAAAAGGCTTTATATCCTTGTTCAGCAATTGAAGGACCTGCATAAGTTTCGGTGAAATTTTGTGGAATATTAGACTTCACAGTGGGTTGTGGCGGCTGCATGCTTATACATGCAGTTAAAGTAATTGAGAGGGTGGAAATCATAAATCCACGAGATAAGACAGCCGATTTAGACATGCTTTTCTCCAAATAATAGAATAAATTTAGGCATAAGAGGAGCAAGGGAAATTGATTAATTTCCCTTGCTTTATTTCATTTAAGATTTAATTTTCTGTTTGGAAGAAAACAGTTTTTCGGCTGCACCTAGTACAAAGATGAAGAATACCGGTACAAAGAAAATTGCTAGGATGGTTGCTGAAATCATGCCGCCAAACACACCAGTCCCGAGTGCATGTTGTGTTTCAGAACTTGCACCAGATGCAATCACTAAAGGCACCACACCACAAGTAAAGGCAAGGGAAGTCATCAGAATAGGGCGTAAGCGGAGTTTGGCTGCGGCAACAGTAGCTTCAACTAAACTCATTCCTTCTTCTTTGAGCATCTTGGCGAATTCAACAATCAAAATCGCATTCTTGGCGGAAAGACCGATAATCGTAATCAGGCCAATTTTGAAAAAGACATCATTCATTAGCCCTTTGGTCATAATGGCAATGATCGCTCCAAAAATACCTAATGGTACAACCAACATAACCGATAGCGGAATTGACCAACTTTCATAAAGGGCTGCGAGTACGAGGAATACCACTAACATCGACAAACCAAGCAAGAATGCCATTTGTGATTCTGATTGTTTCTCTTGAAGAGAAATACCAGTCCATTCATAGCCAATCCCTTTTGGTAATTTTGCGATGAGTTGTTCCATTTCACGCATTGCATCACCAGATGAAGTATCGAAGTTAGGAATACCCGCAATACTCAAAGATGGTCGTCCGTTATAGCGATTGTATTGTTGCGGTGCTTTGTTCCATTGAGGTGTCACAACTTCCGATAAAGAAACCAGCTGGCCACTTGCACCCATCACTTTAAGATTCAAAATATCTTGCAATTTCATACGTGATTTTGCTTCAACTTGCACAATCACTTGCTGCATACGACCTTGGTTTGGAAAGTCATTGATATACATTGAACCCATTGACGTTGAGATGATGTCTGACACGTCGGCAAATTTAACGCCAAGTGCATTCAATTTATCTCGGTCAATTTTTAAAGAAATATTGTCTCCTTGAGGTAGGCCTTCATTCCAAACCATATAAAACTTTTTGTTTTTGGCTGCCATTGCCATTAATTGATCTTGGGCAGCAAGTAATGCAGGCATACCTAAGTTGGCCCGATCTTGTAGTCGAAGGCTAAAGCCAGAGAATGTACCTAACTCATCAATGGCTGGAGGTAGAACGGCCATAGATGAACCTTCTTTACTATGAGCCATTGTTTCATTAATTGAGTTAGTCATCTCAGATGCTGACGATTTTCTTTCTTTGAAATCTTTTAGTGTTGTAAAGGCAACGGCAACATTCTGACCTGAACCACCGAAACCCCAACCTAAAATTGACGTATTACTTTTAACATCCGGATTGTCTTGTATGCTTGCTTCAAACTCTTTCACTACATTTTTAGTTCGCTCAGTAGAAGCATCAGATGGAAGTTGGAACGTTGTTAAGAACCAACCTTGATCTTCTTCAGGCATAAATGCTGTTGGCCAAAACTTCATTCCAGCAAAAGTCGCAACTGTAATAATGACAAACAGCACCATCATTGGAATGGTATGTTTGATGACCTTAAAGAGAATGATTTCATACTTTTTAGTAAGGTTATCAAAGGTACGGTCAAACCAAGCAAAGAATCCTTTTTTCTGATGATGTTCATCAATTGGCTTAAGAATTGTCGCGCAGAGTGCAGGGGTTAAAATTAATGCTAACAGCGCCGAGAACAAGATTGACACCGACATGGTCAGCGTAAATTGCTTGTAAATAATCCCAACTGAGCCACTTGCAAACGCCATTGGTAAAAATACGGCTGCAAGTACCAAGGTAATCCCAATAATTGGACTGGTGATTTCCTTCATTGCTTTAGATGTTGCTTCTTTAGGTGGTAAGCCTTCAGTCGCCATAATCCTTTCGACATTCTCTACGACGACAATGGCATCATCGACGATAATACCGATGGCGAGCACCATACCAAACATGGTGAGCACGTTAATCGAGAACCCTGCAAGCAACATCACAGAGAATGTTCCTAGCAATGCAATAGGGGCAACAATTGCCGGAATAAGCGTATAACGGACATTATGAAGAAACAGATACATCACAATGAAAACCAAAACCATGGCTTCAATTAACGTGTGAATTACTTTTTCAATCGATATTTTGACAAATGGAGCAGTATCGTAAGGAATACTAAATTGCATACCTTCCGGTAAATTGACTTTTAACTCTTCAATTTTGGCTCTGACACCTTCAGCCGTTTTTACAGCATTTGCGCCAGGGCTAAGCTGGATTGCTGCCGCCGTTGCCGGTTTACCATTTTCTAAAATAGCGAAGTTATATGCTTGTGAACCAATTTCAACATTAGCTACATCAGAAAGTCTAATGACACTACCGTTGATCTTACTTTTTAAGCTGATATTTCTGAATTGTTCAACGTCATTTAATTGTCCTTGCGCAGACAAAGGAACCGTGATGAGCTGTCCTTTCTCAGCAGGTAAGTCACCTAAACGGCCTGGAGCGATTTCGACATTATTTTCACGAATTGCCGCATTTACGTCACTAATTGAAAGACCATATGAAACTAACTTGTTTGGATCTACCCAAATACGCATGGCCTTTTCGGCGCCAAATGATTGGACTTTACCAACGCCTTCAACACGTTTTAATTCTTCAACTACATTTCGGACAAGGTAATCGCTCAGATCAACTTCCGTATATTGTCCATTCGGTGAGTTGATTCCGACCAACATTAAGAAACCTGAAGACGAAGCCTCCACTTGTAAACCTTGTTGACGAACAATTTGTGGAAGACGGGCTTCAACAGCTTTAATTTTATTCTGCACATCAACTTGAGCCATATCGACATCTGTACCCGGTTTAAAGGTAGCCGATATTTGAGCCATACCAGAGGTGTCTGTTGTTGCGCTGTAATAAAGTAAATTTTTAACGCCGGATAGCTCTCTTTCAATCAGAGTCACAACACTATCGTTAATTGTTTTAGGTGTCGCACCTGGGTAGACAGCACTAATGGTGACTTGTGGAGGTGCAACACTAGGGAAGCGTGCTATAGGGAGTTTGGGAATACTGAGTAATCCAAACAAAATAATGAAAATTGCAATTACCCATGCAAATACGGGGCGACGAATGAAAAATTGTGACATCATCATTGAGCTCCTTGAGTAATGGGTGCTTTCCACTTACTTATTTCAAGCTTTTGATTCGGTTGAATTCGATCAATTCCTTCAACGATGACTTTGTCACCTACTTTGAGTCCTTTATTTACTAAGTAGAACTGCTCATATTGCTGTCCAAGTTCGATCGGACGGATGTCTGCCAAACCTTTAGCATTAATGACATAAACCTGTGGGTCACCATTGTTATTACGCTGGATTGCTTGAGAAGGCACAAGAAGGGCTTGAGGGACGGATGCTCGGTCAATATTGACACGTACATACATTCCAGGAAGTAGTTTGCGTTCAGGGTTGTTCACAACAATACGAATGGTGACATCGCCTGTTTCCGGATCTACATTAATATCTTCAAACAGCATTTTTGCGCTGACGTTGTAGAATTGGCCATGGCTATTAGCAATACGAACGGTTTTATCGCTATTGGCAGATAATTCGCCGTTTTGTAATGCAGTTTGTAAGCGCTCGTATTCACCAATAGATTGCTTTACATCAACATAAACTTTGTCAATCTGTTGTATGGTCGCCAAATTCTTCGTATCACCTTGGCTGACTAAAGCACCTTCAGTCACAAATGATTGCCCAATACGACCAGAGATTGGCGCACGTACTGTTGCGTATTGCAGATTCAGGTTTTGACGGGTGAGTAGAGCTTTCATTTGTGCGACATCAGCTAAAGCTTGGCGATATTCAGCCTGAGCATTACTGACTTCTTGTTTACTAATTGCATTACTTGGTAACAGTTGTTCATAGCGTTCCAACTGGACCTTTAAACGTGTGACCTCAGCTTCGGCTTTATTGAGAGAAGCCTTGTTGCTATTTACATCAGCCTGAAAAGTCTCAGCATTAATTTTGTATAAGGCTTGCCCAGCTTTTACTTCACTACCTTGAGTAAATAATACTTTTTCGATAATACCGCCGACTTGCGGACGAATTTCAGCAGTACGGAAGGCTTGAACACGAGCTGGGAGGTTTTCGCTAAAATTAACGGATTGTGGCTGGAGACTTAATACACTGACTTTCGCCGGTGGGACTTCTGGTTGTTTAGCCTCTTCGGAACTACAACCTTGGATGACTAGCCCAATAGATAAAAATAATGGAAGTAAAAGATGCTTTTGCATACTGTCCAAACCTATGGAGTTTTTGATGTTGTTATTATTTTGGGTAAGTGTGTAATCAAGATCTTTGAAATGTGGAAAAAGTGTGGAGATCAGCACATAAATAAGCGTATTATGACGTTTGTCTGAAATTTTTCGATGATTTACCTATGTTCGAAGCTTCATTTTCTTTTGATTGCCGTGATAAACAAATTCTTGTTGTAGAAGATGAATACGATATTGGGGACATTATTGAACAATATTTAAAACGTGAAGGCATGCGAGTTATTCGGGCAATGAATGGTAAGCAGGCAATCGAAATTCATGCATCACAACCCATTGATTTAATCTTACTTGATATTAAATTACCTGAACTCAATGGTTGGGAAGTGCTCAGTAAAATTCGTCAAAAAGCACAAACACCTGTCATTATGCTGACTGCATTAGATCAGGATATTGATAAGGTGATGGCCTTAAGAATCGGTGCAGATGATTTTGTGGTTAAGCCTTTCAATCCGAATGAAGTGGTTGCACGTGTGCAGGCTGTTTTAAGAAGAACCCATCAAAACAAACAAGCTGCTGTCAAAAATCTGTTTTATAAAAATATTGAAATCAATACCGAGATTCATAGTGTCTATATCAATCAGCTAGATAAGAAAATCTTACTCAACCTGACGTTAACTGAATATAAAATACTACTCTTAATGATTAATCAGCCCCATAGGGTATTTACTCGAGGTGAGTTAATGACTCAATGCTTGCCCGATAGTGATGCTTTAGAAAGAACGGTTGATAGCCATGTCAGTAAGTTAAGAAAAAAACTAGAAGAGCACGGGCTTGAACACATGCTTATTAATGTCCGCGGTGTCGGATATAGATTAGATCATCCCCAACAATAATAGGATTAGATAGAAAAAATCCAACATGCTAAAAGTTGATAAAAGACAATGAAAAATAAATTAGGGATTAATAAGCAATTTTTTATTGCTTTTAGTATGGTGAATTTAAGTATCACTTTATTGTCTGTATTTCTAGGCTATGTTGTTTATAACTATGCAATTGATCATGGCTGGATTTCATTAAGTTCCCTGCAAGGAGACTTTACAGATTTCCATCTGGTTGACTGGATTTGGCTAGGTACAGTCATTTTATGTGGTTCAATTATTTCTTTAATTATTGGGATGCAGTTAGCAAAAAGATTTATTGTGCCCATTAATTCATTGGCAGATGCCGCGAATAAAATTAGTGAGGGTGATTTGTCTGCCCGAGCAAATGATCAAAAAGTCCACTCCACAGAGATTTATACATTAATTTTAAATTTTAATGATATGGCTCAAAAGCTTGAAAGTTCTGTACACAATGCACAAGTATGGAATGCTGCTATTGCCCATGAATTAAGAACACCAATTACAATTCTGCAAGGTAGATTACAAGGGATTGTAGATGGAGTTTTTAAAGCTGAGCCTGAACTCATCCGAAGTTTGTTGAATCAAGTAGAGGGGCTGTCACATTTAGTAGAAGACTTGAGAACATTGAGCTTATTTGAAAATAAACAGCTTAAGTTAAATATTGAGTCAGTGGATTTTCTGAGATGCGTTGAAAAAGTAATACGGATGTTTGATGAAAAACTTAGACAATCAAATTTTACTATAACTTATAATATTTCTAATGAGTTGGTATCTTGCGATGCAAGACGTATGGAGCAAGTCTTAATCGCATTGATTGATAATGCAATTAGATACTCTAATCCTGGAGTTTTAAAAATTAAGTCTTCAGTTGAACAAGGACAATGGATATTAGAAATAGTCGATGAAGGTCCGGGAATTCCAGTTGAATATCAAAAAGAATTATTCAATCCTTTTTATAGAGTAGAGCAGTCTAGAAATAAAGCTTTAGGAGGAACAGGGCTGGGCTTAGCAGTTGTGCAAGCCATTGTTTTAGCTCACTCTGGCACTATTCGATATGAAAATCGGAAGCCAAATAGTGCTTTTATTATTCAAATAAAAACAATTGTTTAATCTAAAATATTTATAGTTTTCAATAAAAGAAAGAAACCTCTATGAATAGAAATTTCTTTCTTTTGGGTATCTTAGATATTAAGTGTTATATGATTCCAGTCGTTTTAAAATCCTGAACATTTAACATATCGATTGGGCTCATCATCTTACCTTCATGTTCGACAAATCCAACAAATGTTGTACTCATATTCCAGCCGAGCAATCCTCTTAGCTCATCTGGAAAGCTTTTAATTATTTCGGTTGATAGAGATAAATAATGGTTTTCTTCCTGTCGTAGAAAGCCAAGATCATAAGACATGGTCAATCCTATACGAGGCGCATGGCTTACATTAGCTCCGCCGCCATGATAGGTAGAGCCAATCCATATTAAAGCATCTCCAGCTTTCATTTCAGCCGCGATCGTTTCGTCTTCTTTAGGTACTCTTTGATCATCCCACAAATGGCTGGCAGGAATAACACGTGTAGCACCATTTTCTTCAGTAAAATCAGTGACGGCAAACATGATTTGTACCCTAGCTTCACGACCATAACCCGGATGTTGCCACATCCATACAGTATCGTCACGATGTAAAGGTTGTGCTTTTTGACCGGGCCAAATTTGAATCGCTTGAGTCACACCAACCTGAATGTCTGGATATAATTCAATTCTATTTTCACCACTCCAAGCCTGTAGAGGAGTTTGGAGAATCGCTTTTGCTGTATCTAAAAATACTGGATTCATTGCCACCAATGGCATTTGTGGCAAGCGCGCAAATAAGCGGCTCATTCGGCGGGTCTTTGTACCTGCAAAATATTCATCTTCGCCGTCTGGAATCAACTCTAATTGCTGAGATAATGTTTGATAAATATCTTGGGTATTTTCATCATTTAAAAAATTTTCAATGATGACACCACCATCTCTTTTAATAATCGAAACGATTTCATCGATTTGTGTATCTTTGCTTAATTTGACGAGTGACATAAGATTTCCTTATCCATCCTGATTGAGAATATTCCAAAGCATTTAAATGAACTGCTTTGTTGTGCGATTGGTTTTCATACATATCACTTCAATTTTCGTATTCATCCTTATAGCCACTAAATTTTGAGACTGTCGTAGAATGCTATGAACTTATGTATGTGTTTGAATTAAATATTTTTCTATAAAGAAAATTTATAAACCTTCATTTCTATTTGCTTGGGCAGCAAGAGTTTTCTTCAAGAAACTAATCTGATCGCTGAGTACAGTCCCATGCCATAATTCTGTATAGAAATCAAAATGATCAATTGGATATTCGAGTAGTTTAGAAGGCCCTTGAATTAGGCTGGCCGTTTTTCGAGCTGGGTCAGGTGGGGCAATTTGGTCATTCGAACCGACTTGAATCAAAGTAGGGCACTTAACATTTTTGGCAAAAGTAACTGGACGGTTGTATGAGACTTCTAGAGCTGCACGAGCACAGACTTCATTACGCCAAGTTGGACCCGCCATTGCGGTATAGCTTTCTTCAGCACCAGGCGTACTAATCATGGCAGCTGTACCAGGCTGCCCAACAATTGGAATGAGATGTGGAGGGCGTTGAGCTATGGCATGAATTAAATCCTTTATGCCATGACCTATAGCCGTTGTTATTTGCTTTATCCCTCCATATTGGAAAACTTGTTTTAACGCTGCTAAACCATCTGTAGCAGGATTCATTGATATGACAGCTGATATTTTAGGGTCTTGTGCAGCAACGACAACGACATGACCACCCGAATACGAAGTACCCCATTGCACAATCCGATTGCGATCAACAAATGGCAAACTTCGTGCAGCTGCAATTGCTGCATGATAATCCTCACGTTGGTTAATATAGGATACATGTTGTCTAGGTAAGCCTGCTGACTCGCCAAATCCACGATAATCAAATGCGAATGTATCAAAACCTGCTTGACTGAACGGCTCGGCAAAATCTAATAACCCTGTATCTTTTGTACCACCAAAGCCTGTTGCCATAACAATGCAAGGTCGTCCTCGAGATGTCATGAACTGTTCTGAAGTTGAAGGGATATACCATGCAGAACAGGTAACTCCTTTACTTATAAATTTAATATTTTCCATCATATTTTCCCTAATTGATTTTTGTCTCTTACTCGTACTTTAGATAAGAGATCAAAATGTAAATCGCCGTTGTTAAGCTTGGATTTTTATCTTTTCTGGCATCGTTTCTGTACTAACGACGCTTGGTTTCCTCTTGGGTTTGATATTTGTAAAATATAGTTCTTTATCAAAAACTGAACCTTTACGGAGTCTTTCAACATCGAATTTATAATCTTGTTTTACAATCCATGGACCTTCTGTGCCTGCCATTGGAAATTGTGCAATACTTCGTTGAATGTAGCCTGAGTTCAAATCCACAAATGGAACACGTTTCATGTTTTTATCATTAATTACAGGCGTGAATGTTCCATACTTATTTTCATCCATGTAATCCAGTAATCTACAAAAGTGTTTCCATACCAAATCAACTTTTAAAGTCCACGCAAGATTGGTATAGCCGAATGCGAAGGCAAAGTTGGGAATATCAGATAACATCATTGACTTGAAAATAGTGGTCTCTGGGTAATTAATTTTTTTCCCATCCACAACTAATTGAGTTTTACTAAATGCGACTGCGTTTAGACCTGTTGCGGTCACAATAATATCGGCTTCTAATGTTTTACCCGATTTAAGCAAAATGCCATCTTTGGTAAAACGTTCAATATGATCGGTTACCACAGAAGCTTTTCCAGCAGAAATCGCTTTAAACATATCTCCGTCTGGTACAACACATAAACGTTCATCCCATGGATTGTATTTTGGTGAAAAATGAGTGGCGACATCAAAGTCTTTTGGTACGTTTCGTTGTACATCTGAGATTAAAAAGCGACGCATGAGCTTCGGAAAGCGACGACTTAAATTGTAGACACCTCGAGTCAAGGCAATATTTTTACGGCGGATAAGATCGAAAGCACGTTGTGGTGAAAGAACACGATTGAGTGCGTTCGCGATTGAATCTGTACTTGGGGCAGCCATGACATAACTTGGCGATCTTTGAAGCATTGTGATGTGCTCAACATTCTGAGCCATCGCTGGAATTAAGGTAACAGCTGTAGCACCACTACCAATGACCACAACTTTTTTGCCAGAATAATCTAGGTTCTCTGGCCAATGTTGAGGATGAATGATGAGTCCTTGAAATTCCTCGGTTCCCTTAAACTCAGGTGTATAACCGTTATCATAGTCATAATAACCTGTACTCATCAGTAAGAAGCGGGAGCGGAAAGTGGTTAAAGTTTTTTGATCTTTACGCTTCACCTTAACTGTCCAAAGACCTTCAGTAGATGAGAATTCGGCACTTGTCATATAATGGCCAAATCGAATATGAGATTCAATTTCGTTCTCTGTGATCGTTTCTTTTAAATAATTACAGATCATTTGAGCACTGCCAAAAACCCTTTTATTGGTCCAAGGCTTAAAGCCAAATGCAAAAGATTGCATGTCTGAATCTGAGCGAATGCCTGGATAACGGAACAGGCTCCATGTGCCTCCAATTTCGTCACGACCCTCTAGCATAGTGAATGTTGTATTCGGTCTATATTTTTTTAAATGGTAGGCTGCACTAATACCTGAGATCCCTGCACCGATAATTAAAACATCAGTAATATCAATTTGATCTGATGTACTCATATCTTTTTCCTCTTCACACAATTTTAATAAATTGAGCATCAGTTAGATTATCTAAGATGATGATTTTTATAATCTTCATCTTCCCTGATGAACAAAGTCCTTGATCCAATCCACTTTCACTTCGATTTAAATCTAAGTGAGGTTTAGGTATGTGTGAATATTATTAAGCTAATAATTACACACTGTCAATGACTACGTGTAATTATTGCTTGCAACATAGATAGATTAATTATTACCGTCTTGTAGAGGAAAAATTTTTTAATTTAAGATTTTGATTTTTATAAATTATATTTTATTTTTAATTAAGTAATTTCTTCTTGTATTACGTCATTAGGATATGTGATAAGAGGGGATAAAGACTTGTCGAAAGATTTTTTAATACCTACAATGACGCCATGCTAAAAGGAAATAGGATAATATGACAACTTCTCGCCGTAGACCTAAACATGATCCAAAAGAATCTGAGCGAGAAATATTAGAAGCTGCTGAACAGTTTTTAAATGAGCATCATTTTCGTGACCTCAATATTGATGAGGTCATGCGACGTACAGGTTTAAAACGTCCGGCTTTTTATGTCCATTTCCGTGATAAACACGATCTTACGCTTCGTCTTGTTGAGAATATCGCTAGAGAATTGTTCAATATCACAGAACGGTGGTTAGCAGGAAATAATCTTCAAGACGATCTAGAGCGTGCCTTAGTCGACTCTATAAATGTCTATATAGAACATGGTCGTTTATTAAGGGCCTTTGTCGAAGCGGCAAGTGGAGATGAACGTGTTGATAGCGTCTATCGAACTATAATTCAAGACTTTATCAAGGCCGCTGCTCAACATATAAGAGCAGAACAGCAAGCAGGAAATATTAAACAAGATTTAGATGTCGACGAAACAGCGAAAGCGCTGATCTGGTTGGAAGAGCGTTATCTTTCAGAAGCATTCGGGCGCTCATCTCCTGTAGAACCTGAAGTCGTTATCCGTGTACTTCGAAATATTTGGACTTCAACACTTTACGTGAACAAATAAAAATTCCACCTGTAAGTTTAATCGATTTTAGATTTAAAGATATTTTACTTATCAGCTGATTATATTGAAAATTATAAACAAAGATAACAGATCCTTATTAATTACACAGAGTCATTGACATGGTGTAATTAATTTTGTAGCTTGTATTTTGTTCATCAAAATTACTCGCAGTAATTGAAGTGAATGAATAAATTGCTAGGTAATTAGTGATTTAAAAAAATTATAATTTAAGGATAAATAATGGAAAAATCTCTAAACAAGGATTGTGCTGAGTTAAGATTGCACTTGGAAATCGTAAAAAATACTTTCGGAAACGACCCGAATAAATATTTCTTTAGCCGAAAATTTCAGATGAAATCTGGGTTAATGATATTTAGCGTAATTGGTATTTGTTTTAGTAGTTATAGTCACGCTTCAGCACTTGACCAGTCAGGGCAGTCAATACTGCCATTTTTAGAGGCTGGTAATTATGCAGAAGCAAATGCTTTCGCTGTTGATCCTTCTGTTTCTGGCGTAGTTCATGATCGTCCAGATCTTGTTCGACCTAACCAGAGTCGTAATACAGGAGATATTGGGCAAGACAATCAATTTTATACTGCTGCATTAAAGCTACAACTTACAGACCAATTCAGTTTTGGTTTACTTTACGATCAGCCTTTTGCTGCAAAAACAGCTTATCCACTTCTTCCTAATAATAGTTATTCAGATGATGCCAGCCGTGAAGGTACTTCTGTAAATGTAAAAAGCCAAAATTTAAGTTTTATTTTGGGTTATTCACCTATTAAAAACTTTCAAGTTTATGGCGGACCTGTCTATCAAACTGTAGAAGGTGATGTCTCTTTCAGAGGAATGGCATATACCGAAGCTTTTAATGGATACAATGCTAAATTTAAAGAAAAGGGAGAATTGGGTTGGCTCGTAGGAGGAAGTTATCAAATTCCGGAAATTGCACTTAAAGCGGCTGTAACTTACCGTTCAAAAATTAAATATGATTTTCAAGTAGATGAAAACATCTTTGGTGAGCCATTAAAATATACTGCGCCAGCAAAGACAAAAGTCGAAACGCCTCAATCAGTAAATATAGATTTTCAAACAGGTATTGCTGAAAAGACGCTTGCTTATATGAGTCTGAGATGGGTGAATTGGAAAAAATTTAATATTCGTCCAGTGCAATACGATGCTCTTACAGCAAACTATATGGATACATTAACTGGAGGATCATATAAACAAGGCATTGATTTGGATTCTTACCAGAAAGAACAATATACAGTGACTCTGGGTCTAGGACGTCAGTTAACTGAACGTTGGAGCATTGCATCTGATATGGGGTGGGACTCAGGTACGGGTAATCCTGCTTCAACACTTGGACCAATGAAAGGCTACTGGTCTTTTGGTTTTGGTGCTCAATTTAACCCAACGCCTAACTATTTTATTGCTGCTGGCGTAAAATATTTCTGGTTAGGAAATACTAAAGCTGAAGGTGGTGGCTATTATTTACCAATCGAAGGTATAAAAGAGTTTTCAGAGCAGGCTGAGTTTAAAAATAATCACGCAATTGCATATGCGTTAAAATTTGGATATCGGTTTTAAATTGGGAAGAGTAGTTAAATTCAACTACTCTTATTCTCAAGCTTTAATTAATCTTTACTTAAGAATATCCTTAATTATGTAATTAAATGAAAAACAATAATTAATTAAATAATTTCTAGCCAATTTCACATTGACACCTTAATTTTTGAAGATTACCATTTGCCTGCTGGCCACATTGCCAGTCGGTCGTCGCAGACCGCATAATAACTCCCGCATCAGAGCCATTCCTTCTGAGGAACAGCCTTGTGTGGTGAACTACTCGTTCCCTCCCGTAGCGGTAGGACGGGAGAGGGACACCTACGGGTGTGCTAGTTTGAGTTATTACTAGTCTGCGAACCCTCTTCCGTTCTGCCACCATAATTTAAAATGTCTGGCAGAACTCCCTATAGAAGGAGTTGGCTTTGCACATTCATTATTTCTTGGCAGTCCTTGCCAAAAGCTATAACGACACAACTTAAAAATTTAAAGCAGCTTGATCACCCAAATGTTTTCAGGCCTTAAGTCATTACGGCTCAAAAAAACTTGCATTAACAATAAAACTTGAGATGTGCCAAGCACAGTCTTACGGCTTTGCTATGCCTTTTTTCTCCCAAAAAAGTATCTCTTTTAGAAACAACAAGAATTTATAACGGTAAAACTATGTCAGATTTAGAAATCTCTTCCAAAAAATTACAGGTTATTCGTACGGCGATACGCTTATTTACCACCTATGGTTTTCACACAGCGGGAATAGACCTGATTGTGAAAGAATCTGAAATAACCAAAAGCACTTTTTATCATTATTTTCAGTCCAAAGAGCGCCTGATTGAAATGTGTATCGCCTTTCAAAAGAGACTCCTTAAAGAAGAAGTACTGTCAATTATTTACTCAAACCGATACTACACTTCAAGCGATAAACTCAAAGAAATTATTCGTTTACATGTCTACTTTAATAGCCTGTACCACTTATTACTCAAAGCCATATTTGAAATTAAACTTGTTTATTCGCAAGGTTACCGTATGGCGATTGAATATCGAAAATGGCTACTTCATGAGATTTTTGATCTGGTTTTTAGTCTAGAAACTTGTGCAATAAAACCCGATGCCAACATGGTGTTAAATCTAATCGATGGCTTGATGATGCAATTTCTAAGTTCCAATAGTTTGGAAGAAAGAGATGTCATGCTAGAGCTATTTTTTCAAAGCAAGTACTTGAATATAAAAAATAATTTAAAAATATGCTGTGACGAGTAAACCAGAAGTGTCGTTCGATCAGCTAAACAGTTAATGTTTTGACTTTTGGGGGAGAATATTGTTATTTTGTTTTACGTTATTCATAAATTAATTACGAATAACGTAATTAAAATGAAAAGAATTGAAAGCGCAACATGGAGAAGGGATGACCATGAAAGAAGTTGCATTAAGTGATTTGATCAATCAGCAGAAAGTTGGACGCTATCAGAAATTTATTTTGTTCACCTGTTTACTGCTGATGATTATGGATGGGTATGACATTCAGTCTATGGCTTACGCAGCCCCCATGATTATTGAAGAATGGGGTGTTCATAAAACCATGTTAGGCGTTGTGTTTAGCGCCAGCTTATTTGGTTTGTTTGTCGGATCATTTTTATTAAGTTCACTTTCCGATCGATTTGGCCGTCGCCCCATATTACTGATCTCAACCTTTATGTTCTCCATATTGATGCTGGTCACACCACATGTCGGCAATATTGAGCAATTGACTGCAATCCGCTTTGTTACAGGAATTTTTTTAGGAGGCATCATGCCAAATGTTATGGCTTATAGCTCCGAAATTGTTCCATATAAATCTCGTATTTTCACCATGATGGTCATTTCTTGTGGCTATACGGTCGGGGCAATGTTGGGAGGAGGCATATCCGCCTTATTGGTTCCTTGGGGAGGATGGCAGGCGATTTTCTATTTTGGTGGTATTGTTCCTTTAATTATTTTCTTTATCACGTTGTTTAAGCTGCCAGAGTCTTTATATTTTTTAAGTGAAAATAGTAAAAACACGCCCAAAATTTTGTTTTGGTTAAAGAAATTTTATCCTGCATTAACATTTAATTCAGAGATGAAAATCATTAATAGGACTGAAGTTCAGGTTAAGAAGTCACCGCTTGAGTTATTTAAAAATAAGCGTGCGTTTTTTACCTATTCCATCTGGATCATCAGTATTTTAAACATGATCAGTCTCTATTTTCTGGCGAACTGGCTACCGACTTTGTCTAAAGAGTCAGGGCTTTCATTAAATCAGGCATTGATGATCGGCTCCACTCTACAATTAGGCGGTACGATTGGTAGCATTGTAATGGGCCTTAAAATCGATAAGACTGGATTTTATAAAGTATTAATTCCTGTTTTTTTGGTTGCAGTGATTAGTGTTGCTTTAATTGGCTATGCTATTAGCCATATCGTTTTATTATTTTTCATCATTTTTATTGCTGGCTTTGCGATTGTTGGTGGGCAACCTGCCATTAATGCGCTGTCTGCAAGTTATTACCCGGTTTCACTTCGTACCACTGGGGTGGGCTGGAGTATTGGGATTGCCCGTTTGGGTTCGGTCATTGGGCCGTTATTTGGTGGCTATCTTTCTCAATTTCTGGTCATTACCCATTTATTTGTAATTGCTGCAATACCTTCGTTGTTCGTTATTATCATGCTGATGATTCAGGCGAAGTATCGGTCATAGCGCTACAAGAGAATGAGTGGGAGAGGTTGCTTGAGTATTTCTTCCTGCAATTAGATATGTGAGAGTCGAGAGGGCTCTCACATTTAAACTTGATTGTGCCAAGCTAGTCGATCAGATTGTTACTGCTCTAGATATTTTTTCAAATAGTGGCCTGTGAATGATTTTTCTGCGGAGAGCAAACAGGTAACAGTTCCAGAAAACACCAATTCACCACCTTTGTCACCAGCTAATGGACCAATATCAATAATCCAATCTGCTTGGCTAATGATGTCTAAATTATGTTCGATAACGATGATTGTGTTACCTTTTTCAACTAAGCTATTTAATAAACTAATCAATTTTTCAGTATCAGAAGGATGTAAGCCTGTACTTGGTTCATCTAATACAAAAATATTATCTGTTTCATTGAGCTCTTTTGAGAGTTTTAATCTTTGACGCTCGCCACCAGAAAAAGTATTTAAGCGTTGGCCAATTGCAATATAGTCTAACCCTAAGCTTACCAATGAATTAAATTGCTGCTGCAAATTATGATCTTCAAAGAAGTGACTGGCTTCTGTAACAGTCATTTTTAGAATTTCAGCAATGTTTTTACCCTTATAGAGATATTTCAGCACCTCTGGGGCGTATCCTGAGCCGTGACAAAGGTCACATGTCATTTCAACATCATCTAAAAATGCGAGTTCAATTTTCTCGATACCTGATCCTTTACATTGAGGACAAGCACCTTCGCTGTTAAAACTAAAGAGCTTAGCACTCACTTTATTTGCCTTTGCAAATAGTTGACGAATCGGATCAAGAAGGTCTAGATAGGTTAGTAAATTTGACCGGATGCTTGCAGTAATTGCAGATTGATCAATCACTTTTGTTTCAGGATATTGTTGCGGTAAGACTTTACTGATTAACGTACTTTTTCCAGAACCAGCAACACCTGTAATAACGCTTAGACAATTTTTGGGAATATCGACATCAATATTTTTTAGATTGAATAAATGGGCATTTTTAATCGAAATCCATTCATTACTCATACGGGGTGTTTTCTTATATGTATTTGGTCTTTTAAAAAACTGGCCTGTTAAACCTGATGAGTTTTTTAACTCTTCGAAAGACCCTTGGTAAATAATTTGACCACCATTGACACCAGAAAGAGGCCCCATATCAATGACATGGTCAGCTGTTCTAATAAGATCAGGGTCATGTTCAACCAGTAAAACACTATTTCCTTTATCTCTAATCTTTTGAATGATTTTAATAATATTATCTAAATCTTTTGGATGTAGCCCAATACTTGGCTCGTCAAAAATGTAGAGTAGATCAACTAGACTATTACCCAAATGTTTAACCATTTTGATTCGTTGTGATTCACCGCCTGATAATGTATTGCTCACACGATTAAGGTTTAAGTAACTGAGACCAACTAAGTTTAAGTTGCTCAGTTTATTAATGAGTTCATGTAAAACGGTTTCAAATTTCTCACTTTTTAAGGACCCTATAAACTCTAAAAGCATTGATACAGAGAGGGCTGTACATTCAGCAATATTTTTTCCATTAATCTTACAAGATAAAGATTTTTGATTAAGCCGTTGGCCTTTACACAAAGAACATTCTTTGGTTGTAATAATCTGCTCAAGCTTATTCCCATAACGATTTCTTTCTCGTGTTTCTCCTTTTAGAAAGTTACGTTCAAATCTGGTCACCAATCCTTCGTAAAGTGCAGTTTTTCTCCATTTACTTGTTGGATTCAAAGGCTTGTGCTGAGGGGCATACAAAAACAAGTCCCATTCTTTTTCACTATAATCTTTTAACTTTTTATCTAAATCGAAATAACCTGAATCTGCATATCGAGTCCAACGCCATGCTGTGGGTTGATAGGTAGGAAAATTGATAGCGCCTTCTTCATTTAAGGATTTATCTAAATCTAATATTTTATAAATATCAATTGTTTGCTCTAAACCAATACCTTCACATTGTGGACACATGCCATTGGGATGATTAAAAGAAAAAACATTCGAATATCCAACAAATGGTTCACCCATACGTGAAAATAATAAGCGAAGATTGGCATAAATATCTGTAATTGTTGCAACGGTTGAGCGGATGTTACCCGTTAAACGCTTTTGATTAATAATGACAGGTACATTTAAATTCTCAATTTTATCAACATCAGCCACACCAAAATGCTGTAAACGATTGCGGACAAAACTATCTTGAGTTTCATTAATTTGTCTTTGTGCTTCTGCGCCAATGGTTTCAAAAACTAAAGAAGATTTACCCGAGCCAGAGACACCAGTAAAGACAACAATTTCATGTTTTGGGATTTTTAATGAAATATTTTTAAGGTTATTGTGTCTGGCTCCATAAATATTTATTGTTCTTTTAGTCATGTGTGATCACTTGAACTTAGGGATTTATAGTAAAAGTAAAATAAAATTTCTGAAAAGCGTGTAGATGTTTCTTAAATGAATTGTTTAAATATTCAACTTATAGGGCTTAATTGTTAGGAAGCTATTACATATTTTCCTACTAAAGAAGAGTGGTGGCAAACCACCACTAATTAAAATGCTGAAGTTAGAGTTTTGATCGCTACGATTTCTGTTTTGCTTTTTGGCGTAAGACATACAAATATAAGCTTTCTACTTTTTCACGTGCCCATGGTGTGGTACGTAAGAATCGTAAGGATGATTTAACACTTGGATCTATGCAAAAACATCTAATTTCAATTTTACGACTTAAGCCTTCAAATCCACCGTAGTATTCCAATAATTCATCCAATATGTCAGCAAGTTTTTTGCCGTGTAAAGGGTCATTGGAAGCATTCATAATAGATCAACAATATTTTGAGAGTCCCTTATTATAACCTGAGCTAGTTGGAAAATGAGAAGAATTGCGAAAACACATCCCAAAGCGTATTCGGCTGTAATTAATTATCAAAACTGGCTAATGTGATAGAAATCTAAAGAATAGCTGTACGCACGTACTATATCAGTTTTTCTAAGCCTGTAAAGGGTGTTTTTAAAATATATTTATAAATTTCAATAAGATATAAATACTTTGTGTATTAAAATTTAGCCTAAGCAAATTAATAACTTTAATGCTCAAAAGGCGATTTAGAGAAAGAAATCTGTACCGCAGTAGCCAATAGCCAAAAATGAAGCCCGTAAAGGTGGTAAGTAGCTTACGCGTTCTAGCTAGGGCAAATTAAAAATAATGACATTTTGTAGAAGGCTGCCTAGAGTGTTTTTCTGGCTAAGATTAGAAATAGGGTTAGTCAATTTAAGTTGTTAAGAGTGCCACGGCTAGTAAGTTGCTTGAGCAGCAGATACAGTTGAAGAAGCTTTTAATAATTCAGTGTAGTGAAGCGTAAACGGCGAAGTAACAATGCAGAGTAGCCAGAGCCTTATCTATTGTAGGTTTCCAAATCTTCTATTTAACATAATATACATTATGCGAACAATTATATAATTTACTATTAAGTCTCTGATGCTATTGAATTTTTAGCCCTAGCACTTTCTTCTAAGTGTAACGCCTTACCATCACACCATTACGATAAATATTGCCGTGCTTAATGATAACCTCAAGGGATTTCTTTACTCAGATAATATTTATAAAACTTAATTAATTGATGACGCTTTTCATCAATTTTAGCTGCCCACGCATATAGCACCATTTGCTTAAGTCCACGACCAAACTTCTTTAACTCTAAAAAGCTAAATGAATATTCATTATGGTTTTATCTCAAATACATGTGTTTCTTTAAATAATTTTTAAAGATGTTGCGTCTGAATACTGCTATGCTTTTCTCTAGTTCATATTTCTAATTGATATTGTTCATTCTTAAAAAATCGTACATATTTAAATTGTAGTCAGAAAACTATATTTTACGCCTCAATACATTGAAAAAGTGTGATGAGTTTCAATGTATTTTTGGTGCGTAATAATTTTTAATAAATAAAGTGAAATTAATTTTTAATTAATTTCTAATAAAGTTAAATTGGTCACATTTTAAATAAAATTGGTATCTTATTTCTCTGTAGTAATTCTGCAATATAAATATTAGAGATAAAATAATAAATTACATATTTATTAAATATTTAATCATATATCATATAATGTTTTTATATTGACCTGTTTATTTGTTAATCTTTAATTTTAAAAAATATATAAATATCAATTATTTAAATTAATAATATTTATTTTTAAATAATTACGTGGATTAATATGATTTAAGAATTTTAACTATTACATTATTTAAAATGATTAATGTGATTTATATCACATGAAAATTAATAATTTTTCTTGATTTAAACTTAATGATTGTTTTTGAATTAAAAATATTGTATCAAATATATATAAACTATTTTATAAATAGGTATATAAAATGAAAAATAATATTTTTAAACTTCTTATTCTGATGGTGCTTTCCACTTCCCCATTATTTTGTTATGCAAATAACACGATAATGATAAGAGGAAATATTGTTGAAGATACATGCTCAACACAACATAGCGAGATAGAATGTGTTGAGGTAAACAATTTAAATATTAAACTTGATAGTGAATATTTAAATAAAAATAGCCTTTCTAACTTAGCTCAACATACTGAGAAAATGGACACTAGCATTGAAAGTATAGGCTCTAATCGCAAAGTGGTGGTTATCAATTATCACTAACTTACTAAGGCGTAGCTTTTGAGGCTACTCCTATAATAAGTATGAATTAAGAGTGATTTGTCGAATTCATCGCACATTTTGATGAATTAAATGATGAGTCGCTCTTTTTTTATAAAAAATGGCTATTCGTATATTTTTTCTATATACATATGCATAAATTATTCTATATAATTGTATTGTAAGAATTTAAGCTTCTTTTTCACATAATTTGTTCAATTCTTTTTTATTTACATAGTGTTCTTATGTAACTTGCTTTTTTCGGCAGTCCCTCTTTTTCATAAAACAAAAAAACTTTTATAAACAGCTATATAAGCTGTAGTTACCAACCCTGCATTCCAAATCAAAAAATGTGATTTAATTAAAATTATGAAAAAATAATGTGATCTAGTTTGCATTTTGTTTAAGAAGTGTTAATATCGCCGCATTACTTTTCAAGATGTCAAACACTGGAAAAGTAAGGAAATAAACTTTTATCCAGACTTTTGAGAAAACACTATGAAAAAACTTGCTTTGATCGCTGCTCTTTCGGTTGTAGGGATTGCGAATGCTCAAGCTGCTGATGGTACAATTACAATTAATGGTTTAGTTACAGACAAAACTTGTGACATCGTTACTCCAGCTGGTAAAGACTTCACAGTTACTCTTCCAACTGTTTCTAAGCAAACTTTAGCTGTTGCTGGGGATGTTGCTGGTCGTACTCCTTTCCAAATTAAATTAGCTAACTGTTCTGAAGGTAAAGTAGCTACTTACTTCGAACCAGGTGCTAACGTTGACTTTAATACTGGTCGTTTACTTAACAAAGACGCTACTGGTGCTAAAAACGTTAACGTTCAACTTTTAGGTAGCAACAACAACTTCATCCCAGTTCTTGCTGCTGGTGCAAACGGTGCTCAAGCTAACTCTCAATGGGTTGACGTAGCTGCAGCTGGTAGCGCAGACCTTAACTACTATGCTGAATACTATGCAACTGGCGCTTCTACTGCTGGTAAAGTAAACACTTCTGTTCAATACACAATTATCTATCAATAATTGATGGATGAGAGGGTTTCTGTGTTCGCATAGAAGCCCTCTTTTTGTGATGCTTTCCCGAATCTTTGTTGGTTGAGAATTCTGAAATGAAATTGAACAGTTATAATTTTTTGTTAGGTTTGGCATTTGCTTCAGCAGTTGTTGCACCTGCTACTCAAGCAGAAATTGTAATTCATGGCACTCGTGTGATTTATCCTTCGGATGCTCGTGAAGTTACACTACAAGTTAGTAATAACGGTTCAAAACCAGCACTTGTCCAAGCATGGCTTGATGAAGGCGACTCAAAAAGCACTCCGGACCAATCAAAAGTACCTTTTATGATTGCTCCTCCTATTTCTCGTGTTGAGGCTACAAAAAGTCAGACTCTTCGTATTACTGCTCTGCCAACAGCTTCTCAGCTAAATCAGAAGCAAGAAACAGTTTTGTGGTTAAACGTTTTGGATATTCCTCCAAGACCAACTTCAAAAACTGAAAATACGACGCCTGATAATTTCCTGCAATTAGCAATTCGCTCACGTATTAAATTCTTTTATCGACCAGCTTCGATTAAAGACGATGCGAATTTAGCAGCTGATAAGCTTCAATGGGTTAAATCTGGTCAAAACTTAACGGTAAAAAACCCAACTCCTTTTCATATCACGATGACTTCTGTTTACCAAAAGGCAGGTGATAAAAAAGTTGATTTATTACCTCAAGGTTTAATGATTAAACCTTTTTCTGAAGAGTCTGTTCAGCTTAAGAATGGCAATCTTCAAGATATGAGTTTTATGAATGTCAATGACTATGGTGGTCGAGTCGAACACCAAATAAAACTTCAGTAATCAGATTTATCTTTTTAATAAATTTAAGCACCTATTATGTGAGTAGGCGGACTTAGTTATGCCAAAAAAAAGGCAAGAATCTTATAAATTATTAAAACGCCATATTTGTTACTACTTGGCTTCTGGTGTTGTCACAATGACAATGCCTGTATTCGTGCACGCTGAAGAAACAGCTGCGAGTGCTCCTGTAGAAGCTGAATTTGATTCTGCTTTTTTAATTGGCGATGCTCAAAAAGTTGATATTTCTCGTTTTAAATACGGTAACCCTGTTTTACCAGGCGAATATAATGTTGACGTTTATGTAAATGGCCAATGGTTTGGCAAACGTCGTATGTTCTTTAAAGCATTAGAATCAAATAAAAATGCTGTAACCTGTTTTACAGGAAATACTCTTGCTGAATATGGTGTAAAACAAGAGATTTTAGCGCAGCACGCTTCTCTTCAAAAAGAAAATAGTTGTTATAAAATTGAAGAGTGGGTTGAAAATGCATTTTATGAGTTTGATAACTCTCGCTTACGTGTAGATATCTCGATTCCACAAGTTGCTTTGCAAAAAAATGCGCAAGGCTATGTCGACCCAAGTTTATGGGATCGTGGGATTAATGCAGCTTTTTTATCTTATAACGGCAGTGCCTACAAAACATTTACTCAGTCTAATGATCAAAGCGAAACGTCAAATGCTTTTATGGGCGTGACTGCTGGATTAAATTTAGGTGGTTGGCAATTACGTCATAATGGTCAATGGCAATGGCAAGATACCCCTGCCGAAAATCAATCTAAATCAAGTTACGAAGAAACAAGTACTTACTTACAGCGAGCATTCCCTAAATACCGTGGTGTTTTAACACTTGGGGATAGTTTTACAAACGGCGAAGTATTTGACTCATATGGTTATCGTGGTATCGATTTCTCAAGTGATGATCGAATGCTACCAAATAGTATGCTTGGTTATGCTCCGCGTATTCGTGGTAATGCTAAAACCAATGCAAAAATTGAAGTTCGTCAACAAGGCCAACTTATCTATCAAACTACAGTAGCACCAGGTAACTTTGAAATTAATGACCTTTACCCTACTGGTTTTGGTGGTGAAATTGAAGTTTCTGTTATTGAAGCGAATGGTGAAATACAAAAGTTTGCTGTGCCTTACGCATCTGTTGTGCAGATGCTACGCCCTGGTATGAACCGTTATTCTTTAACTGTAGGTCAGTTCCGCGATCCAGATATTGATCTCGATCCTTGGGTTGTTCAAGGTAAATATCAGCAAGGGATTAACAACTACCTAACAGGTTATACGGGTATACAAGCAACTGAAAACTATGCTGCTGTATTGTTGGGTGCTGCTTTTGCTACGCCAATTGGTGCTGTTGCGTTAGATGTTACCCACTCTCAAGCTGACTTTGAAAAGCAGTCATCACAGTCAGGTCAAAGTTTCCGTTTAAGCTATAGTAAGTTGATTACCCCAACCAACACAAACTTAACACTAGCAGCTTATCGTTACTCAACAGAAAACTTCTACAAATTACGTGATGCTCTACAGATTCGCGATTTTGAAGAAAAAGGTATTAATACTTACTCTGCTGGTCGCCAACGTAGTGAATTCCAAATTACCTTGAACCAAGGTTTACCTGAAGGTTGGGGTAACTTCTATGTAGTGGGTTCGTGGGTTGACTATTGGAACCGTAGCGAAAGTACTAAACAATATCAGCTTGGTTATAGTAATAATTTCCATGGTTTAACTTATGGTTTATCTGCAATTAACCGTAAAGTTGAATATGGCTCAACGAATCAAACGCACGATACTGAATATTTAATGACATTATCGTTCCCGATTGATTTCAAAAAGAATTCAGTTAACGTCAACGTTACTGCCTCTGAAGACAGCCGTACTGTTGGTGCAAGTGGAATGGTTGGAGATCGCTTTAGTTATGGCGCTTCAATGTCACATCAGGACTATGCGAATCCATCATTTAACGTAAATGGTCGTTATCGTACTAACTATACAACTGTTGGTGGTTCTTATAGTGTGGCTGATTCTTACCAACAGGCGATGGTTAGCTTAACTGGTAGTGTAGTTGCACATTCAGAAGGTATTTTATTTGGACCTGAACAAGGTCAAACAATGGTACTTGTGCATGCGCCAGATGCTGCCGGAGCAAAAGTTAATAATGCCGTTGGTTTAAGCGTGAATAAAGCGGGTTATGCGGTAGTTCCTTATGTTACTCCGTACCGTCTTAATGACATTACCCTTGACCCACAAGAAATGTCGAGCGAAGTAGAACTTGAAGAAACAAGTCAACGTATTGCACCTTTTGCTGGTGCAATTGCTAAAGTAGATTTTGCGACTAAAACTGGTTATGCAGTTTACATTAATAGTAAAACTGTAGATGGCAACAGTTTACCGTTTGCAGCGCAAGTCTTTAATCAGAAAGATGAAGCTGTCGGTATTGTTGCACAAGGTAGTATGATTTACTTACGTACCCCACTTGCTCAAGATCGTCTCTATGTAAAATGGGGTGATGAGAGTAACGAGCGTTGTTCAGTTGAGTATAACATTAGTAATCAGTTGCAAAATAAGCAACAAAGCATGGTAATGACTGAGGCTGTCTGCAAATGAAAAGAATATTATTAACAGGTTTTTTATTTACGGCTGGTCTTGGTGTGTATGGTGAAGCTAATGCTTACTGTACTTTAGGCAATGATAATAATGGAGCCCCATTTAGCTCGGTTGACATTTCCATGGCCGTAGGTCGCGTTGTAGTCCGACCAAGTGATCCTGTTGGAATGGTTCTAAGAAAAGCAACTTTTCCAATTACTGACAATGGTTCAACAGCAAAATGTACGTCATATAGTGATACTATTACTGCTGCACTTACCCAAGGCTATGCATTAAGCCCACTAGGGAATAATATCTATTCGACGAATATTCCAGGAATTGGTATTCGTTTGTACCGTGAAGCGGAAAATGCAACTAACTTTTCTGGCTATTATCCGTATACCCGTAGTTTAACACCAGGTGTGAAATATTTTCTTGCTTCGGGATATTTTGTTGTCGAAATTGTGAAAACTGCTGCGCAGACTGGTTCGGGTGCATTAGTGCCTGGTTTATATAGTCGATACTATGTAAGTGGTTATATGAACCGCCCTTTTTTAACTAGTACAGTTAACGGTGATGCAATTACTATCGCCTCTTCTTCATGTGAAATCCAAGGTAACATCAATAAAGTTGTACAGCTTCCTACTGTTACAAAGGCAGGGTTCAAAGGTGTTGGCTCCACTCAAGGTGAACAAACTTTTGATATGAACATTCTATGTAATGGTGGTATCAACCCTACTGGTTATGAAGAGAAAAACGTCATTAGTTTAAGTTACGACTTTACTCAAGACGGTACAAATAGTCAGGTATTAGCAAATACAGCTACCGCTTCTGAAAAAGCGAATGGTGTAGGCGTACAATTATTGTGGAACTATCAAAATAAGAATCAAGTCATTAAAAAAGGTGACAAATTAGCCTTAGGTACATTGTCTTCTAACCAGACACTTCAATATAACGTACCAATGACAGCCCGCTATTATCAAACAGCAACAAATGTGACTGCTGGTAAAGTTCGTGCAATGGCTACTGTAACGATTCAATATGATTAATCATATTGAATCGTTATTAAGTGGAATAAAATTTAAAATCATAAATATTAATAATAAATTTTACTTTAATACTACTTTCTAAAAATTTAACACTTAACTCGATAGGAATATTTATGAAAAAAATAGGTATAGTTGCTGTTAGTGCAGTGACATTATGTTGGGCTATGTATGAGGTATCTTCTGACAATACGAGTACCAGACAGCGTAATGAATCTAACCAAAAAGTAGCATCTCAAAACAATTCATCAACTACAAAGAATGAAAAATTAGCACCTCAAATGTTCTTGGCTCAAACTACCTCCCTTAATTCTTCAGCCCCAGTCTGCCAATATAATTTTGACGCGACTCAAGAAGATTACGATCTTTGGAACAATGAACACCCTGAATATTTTTCTATGAATATATTTCCTTTAATAAGTGGGCAAAAATTTGGTTTTAAAGTAGAGCCTATACCAGAAAATGAGTATGGTATTGTAGAGTATGTAGCTAGAAGTGTAGCTAGTCTTAATTCGTCTAATGAAGTTGGAGATTTAACGATACCTCACACAGGTATTATTGCATTTGAAATGGAGCTTAAGATCCCAACCTCAGCTCTTGGGAGCACATCACTTGGAAATTCTACTTATTACTCCTCTAGCATTGCATTTAGTGGTGTAACAAATAATGGTTATACAGTTAGATCCAATTTTGGGTTTGGTATGGGCGGGTATGATCCAGATTTTGGTGAAAATCCTGCTAGCTTAAACTATTTTGTAGCATACCGACTTAGTGATGAGAGTGGCCCTGACAGTCGATATTCTAAAGGTCAAAACATGACAAATAATGCAAATGGATACCAAAGATTAGGTATTTATATTAATCAGAACACTAAGCAAGTTGGCTTTATTATAAATGGTGTTGATCAAGGATATAAATCTACTTTGCCTGCTCCACTAGAGAATATACGTTTTTCGGTTTCAAGCGCTATTTCAATAAATGCTGAACAATTATTTGGACAAGAGTTGTCGAACGAACTCATTACTGACCGTAATGCGTTACAGTTTAGCTATCCTCAGGGTACAACTGACATGTGCGGTAATGTTATTTAAGACATAAAACTATAAGTTGTAAAAAAGGGCTGAATCACAGCCCTTTTTATTTCATTTAGAAATGAATGACTGTGCGGATTGATTTGCCTTCGTGCATTAAATCAAAAGCAGTATTAATGTCTTGTAAAGGCATGGTATGCGTTACAAAAGGCTCAAGTTGAATTTCACCTTTCATTGCATCTTCGACCATTTTAGGAAGTTGTGAACGGCCTTTTACACCACCAAAAGCAGTACCTAACCATTTACGGCCAGTAACTAGCTGGAATGGACGAGTCGAAATTTCTTGACCAGCACCAGCAACCCCAATAATGACTGATTGTCCCCAACCACGATGCGCACATTCTAAAGCTGAGCGCATAACATTGACGTTACCAATACATTCAAATGAATGATCTACGCCCCAGCCTGTCATTTCTATAATGACTTGCTGAATTGGTTTATCGTAATCTTTAGGGTTTAAGAAATCTGTAGCGCCAAATTGCTTAGCAAGTTCAAATTTATCTGGGTTGGTGTCTACTACAATAATTTGCCCAGCTTTCGCTTGTCGTGCACCTTGTACAACAGCCAAACCAATCCCGCCTAAGCCAAATACAGCAACAGAATCACCTTCTTGTACTTTAGCTGTGTTATGCACGGCGCCAATACCTGTAGTCACACCACATCCAAGTAAACATACTTGCTCGTGATTCGCTTCAGGATTGATTTTAGCTAAAGATACTTCTGCAACTACTGTATATTCACTAAATGTTGAACATCCCATGTAATGATAAATTGGTTCACCATTATAAGAAAAACGTGTGGTTCCATCTGGCATGACACCTTTACCTTGAGTCGCACGTACTGCAACACATAAGTTGGTTTTTCCAGATTTACAGAATAGACATTCTTTACATTCAGCGGTGTAAAGTGGAATCACGTGATCACCAGGTTGAACGCTTGTTACGCCCTCACCCACTTCAACTACCACACCTGCACCTTCATGACCTAAAATGGCAGGAAACACACCTTCTGGGTCATCACCAGATAATGTAAAAGCATCGGTATGACATACCCCTGTATGGGTAATTTTTATTAAAACTTCACCCGCTTGAGGTGGTGCAACATCAACTTCAACAATCTCTAAAGGTTTTCCTGGGGCAAAGGCGACAGCTGCACGAGATTTCATCTTTGGGTTTCCTTTAAATCATTCGGTATTTATAGTCGAGCAAAATAGATTATATATCGGTAATACAAGAGCTTAATTTTGCTTAAATTAAAATTGGCTTTCATGACAATCCATCACAGCATAGCCAGTCATGTACCTCTAAGCAAGCTTCAGTTTCAAAAAGAAGAAAACCTCTTACTGGAAGAGGTTTCTTATCAAATCACTTATCTTATAAAAGGGTTATGTTTACTTAGAGGTAAATATCTGGTGGATATGGTGTGTTATCGCTAATTGGCGAATACAGCGTATTTTCAACAAAGAAGCCATTTGGAGCCTGAGTGGTATCAATCGTAATTGAATCAAACATAACCTGTGGATAGGCCCAGATAAATTGCTTCATTAAACCTAAAGAAACATTGTTTTTCATGTCACCAAAAATTCGTTGCCAAATGGGCGTTCGATAGGGCTTGGTTTTATCAAACCCATAAATATATGCAATAGATACATCAGGAACGAATCCGGAGAGATAGATGACTTTATTGGCAGGATAGCCTAGTCCTTGTATTGGTATTTGTGAAACTGCCTGATGTGCCAAGTCTAAACGAGCTTCCAATAGCCAGTCATAAGCTTCTGTCATCATGTAATCAAAATTAGGATATGAATAATGTTGGCTTGGATAGTTAATATAAGTGGCTAAAGTCTGAATCGGAGATTGAATAGAAGGAAAGAAAATAAGCGGGCTAACTTTAGCAGCGGAGTATTTCGCTTTGATAACGGTGCGAATGTCTTGGCAGGTTTGACCTAATTTATTTCTGAGCCATGTTTTAAACTCATCATATGGCGTTCCTGTCTTATTCATTGCTTCATAAATTGTACCCAAATCTGGTGCATATAAACCTGTATCTGCATTAAAGGCTAGTTTTGTTGGATAGTCATATACACAAGGTAGATTTGTGTCAGTGTTATACCACCACCAAGGTTCACCAATCTGCATGTTTACATCACATCCCCCTACTACCATTGCATCTGCAAATTCAATAAAGACTTTACGTAAATATGCCAAAGCATTCTGATGACTTAAACTAAAAAAATAGCTCGGTGGTTGGTAGCCTGTTTTACCTAAATTACTGTTCCAGTCACGCTGTGCCCAATATTCATTGGCTCCCAAGGAATACATTTCAAAGCTTACCCCAAAGATGGGTTGCAGACTGGCACTATGTAAAGCTTGAGCATATTTCTCATGCCATTTACGCGTGCATGAGTTAACGACCGCTTCACCTGTTACCAACGTATCTGGTATTTGCCATTTATTAATATCACTTTTCCATGTCATTTCAGGATAATGCGACATTCCACAATAGTGGTTAACCAAACCGTTATATCCCAAAGTCACCATATTGTTGACTAAGCGCTGAGGGTTTAAATCATAGTGGTCGTCATAGCTGGTACAGATACCATAATTGTGCTGAGGGACAACCACACGGCTCAAATTTAACTTTGCATTTGTACCGGTTACGACTGAATTGGTCAGACGAATATAGCCATCTTCAGGCTGGCTTAAAGGTAGGGCTGATTGGCTATTATAATGGCTCGTGAAACCGGAAAATGAAATCCGCTGAATGTTAGTCACTGGAAAGCTATCTGTAGCAGAAAAGCCAGCTTTTACTGTATCCCAGTTAATATGAATATGTGCCGTTCGTGATGAAGGATTATTTGCGTAATTAAATAGGACAACATAGGCAACTTTATCTACACCATTTTCATTATAGTACACCGTTAAAGTGGGCGTTAAACTTGGATTGTTAAGCACTGGCATCGTGGCAGATAACTCAATATCGAAGTCCCAAATCACCCCTGCATAGCTATATTTGGTTTGATACGCTAAAAATTTATGATCTTTAGTGTCAGAAGAATCCCAACTAATTCCTACTAGATCATTTGCCATTCGTGCTCTAAAAGATGCTTCAAAACCATTTCCATAATTCGTAATAGCAAAAGACATTGTTTGTGGACCATCTATTCTCCAATAGATAGGACTAAACCGATCAATAAGTGTATTTTGAGTGATTGGATGTGGTGATGAATTAGAATTATTTTGTACATTTTGTGAATTAGTTATCATGTCTACATTCTCTTAATGTATTAAGAGGTTTTATATTAAATAATAATTTTTATTTTATTGTTCAGATAAGTAACAATGACGTTTAAATTATTTACAGTTAATATTTTTAATAAAGCTCAAAATATAGTTAAACAATTAAACTTAATATTATCCTAAAATATTTTTGCACTGAGGAGATAATCAATGTCAAATTTTATGCAGCCTACACATTTTAGGGTGTTGTTTGTATTTACTCCTCTTGTTTTTGCACTAACAGGTTGTAGTGACGCTTTATATTCTCAAAAAACCACACCAGTAAAGACTTCTTCGGAAAATATTATATATCCAAAGATCGATCCATTTTTAGGAGAAAAGTTACAGCCTAATGAGGAAGTGCTAGCTCAGAACATAGCTCAAGTCATTGAAAAGTCAATTCGTGAACAATATACGGCGGGAAATGCTTTACGTGATGCACATCCTAAAGCGCATGGGTGTGTTCGAGCCGAGTTTCATGTCTCAAAAAATATACCTACTCAATTGGCTAAAGGGATATTTATTCCAGATCAAACTTATCAAGCATGGATTCGCTTTTCAAACGCCTCAAATGATGCATCGAATGCGGACATTAATAAAGACGCACGCGGAATCGCCATAAAACTTTTAGGTGTATCTGGAGACAAAATTTTAGAAAGTGAAAAACAAGCAACCACTCAAGATTTTATTATGATTAATCACCCTGTCTTTTTTGCCAACGATGCTAAACGATATCTTTCTTTCATGAATGATGTGAATAGTCACAATATGATCAGAAAACTTCATATTCCGATTGCTTTGGGTTTTAAAGGAACCATGAATGCACTCGGAGCACGTAATTCGCAAATCGCAAACCCTTTATATGCACGGTACTGGTCTATGGTGCCCTATCAGCTAGGATTAGGTAATGATCGACAAGCAGTTAAATATTCAGTTCGTTCTTGTTCAATGCAATCAAATAATCTACCTAAAAACCCTAGCCATGATTTTTTAAGAGAAGCTTTAAAGAACACTTTGCAAAGTACAGATGCTTGTATGGAATTTCTTATTCAGCCAAGGACCTCAAGCCAAATGTTGGTAGAAGATTCAATGACAGAATGGAATGAGAAAGCGGCTCCCTTTTATCAAGTGGCGACTATCCATATTCCAAAGCAAAACTTTGATACAGCTGAACAAAATAAGTTTTGTGAAAATCTATCTTTTACGCCGTGGCACGCCTTACCAGAACATAGACCATTAGGTGCAGTAAATCGAATGCGTAAAGTTATTTATGAAAATATCAGTAGAGTTCGGCATGATATGAATTCAGCACTTAGACAAGAACCTTAAATACCTTATGCATTAATGCCCTTGCTTGTATCTATGGTGATACGATCAATGAAATCTGCCAACCATAAAATAAACTCATCTTCATTTTTATGTCTTGGTATCAAGCTCATGTCTAATCTAATAGGTAATTCATTTTTAAAGCTAACAACTGCACCATCAAAATTCACAAAGTTATATAAAAATTTTAATTCTGTACCTGCAATGGCTTTTTTGATTTCTATGATGAGATTATTTAAGTTTTTAAAATGATTGTTAGAGTATTTATATTTAATATTTTTATTAATTTTTTCTGCTAATAGTAAGTATTTTGGCATTTCTATCTCCTTTTTAATTATTTATAAAATATAATTATAATTTCAAAGTTATAAAAATAAGTTTTTAATTTTTATTAAATTGTTTCTGTTTTTTTAATTTCAAATGATCAGTTGTGCCTATAATAGCAACATATTGTTTAAAAATGTGATTTATTTTTGACTTTTTATTCTGATTAAATTAGTAGGTATTAATATCGACTAAAACACTCGGCTTTAAAATTTATATTAAATAGGCTCAACATATTTAAACTATTAAGCCTATTTAACTTTTAATATTTACTTAAGAGGAAAAGCACTCCTTTAAATCTTAAGTAAGTTTGCGGAAGTTCTTCACTCTATGAACTTTCCCACATTTCCTACACTCTTTAATTTCGTCGTGAGTTATATCAAAATCATATTCCCAGACATGAATACAGAAAATTTGTCTAAGATTGTGGAGCATAGACACCTCCTTATAAAAAACTGACTCAGCAGTTAGTTCTTTATCAATGTACTTCGCTTATTTTGATGAATTTTCCTCTTTAGCTTTATCCTCCTTGTGTTTACAGCAGTAACCAAAAACAGCACCGGCGCCAAAGAAAAACATAGCTTTAAACATACTTATCTCCAAAAGATCATTAAGCAAATTTAAAACTAACATTGAAGGTTGTATCTGTTTTTAGGCCAATGAGGTTGATTCTGTGCGTTATGCAAACTTTTGTGAAAAGTTATAACAATATATTTTATAAGAATAAGAGAGCTAAATTAAAAAACCGCCCCAGAAGGCGGTTGCTGAATTTACAGCGACATATAGAAGTGTAGTGGACGATCACTTCTATATTTTTTGAACTTATTTTTCTTCTTTTATAATTTTAATAAAGGCATCTGATTTGAAATAATTAATAATCATCTCTCCATCATCACTTGTCGATGATGGCACTTTAGGAGGATCATCATAGTTAAACTTAAAGTCTGGAGGAATAAATTTCGAGATTGGTGGAAGCTTGGCCTCTCCTCCCGTTGTAATTCTTTCAATAAAACCCGCGAGCCAAAGTATATATTCATCTTTATTTTTATGGTTGGGCATGAGGCTCATATCCAACTTAATTGCACAGTCTTCTAATGGCTTGGTTAAGCACTCTTCAAAATCTATAAAATTATATTTAAGTTTAAACTTAGTTCCTTTAATTTCCTTACGAATTACACCAACCAACTGATTTAAGTTCTCTGCTGAGCTTTCTGAAAATAAATTTTTGTCATCAATTTTTTTATAAACATTCTCAGCAATGATTAAATATTGTGGCATTTTATTTTCTCCCTTTTATTATCAGGCTACTCACTCAGCCTTTTAAGGAAGTATGATAGATATCATGTTTTCTAATGTAATTGTTGTGCTGCCAATTGTAATTAGTGTGTTTTTGTGAAACTTGCAAGCATAACCATCCGAAAAAATTAAAGTTAATGCAAACTGAGTCTCGTTTTTTTACTAAGCATTTATTTTAATCAAAAATTATTTTTAGCTCATCTAAAGTTGGAAGCTGATTATAAGATTGATCTGCAATTACGGTATTTGCCCAGTTTGTCTTCGAAAATATACAAAAATTAAGCTTCTTTAGAACTTGAATGTCTTTGTCTAATAGACCTAATGGAATCCACATAAAATGAGTAGTTCCTACCAAATTAGGTACAGGCGATCCACATTTACTACAAAATGAAGATGTGAAGCCTGTTTCTTTTTTATAAGTATGGATAAGCTCAAAACCTGAGAGCCATTCAAATTTATCCTTACTCACTAAAGTTGCTGCATTCGCTCCTGTTCCAGTTTGTTTACGACAGAGACTACAGTGGCAATGGTACACAGTCTTGATTTCGTTAGTGATGGAAAATTTGACTTCATTGCATAGACAAGAACCTACATGACTCATCTCGAGCATCCTTAGAAAATAATATTGAATATAGCATTAGCCTTAAAAAGGTTAAATTTAACTTTATATGTTTAAATGGATATGCTCTCTTAGAAGTGCCTATAAATATAAGGAATTGCTAGAGTTGAGGCTTGGCAGAATGCATTTATACCGTTTAATATGAATTTTGACATATAAATTGAATATAAAAATGCTGTGATGTGCTTATCTTGGATGCGACTTAAAAGCTTACATGATTAATCAGTTCTATCAGCAGTACAGTAATATGGCATTAAATGCCTGGGGCTTTACACATACACCTTCGTATAACGATACATACGACCCTGATGAGAATGATACAGTGACAAATAGCTTTAATTGGTTGAATGATGAACAAGCTACAGAAAAAACTAAACAAGGATTAACTGCTTTTGTTGCATTGGATGATGCTTTTATCAGTATCGCCTCTCGTATGTATCTGATTAGAAATGCAAAAGAAAAAATCGATTTACAATATTATATTTGGACAAATGATTTTGTTGGAAACCTAATGCTGCACGAGTTATTAACGGCAGCAGATCGTGGTGTAAAAGTTCGCTTACTCATTGACGATCAAAATGGAGTAAAACTTGATGGTGTTCTAAGAAGTCTTCTACACCATCCTAACTTTGAAATTCGTTTATTTAATCCATACAAATTTAGATATATAAGAATCTTGGACTATATTTTCCGGTTCAAGAAAGTAAACCATCGTATGCATAATAAATTAATTATTGCAGATGGCGTGATTGCGGTAACAGGCGGTCGTAACATCAGTAGTGAGTACTTTGATGCAAGTAGTAAGTTCCAGTTTACAGATCTAGATATTCTATTTTATGGGCATACAGTACAGCATGCTCAAGCAGTTTTTAATGATTTCTGGCAAAGTGAGTTAAGCCAAGATGCGACCAAGCTGGTCGGGACTTGCGCTGTCCACCACTTGCAATCTTTACGACAGCATTATCATGATTTGCTTCATGAAAGTGAAAATCATACTCAAACCGAAGACAAGCTTTATGATGCTCAAACTTATTTAAAAGAACTTTTAGAGCATTATCCAATTCAATGGTCAAAAGCATATTTTGTTGCAGACTCACCGAAAAAGATCTTAGGAATAGCTTCTAAAGAAGAGATGCTTTATGGGCAAGTTATGGCCATTATGGGTGAACCAAAGCAGCATATCGAATTGGCTTCAGCTTATTTTGTTCCTACACAACAAGGTGCTTACTATTTAAAACAGTTAAAAGTTCAAGGTGTTAAAGTCAGGGTTTTAACGAACTCTTTTGCTGCAAATGATGTGGCAATTGTGCATGCTTTTTATAGTCAATATCGGGTTGAAATGCTGAAAAGCGGTGTAGAACTATTTGAGTTTAAGCCATTTTTAGAACGCAGACGTAGAACATGGTATGAAGTGGTAACTGGAAGTGTGATTCCAGCAAAAGGTAAAAATAAATCGAGCTTGCATGCCAAATTTTTTGATGTAGACGGTAAAGTGTTTATTGGTTCTTTTAATTTTGACCCACGTTCGACTTACTTAAATACTGAGGTTGGTCTTGTTATTGAGTCAAGTCAATTACAAGCTCAAATTTCGGTCATGCTCGATCAGCATTTACCTCAAGTCGCCTATCAACTTAAGTTAAACAGTGAAGGTAAAATTATTTGGTTAGATTATCAGTCAAATGGACAAGTTGTTGAATATGAAAAAGACCCAGATACGAGCCTTTTCCAACGTACAATGATTAAAGCCGTTTCATATTTACCCGTTGAATGGATGATGTAAGAAGACTTCAACTTGACTTATAAAATCCCAATCTCTTTAAAGAACTTTTGATAAGCCTCAGCTTTTTTCTCTAGCGCTAATGGATATGCTCGAGACGAAGATGGTAAGCGATATAAATTAATATCCCTTCCTGCAAAGTAAGTCGATGTAGATGTCCCTATAAGGGGTTTTTCAGTGTTCTCGGGTAAAACTGAAATTAAGGTATCAGTTGCTTTATCGCCAGTGGTCATAATGGTCTGACATAGAGGAATCTGCTGAAGCAAAACGGTAAGATCTGTTGGCGTTACGATTTCAAGAAATTTATCTGCGGCATTTCCCTTCAACCGCTTAATTTGATAAGCCGTGTCAAAGATCGCAATACCTGTTTCAATTAAGAAATTTCGGATAAGTTTTTCATTAAAATTTTTTTGGTTTTCACTTAAAAAATAAGTTTTGTCTTGGAAAAAAATTAAACCAAAAATTCGCCACATATCATTTTGGAAATTTGGATAGTAAAAATCCATCTTCCATTTATTACGCGGTGGTGGAAAGCTACCCAACATGAGTAAACGCGCATTTTCAGGTAAAAAGGGTTCTAGTGGATGTGTTTCTATCTCAATTATCATAAAAAATCAGTGTTTACTTAAAAACTTTATAAACAAATTAACCTATTTTTTAGTTAATCACGAGTCATGAAATGCAATTTCTCTTAATTAAAGCGTTAATGGGAAAAATCAGCTCTCACTGAAAAACATTGAGGTGATACCTCAGTAGGAATCACCTCAGAGCTGCTGAACTCAAGCTTATTAAGAGTTCAAGACTTTAAAAACCTTACCTGTTCTTGGATGAGCAAAACTGTTATCCGGATCTAAATTAATAACTTTATCCGAAATCACAATTTTAGAAAGTGGCAACCAACTTTGCTCTTGTTCAGCTTGGACAAAGTTTTTTTCATAAATATTTTCATAAATTTGTTCAACTACAATTTCCATACCACACATACTTTTGGCATTTACTTCTTTTAAAATATGGCGCTTTGACATTCTAGTCTCCTTTTTTATTATCCGCATCGCTAATAATAAAGACTCCACTGATACAATATGTAAATTTTAATAATGAAAGTGTTTTTTTTGTTTTAATCATACTTTTGTAATAATTAAATGAATAGTTGCGTAATTATTTAATTTAAATATTATCTTTAAGTTAAGCTGTTTAAAATAATTATGAGTTTTAATAAAATTAAAGGGTTCATTATCTGAACCCCTTCTTTATTTAATTTTAAACTTGTACAGCGTTATCAATTGAGCCGTCATCTTGGTTTTGGACCCTGTCTTTACTAGTCACTGAGTCGCTATCGTGATCTGTGTTAAAACTCTTACTGTTCTTTTGCTTCTTCTTGTAGACACACATCCCAATCGCAATACCTGTTCCTATCACTAAAATTGACTTTAACATTTTGCACCTCTTCGATTGACGGAGTAACTTTTGAAAAATCAGCTTTAATTAATAGCACATAATTTGTTATTTAACGGCTTTCATTTGCTCCGCTTTTGTAAGGTATTTAATTTTTATGTTAATTGAATAGTGTAATAGTTAAAAAATAAATTTTGATACAAAGCAAAAAGCCTATTCAATATTTTGAATAGGCTTTTTGCTGTATTTCAGGATTAAGCAGTATTATGAATTGCTTTAAGCAATCTTATTATCTTTGAATACACTACAAATGTATTTAATGCTGAACTTTTAGTCAAGATAGGATTGAGGAGTTTTACTAATAATTAGTGATTATTGTGATGACTGTCACGTTTATTTTATTGAGATAAGAAAAAACCCATTTCTACTTCTCATGAAGAAATGGGTAATGTGAAAACCACAAAAGACCTGAAATACCAAATGTTCTTACATTCAGTAAGGTTGAGTGTAGTGAATATACCGAATGGTTGACAATTAAACTATTTGTATTTTTTTTAGTCATTTCGGCCAATAAAAAAACAGTTATGATTCTGTAAATTAATTCTGTTTAGTCATTCATTAGTGACCAAAAATTCTATCAAGCACCCTCAGCCAATTATTAAGACATATATTTTCAATCAGTGTTTTCGAGTAACCACGCTGTTGCATACGCTCAATTAAACGATGTAGCCCCAATACATCTTCAAGTTCAGTACCAATAAGTGCACCGTCAAAATCAGAGCCAAAACCTACATGTTCTTCGCCCAAATGATCCATTAAATATTCTAAATGTTCTAAAATTACATCGATGGATGTATCTGCATTGCGTTGTCCATCCGATCGTAAAAACGCGACATCAAAATTTACGCCCACCATACCTTTACTCTCTCCGATTGCTTTAAGCTGCGAGTCAGTTAAGTTGCGTGCTTGAGCACATAAAGCATGTGAATTAGAGTGCGTTGCTACAATAGGCTGTTGCAATATTTCTACCGTATTCCAAAAAGCTTGTTCATTCATGTGTGATACATCAATCACCATCTTTTTATCAGCACAGCGTTTTATAAAGTTTTTGCCATCGCTGGTAAGACCTGCTCCAGTGTCGGGCGAATGCGGAAATTTAGCATTTAAACCATGTCCAAAGCGGCTCGGTCTATTCCAGAGAGGGCCAATACTACGCAGGCCTCTTTCATAAAATACATCGAGTAAATCAGGGTTATGTTGTAAAGCCTCTGCACCTTCCATATGCAATACAATTGCTAGCTTTTGCTCTGCTAAGCAATCCTGAATATTTTGAACTGATGTGCAAATTTTAATATTTTCAGAGCGCTGAGCGAGTTGATGAGCTAAATCGAGTTGTTCCAAGCAAATTTGTTCAACTTGCTGTTGGGTAAAATCAAAAGCATTTTGATCAAATAACTTATTGGGATGATGCTGTTGCACATAGCTGTATGGCGGTAAAAAAATCGCAAACATTCCTCCAATAAAACCAGCTTCTTGACAGCGTTTTAGATCAAGATGACCCGCTAAACGTTCATGAATAAAAGCATTTACTGGATCTGGATGATCACTTAGCCATAAGCGTGTTAAAGCATCATTATGCCCATCAAAAACTGGAATATGACTAGGCTTCATGAGCATTCCTATTACTTGCTATATGTCTGTAATTGTGTGGACTGGAATATTTTGCGTAGCGCTTAAAGATTTAGAGTTTCTACTATTACGGAATACTAAGTTTTGCAGTGGTGCAGCCAACTGACTTTCTGATCGTGCTTGTTCAATCATTTGATGATACGGCGATTTCCCACATACAGGATCGGCATTAGCTGCATCTCCAGTCAACATATAGGCTTGACACCGACATCCGCCAAAATCTCGATCTTTATCTGGGCAACTACGGCAACCTTCTGCCATCCATGCATCACCACGGAAATGATTAAATCCAGTTGATTTGTACCAAATATCTGACAATTTATGTTCGCGGACGTTTGGAAATGAAATTGGCAATTGTCGTGCTGCGTGGCAAGGTAGCGCTATACCATCTGGAGCAACTGTAAAGAAGATTTTACCCCAGCCATTCATACAAGCTTTTGGCCGTTCTTCATAATAATCAGGCACTACAAAAATGAGTTTGCAAGGATGGTTTTGCGCTTTTAATTTTTCTCGATATTCATTGGTAATCCGTTCTGCACCTGTCAGTTGCTCTTGTGTGGGTAATAAACCTTGGCGGTTTAAAAAAGCCCAACCATAAAACTGACAAATTGCTAGCTCGACTGTATCTGCATTCAGCTCTAGGCAAAGTTCAATGATTTGTTCAATCTGGTCAATGTTATGCCGATGAATAACAAAGTTAAGCACCATTGGATAATCATATTTCTTAACCAGTCGGCACATTTCATACTTTTGTTCAAAAGCATGCTTTGAACCTGCCAAGGCATCATTTACAACAGGATCACTCGCTTGGAAGCTCACTTGAATGTGGTCTAAACCCGCTTGCTTTAGATCGGCAATACGTTGTTCGGTAAGGCCCATACCTGAGGTAATTAAGTTGGTATAAAACCCTTGCTGATGAGCATGTGCAACGAGTTGTTCTAAATCTTGACGTACCAGTGGTTCACCACCCGAAAAACCGAGTTGAACAGCACCCATCTGACGTGCTTGATCAAAAACATCAAACCACTCTTGAGTGGTCAGCTCATTTTTATGCTGAGCATAGTCCAATGGGTTTGAGCAATATGGGCATTGTAGCGGACACCGATAAGTAAGTTCCGCTAATAACCATAAAGGTAGGCCAACACCTTCTGTCATACTAAATCAATCCAGTGTTGCTGCTTTGCGACCAGCATGTAATCCACTACATCCTGATCAATCTCAGCAATATCACCAAATTTTTGCTTTAACTGAGCAATAATTGCGGAAACATTTTGCTGCCCATCAATATATTGCCCAATTGCCCCTGCACTTTCATTTAACTTGATCATGCCTTCAGGATATAAAATCACAAAACCATTTTGAGCTGGCTCGAACTGAAAACGGTAACCTTGTCGCCATGTTGGCACAAGGTTTAAATCAAACTGCTCTTTATTCATTTAAATAGTCCTTTGTGCCAAACTCGTTTACTTGTCACACTGTGATACGGTGCTTCATTGTGAACATATGCAAGTGTTAAAGCATCTAAAATGCTCCATAAAATATCCAGTTTAAACTGCAATATTTCAAGCATTCGCTCTTGTTGCTCATGAGTTGTAAATGAATCAAGCGTAATTGTTAAACCATGTTCAACATCACGGCGTGCCTGACTTAAACGAGAACGGAAATATTCATAGCCTTTATCATCAATCCATGGATAATGCTGCGGCCATGAATCAAGTCGTGACTGATGAATTTGTGGAGCAAAAAGTTCAGTTAAAGAACTGCTTGCTGCTTCACGCCACGAAGCACGGCGTGCAAAGTTCACATAGGCATCTACTGCAAAGCGAACACCCGGTATTACCAGTTCTTCAGAAATAACTTGTTCACGACTCAAGCCCACAGCTTCGGCTAAGCGTAGCCATGCTTCTCGACCACCGCCATCTGGATATTCACCATCTTGATCGATCATGCGTTGAATCCATTCTTGACGGACTCGTTGATCTGGGCAATTTGCCATAATCGCCGCATCTTTAAGCGGAATATTAATTTGATAGTAATAGCGGTTTGCAACCCAAGCCTGAATTTGTTGCTGGGTGGCTTTACCTTCATACATCATCACGTGAAATGGATGATAGATATGATAATACTGACCTTTATCGATAATGGCTTGTTTAAATTGTTCTGTCGTTAAAGCTTCAGGTGTTTGAGTCATATTTCACCTTAGAGTTCAATCTGCATGCCGTCATAGGCAACTTCTACACCATTTGCTTTAAGTTCTGCAAACTGGCTAGAGTTTTCATTTAAAATTGGATTGGTATTGTTAATATGAATCAGCACTTTTTTAGGTGTACTCAGCTGATTTAAATAAGACAGTGAACCACCTTCGCCACTAATATATAAATGCCCCATTTCACGGCCAGTTTTAGTTCCAACCCCTGTTTGTTGCATTTCATCGTCTGTCCAAAGCGTACCATCAATCATGACGCAGTCTGAACTCTGCATAATCTGCATGATTTGATCGTCAATTTTTCCAAGACCGGGTGCATAGAATAACTGCTTTTGTGTCTTATGATCTTTGATAATTAAAGCAATATTATCGCCGTCATGTGGGTCATTTCGATGCGGTGAATATGGTGGCGCAGCACTTTTAATAATTAAGGGCAAAAATTCTAAATTTTCAAAACCATCAATTTTAAAGGCTTGTTTAGGATTGATCTCATGGTATTGAAGACCGCCATTCCAGTGTTTGAGCATATTAAATACTGGAAAGCCGCTCGTTAAATCTTGGTGGACCATTTCTGTGCACCATACATTCATTGGACAACCTTCGCGTAAGGTTAAAAGCCCAGTCGTATGGTCTAACTGACTGTCCATTAAAATAACGCTTGTTATTCCTGTATCACGCAATTTACGCGCGGGTTGTGCTGCTTTAAATTCGAAAAGTTGCTGGCGGATATCAGGTGATGCATTTAATAAAACCCAGTCTGTCCCATTTTCAGAAACAGCAATTGATGATTGAGTACGGGCTTTGGCTTGGATTGTGCCTGTGCGTACACCGTGACAGTTCGGGCAATTACAATTCCACTGCGGGAACCCGCCTCCGGCAGCTGAACCTAAAACATAAATATACATAGAATTAATATCTTATTAGAAAGAGATAAGCCCTAGAACAAGACTAGGGCTTATGACATATTTGGATAATACTGAATTAACGTGCTTCGAAGTACATAGTAACTTCAAAACCAATGCGTAAATCAGTAAAAGCTGGTTTAGTCCATTGCATAAATTATCTCCGGTTCATATTAATCTTGTGAAATGAATCACTTGATTAAATCTTATAAGGTCATTAAAAATTTATTCTAAATAAAAAATTTGGGTTTGTAGACCACCCCTAGCCAAGATATTGTTCGATAATTGTGTTTTTTGTCCAAATTTTAGTATTTTGAACATATTTGCTGATTGAAGGTTTCATCAAACATTCATACTAAAAGCGTATTTTTTATCCGTCTTAATTGATCAAATGATAAAAAAATGAAAAATTTAACAACACTTTTTAAAGTAACAACACTTTCTCTGGCAGTAACGTTATTGGCTGGATGTAATGACGATGATGATAATGACACCGCACCACCGGCTCAAAGAAGCAATCAAACTGTAAATATTTTAGCTTTTAATGACTTTCACGGAAATCTTGAGCCACCTAAACGCTATGTTGATGCAACTAACCCAAATGATGCATCTCAGACAGTACGTATTCCCGTTGGTGGTGTGAGTTACTTTGCAGATGCAATTAAGAAACTTAGAGCTCAAAATCCCAATAATGCTGTTGTTTCAGCGGGTGACTTGATTAGTGCTTCCCCACTCACTTCTTCATTGTTTTTAGATGAACCGACCATTGAAGTCATGAATGATATTCAAATTGACTTTAATGCTGTCGGTAACCATGAATTTGACCGTGGTACAGATGAATTACGCCGTTTAAAGAACGGTGGATGTCAGCAATATACAAGCACTACACCTTGCCAAATAAATAAAAACTTTAGTGGTGCAAAATTTGATTTCCTTGCTGCTAACGTAGCAATGAAAAATGATGCCAGTAAAACGATCTTTCCTGCATATAAAGTCAAAACTTATGGTGGAATTCCAGTTGCATTTATTGGTTTAACCCTTAAAGCAACGCCAAGTATTGTTTCTGCTGCCGGCATTAAAGATGTTGAGTTTCGTGATGAAGCCGATACGGTAAACGCCCTGATTCCTGAATTACAAAAACAAGGAATTGAAGCGATTGTAGTGGTGGTACATGAAGGTGCAGCGCCAAGTACGAAGTTTAATGAAAAAACATGTGATGGCTTAAGCGGCCCGATTTTAGGAATTTTGGATAAGCTTAATTCCGCAGTTGATATTGTTGTTTCAGGTCATACACACCAATCTTATATTTGTGACTATTCTACAAAAAATCCCGCAAAACCGTTCTTACTTACCTCAGCTGGACAATATGGCACGCTCATTACTGACATTAAGGTTGAACTTGATGGTAAAACTGGTGATGTGATTAAAAAGGATGCTAAACAAGTTCCTATACAAAGCGAAGCCTATACGTCTGGTACAACCACGGTAAGCCTTACCGATCTCTATCAAAAATTTAGTAAAACTCCAAGCATTGAAGCCATTTTAGATAAGTACCGTCAAGCGGTGACCACAATTTCAAGCCGTGTGGTTGGAACTGCAACAGCAGTAGTCAGTCGTACTCAAGTTGAAAGTGGTGAAAGCCCATTGGGTATTATGATTGCAGATGCTCAACAAGCGGCTGCCTTAAAAGCAAGTAACCAAGGCTCTGACTTTACCTTAATGAACCCAGGTGGTGTCCGTGCAGACCTACTCATTAACAGTAGTAACCAGATTACCTTCGGCGATGTTTTTGCGGTGCAACCTTTTGGTAATTCTATTGTGACCCTGAGCTTAACTGGCAAACAAATTAGAGATGTAATTGAACAGCAATGGTCTGGTGCAAATGCAAACTCACCTAGAATTTTACAGCCGTCTAAAGAATTAACTTATCAATATGCGGCAAATACGTCTGTTTCACCACGAGCAAGTAACATCATGGTTGCTGGTTCATCATTGGTTGACACTAAGGTATACCGCGTGACGGTAAATAGCTTCTTGGCAGATGGTGGTGACAACTTTACAGTATTAAAAGAAGGCCAAAACCGTGTAGGTGGTGGTCAAGATATTGATGCTCTTGAAAGCTATATTGCGGAAAACTCAAAGAATTCACCTTTAATTATTCCAGCGACTACTCGAATTAAAGTCATCAAATAGCAAATTTAATAAAAAAGGACAGTTTAGGCTGTCCTTTTTTCTATCTGAACTTTTTATTCTGTATAAAGATTAAGTTCAATACTGCTGATATTAGTTCCTGTATTCGCAAAAATAACATCTATGACTTCATGCAGTAGTTCTTTCACTTTTTCATGTTCATAGCTAGTTGCTTCTGCGGTTTTAAGACAAATCAAGTTACAGCTCATTTTATCTTTTCTGATCTTATAAATACTTTTACTTTTTCCTAAGAACACCCTTTTGATGAGCTTGCGATTTTCAAATTCAGATAAGATTCGATAAATTGTTCCGAGCGTAATTTTATGTTCATTTTTAATTTGCGCATAAATGCTCACCGCGCTTAAGCCTTGTGGATTTTGATTTAAAATTTCAAAAACTTGTATTCTCGATTTTTTTATTGGTAGTCCATTTAATAATGATTTTGAAGTTGCCGTCATGATTAATTAGCCTTAATGTTGAAAAGTATAGAAATTCTTAAAATTATTTTGTCTACACTGGTTTGAAAATTATGGATATTTGTTTAATAAAAAACAAAGCCTATTCCCCTACGAATAGGCTTTGTACTTGGTTTTAACTTAGAAACTATAAGTTGCTTTTACAAAATAGTTACGTCCATAGAGTTTGGTGTTGAAGGTTTTGTTTTTATCTTCCAGATCAACATCGGTTAGGTTTTTTACACCATAGTCCAATGTTAAACGTGGTGAAAGTGGTGAAGTAAATGTCACGTCATAGGTGGTATAAGCTGGTAACTCTTTGGTTGCAGAGTACATTTGTTTGCCTACGTAGCTCACCCCTGCATTTACACGGAAATCTTCAACCAATGCCCAAGAAATTGAACCGTTGGCAAGCCATTCTGGTCGTTCAGTTAAATCTTGGTCTGTCGTTTTATTTTTTGCATCGAGGTAAGTTGCGTTTGCCTTAACACCTACATTGTCTGTGAAATCGTAACCACCTGTAAGTTCCACACCTTTGAGTTCTGCACGGCTCACATTGGTCCAGATTTTTCTAAAATCGCCGACTAAACGCGGGTCTCCATCACTTAATGTAATGGCTTCGATCAGGTTCTTCACATCATTTTGGAAAACCGTAACGCCTGCATTCCAGTTTGGTCGAGTTACAATTAAAGACGCTTCGTAGTTGGTACTTTCTTCTGGTTCTAGGTCTGGATTACCTCGAATGTGACAACTGCCCCCACAAGAAATCATTGAGTAATTGATATCTAGCTGAGCAGGAGCCGGAACTTTATAAGCTTGGCCTACACCACCTTTTAGCACAACACCTTCCGCGAGTTCATAGGACAAATAGGCTTTACCAGTCGATTTACCATCGAAGTCATCAAAGTCGTCGTAACGGCCGCCTAAAGTTAAAGTCAGTGCATCATTAATATGGGTATCGTTTTGAACAAATACACCGTAGCTCTTCTGCTGGTTTTTTCCAGTGCCGATATAGCTCACAACGTCTGTAATTTTTTGGTCTTTATAATCAAAACCTGCTGTGGTGTTATTCATCAGCCAATCAAAGTTAGCAAAGGCACGACCAATTAAATTTTCTTGCTTATATTGACGGTTTTGTGGCGCATCATATTCGCTATCGTAGTCAGAAATTTTAGCTGTTTCTTTACCAATGTAAGCTTCTGTTTTACCCCAACCCCATTTTCCACGGTGAGCAATTCCTACATTGGTTCGTTTCATTTCTGATTCTTGAATTGAAGTTGCCGCATCTTGAGTCAGGGGGCGTTTATCGTTGTTATAACCCAAATCTAGGTCTAAAGTTTGTTGGTCATTAATATTCCAACTTAATGTACCGTTTACGTTTTTAGTATCTTTTTCTACAAAGTAAGCCCCATCTGGATCTGGTTTGCCATTTCGGTACCATGCATCACGGTTATAGGCATCTCCTGCCAAAGTAAAACTTAGATTGTCGGTTAAACCGCCGTATAAGTTAAATCCGTAACGGAATTGCTCTTTACCATTTCCGCGGTCTGCTCGGTTATATTGGCCAAAGACCGAACCATGCAGCTGCCCATCCTCGGCTTTCTTGGTAATAATATTGATGACTCCGCCCATGGCATCTGCTCCATAGAGCGACGACATTGGTCCTCGAATCACTTCTACTCGTTCAATACTATTTAAAGGGATTGCACTCCAGTCAAAGTCATTACCTCGCCACATGGCACCATTAGATGACATGCGCTTACCGTTAAGTAGGATGAGTGTGTAGTTTCCCGATGTATTTAGCATTCCCCGTATAACGATTTTATCTTGTCCACTGTTGTAGTTATAAACCCCAGCTTGTTTTTGTAAAACATCAGCAAGGCTGAGCGCCGCACTACGTTCAATCTCTTCACTCGTGATCACACTAATGGATGCAGGTGCTTTATCTACATCTTGTTCTTTTAATGCAGCGGAAACCACAATCGTTTTAAGTTTTTGAACTGATTCATTATTACTCGGCTGTTCACTATCTGTATTTGCTTGAACTGCAAACGGAAGCAGTGTTGAGATGGCGACCACCAGCGCCTTTTTAGTTAACGTCATTTCTCGGCCCTTATTCTGGATAATAATTACCATATGATAATTGTTATCATTTATGATGTGCCGAGCATCATATACTCATGACTTTTTCTGTTCAAGATAAAAATAATTATTAGTTATATAATGATAATCATTATTGTTTGTGATTTAAAAAAGCGTTAACATGGCACTTTCGTGTGCCTAAAAACCTATTTAAAACAATCTTAAAGTAGACATAACAATGCTCTCTCGATTTTTTATCTACCACCCTATCTTTGTTTCTGTCATTGCAATTACTATTCTTATTTTTGGTTTTTTTGCCACTTTAGCCATGCCGGTCGAACGCTATCCGAACCTTGCACCACCCGGTGTTACGGTTGTTGCGAACTATCGTGGTGCAGCTGCTGACACAGTCGAAGAAAGTGTGACCCAAATTTTAGAACAACAAATAAAAGGTCTGGATAATTTGCTTTACTTTACGTCCTATAGTGAATCATCAGGAACGAGTAGCATTGATATTCATTTTAAAATTGGCACAGATATTGATAAAGCACAGCTCCAAGTACAAAACCGAATTAATGGTGCATTAAACCGTTTACCTGAGGAAGTTCAAAGACAAGGTGTAAACATATGGAAAACCACGGGCGATATGCTACTTATTGTGGGGCTATATGATGAAACAGGTAAAACCAGCAATATTGATTTGTCTGATTATATGGTGAATCACTTTGAACAGCCTTTAAGTCAGTTGCAAGGCATTGGTGAAGTTAATGTTTTTGGTTCAAGCTATGCTATGCGCATTTGGTTAAATCCAAATCAGCTTAGAAATTACCAACTTGTACCGAGTGATATTGAAAAGGCCCTCGAAGATTATAATACTCAGATTGCTGCGGGTTCGATTGGTGCAATGCCCTCTGCTGCTGACCAAAATATTTATGCAAAAGTAAAAGCAGGTTCACGTTTAAAAACAATAGATGACTTTAAATCGGTGGTGGTTAAAGCAAATGTTGACGGTAGCCTTGTTTATTTAAAAGATGTCGCGAGAGTCGAATTAGGGGCAGAAAATTACGAAAGTATTAATACTCTTAATGGCTACCCATCGGCAGGTTTAGGAATTTCTCTAAGCCCTGATGCCAATGCAATCGAGACTTCTGCTCTTATTAAAGAAAAAATGGCTCAGCTTAGCCAGCATTTACCAGCTGGATATAAAGTCGTTTATCCACGAGACAATACGCCATTTATCGAAGAATCTATTAAGCAGGTCATAATCACTTTGCTTGAAGCAATCGTGCTAGTTGTTATTGTGATGTATCTCTTTTTACAAAATTGGCGTGCAACTCTTATTCCAACCATTACAGTTCCCATCGTCATTAGTGGCACATTTGTGGTGTTGTATTTGTTTGGAATGAGCATTAACACACTTACGCTATTTGCTCTGGTTTTAGCGATTGGGTTATTGGTTGATGACACGATTGTAGTCGTGGAAAATGTTGAACGGCTTATGCACGAACAACAGCTAAGTGTACGTGAAGCTTGTTTAATGTCGATGCAAGAGATTAGCGGCGCATTGGTGGGTATTACGCTGGTCTTAACCGCGGTATTTATCCCAATGGCTTTTTTTAGTGGTTCGACGGGTATGATTTACCGTCAGTTTTCTATTACATTAGCAGCAGCCATGTTGTTATCGCTATTTGTAGCCATGACCATCACACCAGCAATGTGCGCAGTTCTATTAAAAAAACAGCATAAAAAACCAAAATGGGGACAAATGCTTGAGCTTGCTCTTGAAAAAGTCAGATCAGCTTTTAGTTTTTTATCGGTTCGCTTAACTCAATTTAAAGTATTTTCCAGTCTATTGGTTGTGGGCATAGCGGTTATTTTATTTATGATTTACCGCAGCTTGCCTACAAGCTTTATTCCAAATGAAGATCAAGGACTGCTGGCTGTGCCTTATAGTTTGCATAACAGTGCTTCAATGAGCCAGACGGAAGAAGTTGGAAGACTCGTCAATAATTATTTTTTTGAACATGAAGCCAAAAATATTAATACCGTACTGGTCGTGAATGGACAAAACTTTTCAGGGAGCGGTCCAAATTTGGGTATGGCCTTTGTTTCGCTTAAACATTGGAATGAGCGTAAAGGAGAAACTAATACGGCGAGTGCTATTCGTGAACGTGCCCAAGCATATTTACAAAAGAACTTACCCGCTAAAGTCATGGTAGGAATGCCGCCAAGTGTATCTGGTTTAGGTCAGTCTGATGCTTTAGAGCTTTGGCTTAGAGATGTAAATGGTCAAGGGCGCGATGAATTAATTAAACAATATAAAGCCTTAGAAAAAGAATCTCAGAATTATTCGGCCTTTGAAAATCTAAGCCCGCTTGTGAGTGAAGATAAAGCCGAAGTATTTATTCAACTCGACCAAAATAAAGCCAAAATGTTAGGAATTGACCAACAAGCAATTCGTTCAACCCTTTCGACGGCTTGGGGTGGAAACTATGTGGGCGATTTTGTTGAACGAGGTCGAATTAAGAGAATCATTATGCAAGGCGATGCAGAATTCCGTTCTAAACCCGAAGATTTAGCATATTGGCATGTGCGAAATAACTCAGGTGGTATGCTTTCTCTCGCCCATTTTGCGCAAAGTCAGTGGACAGGTGGCCCAGAAGCTCTTACCCGATTTATGGGACTAGCTGCCATTCAACTCGAAGCCAATGTAAGTCCAGGCTTTAGCTCAGGTCAGGCAATGCAACAGTTAAGTGATATGGTCAGTAAACAATCTGGTATAGATGTCGCATGGAGCGGTCTTTCTTTACAAGAGCAACAATCTAGCCGCCAAGCAATTTATTTATATCTTATTTCTATTTTGTTTATTTTCTTATGTTTGGCTGCCTTGTATGAAAGCTGGAAAGTTCCTTTTATTATTTTACTAGGGCTTCCCTTAGGCATTACAGGCACTATTATTTTTGCTTGGATTTTTAAGTTACCTAACGATGTTTACTTTCAAATTGCCCTATTAACAGGTATTGGCTTATCTTGTAAAAATGCGATTCTCATTGTTGAGTTTGCGACTCAAGCACTCAAACAAGGAAAAAGTAAAATCGATGCGGCAAGTGAGGCTTTGAAACTGCGTTTACGTCCGATTTTGATGACATCTCTTGCCTTTGGTGCGGGTGTGGTTCCTTTAATTTTTGCAACTGGTGCAGGCGCTGCGAGTAGATATGAAATTGGAATGAGTGTATTTGGTAGTGTTGTGTTTGGTACATTACTGGTACCGCTATTTACTGTGTTCTTCTTTGTTGTGGTTCATCGTTTACCGAGTTTTCAGTGGTCAATGAGCAAACTATGGTTGAGCCGAACTTTGAGATTTAACAGCCGTATAAAAAAGGATAATACCTCCTTTTAAAGATTAAAATAAAAAATGGCAGATATTAAATCTGCCATTTTTTATTCTTTAAATTTAAGCGACTAGCTTATCAATCCAAACTTCTAAGGTTGGTTGTTCAGCCAAATCTTCAAAGCTTACCTGTGCGCCGTAAGCTTGCCATTTACCCACTAATGTCATGAGTCGTACCGAATCAAGCCCAAGCATGAGCAAATCATCATTTAACTGAATGTCTGATGCAGGAATCTGAAGCTGCTCGCTCACCGCCAAAACAATACCTTCTTGAGTGAGCGGTGATGCCGCTTGTTCAAGCGCCCAAGCTCGTGTGACCTGTTGAATTGTCATCACTTGCCCACAACGTGTACTTGCGTATTTTAAAGCCATATCGTGTTCTTCACGGCTAAAATCAGCGAGCGCATCTCCACATAAAAATGGCTGGATATTTAGCATAAAGGCTTCCGCTGCACTCATAAGACAGCCAATATGAGCATAGACACCACAAATGATGAGCTGGTCACGGTTTGACTCACGCATGAGTTGTTCAAGTGGAGAAAACTTAAATGCGCTATAACGCCATTTTGTTAAGACAGTATCATTTTTTTGAGGAGAAATTTCCGGCAAAATTTGAGTAATTTTTGGATCATCTTTTAGGCCAGTTCCCCAAAAGTCAGTTAATAACTGGCGATGTTCCGGTGTCTGGTTACCGGGCTGTGCCGTATAGACCACAGGGATATTAAACTTACGCGCAGTTTCAATTAGTTCTTTGGTATTTCTAATAAGCTCTGGAATAGGCGCTTGAGTTTGATCATAAAAATCTAAAAAATATTGCTGCATATCATGTACTAATAAAACAGCGCGATTGGTATGCAACTGCCAAGATGTTTTATTTGCCGTAAATTCGTGGGCTTGTGGCATGCTGTAACTAGCAATTTTAGGAATACTCATCAAATTTTTCCTTTTTTATCTTTAAGCAAGAACATTGGTATTAGTTTCAAGTTGTTGACGTAATCTTTTTTTGTCGATTTTTCCAAAGGCTGTATATGGAAATTGCTCCAGAAATTCGACCCGATCGGGAATTTTGTAGGTAGCAAGTCCATAGTCTTTCAGATGTTGACGAACTGACATTGCAAGGCGAATTTGGCTTGGGTCATCACTTTGTGCTTGCCATGCAATAAATGCACAGCTTTTTTCCCCCATAATCTCATCAGGCATAGCAACTAGTGCTGCCAAACGGATTTGTGGGTGAGTTAATAAAGCTTGTTCAACCTCTTCAGTCGCAATTTTTTCACCAGCACGATTGATTTGTTCTTTTGAACGCCCTTCTACCACAATGCAGCCATCTTTCCGAATACGCACTAAATCGCCTGTTCGATAAAAACCATCCAGTGTAAAAGAACGTGCATTGTGCTCTGGTGCTTGATAATAGCCGCGAATGGTATAAGGCCCACGAGTCAGCAAATGCCCTACTTCTCCAGCGTCTACTGGCTGATCGTTATCATCTAGCACCAAGATTTCATCATCTTGTGATATTTTTAAACCTTGGGTATGAACGATTTGCTCTTTCGTCATGTCAAAACGGGTGTAGTTCACCAGCCCTTCAGCCATACCAAAGACTTGTTGTAGATTGACTTGAAATTCATCAATTAGGCGTGAGGCAACGGCATCGGGCAAACGTGCTCCTCCGACTTGCAAACAACGTAAAGTCGATAATATTGGATCTTGATCTTTTGCCGCTTTATCCATCCATGGTCGGACTAAAGCAGGAACCAAGCAAGCATCAGTCACACCGTGTTTTTTGATTAATGAAAAAGCAGTTTCAGGACTTGAATCAGTTCCTAAAACCACAGCACCACCCGAATAAAAAATACCTAAAGAACCGGCCGAGCTCATTGAAAAGTTATGTGCCACGGGTAAAACCATGAGTAAGCGTGATGACTGATTGAGACGGCAGATTTTTGCGCTTTCACGTACGCTATATAAGTAGTCGTCATGGGTACGTGGAATCAGTTTAGGAACACCAGTACTTCCACCTGAAAGTTGTAAGAAAGCAACCTGATCTGCCGTAGTCGGCGAAATCGCTGCATCCAAAATACTGGTTTCTTTTAATAGATCTTGAATGGCTATAAATTTGCCGGCATTTCCAAGTACAAATACATGTTGTAAGCAAGGAGCAGTTTGCTGAAGCTTTTCGGCAAGCTCTCGGTAGTCAAATTTTTGTGCTCCAAAATCAGCACAGAAATAAGCTTTTGCTTGAGTTTGTTTAAAAAAACTGCTGAGTTCTGCATAGCGATGTGCAGGTAAAGACATCACAGGTAAAGCACCAAGCCGAATCAGTGCAAAAAATAAAATATAGAACTGATAGTGATTCGGCATCTGTACAACCGCTTTATCACCCGCTCTTAGTCCATGTTGATATAAGTGACTGGTACAGTAATCAACTAAATGATCAAAATGAGCGTAACTGACGGCTTTATCCCCATCATATACAGCAATATTTTCTGGGTATTTTTGAGCACTTTCACGCAAGAAATCACTCAAGTTTTGCCCAAGCCAATAACCTTTTTTACGGTAAATCTCAGCAAACTCTGCTGGATATGGCACGGCGCCATCCAGATAAACCTGTGTTGTCATGTATTTGGTCCTTGTATTGGCAATTGATTGGGCGAAATCTGGAATCCGTCCAGCACAGTGCGAAATTTAGCGGCAGTTTCAGCATGTTCAGCTTGCGGACGAGATGCTTCCACAATGCCTGCACCGGCAAATAAACGGGCAATGTTTTGATAAATTCGAGCACAGCGAACAGTCACCGACCATTCACCATTACCTTGTTCATCTGCCCAACCCATAGTTCCTGCAAATAATTCACGATTAAATGGTTCAAGTTGCTGAATTAATTCTTTAGCAATCGGACTAGGCTCCCCACAAATTGCAGGTGTTGGGTGTAAGCGTTCAATTAAGTCAAAAACATGAGTATCGGCTTTCTTAAGTTCGCCGGTGATATGGGATGCCAAGTGCCAGAGGCGTTTGGTACGAATGAGGGATGGTTGTTTTGGTACTTGTAATTGCTTGCAAAAAGGTGTGAGCTCATCGGCAATCATTTCGATGACGAGTGCATGCTCATGTTGATCTTTTTGTGAAGCCAGTAATGCTCTGGCATTGTTTTGGTCTACGGTTGGGTCATCATCACAAGCCAATGTACCGGCAACCGGTTTACTCCAGATTTTTGTATTTTGCTTTGCAATTAAGAGTTCAGGGCTTGCACCGACAAACCACCCTTCACTTTGAGGATGCCTCGCAACTGCATAGTTATAGCCTTCGGGATTATGCTTAGCTAAGTTATAAAATAAGTCTGAGACAGGAATATTTTGTTCAAATTCAAGTTGTAAAATACGAGCAAGTACGGCTTTATCGAGTTTTTTTGCTTGCATTTGCTGAACTAAATATTCAACTTGCTGTTGGTAATGTTCACCTAAAGGGAAATAATCCGCCTTTTCTAAAGATAAAGAACCAAAATCAATATCAGATTGTGCATAGAGTACTTTCTGAAAGATTTTTGCATTTTGCATGAGCATTAAGTTGACATCGGCTGCCGAGCAAAATGGTAGTCCACCCATAATTTTGACGTCTTTATAACCGTCATTTATTGCATGTTGTAATTGAGTTCGCGCTTCATCTAGCCAATCTTTTAAAAGGCTATTTTTAGCGACCTGAATATCTCGTAATTTTTGATGACTATTGATGGCGTATTCTGGCGTGGTAAAAATAAAACCTGCGTCATTTCCACAATTTAAAATTTCTTGCGCTAGTGCAACGCGGCTTTCAGTAAAATTTTCTCGTTGGATAAAATATGGATGCTGTGCCGACATCTCGCAACTCCTTATCAGTTATTTTGTTGTAATGAATGGATGTTTAAACGCCTAAAGTGGCTCCTCCATCAACCACAATTTCTTGCATGGTAATTTGTGCGGCCTGATCAGAAAGTAAAAAACTTACCGTATTGGCGATATCTTCAGGTTGGGCTAATTTCCTTAAGGGAATGCCTGTACGGTAATGGCTTAAATCTCCATCGATTACCGCAGGCGGAGGCGAATTATCTGTCCAAAGCTGCTGCTGCATTTGAGTTAGCGTAGAGCCTGGTGAAACAATATTAAGCCTGACTTGATGAGGTGCAATTTCAAGCGCAAGATTACGGCAGTAATGGCTCAATGCAGCTTTTGTAGTTGCATACATGCCAAGTTGCATACGTGGCATACGTGAACTATTTGAGCTAATCGTGACAATACTTCCCTGCTTTTTTTCACAAAAATGCTTGGCCAGTTGTTGACTAATCGCAATAGGTGCCATGACATTTACTGCGAAAAGTGTTTGCCAGTCTTCTGTTTTTGCTTCAAGCATAGAACGCATAATCAAAACACCCGCCGCATTCACTAAACCCGTCACGCTATATTTGTTTAAAATATTATTAATGAGCTTTGCTGTTGTTTCTTGATCAGTAATATCTTGCTGAAAGCCTTGCCAACGTGAAATGTCACCTTCTTCTAGCTTTTGAGTGATTTCCCATTGTTCTGGGTTTTCCTGTCGGTCGATGCCGATCACTTGATACCCTTGCTGCAATAATTTTTTTGCAATAGCAGCTCCAATACCTCTTGCAGCACCTGTGACTACGATGGTAGAGCTCATGTTTTACTCCAGTTTGACTCGAATATTAAATTGCGTCACATAATTGCAAATAATTATCATTATTATCAAGTGCGATAAATATCAAACATAAGATTACAATCTAAATCAAGTTATTTATTAACCATAAATCTAACTTAAATTATTGTTTTTAATTAACATTAGTAAAACGCATCTTTTTTTATTGATTATAATGATAATTGTTTTCATTTACTAATGAGAATCATTCTGATAATTTTACCGCGCTTTCTTGTCGAGATGGACTCAAAATGAAGCCATTTTCTCAACCCTTACATCCCCTATTTCAACAACTCAATGTTGGGAGTGAAGTCTGGTGGAATACCGTAAAAAAACTAGGTAGCCCGCTGGTCAACCTACAAAAAAATAAAGCGCTATGTACCTTTATTTGGCGTAGTTCTGAACTCAAAGAAAGCCTTTTTGTTTATATCGATATCTATTCACAAAGCCCTTCTATCTATCAAAAGTGGAATCGTTTTAGCCGCGTAGCTGGGACAGATGTGTACTTTTTTGAAATAGAGTTGCCTCTAGCTTGGGCTGGTAGTTATGTGGTCGTGACATCTAGTGAGGAGGCCCCAGAAACAGATTGTGCAGCAACACGACGCGCATGGTGGCAAACCCAGCTTAAACAGAATGCTCAAATTGATCCATTCAATCAACATCGATTTTACACGGGACATCTGGCTCGATATATCAATCAAATTCAACTTGAAAACACAAAATCTTTAATAGCCGATTGCCCGATTACAAAAACATTTCAATGGTCAAGTCGCTTATGCCAACAGGACTATTTAGTCGACGTTTTTATTAGTCATCAATCAACTCAAGAAGACTTGCCACTCATCATTTTGCTTGATGGCCAAATCTGGAGCCGAGAGCTGTCGATTATTCCCGATCTTCAGCATTTAACTGTTGCAGATAAGATTCGCCCAGCAGTTTATGTTTTTGTTCATAGTTTAAATAGTCAACAACGCCAACAAGATTATGGTTGTCATGATGCGTTTAGTCAGGCGTTGGTTTATGAACTTATTGAAACGCTTCTAAAAGAATATTCCTTTATTTCTAAAACAGACATTACCTTATGTGGTCAAAGTTTAGGTGGATTATGCGCTTTACATAGCGCCTTGTTGTTCCCGACCATTTTTACTTCTCTGATTTTACAGTCTGGATCTTATTGGTGGTCAGATTTTTCGAACAGTACGTTAGGTCAAAAATATAAAGGGAATATTTTAGAACTGCTTCAAAACCTATCTCATCCATTATCAAAAACAACTCGAATTTATATCAGTGCCGGCACGTATGAAACCGATATGCGGGACGATGCCCTACAGCTTTATCAACAATTGCAATCATTCAATCAAGTGAGCTTTCACAGTTTTTCAGGCGGACATGATGCCGTGAACTGGCGTACCGACTTGCTTAAGGCATTGCAAAAAACTCTTTCACTATAACCATTTGTTTCATCAAGGATAACAATATCATGAGCAACTTACAGGAAAACTATATTAATCCTTTCGATAACGAAAGTTTGTCTTTTCAGGTTTTAAAAAATCAACAAGGTGAGTTCAGTTTATGGCCTGCTCAACATCAGGTGCCGTCGGGTTGGGATGTTCAGCATGGATCGGATACACGGGCTTCGTGTATTGCATATGTGGAAAAGCACTGGGTTACGATTAACCCCTTTCAACAAGCGTAAAAAGGAGTATTGTCATGAATCAGGCATTAAACAATGAATTTACTCCGGACCTTTCACAACCCACTCGTTTTGAATTGGCCTCTACTCAGCTCGGCATTTTCCTTGCCGATCATTTAAGTTCAATTGAAGATTTATATACTATTGCGCATTGTTTGGAACTACCAAAAACTGTCGACATCCCCACATTTAAAAAAGCAATTCAAATCGGCTTAAATGAAGCCGACACGGTCATTGCTTCATATTCATCTGACCCGTCTCAACCATTTATTGAGCTTAATAATCAAGTTCAGTTTCAAATCGAAGAATTTGATTTTTGTCATTTAACGCCTAAAAAAGCTCAACAACGCTTATGGGACTGGATGCCATCAGATCGTCAATGTGCTAAATCACTTAAAGCTGGTGAATCTCAACTGTTCCGTCAGGTGCTATTTACTACACATGACAAAGTGTATTGGTATCAACGTTATCACCATATCATGCTTGATGGCTTTAGTATGATTAACCTAACCAAACGTATTGTTGAGCTATATCAACAATTACAAGAAGGAAAAGATCTTTCGGTTTCCCCGTTCATTGGCGTGAATGAAGTTATTTCAGAACGTCAGGCTTATGAAAATAGTCATCAATTTAAAATAGACCAAGCTTTCTGGAAAGCTTACTGTGAAGATTTACCTAGTCCAATTAGTTTAAGTACTCATCATTTAGCGGCAAAAACTACAGCAACATTTGTTAAGCATCAGTTGCGTTTTTCGCAAGGAATTTTAGAGCAAATTCAGGCTTTAGCTGCGCAAACCAAGTTAGCTTTAAATGACATGATGATGTCATTGTCATTACATTATATTTACAAAATGACCGATAAAACCCAGTTGGTTAACGGTATTCCATTTATGCGCCGTTTAGGTTCAAAAGCGATTCGCTCAACCTTACCGACGGTAAATGTCTTGCCTGTGAAGTTTAAAGTTGTTGAAAAAGACAGTTGGGTAAGCTTGGCTCAACATGTACAAGAGAAATTACGACAAATTCGTCCACATCAAAAATATGATGCTGAACAAATTTTAAGAGATTTAAATAGTATCGATATTCATGAACGAATGTACGGTCCTATTTTAAACTATAAAGCTTTTGATCAAGACTTGATGTTAGATGGTGAAAAGGTCAAAACACACCATATTTCTACAGGACCAATTGATGATTTTGAGTTTTCTTTTATTGTTCAAGATCATGAGCTGATTATCGAACTACGTGCAGATTCGCAGCGTTATACACAAGATGAACTATTTAACCATGGTCAACGCTTAACTTTATTACTTGAACAAGCTCTAATTCGTCCAGAACAGGCATGTAGCAATTTTAATATTACGACACAACAAGAACTTGCTGCCCTAACTCAAAGTGGCATTGGTCCACGTGTTAGCCATCCTGAACAATATAATAATGTTCTAGATATTTTTTATGAGCAAATTAAAAAGTATCCCGAACGTACCGCAATTGTGAGTGGTGAACGTCTAGACCTTCAGCATCTCCGTTTTGCTGAGCTTGCAGTACAAGTGAATCAACTGACTCGTTTTTTACAAGAAAATGGAGCCAAAAAGCAAACTGTCATTGCTGGAGCTATTCCTCGTTCGATTGACTCAGTTGTGGTGATGTTATCCGTATTAAACTCTGGTGCAAGTTTCTTGCCTCTCGATTTAGATTATCCAATCGATCGTATGCAAATGATGTGTGAAGATGCAAATCCATTATTTGTATTAACCACACAAGCACTCGCACAGCAACTACCACAAAATATTCAGCAGTTATATCTTGATCATGAAGATGTTCAAACGCAAATTCGAAAGCAAGATGCGAGTGATATTCCCGCTGAAAATCGCAAATTTGATTTCCAAGATGTTGCTTATGTAATTTTTACCTCAGGAAGTACGGGTCGTCCTAAAGGGGTAATGAATACACATGGTTCTTTACTCAACCTCATTTTGTCGCATAAACCAACCATTTACTGGCCAGTATTAGAAGCTGTAAATCAGCGTTTCCCTGAGCGTCCGTTACGTGCAGCGCATACACACTCTTTCTCTTTTGATTCATCTTGGTTGCAAGTTTTCTGGATGTTATGGGGCCAAGAGCTACATATTTTTGATGAAAACATGCGTCGAGATGCATTTGGTTTAGTGCAAGAAATTCAGCAACGACAAATCGATACACTGGATTTACCGCCATCTTTTTGTGCGCAAATGATGACGAATGGTTTATTTGCTGAAAATCAGCATCACCCAAGTCTTATTTTGATTGGTGGTGAAGCTGCACCTCTAGCCTTATGGCAACAGCTCAATGCTCAGCCAGCGCTTTTTGCTCATAACTTATATGGCCCAACAGAATATACGGTTGATACTTTCCGGGCAGAATTAAAACAGACCGCTCGCCCTGTCATTGGTAACCCTATTGGTAATACACAGGCCTATGTATTAGATCGCCATTTACAACGATGCCCTACAGGCGTGATTGGTGAACTTTATATTTCTGGCTTTGGCATTGCCAATGGTTATTTAGGTCGAGCTGATTTAAGTGCTGCCCGTTTTGTAGCGAATCCATTTGAACATGGACAGCGCATGTACCGTACGGGTGATTTAGTCCGCTGGAATAGCGCGGGTAAACTTGAATTTATGGGGCGCTGTGATGACCAAATCAAAATTCGTGGTTATCGAGTTGAGATTGGTGAAGTTGAAAATGCACTTTCGATTTTAGCCAATGTTGAAAGCGCAGTCGTGATTGCAGAACCGATCAATAACAGTCATCGTTTACTTGGTTACTGTGTGGTCAAAGACATTGAACTTGATGAAAAAACCAGTGAGCAATTAAGTCAACAATATTTAAGCCAGTTACGTCAAAACCTGCCTGAATATATGGTGCCATCTGCCCTGACTGTTATGTCCGAATTTCCACGAAATGTAAGTGGCAAAGTCGATAAAAAGGCACTGCCAAAGCCTCAAATTCGTACCCATAGCCGAATGGCCGAAACGCCTGAACAACAACTTTTATGTCAAATTACTGCATCTGTTCTTAAGCTTGACGCAATTGGAATTGATGATGACTTCTTTATGACAGGTGGCGATAGTATTTCGGCCATTATGCTTTGTACTCAACTACGCCAACGTGGTTATGGTTTAAGACCAAGTGATGTATTTCAATTTAAAACAGTCGCCGCTATGACACCGCAACTCACCCGTTTAGATGAACAACAAGCAGCCGTTTCAAAACCGTTATTTTCAGCAGACCTAGAGCAAAAAGTTCAAGAAAAATATGGAAAAAACAGCACTATTTTACCTTTGCTTCCTTTGCAAAAAGGCATGCTGTTCTTATCTCAAGTAGAAAATCAATCGAACTATAATGCCTTTACTCGTCTTAGTTTAAATGGAGAAATTGATCCGGTACGTTTGCAGCAAGCTTTGATTACCGTATTAAAACGTCACCCGCAACTAGGTGGGCATTTTGATAGCGAATTAGCTGAAGAACCTGTTTTTATCTATTCATTACATCCTAATCAAGCTTGGCCAGTTCAGTTTTGTTCGGTCACTCCCGATTTGCTTGAACAAACCATTCAAGAAGCATTGCAGCAACCGATTCACCTCGACCAACCCTATGGCTTAATTCGGGCAACCTTAATTCAACATGCTCCAGAACAGTCAGAATTATTGATTATGGTGCATCATCTGTTGACAGATGGTTGGTCAACTCCGCTGTTTTTACAAGACTTTATTAAAGCCTATCAGCAAACTAACCAACAATTGCCTGTGCTTGAATATAGTTATGAAACAGTGATTAAAGCTTTATCTGGACGTGGCCATGAAACATCAAAAGTAATTTGGCAACGTGATTTAGCAGATTTACAGCCACTTATTTTATTTAATCAACCACAGCAAGCTATACAGGAAACTCCATATCGTTTAAGTGCCGAGTTGGGTGCAAAACTTCAACATAAATTACGCCAACAAGGCATCACGCTCAATGTCTTCATGCAAATGATTTGGGCAATGACTTTAAATATTTATGCTCATCGTGAAGATATTGTGTTTGGTACTCCTGTTTCGGGACGTTCGGCACCTATCAATGGTTTAGAGCAGCAGATTGGATTGTTTTTAAATACGATTCCAGTGCGTGTAAAACTCAACATGCAGCAAACACTTTGGGAACAATTGCCTCAGTTACAGCAATTGCATGTTGAACATTTAGAACATGATGGTTTAGGACTAAGTGCAATTCAGCAATTGATAGCTCAGGGCAATCTTTTCGATAGTTTGTTAGTTGTAGAAAACTACCCCGATAACCAGTATTTACAGCAAAAACTTGGTGATGCTGCTATTTCCAAACTCACAAATCGCGGTTATAGCCATTACCCGCTTGCTTTGTTGGTTATTCCTGATCATCAAATTGAGCTATTGCTCGAACAGCGTGGTGTAATTGATCGACCAGAGCATTTCCTAGAGCGAATGGTTCAATTGATTGAAATTGCATTAAATGAACCAGAGACGTCTCTAAGTCATTATCGCTTGCAGCTGGTTGAAGAACGCGATTTAATCCAGAAAACGAATCAAACCCAATACTATGTTCGTCAGAGTACGTTACAGCAATTACTCAGAGAACAAGCTCGAATTGTACCTGAACAAACGGCGTTATCTGATGAAAATCATCAGCTCAGTTTCAGTGAAGTGCGTTTGCAAGTTTGTGCTTTAGCACAGCAATTGCAAAGAGCGGGTGTACAGGCTGGAGATATTGTTGCCGTTGCCCTGCCAAGATCAGTCAAACTAAGTATTGCGATTTTGGCGGTAATTGAAGCAGGTGCAGCTTATTTACCTATTGATTTACAACATCCGACTGAACGCATCAAATTTATGTTGCAGGATGCTAAATCTAAACTTGTGATTGGTGAACAAAAAGATTTAGCAGCTATTGTTCACACATCAATAGCTACCTTTGCTTTTAATGAATTATTTGATGAAACAAAGGTTGATTTAAGTAGCTATAAAACGACAGTTATTACCCCACAGCACCCGGCATATTTAATCTATACATCGGGTACAACAGGCCAGCCAAAAGGCGTCATGGTTTCTCACCAAGCTATTGTGAACCGTATTTTATGGATGCAATCAGAGTATCCGCTGTCAGCAACCGATACGATTTTGCAAAAAACACCATGTACTTTTGATGTTTCAGTATGGGAGTTTTTCTGGTCATACTTAGTGGGTGCAAGATTGGTTATGGCTCCTGTGGATGCACACCGTGACCCATTGGCATTATTAAGTCTCATTCAAAAATATCAGATAACAACATTACATTTTGTACCGTCAATGTTGGCTATTTTTGAAAATGCTGCTACCGAAATTTTGTCATCTGCTCAGCGTCAAAGTTTACCAATTCGCCGAGTGTTCTGTAGTGGTGAGGCATTACCAACAGCTCTAGCAAAATCATTTACCGAGCACTTTAGCTGTGAGCTACATAACTTATATGGCCCAACAGAAGCGGCCGTAGATGTGAGTTATATGGATGCAACACTAGGTTTACACCCTGAAGAAAGTAGCGTCGCAATTGGTTATCCAGTCTGGAATACCCAGCTTTATATTTTAGATCAATACTTACGCCCTGTTCCTGTTGGAGTGGACGGTGAGCTTTATTTAGCAGGTCATCAATTGGCAATGGGTTATTTGCATCGAGCGGACTTAACAGCAACGCGTTTTGTGGCAAATCCATTCGCAGCAGGTCAACGCATGTACCGTACTGGTGATATTGCCCGTTGGCATGCAGACGGCAGTATCCAATATGTAGGCCGTGCTGATGATCAGCTAAAAATACGGGGTCAACGTATAGAACTGGGTGAAATTGAACAGCAATTACGCTTAATCAGTGGTCTAGATGTGGTGGTACACCCGATTCCTTCTGAAAAAAATAAAGCTGATGTTCAGTTGGTTGCTTACTTGCAAACAACAGAACCTGTGGATATTGAGCGGTTAAAGAAACAATTGGCGAAACTGCTTCCAGTATATATGGTCCCGACTCACTATGTATTAGTCGAGCAATTCCCATTAAGTCATAATGGTAAGCTAGACCGTAAAGCACTACCGCAACCACAGTTTGATCTTTCAAATACAGAAAAACAGTATGCTACCACTGCTTTTGAACATGAACTGACACGTATTTTCCAGCAAATTTTAAATACAGATCAGAATATTGGTGTTAACGAAGATTTCTTTGCCATTGGTGGACATTCCATTTTGGTAATGAAGCTTGCAATTGAAATCCGAAAAGTATTCAAGCGGACCATTCCAATTGGTCAATTGATGAGTCACGTCACGATTCAACGTTTAGCTGCTTTACTTCTTACACAAGAACGTTTAGCAGAAGTTGAACAAACTGGCATGCAGTCTATTTTACCAATCCGTTCCGGCTCTGGACATCCATTGTTCTGTTTCTTCCCTGGTTCTGGTTCTGCATGGCAATATACTGTGCTGAATCGTTATTTACATTCCGACTTATCAATTATTGGATTGCAGTCTCCTCGACCTGAGGGCCTATTGGCAAATAGCGCTGATATGGATGAGCTGGTTGAAAAACAACTTGAGATTATTCGCAAGCAACAGCCAACAGGACCTTATACCTTATTAGGTTATTCACTTGGTGGCACTGTGGCTTATGCAGTTGCAGCGAAGCTCACTGAACAAGGTGAAAAAGTTGATTTTCTCGGTTTGTTAGACACTTACCCTGCTGAAATTCATCAGTGGTTAGATTTGTCGGTAGAGGAAATGAATGCTGAAGCTGAACAAGAACAGCTTCAATTCTTCAATGATATTTTAGTCGATGCAGATACGGCTTTAAGTGAAGAAACACGGCGTCTACAGGAGGATATTTTTGCAAACTATCGTGATGCCGTCCGTTTATTAAAACCATATAAAATGCCGCACTTTGATGGTGAGCTACACTTGGTTGTCGCTGAAAAAGACTTGCTACCATATATCCAACCAGAACAACAATGGTCACCTTTAGTCAAAAAACTTAATATTGTTCGGCTAAGTGAGGCAGACCATACTGATATATTGTCTCCGCAGCAGCTTGAAACACTTGGCCCCATTTTAAACCGCATGATTTGTCAGGCACGCGGTTTAGAGGAGCGTATGCCATGAGCTTCAAATCTATATTGACCGACTTTAGTCTTTTAAAACGCAATGCTCATTTCCGACATGTATTTATTGCCCGCACATTGTCATTGTTAACGATTGGTATGTTAGTCGTGGCTATTCCAAAACAAGTCTATGACATTACGGGTAGTTCGTTAAATGTTGCAGTTGCAATGGCTTTTGAAGGTATTGCCATGTTTATTGGCTTGTTACTTGGTGGTTTGCTGTCAGATCGCAAAGATCGAAAATGGCTGATTTTATTGGCACGTGGTGTGTGTGGTTTAGGCTTTGCTGGCCTCGCCATCAACGCCATGTTTGAGCATCCTTCGCTTTATGCCATTTACTTTCTTTCAGCATGGGATGGTTTCTTTGGTGCACTTGGTGTAACGGCAATGATGGCGATCATGCCTGTGATTGTAGGGCGCGAAAATATTGTACAAGCCCGTGCAATCAGCATGGTATCCGTACGTCTTGCAACCGTTATTTCACCTGCAATCGGCGGTATTTTAATTGCTGCTAGCGGTGTTGCGACCGTGTATTGGGTCTCAACCGTAGGTACTTTACTCACTGTGTTTTTATTGATGGGACTACCTGCGCTTAAACCGCAACATGTGTCAAATGGCGAGAGCCCTCTTCGCCAATTAGTCCAAGGCTTTAAATTTGTCTTTAAAAATAAAGTAGTTGGTAGCACGATTTTAATAGGCACACTGCTCAGTTTTAGCAGTGCTATTCGTATTATTTTTCCGCAAATGGCAGATGAAATTTTTCACGGCGGTGCATTCGAACTCGGGCTTATGTATACGGCAGTGCCTTTAGGCTCGACTTTAGGAGCTTTACTCAGTGGCTGGACAACACGTTTACTCAGACCTGGCTTGGTCATGCTCTATACGTGTTTAGGGATTTTTAGCTGCATGATTATGATTGGACTTTCACCGTGGTTAATCGTGACTTTGCCCATTTTATGTGTATTTGGATATTTGATGTCGATTGCCAACTTGCTTCAATACAGCATTGTGCAAGGACATACACCTGATGAATATTTAGGGCGTATTAATTCAATCTGGCTTGCACAAGATGCATTAGGCGATTCGATTGCCACCACAACTTTAGGTCTTTTAACTCGGTTCTTACCAATATCCGGAAGTATCCTCTTCTTTGGCATATTAAGCTTTGCAGTCGGTTTTATGTTCTTATTCAACTCTCAAGATATGCGTGAAACAGGATTCCAAGATCCTAAGTTACAAGAAAATTAATCTCTAAATAAAAAAGAAGGCAATTCGTTGCCTTCTTTTGCTTTAAGCAGAATGATGTGCTTGAAAAACCCAAGTCATAATATGGTCTTGTTCTATGGTCCAGCCACCGTCATAGTGTTCTAAGAGTTGATAGCGCTGCTGAATTTCCGGCAAAAAAGTTAGCGTTAATGTTTGATTTTCAAAATTAATATCGACTATAGATGCTTCTAAAAAATCAATATATTGCTTTGCAGTAGGATAAACCGCTTTATATAAGCTTTCTTTTACAGAGAAAATTAAACTCACATAACGGGCAAAATCAAAAAAATCAGCCGCTTTACTTTTCCATAAATCAAACTCAGATGGTGTTAAAACAAGATGTGCACTTTCTTGAGCAAATTCTGAGGTCACCCAGTGTTCAATATCAATTCCCAAATAAATCGCATTGTTAGATAACGCAACAATTAACTTATTTTGTGAATGACTAATACTCCCCAAAACATGGGATGGCCAAATGGGCAAAGGTTCGTGCATCGAGGTTATTGGCTGATCTAAACCGAAATGATGATTTAAAACAGCCTGAGCTAAGACCCTGCCACATAAGTACTCATTTTTACGTTCGACACGCGCTTGAGCAATTTTTAATGGATGCTCTAATTGTTGGTCTATATGCAAACACTGCGTTTTTGATAAATCTAGCCCATAACAAAATAGCTCTGATGCAAGAAAAATAGGACTCGAAATTTCATAAATTGATTTACTGATTTGTTCAGGAATGTATAGATAATGACTCACTGGATTCGACTTCAAAATAAATATTTTTAATGAGTTATCTCCTATCTTAACTTACTTACTGCAAATCTATAAATAATTATATTTATCATTTGATAATAATTATTATTTACTTATACTGTTGGGTAAATTTTGACTTTAATTTACTTATAAACATCGATTATGAAACTTATAGGACTTTTTTTGACCCTGTTGGGAGCGGTGAGTATCTATTGTAGTCATAGCAACCAGAATCTGTTGTCTCAACATCTTCCTACTTTCTTTAAGTATTTAGGTCTAGTGCTATTAGGCATTGGATTTATTACGCTCTTTGCAAGCTTACCAAAAGTAGTTGCCGTTTTTTGCTGGTTCATGCTCATTATTTTTGCGTGGTCGTTTCTTCCCTTTATGGCGCTTTTTAAACGGAAACTGGTTTCATGAAAGCTAAAATTCAGTCTCCTATCCAGCCAGACTGGTGGGGTAAAACCTTTGCTGGGGGTGTTTTAGGTCTAAGTCTTTCTATCGCGATTGGTAATTTGATTGTTTTATTAGGCCAACCTTATATAGCCATGGATTTATTGGTGCAATTGGGGATGTGGAGCATTCCATGGTGTTGGATGCCTATTATGTTTGTCAGTTATTTTTTTACGACTGGGCGAAAAGCGCTTATCTATTTATTCATTGCTAATGCCCTAGCGTATAGCTGTATTTTTGTATTACGGGGGTAAACATGAAAGTACGTTCAGACATCATGAAATTAGCAAAAAGCATGCATACTTGGGTGGGTGTATGTGCAGGGATTTTGCTTTTTATCTGTTTCTTTGCTGGTGGGCTCAGCATGTTTCAGCACCATATTAGTAAGTGGGCTACCCCAACACAGCAAGTTTTACCGAAAGTCTCACCCGACCAATATAATGAGCTTATTCAAAAAGTACAGACTGCCTATCCTGCTGCGCAAAAGAACTTCACACTAAATTTATCGTCCAATGAATTTCACTATGCACCCATTACTTGGAGTGAACATGAACGTGGAGATGGCTTTAATACTGCTCAGGCTACGTGGATGGCAAGCTTAGACGATAAAGGTCAGTTAATCGTTGCTCAAGAAAACTTATCTAAGGCAGGTTGGCTAATTGAACAGTTGCATGAAACGGCAGGCATACCCGGTATGGCAGGCCATCACGGACTAGGCCTTTATGTGATGGGTGTTGTTTCGATTCTATATTTTCTTGCCCTGCTTTCAGGGGTAATCATTCTATTACCCACCTTGGTAAAGGATTATTTTGTCATTCGCCCTGGTAAAAATAAAAAGCGTTTTTGGTTAGATGCGCATAACGTGATTGGAATTACCAGCTTACCGTTCCACATCATTATTAGTATTAGCGTTATTGTCTTTGCTTTTCATGACCTTTTTTATGATGCGATTGGACAACTTGCACTCAAAGGACAGCCTGTTTTTCAGCGTTCTCCCCCTGCACTTATTCAGCCTAAACAAACACAGATTAATGTGCAGCAAATACTAGCTCAAGCTAAAAAAGTAGCACCTGAATATTCAGTTGACTATATCCAGTTCAGTGGCCTAGATAAACCTGAAAAAGCTAATGCACGTATTGCCCTCTATAGTTCAGATCAGATGTTGCGCGGTGCGAATCATGACTTTATGCGTATGAACCCATATGCAGTTGAGCACTTTAATCATAAAGGCATTAACACACAGACTGATGCCGGTAATAAGCTAATCAACGCTATGTTCAGCTTACATTTTGGAAGTTTTGGTGGTACGGGCGTACGTTGGATTTATTTTGTGTTAGGTGTCGGTGGCGCTTTCTTATTTTATACGGGCAACATTCTTTGGGTTGAAACTCGTGCACGTAAGCAAAAGCGTGCTGAAGATCCTGTTCCTGTTCAACGTAAAGATGTAGTGTTCCTTGCAAACTTAACTATAGGTGCATGTTTAGGGTGTGTTTTAGCAGTCGTGGGTACAATGTTGGCCAGTCGTTGGCTTTTCGCAGCGCTTAACATTGAAAGCATGAATCACCTCTTTATGTATGGTTATTATGCGATTTTCCTACTGACTTTGATTTATACCTTTGTGATTGGCTATGCAAAAGCTTTACCACAACTGCTGTTAACCTTGGTTTTAGTGTTATTTGCGATTCCGTTTACCTCCCTTTTAGCCTACTTCATTCCTCAAAGTGGCTTATGGGTACATGGTGGAGAAATCTTAGTGGTTGATTTCTTAGCTATCATTTTTGCTTTCGCTTTCTGGCATTTTTATCAACAAGCCCAAGATCGCCTAAAATCTGCTCCAACAGGCAGTTTATGGGCTAGCTAACCACCATAAATCAACATGGCTGAAATAATGTGTGAAAAATGAAAAATGAAAAATGAAAAATTATAAAATCCACATTGTTTCGGTCAGTTGTTTAATTTCCTGAATATCATGACTCACATAAATCATCGGAATTTTTATTTCTTCTTTTACTTTCTGAAAAAAAGGAATAATTTCAGCTTTATGATTCGCATCTAGTGCCGATAAAGGTTCATCAAGTAGTAACAGCTTAGGTGAATATAACAATGCTCGACCCAGTGCCACGCGCTGTTTTTCCCCCCCTGAAAGTTTAATCGGCATACGTTGTAATAAGTGGCCTAACTTTAATAACTCAATAATATAATCTGCTTCAAAGTGACGCTCTTGTTGAGGCAGGTGCTTAAGACCAAATAATAAATTTTGCTTTACCGTTTTATGCGGAAAAAGCTGAGCATCTTGAAAAACTAATCCAACATGCCGCTTTTGGGTGCTCAAATTAATGTTTTGATCTGAATCAAACCATGTTTGATCCTGTATTTTAATGAGTCCACTATGCGGTGTGTTCAGCCCTGCAATGGCATGTAAAATCGATGTTTTACCTGACCCAGAGGCACCAAATAGCCCAATAACAGAAGCATCTGACTGGAAACTAGGCTCAATATGAAATTGACCCATCTGTAGGTGAAAACGGCAATCAATCAACATAACCTTACCGTCCTAAACGTTTCTTTTGATAACGATGAAACCACTGTGCAAACCATAAGGCTAAAAAAGCCACGCTTAACGATAAAACAATAAGCCGTTGAATAGCGGCCTCTGTATCGGGCTGTTGCATTAAGCTATACATGGCTAGAGGCAAAGTGCGTGTTTCATTTGAAATATTACCCACAAAGGTAATGGTTGCACCAAACTCACCTAAACTGCGGCAAAAACATAAAATAGCACCAATTAAAATACCACTGCTGGCAAGAGGTAAAGTGATATGAAAAAATGCCCCTAAAGATGAGGCACCTAATGTCTTTGCTGCCTTTTCTAAGCGCTGATCGACCAGTTCAATTGCTAGTCGAATCGATTGCACCAATAGCGGGAAACCCATCACTGCCGAGGCAAGAACTGCGCCTTTCCAGTTAAATGCAAAATCAATTCCGAGTGGCGCCAAATATTGCCCAACAACGCCGCGGCTCCCAAAAACTTGTAAAAGCAAATAACCAGGAACCACTGGTGGTAACACCAAAGGTAAAAACACCAATGTTTCAATGAATGACTTACCCCAGAACTCTTTACGTGCCAAAAACCACCCCACACAAATTGCAGGAATAATACTGACGACAAGACAACTTGCCGCTACCTTACAAGAAAGTTGTAGCACGCTGAGCTCTTCTGGGGTTAAAGAGAACATCATGGTTTTGCTGGAGCCAACACACTAAAGCCATATTTTTTAAAAACAGCTTTGGCTTGATTGCTTTGTAAAAACTGGTAGAACTTTGCTGAGTTTGAGTTCTTTTTAATTATCCCTACAGGATAAATAATTGGTGAATGTGCAATTTCTGGAAATATGCCAGCTACCTTCACATCTTTGCTAATTGCTGCATCGGTTGCATAGACAATACCAACCTGACATTCACCACGCGCAACAAAGTTTAGCGCTGCTCGAACATCTTCTGTTTCAACTAACTTTGGCTCAATTCGGCTCCACCAACCTAAATTGGTAAAAGCTTGTTTAGCATATTTTCCGACAGGCACACTTTTGGTATCCCCTGTACAAATCTTTCCTGTAAACACTTTATTTAGATCGGTTGTTTTATCTAGTTTTACATTTAGTGACTGCCCTTTTGGAGTAATTAGAACCAAACGGTTGCCTAATAAATTCACACGGTCATTTGCTGCAACTAATTTTTTGTTTTGTAGATAATCCATCCACTGCGTATCAGCAGAGATAAATACATCGGCTGGTGCTCCAGCTTCAATTTGTTTCGCTAATGTCGATGAGCCTGCATATGAAGTTTTGACTTCTATCTTGTTTTGTTTTTCGTAAATTTTTTCTAAATCGTTAATTGCATTCGTTAAGCTCGCTGCTGCATAAACGGTAACCGATTCAGCCTTAGCTGGAACATTAAAGACCAATCCTATGCTGAGCATCGAACAAGCTAAAGCCAACTTTTTTATCTCCGTATCACTTAACATTATGTCTTACCTTTTTGTCGTTTTTTGCAGCGATATATACCCAAGAATATAGCGATAAGCATACGCTATGAAAAGTAGAAATTATTTATACAGATAGATATTTTTTCTGAGCAACTGAAAACTATATAGGTAGATAGAATTGATTCGCGCCTAAATTCTTTGATTTATAAAATATTTCTCATCTTATTTCTTTAAATAACTACTCATAATTTGATAATTGTGTTCTAAGGCTTGTCGAGCATTGATTTCCATTTGTCGGTAATGCTGTAAAACCTTCTCTCCTAAAGCTGTAACGGCCGCCCCACCACCATGTGTTCCGCCTGTTTGAGTTTCTACTAGAGCTGTTTCGAAGCATTGATTCATGGTGTCTACCAACTGCCAAGCACGGCGGTAGCTCATATTCATAGATTTTGCGGCTTGTGAGATCGAACCCGTTCTCACAATTGCTTCAAGTAAGTCTGCCTTTCCAGGGCCGAATGCGATGTTCTGCTCTAAAAGAATTCTAATCTGTAATTTTAAGTTTTGTTCTTTCATCGGCTTAATTCACAAGATTTGATTTTGTTCTGGTTAAGATTATATGGAAATTTAAAAGATAGGACATATACATTTTTAAAATGCGATTACATCTTAAAGATAGTCTTATTAAAAAATCAAAACTGCACAAAGTGGATAAAGATCTGGAAAAAACGGATAGAGGCTAAAGCCTAATCGCGGTTCAATCAGTTAAAAGCTGAATGAATAGGATTGAGCAAATGACCTCATCTAATTTAAAACAATGGAATGATTTTGTAGATGGATGTATCGACTTCCGTCCTAACGATGGCGTGTTTCGTATTGCACGTAATATGTTCACTGAGCCTGAACTATTTGACTTGGAAATGGAACTTATTTTTGAAAAGGTTTGGATTTATGCATGTCATGAAAGTGAAATTCCAAACAATCATGATTTCTTAACAGTTCAAATTGGTCGTCAACCGATTATTGTGAGCCGTGATGGTAAAGGCGAACTACATGCGATGGTAAACGCTTGTGAACACCGCGGTGCGACTTTAACACGCGTTGCTAAAGGCAACCAATCTACATTTACTTGTCCGTTCCACGCCTGGTGCTATAAGTCAGATGGTCGTTTGGTTAAAGTCAAAGCACCTGGCGAATATTGTGAAGATTTTGATAAATCAAGCCGTGGCTTAAAACAAGGCCGTATTGCCAGCTATCGTGGTTTCGTATTTGTAAGTCTTGATACTCAAGCAACAGATTCTCTAGAAGACTTTTTGGGCGATGCAAAACTGTTTCTTGATTTAATGGTTAACCAGTCGCCTACGGGTGAACTCGAAGTGCTTCAAGGCAAATCATCTTATACCTTTGCAGGTAACTGGAAGCTACAAAATGAAAATGGCTTAGATGGTTACCATGTAAGTACTGTTCACTATAACTATGTTTCTACAGTCCAACACCGCCAACAAGTCAATGCATCAAAAGGTGAAGAACTCGATACGCTTGACTATAGCAAATTAGGTGCTGGTGACTCAGAAACTGATGATGGCTGGTTCAGCTTCAAAAATGGTCATAGCGTATTATTTAGTGATATGCCGAACCCAACTGTTCGACCGGGTTACAGCACAGTTATGCCATATATGGTCGAAAAATATGGTGACAAATATGCTGAGTGGGCAATGCACCGTTTAAGAAACTTGAACTTGTACCCTAGCCTATTCTTTATGGATCAAATTAGCTCACAGCTTCGTATTGTTCGCCCTGTCGCTTGGAATAAAACCGAAGTCATTAGTCAGTGTATTGGTGTTAAAGGTGAATCTGCGGAAGCACGCCGTAACCGTATCCGCCAGTTCGAAGATTTCTTTAACGTATCAGGCCTTGGTACACCAGACGATTTAGTTGAATTCCGTGAACAGCAAAAAGGTTTTCAGGCACGACTTGAACGTTGGAGCGATATTTCTCGTGGCTGTCAGTCTTGGGAATATGGCACGACCAAAAACTCACAAGATTTAGGCATTCAACCTGTCATTACTGGCCGTGAGTTTACCCACGAAGGACTCTATGTAAACCAGCATGGACATTGGCAACGTCTAATGCTCGACGGATTAAACAAGAAAGCATTAAAAATGCAGGATATTACTTTTGAAAACAATGCCGTAATGGATGAGGTGTAACCATGTCACAAGAACTATATTTTGCTGTATCTCAGTTTTTGTACAAAAAAGCAGAACTTTGTGACGCTTATGACTGGGATGCCTACCTAGAGCTTTACGATGAAGATAGTGAATATCATATTCCGCAATGGATTGATGACCATAACTATGTTCAAGATCCGAATCAGGGTTTGTCTTATATTTATTATGCGGACCGTACTGGACTCGAAGACCGTGTATTCCGTATTCGTACAGGAAAAGCAGCTTCGGCAACGCCATTACCACGCACTTTACACAGCATGAATAACATTCGAGTTAAAACACTTGATGATGGCCTAATTGAAGCAAAAGTTGCATGGCAAACACTGTATAACCGTCAAGGTCTAGAAGGCTGTTTTTACGGACACGCTACTTATCTTTTACGTCAAACAGCAGATGGTTTCCGCATTCGTCGTCAGCACAGCATTTTGCTTAATGACAAGATTGATTCCGTTTTAGACTTCTATCACGTTTAAGGGAAATGAAAATGGGACATTCAGTTGCACTTAACTTTGCCGATGGCAAAACCTTTTTCATTTCGGTAAATAACGACGAATTACTGCTTGATGCAGCAGTTCGCCAAGGAATTAACCTGCCGCTAGACTGCCGTGAAGGTGTTTGTGGTACCTGTCAGGGACAGTGTGAAACTGGTCTTTATGAACAAGAATATGTTGATGAAGATGCATTAAGTGAGCGTGATTTGGCTGAGCGGAAAATGTTAGCTTGCCAGACGCGTGTGAAATCAGATGCAGCTTTTTATTTCGATCATGATTCTGCTATTTGTAACGCTGGTGATACTTTAAAAATTGAAACCAAAGTGACTGCGGTTGAGTTGGTTTCTGAAACAACAGCAATTTTGCATCTTGATGCGAGCAGTCATACTGAACAACTTCAGTTTTTACCGGGTCAATATGCTCGTTTGCAAATTCCAGATACTGACGACTGGCGTTCTTATTCTTTTGCAAATAGACCAAATGCAACCAATCAATTACAGTTTTTAATTCGTCTTTTGCCAGACGGTGTGATGAGCAATTACTTGCGTGATCGCTGTAAAGTTGGACAAACCCTGCTCATTGAAGCACCTCTGGGTAGTTTCTATTTACGCGAAGTACAGCGACCACTCGTTTTTGTAGCTGGTGGAACAGGGTTATCGGCTTTCTTGGGAATGTTAGATAACTTGGTTGAGCAGCCTAACTCACCTGCTGTTCAGTTGTATTACGGCGTAAATAATGAAACCGACTTGTGTGAACAACAGCGTTTACATGCCTACGCAGAACAGCTTCCGAACTTTAGTTATCACCCGATTGTGACTAAGGCAACCGAAGCTTGGCAAGGCAAAGCGGGTTATATTCACGAGCACTTAAATAAAGATCAACTGGCTGAACAGGCTTTTGATATGTATTTATGTGGCCCACCACCAATGATTGAAGCTGTTAAAAATTGGTTAGATGAACAAGCTTTGCAAAACTATCGTATTTACAGCGAGAAGTTTTTACAGAGCAATACATCACGTTAAAAGTATAAATAGCTTAAAACTACTAAACCTGAAATGATTCAATATACTCTTATAAGGGGTATATTGAATTTTCGTTTTTAAATTAAAAACCATTATATATCAATAGTATAAAATAAAAGATTCCGATAAAATAAATTGACCAATTCGCTCGGATTTGCTATAAATTTTGATAGATCTTAAGGAATAAGATCATGATGAGATTAACTTATAGCACCTTTTATATTCCCCTATTCTATTTCTCAAATGTATTAAATTGATGGACAAAATCCGACTTAAAATTTGAGAAAATCACATTAATTAGCGGTTAAATTGGTCTGTATTTTGCTTATATCTCATTGTAATTTGCGAGTAACTTAATTTTTTAAGTGCCGTATTTACTTGCTGTGCAGCGAAGTTTTAAAGCTTTTATAACACAAGTAAATACAGGAGTGAGCCAAAAGGGATATATATGAACCAAGCCAACTCCCCCGAACTCAGTGGGCGTCATTTTCAAAATGAGTCTATCTTTACCAATCATAATTTGGTGTTTGATCATCACGATTTAAATGAAACCTGCCGAAATGTAGGTCAAATTTTTAAACCGCATGATCTTAAAATCTCTCAGCAGAAGCGAGATTTCAGTGCAACCATGCACCATGTTAAAACAGGTGCATTGTCTATTAGTCGTTTGGAATATGGCGCTGATGTCATTATTGAACCAGATCATCTTGATAACTTTTACCTAATTCAGATTCCAACTCAAGGCTATGCAGAAATCGAGTTTGGTTCACAAAAGTTTATTTCTTATTCTCAAGTCGCTTCTCTTATTTCTCCTCAGCAATCTTTACGTATGCGCTGGCACGCGAACTCACCACAGCTCATTCTAAAAGTTTCAAAGGATGATTTTACTTACCATTGCCGTCAGCACATTGCTGATTCTGAAAATAACTTACTCGTTTTTGATCCTAAATTAGACTTTGCTACACAAAGTGGAGCCTACTTTTTACAGCTCGTAAGAACATTGATGGACGCGTTAGCATGTGATCAACATCCACTCCATCATCCTTTAGCCTTTAAACAATTTGAGTCAAATCTATTTAATGCACTTATTTATGGTCAACCCAATAATGCATTACATAAGCTTGATCATTATAAAGAAAAAACCGTCTCACCTTATTTCGTGAAGCGCACAGAAGCCTATATTAAAGAACACTTACATGAGCCGCTGAATGTCGAAATTTTGGCTGAACATGCGGGTGTGAGTGTGAGAACACTATTTACTGGCTTTAAAAATTATTTGGGGACTACCCCAATGTCTTATCTTAAAGAATTACGCTTTGAACAAGCTCATTTAGAACTTATGCATAATGAACATCTATCGGTTACTGACGTTGCATTTAAATGGGGATTTACTCACTTAGGCCGTTTTTCTCAAGAGTACAAACGCCGTTATGGTGAGCTACCTTCGTCTACTCGCCGATCTGGACAGAGTGAAGGTGCAGGCTTAATTACGTCAATTTTTTCTTAAAACAAATAGAGAAAGCCTTTTATATTTATTGATATAAAAGGCTTTTTTATAAATTGTTTATAGATTAGAAATGATGAACATAACGAACTTGTAATCGAGTTCCTTCTGGTCGATTTTCAGCATCTTGCTCAAAATAAGCATTTGCGACTAAATGATCATTTTTAGAGAAGCTATACATCGCACCAGGACCAATTGCCCAGACTTGCTCACGTCTACCTTTGACTTTTTCACCATCAACTTCAGTGTCAGTGACTTGTTTTAGCCAATAACCATTTAGTCCTAAACGGAACTGTTCAGTAATGGCATAGTCTGTTGCGAAGTTTGCATGGATCGCTTGACCAGCTTGCATATCATTTGCTCCAGCAAACGCATAGCTAGGGTCATCATTTTTAAAGTTATAGAGATAATGGATACGTGTTGAAGCGGTCCATTTGGGATTAAACCAATATGTGGCAGCCCAATAAGGATCAAATGAAACAGCGTTATTACTTGGGTTAATATCTTTTTGCTGGTCATATTCCCCAGTCGGCAAATTGACCTGAAACTCAAAACGATGTACAAACTTCGGCCCTTGTGCACCCATGATTGGATCGAACTGAATAAAAGGTCCAATCATAATGTCGCCAAAGCCACTTTGAGCTTTAATTGCAGCATTATTCAAGCCATCATCCATGTCCATTTTGCTGACAAAAGGAATTAAAAAATTCATACCTAGGCTGGCTTTATCTTTTACTCGGACATTCGATAAATAACTAATCTGCTCAACCAGTACTTGATAATTTAAATCTGTTTTAGGCAACCCGAGTTTTTGCCCATTGGCATCGACCAGTTTATTGCTATCGTAATTTTGAAAGTAGGTTTGAGCATACCAGCCGGGTCCTGCGGGTAATCCACCATCGAGAAAGCTGGTCATACCTAAGTTTACGGTCGGTAAATCATAGGCATGTGTAACCAACGGCAAACCCAACAATGTCCCTGCTAAAAATCCATGTTTAATTAAAGTGCTTTTCATCTTCTTATTTCCTATAAAAAAATCACGACCGGATTGATCGTGATTGTGGTGAATTAATATGCTAATTCTGGATGCTCTGCGGCAATACGATATTTTCCTGCGTGGAATACCAAAGGTTCACCTTGGCGTTGTTGATATTGTTCAATCTGACCAATAAAAATCAGGTGATCTCCACCTTCATACTGATTTACATTGCGGCAAACCAAGGTTGCGAGTGCATCAGTCAAAATTGGAACGCCAGCATTGCATTGTTGATGGGCAATGCCTGCAAATTTGTCTTCAGCACCTCGAGCGAAATGCCCAGAAAGCTGATGATGCTCCTGTGCCAACATGTGAATGGCAAAATATTCAGCTTCAACAAAATCAGACAAGCTTGGTGCTGTTTTTGAAAGGCTCCATAAAATTAATGGTGGATCTAAAGATAATGATGAAAATGAATTGGCTGTCATACCTATTTTCCGACCATCTTTACCACGAGTTGTAATCACGGTAACGCCAGTTGCAAACTGTCCAAGTAAATTACGGATTTCTCTTGGGTTCTCCGCATTAATAATTTGTAAACCTTGAGTTTCAATTGTGTCCATTTTCATATCTCCCTTTGCTGTTTTGCCCTTAAGCCACTTTTGCTGCGGTTTTTGAGGCCATGAATGCTTGAGCCTGATTTGCATCAAACCACCACGGAGCAAAGGCACGAGGGTCATCAAAGTTATTGGCCATAATTGAAGCAATGCTTTGGTTTTGGCTTGCGGCTGCTAATAGCTCAACAACATGGGGTTGCGGTGGTACTAACAGACTATTGGTCCAAGCCACCACTTTTTCTGCATAAGCCCAATAACGTTCAAAAGTTTGAACCATCCATTGTTCGCTAAAGCTTTGATTATCATTGGCTAAAATGGCATCGAAATAGATCTTGCTACACTTAGCAGCATTGTTTGAGCCTTGACCAGTAATTGGGTCATTCACCACTAAGGCATCTGCCATACCAAAAATTTTCTTGCCAGACGGTAATGTCAAAACGGGTTTACGTACGGTCGGTGGGAAACGCCCTGCTAAATATCCACCAGCATCAGTTAACTCAACATTTGTGCAGCGCTCATATTCCCAAGGCACAAATTTCTTGAGTAAGTCCAAACTACATTGCAGATGCTGTTCAGGTGTTTTGACATCTTGCCAGCAGTCCATTGGCCCATTTGGAATACCTTCAAACACCATAATGTCGCAAGGACCATTTACTGTAAGTGCTGGAAATGAAAAGTACTCGCCCACTTCTGGAATAATATTAAAAGTCACACGAGAGTATGGGGAAATTGGCTTCATGTTTTTGACATAGGTTAATGCCAAAGCGCGCTGTGGTTTATCAAAAACACTACGTGCATCATCACGTTCAAACTGTTTAACGACTTCACCTTTACCAGCCGCGAGTAATACAAGCTCGTAGTCGTTTGCGAGTTGTTCTAACTCTTCTATTCCCACATCCTGAATCACCAATCGACCGCTTCGGCGTTCAAATTCTTCCATCCAATATGGCATTTTGACGCGTTGATCGACCGATTGAGCGTAGCGTTCAAGGCGAGCACTCCATTCAAATGCTTTACCACCATTTTCAGGGTTAACTAAAGCCAGTCCGATACCTTCTACCGCTGGACATTGTTCTTCCCAAAAATTTAGTCCCAAGTCACGTTCAGTTTGTAAAGCGGTATGAAACATACACTGGCTTGACATGACTTTACCTTGACGAATTTCATCGGCAGTTCGGTTGGTGATCATTGTCACGTCATAGCCTGTATCTAATAAGCCCAAACCAAGCTGTAAACCAGACTGTCCTGCTCCAACAATTGCAATACGGCGCATAATCTTCTCCATAATTTTCTAAATGTGCTTTTAAAATGCTGTGCTATTCGGCTAAACGTGGAATAGCGGGCTGTGATCCTTCAGGGCCCATCACTGAATAGCCACCGTCGACCGCATAATCTGCTCCGGTAACAAAGCTCGCAGCGGGTGACAATAAAAACAAAACAACATTGGCGACTTCTTCGGGATGACCCAATCGGCCTAGTAAGTGATAATCGGCTGCCACGCTATCGGCCTTTTCACGGTTATTGCCACTGACTTCTGCAATGACACGAGACCATGTCCAGCCCGGTGAAACGGAGTTGACGCGAATACCATCGGCAGCAAAATCCATTGCCATGCTTTGTGTGAGTTGACGTATCGCGGCTTTAGACACTGGATATAACCAGCGCCCTGTTTGTGCCACTTTGGCCGAGATTGAAGTGAAGTTAACGATTGAACCTTGCTGCTTTTTTAGGTCATTGTATAAAGCACGGCTCAGCTCAACTGTAGAGACCAAATTAATATCGAGTGCTTGTAACCAATCCTGACGGGAAGATTTAAAACCGTCATCTAAGTAGGTACATGCCAAATTCACCAAGTAACTCACTTCACCTAAATGTTGGTGAATATCTGCCACAGCTTGTTGAATAGCCGCATCGCTGGTTAAATCGGTTTGAATAAACATCACATCATGGTTAAAGCTTTCTGCAATTGCTTTACCTTTGGCATCAATATCTAAAATAGCGACATGAGCACCTGCACTCGCCAAAGCTTGCACAACAGCTTTACCAATGAGTGTTGCGCCACCGCTCACCACAGCGACTTTTCCTTTTAAATCTATATTCATTGCAATTCTCCTTAATTGACTAGCTTGCCTTCACTACTTGACCAAGATGGCATCAACGTATTGGAAGGAAGATCTTCATCAAGAAGTTTTCGTGCTGTTTCGACACCTGCAACTGGTAAGCCTGTTGGATCTAGTAAACCAATTTGAACGAGTACCGATGCTTGGTCCCAATAAATATGCTCATGGCACAGCTTTGACCCTCTGAACTGAATTACACCTAACATTGGAATTTCGACATATTTGCCAGTTGGTTTTACACCTGGTAATAACCAATCAATTTCAGCATCGTGTGTAAAGCTCATAATGAACTCGTCTACCACTTGCGTTGAGCCAACCGTACGAGAGATCGAAGTGATCTTCATATCTTTCGGGTTTTGATGAACAAAGTGATATTGATAAAAGCGAGCAAGCTGGCTTTGACCTACACCACCAGTTAAGGTTGGAATATGGTTGACATAAGGTTCTGCGACCATCGTTGCCATAGTTGCAGGCACGTCACGCGTATCGAACTCATGACGAATATGCTCTTCCCATAGTGCAACTAAGTCATATTTCGGCCCAATCGTGTCATGTAGTGCTGTTACTGTACGTTCATGGGCAAAGCGTGCTGAAGGTTTGTGGTAATGGTTGCTTTTTGGACGTGCAAAAGCATGATCAACCCCTTCATAAACATAAGCTTGTACATTTGAATATTGGTTAGCTGCATCAACAATTGTTTGCCTCGCATCTGGCGGTGTAAATTGGTCCAGTTCTGCAATATGTAAAACCAAGCGCCCTTTTACGTTGGATAACTCATCTATCGCTTTTTCAATGCCTACACCGTAATACCCAACTGCGCATGCCACTTCCGAAAGTCGACAGCCCGCAAGATACGCAAGCTTTCCACCCAAACAGTAACCCACCACACCGAGGCCTGTAGAGGTGTCACATTCTGGTCGGGTCTTTAAAAAAGATAAGCTGTCCTGAATATCTTCAACCCCAAGATTTTCATCATATTGCTGATAAAGCTCGAAAGCCTTTTGAAAATCTTCTGGTGTGTAACCCAGTTCGATATTAGGTGTTACACGCCAAAATAAATCAGGAACTAAAACTGTATAGCCTTCTTCTGCAAGAAATTCTGCTTTTTCTCGCATGGCTGCATTTACCCCAAAGATTTCCTGACAAAGCACCACTCCAGGTCCTTTTCCTGTTTCTGGTGTCGCTAGATATGCACTGAACTGTTTTCCAGATGCTGTTTTAATTTGAACGGTTTGACCAGCCATAGTGTCAACTCCTGACATTGTTATGGCTTTATCTTCTATCCGAATTTTTTTTTAAACTGTCCAAAAGCTGCAAGCACTATCCAATCTCTGCGCAATTATCAAAATCAATAAAAATGGATAAAACACTAAAAATTAGAAAACTAATAAATTTCATAACTTTAAATTAAAAATAAAATTAATACTTTTTATCTAATTTGGAAAAAATGGATGAAGATTAGGACTTATTGGATAGTGGCTATTGGCTAAAAATAGTTCAATCAAGTCATGTAATTCGTTTGATTACATAAAAAAAGCCCAGTCATTTTCTAAATTAAGGCGTTTTATTTATGCATCGACCATGGCCACTTTATGGACAACAAAAAACGTTAATGCTCATCAATATTTTATGTTGTAGTGCATTTTCTACTCAGGCTTATTCAGCGGATGAAGAATGGAAATTTACATTAAAAAATGCATATATAGACAGAAACTATGACAATCCAGATGTAAAAGACACAGGTAGCTGGTCACAATCCGTTTCTCTATTTTACAACTCAAATATGCATGATACGCCGTTAGAAATTAGTGGAACCCCGATTCAAATTGGCGCAAATGCTTCAGCACAATATGCGGTTCGTTTAAGCCAAGATAAACATGTTGCGGATACGGTATTGCCTTTTGATAAAGCGACGCAGTCTCAAGCACCTGATTATCTAAAATATGGCGCGACTTTAAAGTTAGGCTATAACAAGACCCTACTAAGCATTGGTGAATTATGGCTGGATTTACCCGTAACCACTGTAGATGCAAGCCGACAACTCCTGACGTCTTATTGGGGAACTAATCTTAAAAGTCAGCTAAACGATAAGCTTTTTGCTGAAATTGGCCGTATTGAAAAAGTATCACCGCGAAATGAAGAAGATTTTCATCGATTTTCTTTTACTTCAAAAGGTGTGACTGCCTATTCCGATGGCCTTAACTACATAGATCTTCGCTATCAATTTACGCCTACGTTGAAGGGTGAATATTACTTTGGAAATATGGAGGATTTATATAACAAACATTATGTCGGCGTTGATCACCTATGGAAAAACTCTAATTTTTCAGTTAATTCAAAATTCAAATATTTCAATGCCAAAGATAATGGACATCTTTTTGACATCGATGCACAAAATGTAGGGTTACTAGAAACGCTTAAAGTAAAAAATCATAGCTTTGGTTTGGGTTATCAACAAATTATTGGTGAGTCTGCTTACCCGTTACCAGATGGTTTTTTGCCTGAAACTTATTTCATTAACTGGAACACCACTGGTTTCTTCAAACAAGATGAAAAGTCTTATCACTTCATCTATGGCTATGACTTTAAAGATTATGTGCCTGGTTTAAATACGACTTTTAAATATGTATATGGCGATCACTTTAAGACAGTAGATGGCTTAAAAAATAAAGAAAGTGAAGCAAACGTTATTGTCAATTATTCCCTTCAACAGCCATTACTCAAAGGCTTAGCTCTTCAGTACATCTTCATCAATTACGACGTTAAGCATGGAAATGATTTCTCTGAAAACCGTTTCTTCGTCAATTACAGCAAAAAATTTTAATGAATAAGGAATACATATGAAAACGATAGATGCAAACACGATTATCAACCGAGAGAAACTGTCTCCACTACAGTGGATGGTTTTTATCCTAGGCTTTTTTGTCTTCTTCTGTGATGGTCTAGACACGGGAATTATTGGTTTTATTGCTCCAGCATTGCTCGATGATTGGGGAATTACCAAGCCACAACTCGCTCCTGTTTTAAGTGCTGCCTTAGTCGGCATGTCAATTGGTGCAATCATTTCTGGACCTTTGTCCGATAAGTTTGGACGTAAAGGCGTCATCGTTTTTACAAGCCTTTTATTTTCAATATTTACAATTTTGTGTGGCTTTGCTAATTCAACTCAAGACTTGATGATTTATCGCTTTATTACAGGTGTTGGTTTAGGCGCAGCCATGCCAAACATTAGTACCATTGTCTCGGAATACATGCCTGTAAAACGTAAAGCATTCTTAACAGGTCTTGCTGGCTGTGGTTTCATGCTCGGTATTTCTTGCGGCGGTGTGCTATCAGCTTATCTATTAGAAAGTTATGGCTGGGCAAAAGTGATTATTATTGGCGGAAGTATTCCCCTAATTTTAGTCGTTGCTTTATTACTTAAATTACCAGAATCAACTCAATACTTAATTACACGTCATCAAGAAGACAAAGCTCAGCGTATTTTAGAAGATATTCAAGGTCATTCCTTCCAAGAGCCAGTAAAACTTGTTTTAACTCAAGCAGGAAATGCCTCTGATGAAAATCCGGTTAAAGTGGTTCTAGGTAAATACCTTTGGGGTTCAAGCATGCTTTGGCTCTGCTGCTTTACCAGTCTATTGGTGTTTTATCTTTTAACAAGCTGGATGCCAACAATTTTAAAAACAGCAGGTTTTAGTACCCAACAGTTTAGTTTAATTGCCGCGATTTTCCCTTTTGGTGGTGTAATTGGCGCAACTATTATGGGATGGTACATGGATAAACTAAACCCAACTACAGTCATTAAATATTCATATCTTATCGCTTTCGGACTATTCATTGTTGCAGGTCTGGTGAGTTCAAATATTTTCTTGTTAGGTCTAACTATTTTCTTAATTGGGGCCTTACTGGCAGGTGCTCAGTCTTCATTACTGCCACTTGCAGCTATGTTCTATCCAGCGGTGTGTCGTGCAGTTGGTGTTTCATGGATGCATGGTATTGGTCGTATCGGTGCAATTTTAGGTGCTTTCTTTGGCTCGCTCATTTTCACTTTTAACCTAAGCTTAAGCGGTATTTTCTTTATTCTTGCACTACCAACCTTCATCTCATTTATTGCACTTAGCTTGAAAGTGATTTATGAAAAATCTAAAAACAAACAAGTATTAAAACTTGAAGAAAGTCTCTAGACATTAATCGATAAATAAAAAACTGATTTAGTTGCCTAAATCAGTTTTTTTAATGGAAAAATTAAATATTAGAAAATCTTACCTTTGGTCTCACTTGGATTTTCTCCGAACTCTTCACGATATTCTTGAGAAAAACGACTTAAATGGTTAAAGCCCCAGTCATAAGCAAGCTTTGAAATAGAAACCTTTCTATCTGCTCCTGTTGTGCTCAAGATTTTATAAATTTGTTGGAGACGATATTTCTTTAAATACGACATAGGGCTTGTGCCGTAGTACTGTTGAAATTCGTCATACAATTTTGATTTTGAAACCCCAGCCAGACGTTGCAAATCTTCTGCACAGATTTCTTCGTGCGCATGTTCAATAATAAAATTACGAACCTTACGGATATAAGCTGGCTCATCCTGATGTGAGAGTGACTTTAAGGCTTCAGAGTAGTTGTTTTCTTGAGACAACAATAACGCTTTAATTACAAAATTTTCATAGTCTTCAGACAACAGCTGCAAACCATAGAAATTGCTATATTGCGATTTTAACTGTACAAAATTTTGAATATTCTTCCACCATGCACCAATCAATTGCTCCGAGTCTAAGTGCATTTCAGGATTAAAAATAATAGGAGTTTCAATTGGTTTATTGAGTAGATCTGCAAGGACAATTTGCATACTTCGCTCAGGAATAACCACCTGAAATTTTCTGCAATCTTTATCGATAATCAGATCTTGTTGATCGTTATTTGAAACAATAAGGCCTCTATTTTCATCAGATTGATAATGAGCGCCACGAATGTTGAGAGCTTGTCGACCTTGTATAGGCAAACTAATGCTATACGCTTTTAAATTTGAGATATTAATAGCAACGTTTGCACCATAACTGATTGTACCGATCGCCATTTTTTTATTAGGCAAACGCATTCCATCATAGTGAAAATCGAGAGTGTCTTTGTAAATTGTGTCTAGACGGTGTTCACCACAAATCGTGGACATTAAATTCTGCGCAAATTCAGCTTTGCGAGAATAATGATTGAGTTCCGTCTGTTGGCTGAGTGATATCATATCCTTTTCACCTAGCTAAATAACTTATTGCTTAAAAAGCAACTTGTATGCCAATTAATATCCTTTAATTGACGCATTTTCCTGAAAAATATCGAATCAAGAAAGAGAGTAAAGATTACTTTCTCATACTCTATTAGATTTTAAAAATGGAAATAAGTTAAATACCTTTAAAGTATAATTTCATACTTTAACAAACTTATTTTATTAGATTTTTTATAAACAAATACAGTAGAGATAAATCATTATTTTGAACAGTAGACTATCGTAAATTTCAACGAATAAAAAACCGCCTATTTTAAATAAGCGGCTTTTATACAACACTTAAATTATTGTGCTGTGTAGCCACCATCCATAACCACAGCTTGACCTGTTACTCCACCAGCTTTACCACTTGCAAGGAAAATTGCATAGTCAGCAATTTCTTCAACAGATAGCAAACGCTTTTGAGGAACCATGGCCAAAATTACGTCTTCAAGTGCGCTGTCTAAACTCACATTACGCGTTTTAGCCAAATCTGCAATTTGACCGCGAACCAATGGTGTATCTACATAACCTGGGCATAAAGCATTTACTGTAATACCGTCACGTGCACATTCCAATGCCGCAACTTTTGTTAAGCCAATTACGCCATGTTTAGCACTGTTATAACCTGCCTTTCCAGCAAAACCAATCAAGCCATTAATTGAGGCCATATTAATAATACGGCCATATTTTTGAGCTTTCATGAGTGGAAAAACGTGTTTAATACCAATAAATGCCCCTGTTAACATGACCTGAACTAGCTTTTGAAAAACAGCCGTTGGAAACTCTTCAATTGAAGAAACATGTTGGAAACCAGCATTGTTAATTAAGATATCAACTGTACCAAAGGTCTTTTGAGTCAGCTCAATCGCTTGTTTATAAGCATCTTCATCGGTCACATCACATGGTGCAGATAATGCCTCAAAACCTTGCTCTTTAAGTGAGTTCGCCGTTTCTTGACACTTTTCCGCATTCATATCAGAAATAACAACTTTGGCACCCTCTTGAGCAAATTTCTTAGCAATCTCTAGACCGATACCACTTGCAGAACCTGTAATAAAAGCGACCTTACCGTCTAAAAGTTTTGTCATTTATTTACTCCTTAATATTTATAACGCGCTGATTTAAACAATACCTGTTACGGTAAAGACCGTAATCACCACAAATACCGCTAACGTTTTAATTACCGTGACTGCAAAAATATCTTTATACGATTGTTTATGGGTTAAACCTGTAACAGCGAGTAAAGTAATAACAGCACCATTATGCGGAAGCGTATCCATACCACCCGATGCCATCGCAACCACACGATGCATAACTTCTGGTGGAATGCCTGCGGCTAAAATCGCGGCGTTATAATGTTCAGCCATTGCACTTAAAGCGATACTCATACCACCAGAAGCTGAACCGGTAATACCTGCTAAAACGGTTGTGGTCACAGCCCCATTCACTAAAGGATTTGTAAAGGTACTGCTCATTGCATGGCTAATCAGAGCAAAGCCTGGTAATGACGCAATAATTGCCCCGAAACCATACTCAGAAGCTGTATTCATCACTGCTAAAAGTGAGCCGCCAATACTGGCATTAATGCCCTCTTTAAAATTTGTCACTACACGCTGATAATCAAATAAAATGGCAGAAATAATCCCGACAATAAGTGCAAGGCCTACTGCCCAGATTGCACCAGTTTTCGCAACATCTACGGTGTAATCCGCTAGACCGACAGTGGCAAAATCAAAACCATTTGGATACCACTCTTTGATTGCTTTAGACAAATATTTGTTCATTACAGCAACAAGAATAAGAGGTACAAAAGCTAAGAACTGACGCGCCGTACTTCCATTATTTTGCAAGTTCATATCGGCTTCAATTTCTTGAGACGAGGTATTGTCTACTCCAAAGCCAGAGTAGCCTTCACCTGCTTTCGCAGCAGCGCGGCGACGCCATTCTAAGTAAGCCAAACCCATGCATAGAACAAAAATTGCACCGATAATTCCTAGAAATGGTGCGGCATAAATATTGGTGCCAAAGAATGTAGTTGGAATTACGTTTTGAATTTGTGGCGTACCCGGCAATGCATCCATAGTAAATGTAAATGCACCAAGCGCGATGGTTCCCGGAATTAAACGTTTTGGAATATTCGCTTGTCTAAATAGCTGGTTTGCAAAAGGATAAATGGCAAATACAGCAACAAATAAACTTACACCGCTATAGGTTAAAATTGCACCTAACAATACGACGGTTAAAATTGCTTTTTTTGCTCCAATCCATCTCACAATGGTTCGTGCGATAGATTCAGCAATTCCTGACATTTCAACGACTTTACCAAAAATTGCCCCGAGTAAAAATACAAGAAAGTAATCTTTAATAAAGTTCACCATTTTGGGCATAAAAACGCCCGAATAAAACGGTAAAACATTGGCTGGGTTAATGAGTAAAACTGCAAGTAAGGCACAAATTGGTGCCATTAGAATGACTGAAAAACCCTTGTAAGCTGTATACATCAACAGCCCAAGTGAAAGTAGAATTACAAATAATTCCCACATATATTCTTTCTCCCTAAAGAATAGATATTAGGTTCAATAAAATTACCAAAAGATATTTAGGTTATCCCAAACCTAAAATGATAAAAATCACAGTATCTATGTGTGGTAATAGGTAAATTAGCTTAAAAATAAAATATCACTAAAATATTTAAAAACAATGTAATTTATTTAAATTTTAAAAAACACATAAAATACATATATTTGCATTGCTTGATCGGTAAAAAAACATTATCTAAAAGCCCCTATTGTTTTATAAAACTTATTAATTATTGAGTAAATTAAATTAATATCTCTATATTATTTAATAAACACAATTAAATAATATGTTTTTTAAAATATTCTTTATCAAATAAAAAACAAAAGCCCCCTAATAAGGGCTTTTATCAAAATATTAGTTTTATTAATTGTAAAGTATTTCACTTAAGAGCTTTACAGTAGCAAAGTCAGCTAGCATTGAACGTTCAGATTTACACTTATCAGTCTATATTATTAACAATTGGGTTATTTTGATTCTGCATAAATGTAATCCCATAAAATTCAATACTTATATCTGATTTATAATGGTAACAATCTAGGTCTACGATATGGACCAGAACTTATACGAAAAATATTTTTAACATTTGGTTTGATATTTTGTTTCTCAAAGGCAGGGTTAAAGCTTGATCCAGCACACAGTCCTTTTCCTTCAGGATCAGGTGCCACTGCCATACTCCATTGCCCTACTGGTAAATAAAATGTTGCTTTCTCACCTGTATCAAAACGTCCAATAGTTTCATTACGAAAGAGAACACTTAAATAACAAGCGCTACCTAGAAAGCCAGTATCTCTAGTGATTTCAACTTCAGCATAACCATCTTTATTTTCTTGATAAGCTAATAAACGTTCTTTGGGTGATTGCTTTGCCATAGTTGTCGAAATAGGCGTTGTGGCACACCCAACCAAAGAAACGACAAAACCCAATAAAAGTATTTTTTTCATGACATTACCCACTTTAATAATGAGTTAAATTTAACAGTTCAGAAAACAGAAAACCACCCAAAGGTGGCTTAAAACTTAATGATATTTTAGTAGTGAGAGTAAAAACTTAGTTAGTGTTAAATTAAAGTTAAATACACTACAGTAGATCCAACAGAAAAAATATGTGCAGCTCGTAAGTTCTTCTATCAGCTAGCCTTGAATGCATCAAAGACTGCTCGAACTTCATGGTAATTTTTTATCTTATTCCCTGTTGTTATATCTGCATCAAAACTAAAATAAGTCAGTTTTTTTTATTTCCATCTCATAGATTTCTCAAATTAAAAACCACTCAAATGAGTGGTTTTTAATCAAATAAAGTTCTTAAATAGTACTTCCACAAATATCAGTGGAACCAGTTGGATATGTGAACTGCATATTTGACTTATCAGTTACTAACTGAACTGAAACAGTTTTACCTAAAAATTTAGAATTAGGATTTGGTGATTGTATACCCACACCATTAAAGCCAATATTTTTAAGGGCATTTTCAGCAACTAAATTAAGATATCCATAATTTATGCCGTTGATGATATACCCGATTTGTTTACTAATCTGGTTAAAGTAAAGCCCAACTCTAACTTTGCCGTCTGAAGGCAAAGTAATAGGTATTAATTTTTGAGCGATATCTTTAACAACTACTGAACCCGAAGAATCTCGTGTTCTAGTAATTCCAATAAGTGTGACATAACTTCCATCTGCACGTGTTGAATCTTTATTTATTAATGCATAGCCTAGATCAATACTTATTTCATTTTTTAAATTAGAAGCACCCAAAATCTGAAAGGCCATTTGTTGAGTTTCATAACTGTCACCAAGCACAACATTTTTAAGATTTGAAGCATCAAAAACAAATTCTGTAGCAACAATATTAGTTCCCACAACCGTTTTATCTACTAGAGGAGTTGGACCAGAAGTTATACTTATAAGTTTGCTAGAAGTCACGACTTGATCTACAGGTGTACTTCCCACATAAGTAATTGTTGCTGTCCCTTTTTGCTCAGTAATACTAATTGGAGACATTAATTTTATCTGTCTTCCACCCGCAGCATTTTTTGCATCTACTTGAGCCTGAGTTGCATCAAAATTATAAGTACAGGCAGCATAAGTATTTACTGAAATTCCACTACTAATTAATAAACCCAAAATAATTTTATTCATGTAATCTTCCTTTTTATTTGAGCAAATAGTATAGCTAAGCATTTAAAAAGATTGATCAAAAACTGATAAGCGGTAACTTTTAATTCTTTAAAAAATTTCTCTTATGTAATGTCAATATTTAATTTCTACTACAATAATATGAACGATATAAATTAATATATAGATTAGCACTGCTAATACACCACCGATTACTAGCGCTATCTCCATGGAATTAGAAGGATTATTTTCTAGCAAAAATTACAGGATATTTCGTATTATTAATTTTTTCTTCAGCAATTCGATAATGCTTTTTACCTATTCTTATAAAAATAAGGATACAAATAATAGGTAAAATAAATAATGAGTAATAAACTAATGAATCTACTGACAATTTGTTATTGATCGCATCATCACATTTATAAAAATACTTTTGATCTTCTTTACTTAATTTACTGACTTTTTCAGAAGTAATTTGACTAAAATCAAAATCATTACGACAACTAGATATGAAGACATCTTTAGCATCTCTAGAACTACTTGACCCACTACTCGTATGCCGCATAGGCACTGTTGTATAAGACATATATATTATTAGAAAATAAAAAACCAGATTTTATTAGATTAATAATAATTGGCAACCTAAGCCTTCCTCAACTGACATTTCCAGATTGTACTTACTGGATCTTGTTGAAGATGAATAATTCGAAATGAACCTATAATAGTTATCCATTCATCATCAAGTTTTGGAATTATAGTCAATTAATTCTACAGCACGGTTGCTTTTTTATCTGTAGCCAAGTTCAAAAGGGTTTAGATTTTATATTGATTGTATGAGCAAAATAGAATTACACATCTGAGTAATTTTCTTTAAATTCATTTTTAGAGTCCCCATTTGTTGTTTTTTTAGCTGGTCTTTTTTCATCCAGCCCTGTAAGTAGAAGAACCAAAAATAACTAAAAAAGTCCTCTTCAGAGAGCTTATATTTTTAAGTAGAAAAAACTACTCTAATTCATATCCTATCGTTGATTAAACTTGATATTGATCCACTTTCAAATTAGGTTGATCTACAAGTAATTCAATAAAACATGGAATTGATGTAGTATTAAGCAAATACGGATTAAATTCATCAACATGATGATGAAAAAAGAAATCTTTTATTTTCGTATTTATAGGAGCAAATTTCATACTCCAATGTTTAAATAATCGCTGCTCGGATGGTTCCGAAAAGATAATTTCACAGTTCTGATGTCGCGAATCTTTCAAAATTGAATTATAAAATAGTGATTCAACTTGTTCTTTGTCACCCTCTAAGTACTGCAAGAAAAACCCATTACCATAGTAAAGCACTCCTGTAATATCATTATAAGAGTTGAATTTGACTGCTTCTGTAAGGATATCAATTAAATCTTGTTTTACTTGATTATGTTCACTATTGGTTTTACTTGCATACATAAAGCCTATTAAACTCATAGCGATAACTCGAAGATAAATGTCAATGGTGCATTCTGACACTTACATACTATCCTTACAATGTGGCCTACTTAAAACCTTGTATTTCAAGAGTAAAGATTATTATCTTTTTTGAAAATGACAAACTTTAACAACTCGAAATCTTTTGTAAATTAAAGCCAACTAACAAACTCACTAAAAAGTATTAATTTCAGTAAAATTAAAAATTATCTTTAATTTGTGGATGTCTAATGGAGAACCATGAAATTATTCTTCAAGATGAACATCATAAACAACTTAAGATTGTCAAAGTTCAGGATGTACGTTTTGATGTAAATACGCTTAACAATAGTTATCAATGGTTATGGGTATTTGATCATAGTTCAGAGTTTTTCCCTTTTGAGTTGTGGGATCAGCTCGACAATGCAACTGTTCATCAAAATATAAAGCTAGATAATCATGTTTTTAAAATTATCAAAATTTTGACAAAGAAAACTAAAGTTAGGCCCTCTTAAGATATAGCTGTATAAATAAAATAGAAGCTTAGGAAATAGGCATTCCTTAAAGTTTTTAAATCACTACTGGCGTAGCAAGCCAAGCATATAGAAATTGTTCTTGGCAATGAGTTTGTTAAATTTTTTCAATTTAATTCTGAGACTAAATAGCCTCTATGACAATATATTTTCCTTCATAGAAAACACCATCTGCACTTGTTTCTTTTAATTTGCAATAAATCGCAATTGGATGTGTCAGTTTTTTATTTTCTTCACTAGGGACATGAGTAATCCCAGATAAAAAATTTGAATTATCATTTTCTAAACTCCAAGACGTACCTTCATCTTTATGCCATTTATTATTTGGATATTTAGAATCTAACCATTCAATACACTGCTTCATAGTTGAGAATTTTTTTGTTTCCTCTTTTTCAATTTTTGATGCTGCACTTACCGAGGCTCCAAACATCAAGAATAAAGCTCCAATTAAAGTTTTCTTCATGAAATTACCCTTTATTATTAATAATTAAAATTTAAGAGCTTAAGATATAAAAAAAACATCCTTAGGTAGATTAGTTTTTAGGAAGAGTTTTGTTAATTTCACTACTGGCAGTTTCATGAAGTTTTAATAAGTTGAAACTTTCATAGTTAGCTAAAATACAAAAAAGAAGAGCAGCTAGCAAAACTAGGGTTATCTTATTCATTTCATTTTACCTTGAGATTTTATTTTTTTAATCCCAAAATGCTACACGAAAATATTATCAAAACCTTAATTGTTAACAATCTACCACAAATTATTACAAAAACTATTTGGAATAGTTAATTACCTTTTCTAAATCTGGTAATAGTCAAATAACTGATGAATGAACAACAATGACCAGACAGGATTTTTATGCCAACTTTGTTTTTCTCATGGCCATAAAAAACTATTGAGGTTTTATAAAGGTGGTTATCTATAATTCTTTGACACACTTTAATGAAGCTGCCTTTAAGTCATTATCAGCTTTGTAGATCATATTTGAACTAGAGGCACTTAAAATTGCTCTAGCTTCAATTATATCTTTGTTAAGAATCTTAACGTCTAGAATCATACCATTTTCAATGTAAATCATATTATTTGCATACTTAATTTTGTTGAAGACAACGTGTCCACTCGTATCGTCACAAAGTATTCCATTGCCATCTGCTTCTAGTTTTATGGTTGATATGCTTGGGCCGATCGAAATCGTCCATATGCCTGATATTGAAGGTGTTGAAGGCTGCAGTTCACTAAAATTATTATTAGTCATTTGAGTAGTTGGGCTTACACACCCACTTAATAAAAAAATTAAGCTTAATGCAACTATCTTTTTCATAAAATTATCCATTTTAATTATGAGTAAAATTTAACAGTTCAGAAAATAAAAAACCACCTGAAGGTGGTTTGAGTAATTTATTAATCCTACATTTCAGTTTTTAAAGTAGGCATTGGCGGTAAAAAGTCTGATTTTATCAGTTGATCTGTATCATACAGTACTAAACTCACAGGACCTGCGGCATATGGAGCCAATTCGTAAAGCTGATAATCAAAAGTAACACCACCAGATTGATTGATATAGAAATTTTCACTTACTTTAAAGTCTTCTTTGCTAATAGAGGGTTCCATATCATTTTCTTGGCACCAATATTCGTACTGTTTCCATAAAGCATCTTTAAGTGCATCCATTTTTCCATTGACTACAATATCTTTTAGCCCAATGCGCTTTTTGCTTTTTAAGTCAAAGATATAATCTTCAAAAGTTGATATACCATGAGCTCCGCCAGAATATTCCGAGCTAACTTTCGAAATTTGAACATATTGACCAAATTGTCCATTAAAGCGATAAACTACACTTTCTGACCAGTTATTAAGCCCCTCAGCTTGGGTTTGATTTAATTGCTTTTGCTTTTCTGATACGGGAGTAAGTGCATCTGTATAATCTTTACGGATTTCTTTATCAATGACTTGATCAATCCAACCAATATTACTTTTAAGTGCAATTGCTTCTTTAGAAGTACATACAACACCCTCAACATCTGGATTAGGTCCACAAATTTTGGGTTGTTCAAATTTCACAAGAAAACTACTCGCTATCATTGCAGGAATTTGATTTTCTTCTTTTTGAGAGTCTTCATTAGCTTTTATATTGGACGTTTTTTCTGCTTTTTCTACAGGTTTCTCCTCAGCTTTTTTAACACAGCCACTTAATATAAGTGGTATTACGACCAAGCCAAGCATAGTTTTATTCATTAATATTACCCTTACACAATTTCATTTATCTTTTAAATTAAGTTTTAAAGAATTTAAAATTCATAAATATTTTAATTGAATTAATACTGTCTTTATATTGAGATATAGTTTTTTTTGATAAACCGCATTTATTTAATCATAATTATTCAATAGAATGCCAATGTAAAATCTTGATAAGAAAACAAAATATGATGTGGATTAAATTTATATTATACCCTTTAGGTATGTTTGTACTGTGGCAAATCATTTTCATCAGCGAACAGCTTTCTTTAGAATTTTTAAATGCACCAGAAATACTTGTAGCTATAATAGCCCTGATCATAAATTGTGGTATGCAAATTTGGATTGGCTATAAAGTTCCTCAATTAGCACCGAAATATAAATTTGTAGCGAGTACTACATACATTATCTTCTTCACTTTTTTAGTAGCAATTTATTCAACAACTATTTTATTAGAAGGCTTAAAAGTTGCCCCTCAAGCAATTTGGCTAGGTTATTTATTTTTTCATGTCGTTGGAATGGCTCTATATTTTGCAAATAATACCGATGAATTCTGCTTGGAAAATTTACTAAAATAATTCAGCATATTGTTCTCTACTTTCTTTTTCATAATTTTTTGTCAAAAAACATCATATTAGACAAATTTTCGTATAAATTACCCTTCTAGGTGAGCTGAGCAATCTAAAGGAATGAAATGACGCTTAAACAATTAAAAGCTTTTTTAGCTCTTGCACGTACCCTCAACTATGCCAATGCATCTTTAGAGCTACATCTAAGCCAGTCTGCTTTAAGTCTCACCATCAAGAGTTTAGAAGAAGAGTTAGGCGGTAAATTGTTTAACCGTAACACACGTCGTGTTGAGCTTACCCAAGAAGGTAAATCCCTCATTCCCTATGCTAAAAAATTACTCGCCAATTGGGATGAAATGGAGAACGATGTCAAACAACGTTTTAAACTCAATCGCGGAACCTTAAGTATCGCCTCAATGCCCTTTGTGACTCATGCAATTCTGCCTGAGGTGATTCATCAATTTTTAGAACTTCATCCCAACCTGAACTTTTCAATTCAAGATATTCCAAATGAAACCATTATAGAAAAAGTACAAGACGGCATTTTTGAACTTGGTATCTGCTTTGAACCTGATCTCACCGAAGGCTTAGAATTCAAGCCACTGTTTGAAGAAGATTTCTTAGCTTTATTACCTAAGACTCATTCACTCGCTCAATTACCTTCTATTACATGGCATGAGCTTTGTTCAAATCCATTCGTGACCTTACAAAAACCTTCAATTGTTCGATATTTAGTTGAGCAAAATTGTTTGCGAAATAATATAACGCTCGATTTGAAAGTTGAATGTCATCAAATTTCATCACTTTCAAGTTTTGTGGCTTATGGAATTGGAGTAAGTGCGATTCCAAGGCACTTTGCTAAACACATTGATAAAGAACACAACGTATTGATTGAATTAAAGGATGAGTCTATTCATAAGACTGTAGGAATTGTTTATAAAAAGAACTTTGAAATTTCAAATATTTCGACTCAATTTATTGAGGCTTTAGTTCAATATAAATTTTAAAAAATTAAAGACTGCATTTTAGGATGAGCTAAGCAGACGCTTAAGCTAAATTTTTTATTTTTATATTTTTCAACATCTTAAAACATTTTATTAAAGATTTAAGCGTTATATACGACTGCTTTTTTATTGTTAATTTGATAGTATTCATTGATTATACTTATTAATCCTTTAAAAAAATTAACTTCTATAACACGAAATGAGATGCTAAAACTAAGATTACTAAGGGATATAGGATAACAATAGAATGAATAAAGTTTATGCCAATGCAGAGGCAGCACTGAAAGACGTTATTGCAGATAATCAAACACTTGCTGTTGGCGGTTTTGGTTTATGCGGAATTCCTGAAAAACTGATTGTTGCAGTTAAGCAAAGTGGTGTGACTGGTCTTACTTGTATTTCGAATAACGCAGGTGTAGATGATTTTGGTTTAGGTATTTTGCTTCAAACCAAACAGATCAAAAAAATGATTTCTTCTTATGTTGGTGAAAACAAAGAATTTGAGCGCCAATATTTAAATGGTGAACTCGATGTTGAACTTACACCACAAGGTACTTTAGCTGAAAAGTTACGTGCTGGCGGTGCAGGAATTCCAGCATTTTATACTCAGACTGGCGTCGGTACACTCATTGCCGAAGGTAAAGAAGAACGTACCTTTCATGGCAAAAACTACATTTTAGAAGAATCTTTAACAGCAGATGTTGCTCTTGTTAAGGCCTACAAAGCAGATAAAGCGGGTAATTTAGTATTCCGTAAAACTGCTCAAAATTTTAATCCTGAATGTGCGATGGCTGGAAAAATTACAATCGCAGAAGTTGAACAGGTTGTTGAAATTGGTGAATTGGATCCGGATGAAATCCATTTAGCGGGTATTTATGTAAACCGTATTGTACTGAATGCATCACCTGAAAAACGCATTGAGCATAAAACTTTAAGCACGGAGGCAGTATAAAATGGCTTGGTCACGCAATGAAATGGCACAACGTGCTGCAAAAGAACTTGAAGACGGTTTTTATGTCAATTTAGGTATTGGCTTGCCTACTCTAGTTGCCAACTATATCCCTGAAAATATTAATGTTTGGCTTCAATCTGAAAACGGTTTATTAGGTATTGGCGAGTTTCCAACTGAAGAAACGGTTGATGCTGATTTGATTAATGCTGGTAAACAAACAGTCACTGCTCGCCCTGGTGCTGCTTTTTTCTCAAGCTCAGAATCTTTTGCCATGATTCGTGGTGGCCACGTCAACATTGCAATTTTAGGAGCAATGGAAGTTTCTGAAAATGGTGACTTGGCTAACTGGATGATTCCAGGTAAGAAAGTCAAAGGTATGGGTGGCGCAATGGACTTGGTTGTTGGTGTCCAAAAAGTTGTAGTGCTTATGGAACACTGCGCAAAAGATGGTACGCCAAAAATTGTGAAAAACTGTAGTTTGCCTTTAACAGGTAAAGGTGTGGTTCATCGCGTAATTACTGACCTAGGTGTAATGGACATTACTCCACAAGGTGTTGAGCTGATTGAACTTGCTAAAGATGTCACGCTTGAACAGATTCAAGCTGTTACGGGCGTCGAATTCTACAAAACCTTAGTCGCATAAAATAAATTTTTAGTAATAAATATAAGGCTTAAGTTAGAAAGTGAGCTTGAGTCTTAACCCTTTTAAGCACCGGATGTGCTGTTTATAAATAAGAACGAGAAGGATTTTTCAGCTATGGAAAAACAGCAAGGAATTTTTGAAAGATTTGCTCTTCGGATTAGTGACTGGTCTGAAAAATGGTTTCCTGATTCATATATTTTTGCTCTACTTGGCGTCATTATTGTGTCTGTTGCCGCCTTAGGTATCGGTGCGCCAATTCACGATGTCGCGACTTCTTTCGGTAACGGTTTCTGGAGTCTTATTCCCTTTACCCTGCAAATGACGATGCTCATTATTGTAGGTTATGTCGTTTCTGTTTCTAAGCCCGTAAAATTTCTTATTCAAAAAATGGCACGTATTCCCAGTTCTGGACGTGGTGCTATTGTTTTGGTTGCAACTGTCAGCTTGTTAATTTCATTGGTCAATTGGGCTGTAAGCACGATTCTTACTGCACTTTTAGTGATTGCATTAGCAAAACGTAAAGAGCTGAACATGGATTATCGCGCTGCTGCGGCAGCGGCAATTATTGGTATGGGAGCAACGTGGGCTCTTGGAATCAGTTCTTCGGCTGCACAGCTTCAGGCAAATAAAACCAGTTTACCTGAGTCAATTTATAACCTGACAGGTGTTATTCCATTTACCGAAACGATTTTCCTTTGGCAATCAATTGCGATGACCATTATTTTGGTGATTGTTTCAATTGCGATCGCGTATTGGTCAGCTCCAAAAGGTAATAATGTTAAAACGATTGATAGTTTTGACGTTCAATTTGAAGAAGACAAACCACATGAGGAGAAATCAACGCGTCCGGGTGACTGGTTAGAAAACTCGCCGATTTTAACGATTATTGTGGTTGCTTTAGGCTTAATCTGGATGTTTTTTGAATTTTCAAAAAGTAATCCAATCATCGCTATTTCAAGCTTAAACACATACAACTTTGTTTTCTTAATGCTGGGTCTAGCGTTGCATGGAACACCACGAAACTTTTTAAATGCTGTTTCAACGGCAGTTCCAGCCGTATCAGGCATCTTAATTCAGTTTCCACTTTACGGAAGCATCGCCTTTATTATGACGCAAGCTTTAAACAGCCAAGATTTATCGCTTTCGCATTATATAGCCGAGTTTTTCGTTTCAATCGCCTCAAAAGAAACCTTTGCAATTGTGATGGGAATTTACTCTGCCATCCTTGGATTTTTCGTACCATCTGGCGGTGGAAAATGGATTATCGAAGCACCATATGTCATGCAAGCAGCAAATGATTTGAAAGTTCATTTGGGCTGGTCTGTACAAATTTATAATGCAGCCGAAGCTTTACCGAACTTAATCAATCCATTCTTTATGCTTCCAATGTTAGGCATTTTAAAACTAAAAGCAAAAGATGTGATTGGTTTTACAGTCACTCAGCTTGTTGTGCACTTCCCGTTAGTTTTATTTTTATTATGGTTCTTTGGAAGAACGCTTAGCTACACCCCACCCACTTTTTAATTTATTGGCGTCTTTAGTTTCGACTAAAGGCAAATTTAGCAAATACATCAATAAGAGATATTAAGATGAGTTCAATTGTTATAGTTTCAGGTAGTCGTACTGCAATGGGCGGTTTTCAAGGCAGCCTATCCGCTTTAACCGCACCAGAACTTGGCGCTGCTGTAATTCGCGAATCTATTCAACGTGCAAGTGTTGCACCAGACCAAGTAGATGAAGTTATTTTTGGTTGCGTATTGAGTGCAGGCATAGGTCAAGGCCCTGCTCGTCAGGCGATGCGTAAAGCTGGTGTACCAGATCATGTGGGTGCAGTCACCATCAATAAACTATGTGGTTCTGCTATGAAAGCGGTGTTAATGGCTTCAGACACCTTAAAAGCTGGTAGTGCCAATATTATTGTTGCAGGTGGCATGGAATCTATGACCAATGCGCCGTATATTCTGCCGAAAGCTCGCGGTGGTTACCGTATGGGTCACGGTGAAATTAAAGACCATATGTTTTTAGATGGTCTTGAAGATGCTGAAACAGGCCGCTTAATGGGTTCTTTTGCTCAAGACATGGCAAACACCAAAGGTTTTACACGTGAGCAAATGGATAACTTTGCGATTTCTTCTTTGAAAAAAGCGCAAACTGCCATTACCGAAGGTTACTTCAAAGAAGAGATTGTTCCTGTTGAAGTCAAAACACGTAAAGGTGTTGAAGTTATCGATCAAGATGAACAGCCATTAAAAGCTAATCTTGAGAAGATTCCAACATTGCGCCCAGCTTTTAGTAAAGATGGAACAATTACAGCTGCAAACTCAAGCTCCATTTCTGATGGTGCTGCTGCGTTAGTACTTACCACAGAAGAATATGCTCAAAGCCATGGCTTAAATACTTTGGCAAAAATAGTTGCAACTTCTACGCACTCGCAGCATCCAAGTGAATTTACCATTGCTCCGATTAGTGCGATTCAAAAAGTGCTTGAGCGCGCTGGCTGGTCTGTTGACGAGGTAGATGCTTGGGAAATTAATGAAGCTTTTGCAATGGTGGCAATGGCACCAATTCATGATTTAGGTATCGATGAAGCAAAAGTCAACGTACATGGTGGTGCTTGTGCTTTAGGACACCCAATTGGAGCAACTGGCTCAAGAATTATTCTTTCTCTTATCTATGCTTTAAAACGCCTAGGTAAAAAGAAAGGTGTTGCCGCGTTATGTATTGGTGGTGGTGAAGCTACAGCGGTCGCAATTGAAATCTAAAAATTAAATCACACAGAAGGTGTAAGCGTTTTTCTTACACCTTCTTTTTTTAGACTTTAAAAAGTTCATAACAGGTTTGGCGGAACCACTTATGGCTACTTTTATGATGGCAAGACATATGCCAATGTTGTTTAACATCATAGGTTGGGAAGTCTAGAGGCGCCGGTAAAATCTGTAAATTTTCTCTAACCAATAAAACTTGGCTTAAATAATACGGTACCGTTGCAATCGCATCTGTTTCTTGTACTACTAATCCCACTCCTAAATAACTTGGTAATCGAATTAAAATATTTCGATCCAATCCTTTGTTCTGTAATTCATTTTTAATATGGTAATGCCCAATTCCTGCATCAATATCAATATGATATTCACGCATATAATCATCTAAAGTGAAATTGTTTGGGTCTAAACGAGGATGGCTTTTTGAGCTAATCACCACATAATGCTGTTTAAAAAACTTTTGTTGATAAAAGCCTTCTTCTAACTGGGGTAAAAAGCCAATTGCGAGGTCAATTTCACCATTTGCCATTTGGTAGCTGGTTTCTGGCGTAATCGGCCTAATATTTAAGCGAATTAAAGGCGCTTTCTCTTTCAAATAGTTGGTTAATTGCGGTAATAAAACCAGATGAGAGACATCTGTCATCGCAATTGTAAAAAGCTGATCTGAAGTTAGCGGGTCAAAGTTCACACTAAAGTTATTAATGCTTTCAACTTTATCAATCACTTCACTAATGAGTGGAAAGATTTCTTTAGCCAATTCGGTTGGAATCATTTCATTTCCAACACGAATAAAAAGTGGATCATTAAAATGCTGACGGATTTTGTTCAGTCCATTACTAACGCTCGGTTGTGTAAGGCCAATAGCATCGGCAGCCATTGAAACGCTTTTAAACCGATAAATATGATAAAAAATATTTAGTAATCTACTATCTAGATCAAACAAAATTGTCTCCGTCTGGATCAAATAATCCATTCAAAAGGAATGAAATCAGGTATAGCATATATAAGAATGCCCACTAAATTTCTGAATTATTGATATATGGTCTAAATTAACAAAGAATCTAGACCATGAGCAATGCTTTATAAAGCCTTTCATCACAAAGACAAAGGTATGAGCTCTTTAATTGATTACTTTGTATGTAAATATGTTGAACACATCACATATCATTATAAATTTTAATCATGCTGAGTTTGGAAGCCCTTCCAGATTTGCTGAACTGATTTGTTATCACTCAAGTTATTTTTAAAAATATAAATATCTTGTGGCAGACAATACTCATTATGATCCAACATGACCAATTTTCCGGTAGCGAGATCTTTTTCTACATTAATTTTTGGAATCCATGCGACACCTAGACCTTGTAGCACAAGTTCTTTCAAATTGGTGGCATTGTCAGTCTCATATAAAGTTTTATAGATCAGTTTACCTTCGATCAGTTGATCTACCAATTTTCGCAAATAAGCGTGTTTACTATAAGCAAGCAAAGAAAAATTACTCTGAATTGTATGCTTAGGCGTATGGTCGGCTTCGGTAGCTGATACTGGAACAATCTCTGTTTCAGCAATCTTGATGCCACTTAAAATATCATCACCAACCCGATTAATATTAGATCGATCTGCATAACAAATCATAAAATCACAGGCGCCTTCTTTTAAAAGAGATAAGCCTTCACCACTATTCGTCGCGACAATTTCAATTTTTAAATCACGCATAAACGTTGGGAATTTTTTTAAAAAAGTAGTCAAAAAACCTGATGCTAATGAATGGACAACACAGAAACGAATCGTTGATTCGGTTTCATTTTTGATATTTTTAATCAGCTTGGCTGTTTCTTCTACCTGCTTCTCAATATTTTTAGACATGACCAACATAATTCGCCCAATGTCGGTAAATTCAATATTATTTTTATTATTTCGAATAATAACTTCAGCACCAATCATCTCTTCTATTTGCTGAATTCTACGCGTAAAAGCAGATTGACTAATAAATCGTTTTTCGGCTGCTTTTGAAATAGAACGCTCTCGTTCAAGTGTCAAAAGGTCTTCTACCCAACGTACTTCTAAGTTCATTTTTGCATTCCCTTTTTATAGTTATGTCCTTAATTTGTCTGGTTGGGAAGCTGAATAAATAGCTGAATAGATGAATAAAAACTATAAAACATGGGAGTACCTGCAAAAATGCGATGGAGGGTTGGCAAAGCCAAACAATAAAAGTAAGTATTTAAATAATTCTGACATAGAAAAGAGCGTAAGAGAATAAAAGACTTTGATTTAACTCAACAACTCATACAAATATAAAATTATTACTCTAAAAATTATTTTAAATCAAAAAGTAAGAAGCATATAACGCAAGTAAATAACAAGTTTTAAGTTAATAAAAAATAGAAATAATCCTATGCTTTACTCATGTTTTATTTTTTATAAAAAAAGTCCGCACCTTGGGGAAGAATACGGACTGTAAAACTAAAAATGACTATCTTGCTTATTTCAGGAATTAAGCTCTCTGACTCAATAAATTCATTTAAATCAGAAGATATGCTTGCAGTATAGCTCAGTCCACAAAACCTGACTATTCTACTAAAGTATTTAACTTAAGATTGAATTAAAACGAATTCTTAATATTCACCAATGAGGTAATATAACTTTCTTGAAATTTCAACCATCATATTAGAAGTATATTGAGTAATTTCAAAAACTTGCTTTTTCTGGGGATTGAACACCATATTGTCATTTTCATCACTAAAAAAGATATAAGTGGTGTATTTATCCATATGGTGGATATGCTCTTTTAAGCTTAATTTTTCCCCAGAATTGGGATCATAGGCGATAAACTTCATTCTCATGAATTTTGTCTCTATACATACAGTCTTTTACCCAAATTTTAAGAAAATCTAGATAAAACAATATTTTGATGGATAATATGGAATGGTTAACCTAAGAACTAAGGCTACTTGTAAGATATGGGCACAATACTATTAGCCTTGTTTACAGAACTTTCAGCAGAAGCGATTGATTGCTCTGCTTCTTTAAGCAGACGAGAAGTTTTAGACTCACTTTTCTCTTCACCGTGGAAAAGCACATAGTATGTAAAACTTCCCAAAATAATTAATGCGGCTGTGACTTTTAACATAAACTTAAAACTAAGATTTTTTCGTATTATAGTGTTTTTTATGTGAAATGCATCACATTTTTATATAAATTTGTTAGATAAACTACATTTCCGGTTTAATTATCCTCATTAATTTAGTTGATATTTCACTTAAATTAACAAGTCTAAAATTGTGCATGCAGCTCTTTTTCAAATTACATCTTCATTTAGTTCATCATAGAACTTTTTATTTTTAATTTATCTAAAAAGTAAACTATTAATTTATAAAATAAAATTTAGATGTAATGTGTGAAGAAAAAAGTTTTTCTATTTTTAGGTTTAGAAAAGGAAAAAATTGATATGCAAAAAATGCATAATTAACTTGATAAATGCATTAGAAGAGAAGCATTTCGAAATCTAATATGAATTATCTTCTTTACTAATTCGAAGTTTAATGATGAACGCTGAAATTACCACCCGTATTGAGAAGGATCTTATTGGTTATAGAGAAATCAATAATAATGATTATTACGGAGTTCAAACATTACGTGCTCTAGAAAACTTTAACTTAACACAAAGCAAAGTGGGAAATTTCCCTCATTTAATTAAAGCATTAGCAATGGTAAAACTTGCTTGTGCTGAAGCGAACTATAATCTTAAAAGCTTAGATCAAACTAAATTTGAAGCGATTGAATACAGTTGTAATCAACTTATTCGCGGTAATTTTCATGACCAGTTCCCGATTGATATGATGCAAGGCGGTGCTGGTACTTCAACCAATATGAATGCAAATGAAGTATTGGCGAATGTTGCTTTAGAATATATGGGACATTCTAAAGGTCAATATCAGTATCTACATCCTAATAACGACATTAACATGTCACAGTCAACAAATGACGTGTACCCTACTGCGATTCGCTTAGGTTTGTTATTAAGCTTAGATGAATTAAATCTTCCTTTTAATAATTTAATCTTAAGTTTCCGCAACAAGTCTCAAGAATTTGCTCACATCTTAAAAATGGGTCGTACTCAGTTACAAGATGCTGTGCCTATGACACTAGGACAAGAATTTGGTGCTTTTGCAGTAACTCTACAAAAAGATCTTGAACAAATTAATACGCTTATTCCAAATGTTTTAGCTTATATGAACCTTGGTGGTACCGCGATTGGTACAGGAATTACCACTGAATATAGTTACCGTGAACTTGCGATTCAAGCGCTTGGAAAAATTTCTGGTAAGAAAATTAAGTCTGCTCCTGATTTAATCGAAGCAACTTCAGATATGGGTGACTTTGTTCTTTTATCTGGTTTATTAAAGCGTACCGCAACTAAGCTTTCAAAAATTGCCAATGACTTGCGTTTACTTTCAAGTGGTCCACGTACTGGTATCAATGAAATTAACTTAGAAGCACGTCAACCAGGTAGTTCAATCATGCCGGGTAAAGTAAACCCAGTCATTCCTGAAGCGATGAACCTTGCTTGCTTCCAAATTATTGCAAATGATTTGGCTGTAACTTTAGCTGCTGAAGCTGGTCAATTACAGTTAAATGCAATGGAACCACTTATTGCATTCAAACTATTTGAATCTATGGATTTGCTTGGTAACGCGATGGCAATGTTCCAAAGTAAATGTATTGATACGATTACGGCGAACCCTGAGCATTGTAAAGCTTTAGTTGAAAACTCAATTGGTATTGTGACTGCGCTTAACCCATATTTGGGTTATGAAACTACAACTCGTATTGCTAAAACTGCAAACGAAACTGGACAAAGTGTATTGGCACTCGTTCAGAACGAAGGCTTATTATCAGCACAAGTGCTTGATGATATCTTGTCGATTAATAATATGGTTAAACCAAAGATGTCGGCTTAATTCCTGAAAATAAAAAAGGAGCTTTTATAAGCTCCTTTTTTATTTGTTCTATATTTTAAAAACTGAAAGTTGTAGAGAACTGGGCTGTACGTGGATTACCTAAGAATAAATAGTCATCCCCCATAAATGCCCCTACATCACGCCAATATTTCTTATTAAATAAGTTATCAATATTGAATCTGAAGGTCGTGTCATGCCCAGCAAAATTTGTTTTATAGGCAGCACCAATATTAAAGACACTGTATCCGCCTACTTTTGCAGTTCCCTCCTTATTTGCATATTTACTGCTACTGTATTGCATACCACTGAGTAATCTTAACCCTTCAACTGAAGGTACTTTATAAGATAACTGTGCAGTTGCGCGGACTTTCGGAACATTTTGAGTTTGATGGCCTTTGTAGCTGTCACTCTCAATATCAACAAGACGTGATTTCGTATAGGTAACCCCTGAACTTACATCGAGTGTATCGGTTAGGGCACCAGTTAAACCTAACTCAATACCTTGATTGTGCTGTTCACCTTGCTCAACAAAATCAAATGTTCCATCTGCATTAACTTGGCTATATTGATTGTCTTGCTTTAAATCAAAAATAGCTGCTGTTACCAAAAAGTTTCGAATTTGTTGCTTAACACCAAGTTCATATTGTTCAGAATTTCTAGGTGATAAAACTTCTAGAGGATTATTAGCAAACCATGGAGCTTCTCCACCATCCGATAATCCTTTGGCATATGATGTATAAAGATTAGTCGTAGCAGTTGGACTATACATAAGCGCTAATTGCGGTAAAAACTTATTTAAATCGGTATCTCGGCTTTGCTGACCATCTGCTTTATAAGCTTGCTCATCAAGATGAATAAGTTTTCCCCCCAATAACGTTGACCATTGATCGTTAAATTGAACTCGGTCAGAGATTATAAATGCAGTCTGATCACTTTCTAGGGCTTTGTAACGATCACCTGGAATTTCTGATGATGGACTGTAGTCAATCGTATCTTCAAAGATATTGCCTGTTCCTACCGCTACATTCAGTGGTGTATGGTGCTTTAAGGTTTTATAAGTACGTTGTAATTCGAAAGCTACTTGATGCTGAATGTTGCCAGTGTTGAATTGACCATTTAACCCAGCAGTAAACTGGTTAGTAACACGTGTGTCATCTGGGCTGCGGAAGTCATAAATGTCATAGTTACCGTGTTTATCAAAAGTATTACCTAAGCCAGTAACTTCACAAATATCGCTATAACATCCCCACGGGAAAGCACTATTATCATCAATCACAACACGGCTTTGAGATGCACTTAAGCTACCATTCCATTGATCATTAAATGCGTATTGATATTTTAAACTCGCATTTACACTGTTATTTACAACAGGTTTACTCCAAGACTGATAACCCAACAAAAGATCTTGATCTACATTTGTTGGTACTTCTTGCCCATCAAGCAGTTGATAACCTGGTACCGAACGTTGGCTTTGATGCTGAGCTTCAATGTCAAACAGTAGTTTAGAGCGATCATTAATTTTCCAGTCTAAAGCTACTGAACCAAACTCACGCTTACCATTTGCATGATCAACATTTGGATGAATACTTTCATGCGCCAAATTGATTCGATAACCGAAACTATCATTAACAAAGCCGCCAACATCTGTTGCCAGTGTGTAGCCGCCTTCTGAATTTGCATCGACCGTAATAGTTTTAACATCGGCAGGTCTTTTGGTTACATAGTTAACCACACCACCTGGTGTCGACATGCCACTTTGAATCGCAGAAATGCCTTTTAAAATCTCAACTTGCTCTTTATTTTCTAAAGCTACATTTTGCTCGCCACGTATGGTATGGCCGTTAATGAGATAACTAGAGCCTAAATCGAGGGCAAAACCACGTGCTACAAAGTTTGGATAATAGCCAATGGCAGCGTAGCCATCTCCTAACGATGAATCATTTTTAATAACATCAGTTAGCGTTTTTGCATGTTGATCTGCTATGCGCTCAGAGGTAATGGTGGTAATAGATGCAGGAACTTTCTTTACATCGCCTGTTTGAAAACCAGATAAATTAACTTTCTTTGATGTGTATAGCGCATCATTATTTTGGGCGGCGTTCACAGTAATGGTTGGGAGCTGGGAAACCTCCGCTTCATTTGCATAAACGACAGATGTTATGAGTGCAATAGATGAAGCCAATGCTGTTTTAGAGCATGTCATGAAGTGAAGATTTAACGAACGTCTTTCCATTGAATAACTACCTGCCATACCGTGCATAATTTGAAGCGCTAGAAGTAACTACTGAGCCTATTTTTAGCCACGCAAGAATACCGCTACATATATTGAGAAACAACTTATTCTGTATTTTTTCGATTAAGTGAATGTGATACAACTTTTATGGGCTTATCATTATATAAATTTCATGTATTTTCTTAGAAATTGACGCTATAACTTTTTAAGCATTACCAAATATTCAAAATAAACTTAAGCTAGAAATGGTACTCAACAGGAGAAATAGAACAGAAAAATAATATTGTTAAATTAGCTTACTGATTTTAAATACTATTAATTATCAAGTTAAGACAAAGGAAGTGTTCGATCATCGGTAAAAATATCATTAAATCGAACAAAAGGACGTAATCTCACTAGAATCGAATTTTAAAATTAGAAAAAATGAAGGTTTAGGAATTTAAGGACATGCTCAGGATTGAGTGATATTTAAAGTTTCATTCTTTTTTCTATCCAGCATATCTAAAAATTCCTCGTTTTTGTCTGCAAAATGATGGAAGAAATATGACATACACTCAGGAAGAAAAACGTAGCAGAATACGTGGGATTGTAGGCGCAGCCTCTGGTAATTTAGTTGAATGGTTCGACTTTTATATCTATGCAGTATTTGCTGCCTACTTTACTCAAGCTCTAACTGCACCAGATATGGATAGTACGACTAAATCTATCTATGTGTGGGGGGTATTCGCTGCAAGCTTTTTTATGCGTCCTATTGGTAGTTGGGTATTTGGGCGTATTGCAGACCGGCATGGTCGAAAAAAATCGATGGTCATCTCAATTTGTCTTATGGCTTTGAGTTCTTTTTTATTTGCAGCCCTACCCACTTATGAACAAGTTGGCTTATTTGCCCCTTTCCTTTTACTAGTCGTACGCTTACTTCAAGGTCTATCGGTAGGTGGTGAATATGGTGCTGTAGCAACATATATGAGTGAATTAGGCTTAAAGGGTCAACGTGGTTTTTATTCCTCTTTCCAATATGTCACCCTTTCTGGTGGCCAGTTACTTGCCAGCTTACTTGGCGTTATTTTATTAACGTTTTTAAGTGAGCAACAATTACTTGATGGCGGGTGGCGTATTCCATTTGTTATTGGTGGTTTTGCCGCAATTTTATCTTTACTGGCACGTAGCCGCTTAGAAGAAACACTTTCTCATCAAGACAGCGAACGGAAAGAATCTGGTAGCTTAAGAGAGCTCTTTAAAAAACATTGGAAAACTTTTTTATTGGTGGTGGGTTATACCTCGGCTGGTTCATTAACGTTTTATGTAGAAACTGTTTATTCAAAAACCTATTTAACCAATTTAGGAATGGACGGAAAAACCGTTGGTTATATCATGACCTTCGCACTATTTGTCTATATGTGTGCTCAACCTGTATTTGGCTCAATTTCGGATCGTATTGGGCGACGTTCTTCAATGCTAGCATTTAGCTTATTATCTGCGATTTTTATCTATCCAGTCATGGCCATTGGGATGCCTAATTATATAGATTCGCCGATTATCATTGCCTTACTACTCATTTTTATGATGATGATTCTGAGTTTCTATACCTCTATTAGTGGTTTGGTAAAAGCAGAAATGTTCCCACCTCATGTACGAGCTTTAGGTGTAGGGTTTTCTTATGCTGTAGGGAATGCGCTGTTTGGTGGTTCTGCACCTTCGGTTGCCTTGCAGTTCAAAGCCGCTGGAATTGAAAATACCTTCTTTATTTATGTGATTGTCATGCTCATTATCTGTTTCTTGTGTAGCCTTGCGCTTCCTAAAAAACCCGATTATTTAGAACATGATCATTAGAAAATAAAAGATAGATATTCTTCTAGAGATTTTTTTAGAAGAATATCTTTTTAAAATAATAAGAAGTTCATTTTTATTCTGTATTTTATAGCTGCATAGTACATCTAACTTATTTAATTCAGTAAAAGTAACTAGTTTTTAATGTTCTTGATCCATATGAATCAATTTTTTTGATGGGATAAAAATGGAAAACGAAAAATTCCCTTTACCTGAAAGTATTATTCAAGTCACCTTCTGGCAAGCTTTTTTATTTTGGCTCAAGCTTGGCTTTATTAGTTTTGGTGGGCCAGCTGGACAAATCGCTGTGATGCATGAGGAACTCGTTGAACAAAAGCGCTGGATATCTGAAAAAAGATTTTTGCATGCCCTCAACTACTGCATGTTGTTACCCGGTCCTGAAGCACAGCAATTAGCAACCTACATTGGTTGGCTTATGCACAGAACTGCTGGAGGATTAGTTGCAGGTATTCTATTTGTATTACCTTCCTTATTTATTTTAATTGGACTGTCTTGGGTTTATATAAAATTTGGAGATGTTCCTGTGATTGCAGGTATTTTCTACGGGATTAAGCCTGCCGTTACCGCAATTGTATTTCATGCAACGTACCGAATAGGTAGCCGTTCGCTTAAAAATAAATTTTTATGGTTCGTCGCAATTGCGGCGTTTCTTGCCATTTTTGTCTTAAAGCTTCCTTTCCCTCTTATTGTTCTATCAGCTGGTATTGCTGGCTATTTAGGCAGTAAAAGGTACCCAGAACTATTTTCCTCAGTCGCTGGGCATAAAGCCAGTCAAAAGGATTATGGTCCGGCATTTATTGATGATGATACCCCGACACCAGAGTATGCTAAATTCCATTGGTTGCGGTTAGCTAAACTTATTTTTGTGGCAATAATTTTATGGTTATTACCAATTTTAGCTTTAGGCGCATATTTTGGATGGCATCATTCTTATACTCAAATGGCATGGTTTTTTACTAAAGCTGCATTACTCACTTTTGGTGGGGCTTACGCGGTTTTACCTTATGTCTATCAAGGTGCTGTAAATCATTTTGGATGGCTTTCACCCACTCAAATGATTGATGGTTTGGCTTTAGGCGAAACGACACCTGGCCCACTCATTATGGTGGTTGCCTTTGTTGGTTTTTTAGGTGGTGTCAATCATTCCTTACTTGGCTCTGAGCATCTATTTTTTGCTGGAGCACTCGGTGCAATCATTGTGACTTGGTTTACTTTCCTTTTTTCATTTGTATTTATTTTTGCTGGTGCACCCATTATTGAATCTACACATAATGAAATTAAATTTACGGCGCCACTCACTGCAATTACCGCGGCTGTGGTCGGTGTAATTTTAAATTTAGCATTATTTTTTAGTTATCACGTGCTATGGCCACACGGTTTTTCTGGTCACTTTGATGTTATCGCAGCCTTAATTACCATTGCTGCATTTATTGCGTTATTCCGCTTTAACATTAACGTGCTGTATGTCATTTTTGCATCAGCACTGATTGGTTTAGGTGTTTATATTTTATAAAAATGAGTCATGAGCCCTTTAACGTAACTGTGAAGGACTCATACCATAAAACTGTTTAAAGCGATGGCTTAAATGGCTCGCTGAGCTAAAACCACACACCAGCGCGATATCTTGTAAAGAAAGCTGAGATGACTGAATTAAACCTTTTGCCTTAGTTAAGCGTCTTTGCATGACATATTGGTGAGGTGCCATATGCATGGACTGTTTAAACATATGGGCAAAATGATATTCGCTTAAATTCACAACATTTGCTAAATCAGACAAAGTTAATGCTTGGTCTAAATGCCCTTCAATCCAGTCTTGAATATATTTAAGTTTATGAGGCGCCAGCCCACCTTTAATGACGGGTTGCTGCCACTTCACGTTGCTATATCTTCGAATTAAATGATTGAGCAATAAGCTGGCAGTGGTACTCATCTGTAAATGGTTTGCTGAATCTTTCCAATCACAATCTAATAGGAAAAACTGGTATAACGCTCGAATCCGCTCATCGTCATTGAACACCACTTCATTTAGTTCAATTTGATTGGGTTCTTTGTCCCATATTTTTTCAGCAACATCACGCAAATGTTGATCGGTATAATACAAGTGGACAAATTTAAGCCCACCTCGTATATCCCAAGTCGACTCCTGATGTTCAGGCAATAAGCAAAAACGACCCGGCCCACCGCCATTTTTCCAGCCCGCAGGTGTTTTTTGATAGCTTTCATAGCCATCTTGAATATACAGACTTAAAGTGTGGTGATCGCTACAGACACTTACACGATCTTGCTGATTAGACCAAAATGCAAGTTGCATATTTTCATCAAGCACCACCGTTTCGTGAAGCTTGGCTTTAGATTGCTGTAGCTGTTCTAAAGTTTGATAGGCCATGCAAAATTAAAACGAATCTCATTGAGCTTAAGTTAACCATATTCAGCAAAATTGAGCTAGTTTAGTTCTATAAAAAACGCAAGATCTTGCATGTAGAACACAAGAATATATACGTGAAAAATTATGCATTCCTAGATACTTAAGCTTGGTAATCGAGGATGAACTTATGAATATTTTACTCTATGTTGCGGTGGTGTTGATTTGGGGAACAACATGGATTGGAATTGCCGTTCAGAGCCATTATGCAACGCCTGTCGTCGCAATTTTATGGCGTTTTGCTATTTCAGCCTTATTACTTTGGGTTGTTTTACTATTTTCTGGAAAATTACAGCGAATTGCATTAAAAGATCATTTATTTTGTATGCTGCAAGGTCTATGTGTTTTCGGCCTAAACTTTATTTGTTTTTATACCGCCGTTAAATATGTAAATAGCGGTTTAGAGTCTGTCATTTTTTCGATGGCTGTTTTCTTTAATGCCATTAATGCGCTTATCTTTTTTAAGCAAAAACCTTCCCCAAACTTTGCGCCAGCTGCACTTTTAGGCCTAGGTGGTATCGTTTTACTCTTTTGGCATGATCTCATAAATAGCCAATTTAATGCTCAGTTATTATTAGGTATTGGGCTATGTGCTGTAGGCACTTACGGTTTTTCTTTAGGAAATATGATCAGTGTTAGACATCAAAAACGTGGTCTAAATATCTTTTCCACAAACTGTTATGCCATGACTTATGGATCGTTAGTGATGTTAAGTTTAGCTTTATTTACTGGCCAAGATTTAATGCCTCCAATGAATTTCCCATTTTTAAGTTCGGTACTTTATTTGGCTGTATTTGGCACAGTTATTGGGTTCTCTGCTTATTTTTCTCTGGTTGGGAGAATTGGTGCTTCAAAAGCAGCGTATAGCACGTTGCTCTTCCCTTTAGTTGCTCTAACTGTTTCTACCTTCTTTGAAGGATATGAGTGGACCTTAAATGCTGTATTTGGAATTTTATTAATCTTACTTGGGAACTACCTAATGTTTAGTAAGTTTGAAATTGGAAAAAAGTTATTTAATAGTCAAAAAAATTGTGAGAAGCAGGCTTAACAGCCTGCTTTTTTATAAATAATAATTAATTTTAGCAGCTCATTTTTAGCATCAACTCGAAATCTTTTAAAGCCGCAGCTGCTGTAGCTAAGGGCGCAGATGCTCCTCCACTTACAACAAGCTCACCCATTTCTTGAGTTAACACTCGAATGCATTTATTAGAACCTTGCAGATGAGCAAAAGGATGATGTGTTGGAACTAGCCTTAACTCAACACCTGTCTGAATTTGCTGATTTTTATTATGAATAAAACCCACCAAACGAGGAATTAGATTTTCTTTTTTCCAATCACGAATATGATCAGCAGTCACATGACTGATTCCTTGTCTTGGAATATCTTGAATTTTTACATCAGCTCCCAAAACAGTATTTGCCAATATCGTAATTTTGGCAGCGGTATCCCACCCATCTACATCGAAAGAGCTGTCAGGTTCTGCAATCCCTTTTGCTTGAGCTTTTCCAAGAGATTCTGCAAACGCACATTCATGTTGCAACATATCATTCAAAATAAAATTTGTGGTTCCGGTAAAGACACCTTCTATTTCTAAAATTTGACAGCCAGCCAAGTTATATTCAAATAAATCAACAGTTGGTAAAGCTGCAGCAGTCGCACCACTAAAAAATAGTTTTTTATTGTGCTGATGCGCCAAGTTAATTAATTTTTTACCATCTACGACTAGAGCACCTTTCGATACTGCAATCGCATTCATGTTATGTGTTAAAGCATAGTTTAAATAAAATAGTCCTTTTCCACCTGTCACATAGTCACTTGGCCCTGTTTCAATAATGGCATCTGCTTGAACCTGCTCTAAAAACTTTTGCTCAGTTAGGCCTACTTGATACTGTGTTTTATCTACCCACATTGAAGCTTGTAAACCTTCTTGATCAATTAAGCCTGATGATGAGTTGCAGACACCCACTAAACGGGCATCAATTTGATATTTTTGTTGATAGTATGTCGATCGATTTAAAAGAAGCTCTGCAATTTGTTGTCCAATCCTTCCAAAACCACAAATTGCCACGTTAATTCGCTTCATATCGCTTTGTCAAAAATTTATATGGTTTAAATCAAATTTCCAAAGATAATTTTAACATCTTATCTTTGGAAAATTGCTATTTATAGAGAAGGTTAAAATATTATATCGTTTAGATATTTGTTAGATTAACAATCTTAATGACCATATAAATTGCGACAGCAAAAACCATCAAAGCAAAGACTTTTTGCACGATTGCAGACGGAATAAAACGAATAGCTCTGCGTCCTAATAACATACCAAATGCACATGCGAGTGCGAACGCACTAGTAATAGCTACTGGATAGTGAAAACCCTCTGCAATATGCATCACAATGCTTATCCCACTAATGAGGAAAATAATCATAAGTGAGGTTGCAACAATGCTATGCATATCCAAATTTGTGACTTTTCTAAGCGCTGGCACAATTACAAAGCCGCCACCAACACCTAGCATACCAGTTAAAAGCCCCGCGATAATTCCAATGCTGGCAAGAACGCTTCCCGTTTTTAAATTCCAGATAAAGCGTCCTGTACTTGGGTTGACCTGACACGGCGGGTTGTGGAAATCCGAAACTCGGTTACTGATGAGTCGATAGCCCACTGTAAACATGACCAAGCTAAACATTAACATGAGCCAGACAGGTGAAATCGCATTGGCTATTAAAATACCGATATGTGCCATAGGGGCACCAATTAAGGCAATCCAAATAGCAGCACGATAACGAACTATCTTTTTAAATAAGCCTTCAATAGTTCCAATGAGTGTAGAGAGTGCGACAGCGAGCAAACCAATAGGCGCTGCTTGAGCCACTGTCCAGCCTTGACTGGTCATAAGTGCGGGTACGGCAAGAATACCGCCCCCCGCCCCAGTTAGACCAAGTAAAAAGCCAATCACGATGCCTTCAACGACAAGTAGTAACATATCAAAAGCCTAAAGTTGCATATATTTCATTTGCAGTGGACTGCTGGTTAATGAGTGAATAAATCTGCGAAGCTTTAGTCGCTTCTCAGAACAAAGCGTTGCTTTGTTTATCCTCTTAACTCGAACATAGTTCTCGTCTTGCGCTCGGGTAAAGCGTTGCTTTACTTATCCTCGCTCAGGTTTGACCATCCACTCGCGGCCCTTGAGCATGCCTTGCCAGTAAATGGGCGGTAAAATCTGTTCTTTAAGCAGCCAAGCCAAACGAGATGGTTTTTGCCCATCAATCACCCATTTTGGAAAACTTGGAAGAAGCTTACCGCCGTAACCAAACTCAGCCAGAACAATTTTTCCACGTTCTACAGTAAGTGGGCATGATCCATAGCCGTTGTATTCACAGAAGTTCTGCTCGCCTTTGAGCTGCGTTATCACATTCACAGCGACGATCGGAGCTTGTGCGCGCGCAGCAGCAGCCGTTTTGGCATTAGGCGCATTCATCACGTCGCCTAAAGCGAAAATATTGGCATGCTGTGTGTGTTGTAAAGTTTGAGGATTCACACTCACCCAGCCTGCGTCATCAGTGAGTGTGCTAGCACGAATAAAATCTGGGGCTTGTTGGGGTGGAACAACATGCAACATATCGAAATCGGTCTCGACTAATGCTGCATTTTCCTCATTCACTACCTTAAACCATGCTTTTTTTGCAGGCCCATCTACTTTGACCAGTTGATGATTAAAATGAAGTTCAGAGCCATATTTTTCGACGTATTGCATGAGTGCAGGCACATATTCCTTCACACCAAATAAAACAGCGCCAGTGTTATAAAAATGTATAGAGATATCTTTTAGTTTGCCTTGCTTTAACCAGTAGTCAGCTGAAAGATACATTGCTTTTTGAGGAGCACCGGCGCATTTAATTGGCATAGGCGGCTGGGTAAAGATTGCCTTTCCACTGTTTAGCTGTTGCACCAGTTCCCATGTGTACGGCGCTAAATCATAGCGATAGTTAGACGTCACCCCATTTTTACCTAAGGTTTCGGCTAAACCATCAATTCCATGCCAGTTGAGTTTTAAACCAGGACACACGACCAATGCTTTATATTGAATCGGTTGGCATCCTTCCAAAATAACATGATTGTGCTCAGGATCGAATCCAGCAACGGCTGCTTTCATCCATTTAACTTTTGAAGGAATCACGCTTGCCATAGAGCGTGCAGTTACTTGTGGTTTAAAAATACCAGCCCCTACCATGGTCCAGCCGGGTTGATAATAATGAGTATCGGCTGGATCAATAATGACAATATCTAAATGAGGTTCACGAGACAGTAAGCTCGATGCTACAGAAATTCCAGCTGCCCCAGCACCAACAATCACAACGCTATAACAAGGAATTGTGGCTGGTTCATGATCACGTTTTAAAATACGTGGAACCAGGCCTTTTAAGTTAAAACCAAGTTTGTTACCTGATTCCACTAACAAAGCCACATCTTTTGAGTCTACTTCGGTCAAAGCCCATAAACTGATTGCACGCATACCAGAACGGCAATACGCTAAAACAGGTTTTTGGGCATTCTGATAAAGTTGCTTAAACTCGGCAACTTGTTGATCGGTAATTTTGCCACTGGTAACAGGCTGATAAATTACCTTTAGGCCATGGCGCTGAGCTGCTTCTTCAATTTCAATTATATTGGGTTGATCTGCACCTTCTCCATCTGGGCGGTTACATATCAGAGTCTTTACTCCCTGATCTGCAATTTTTGCGACATCATCAGCGGTGATTTGAGCAGCAACATAAAATTCTTGATTAACTCGTTTAATTTCCATATTGCCACCTTATGATTGTGAAATTGAGCCGCAGGCCTGATTAGCAGGAAGTGCTTTATCGATCTGCTTTGGATATGGAAGATTTAAATTATTCATTAATTTAATAAAATCTTCACGCGAACGATTCTGGCCTAAACGTGAGTTATTTAAACGTTCATTGCCAATCGTTGAAGATAAACGACCTTTATAATCGTGTCCCGGGTAAACAATTGTTTCGTCAGGCAAGCTAAATAGTTGATTATGAATACTGTCATATAGTGTGCCTGCATTTCCCTGCTGGAAGTCAGTTCGACCACAGCCATCAATTAATAATGTATCACCAGTGAAAACCATATTTCCCACCAAATAACTCGTACAAGCATTGGTATGACCTGGTGTATAACGTGCTTCAATACTAAGTTTGCCTGGTTTCAGCGTACAACCATCTGTAATAAGAATATCTCCACAACTTACATCTGAATTTCTATGTAAAACCGATTTACAATGAAAACGTTCACGCAGTAAATTTGCAGCAGTAATATGATCTGCATGAACATGTGTATCTAAGGTATAGATGAGCGTAAATTGATGCTTTTCTAATTCTTTTGCATAGATTTCTATATCTGATGCCACTGGGTCAATTAAAACAGCCTCTCGTGTTTCTTCACATCCAAGCATATATGTATAAGTCGAACTTTCTTGTTCAAAAAATTGCTTAAAGAACATGATTTATACCCCGATAATTTATTTCTATCCTATATTTTGCAAATACAATGCCAATTATTTTTATTTAAATAATAAGTTTAAAAATCATATAGTTAATTGAAAATTTAAAATTAGAATCAGAATATAAACTTTTCTTGATGTTACTGTGAAACTCAAGTATGTTTCAATGAAACGATTGTGAAACATATGAAATGGCAAAGCTAAATTTTGAGTCAGAACAAGATTTTTATATTTTATTTGAGCAACTTAAGGCTTTATTCCCAAATGCGAGTCTGTTTTTAGCAGACACAACGACTCACGCAATTCACTATAAATTTAACACAGATGATATTTCTGTCGAGAGCATGGCAGCGCTTACTCAAGATCATCACAATCAATATCTCGAAATTAATACTCCTAAAGTTAGAAAGCGATTTATCTATCAAGAACATGATATTTATATTGCCGAGCATCGGATTATTGGGAAGCTACATATTTTACAGCCGATAAGCAATGAAAATGACATTACAGAACCGTTAGAAATAACAGAGCAATTGAAAGACTTAGCCAAAGTTTTTAATAGCTGCTCACCAGAAATGGCTCGTATGTTTTCGATTATTCAAAGAGTAGCTATTACTGAATTTCCAGTGCTTGTCCGCGGTGAATCTGGGAGTGGTAAAGAATTGGTAGCAAAAGCCATTCACGATTATAGCCAGCGCAAAAACAAAATTTTTGTAGCGATTAACTGTGCTGCTCTCAATGCCAATATTTTAGAAAGTGAGCTGTTTGGACATGTTAAAGGTGCTTTCACAGGAGCAATTCGTGACCATAAAGGCGTGTTTGAACGTGCCGCTGGTGGAACACTGTTTCTGGATGAAATTGCCGAAATTCCTTTAGAGCTTCAAGCTAAATTATTACGAGTGTTAGAAACAGGTGAATTTACACCTGTAGGTGGTGAAAAACCGATTCAAGCCAATGTCCGAATTATTACTGCAACACATAAAGCTTTACGCGAAGAAGCTAAAGCCGGACGGTTCCGTCATGATTTACTCTACCGTTTACGCGTAATTCCAATTTTTATACCACCACTCAGAGAACGAAAAGTCGATATTCCACTCATTGTCGATCAGATTTTAAAAGAAAGCTCAACTCAACTCGACACCATGCCTCGTCACGTCAATCAAAAAGCCATGCAAGTTCTTTTAAATTATGACTGGCCGGGAAATGTTCGCGAGCTTAAAAACACCCTACTTTATGCATTAACGATGGCAAATGGTAAGGATGAGATTGAAGTTGAAGACTTACCAAATGAACTTTTAAATACTGACGATTACGTTAAATTGCCTGAGACAAATACCGAGCTTAGTCCAGAAAATGTACAAGCTGCTTTAGAAAAATATGACCATAACCTGAATATGGTTGCTAATATTTTTGGTATTAGCCGTACAACGCTTTGGCGATATAGACAAAAACATAAGCTTTAGCTAGGTATTTGTTGAATCTAAGGCGTATCATATTGCAGTTGGTTAGATCCATTAAATTCAAAGGCTTTCTATGATTGTTCGCGATAAAAGCAACGTTTTTAAACTCTTATTTGCATGGAAAGGAACTGTTCTACCCAAGGTCTTGCCAGCATTGAGTTTTGTTGTATTTATTTCAGCATGTGTAGTTTGGCTTTCTTATTATCATTGGATTCAAATTCCTACCGTACCCGCGATTGGATTTACAATATTTGGTGTGATTCTTTCGATTTGTACGGGTTTTCGAAATAATGCCTGTTATGATCGATGGTGGGAAGGTCGCAAACTTTGGGGAGCTTTAATTGCCAATGCCAGACATATTGTTAGAGACAGCCACGTTCTCACCAATGAACAACGTGAACATTTAATTCATCAGGTCTTAATTTTTAGCAATTTATTACGTGATCGACTGCGCCAACAAACCGCTGAACCAACCAAATTTCTTGAACATGCGTATTTAAATAACTCTTCACTTAATTATTTAAATGAGCATATTAATGCACCGCAATTTGTACTCGAAAACATTCAAAAAGATTTAGTTAAAATACTCAAAGATGGCGAAATTAGTGACATTATCTATAGCACCTTAAATCGACATATTGTTGAGCTAGGTAATATCCAAGCAGGTTGTGATCGAATTGCTGGCACGCCTTTGCCTTATTCATATTCAGTACTTTTACATCGCGCTGTTTATTGTTTTTGTTTCATATTACCGTTTAGCCTTGAAGCGGCTTTAGGTATTTGGACACCGCTTATTGTCGGCTTAATCGCTTATATGTTTTTAGGTTTAGACGCCTTAAGTGCTCAAATTGAAGAACCTTTTGGTTTGCAAGAAAATGATTTACCGCTCGATTCAATTGTACGCTTGATTGAGCGAGAGTCTCTAAGCTCTTTAGGACAGCCATTACCGCCTATTATTGAAGCCCAAGACAACAATTTACTTTAATAAAAAAAGAGCGAATCATTGCTCTTTTTTTATAGGTTTAAGTATTTATTTAGGGCTGTACGATAATCTTAACTGCTGACTCATTATTATGAATTAAGGTTTCAAAACCTTGTGAAATCAAATCATCAAGTTGAATACGCTGGGTAATAAAAGGTTCAAGATTTATTTTTCCTTCTTCGACCAGTTTAATTGTTTCTTGATGGTCATTTACGTAGGCAATTGTGCCTCGTACATCAAGCTCTTTCATCACCACACTATGCACATTAATTGATGCTGGGTGGCTCCAAATCGAAACAATAACAATAACGCCTGTTGGTTTGACTGCTGCAACCAAAGTATCTAACACTTTGTTAACACTACTACATTCAAACGCGACATCGACGCCATCACCATTGGTAATTTTCATGACCTCAGAAACAACATCAACTTCTGAAGGGTCTAAAATATAATCTGCAACTCCCGACTCTTTGGCTTTTTCTTTACGTTTTGCACTTAGCTCGGTAATGATGACCTTAAGCCCTTTCGCTTTTAAAATTGCCGAAAGCAATAAACCAATTGGGCCCGCACCACCTACCAGTGCAATATCACCAGCCTTTGCACCACTACGCACATAGGCATGATGACCCACTGATAACGGCTCAATTAAGGCTGCTTGATCCAGTGGAATTTTATTGGAAATTGGATGCACCCAACGGCGTTTAACCGCAATTTTTTCCGATAAACCACCACCACGCCCACCTAAACCAATAAAGTTCATATTTTTGGAAAGATGATAATTGTCACCTGGTCCAGTCGGCACATCATCGGCCACAATATAAGGCTCTACCACCACATGCTGACCAATTTCAATATCATCAACGCCTTCACCTACGGCATAAACCACACCTGAAAACTCATGGCCCATGGTAATCGGTGCAGATTCACCTGAAATAGGATGTGGATGTCCACATGGTGGAATAAAAATCGGCCCTTCCATAAATTCGTGCAAATCTGTACCACAAATTCCACACCAAGCTACCTTAATCCCTACAGTGCCGGGAGTGACTTCTGGTTCAGGGATATCTTCAATACGAATATCGCCTCTGTCATAAAAACGCGCTGCTTTCATTATTATCTCCCTCAAATCAGGATGTTGTTTTAGCGATAGACAATGCCACCGTCCGTTAAAATGGATTGACCCGTAATATAGTCCGAATCTTTACTTGCCAGAAAAGCAACTAAAGCGGCTACATCATCTGGTGTTTGGGCTCTACCTAAAGCAATACCTTCCACATATTTTTTATAAGTTTCACCGATTGCGGCACCCGTAATTTCAGCAAAACGTTTATCGATTTCAACCCACATATCTGTTCCGACAATTCCGGGACAATATCCATTTACGGTAATACCCTGACTAGCATATTCTTTTGCAGCAGCTTGGGTAAGTGCTCGTACTGCAAATTTGGTTGCCGAGTAAATACCGAGTAAAGCAAACCCATCATGCCCAGCAATTGAACAGGCATTAATGATTTTACCTTTATGTTGGCGTTGCTTAAATTTTGCAGCAGCAGCCTGTATTCCCCACAGCACTCCACCAATATTGATATCAACAATTTTTTGAAATTCATCAGATGTGATATCCGCAATCGCTTGAACTTGTGCAATTCCAGCATTATTAATCATGACATCAAACCCACCAAGGGCCTGCTCAGCATGATTTATAGCAGCATACACTTGCTCGCGGTCACTGACATCGGCAATAAATATGCTCGCATTTACACCTAAAGCCTGAATTTCCTGCTGCACATCATTCAGTCGATCTTGTTTCATATCGACTAATGCAATATGTGCCCCTTCTTGCGCCAAGCGCAGGGCAATCCCACGGCCAATGCCTTGAGCTGCCCCTGTGACTAAAGCGACTTTATTTTTTAATCCCTTAACCATGTTCAACTCCTGTAAATGCAGAATTTCTACATATGAATCGCTCTTTGCATTGAAGCCAAAATGGATTCATGCATGGCTTCTGATAATGTTGGATGCGGGAAAATCACTTGAGCTAAACTTTCATCAGTTGCTTCTAGATATTTAGCAATTGCAAAGCCTTGAATGTGTTCAGTCACTTCATGGCCTACCATATGTGCACCAAGTAGTTCGCCCGTCTCTGCATGTATCACCGTTTTAACGAAACCTGACGCATCTCCAATTGCCAAAGCTTTGCCATTCGCAGTTAAAGAAAACTTGCCGGTTCGTATAGGTAGGTTCTGAGCTTTTGCTGCATTTTCAGTTAAACCAATACTCGCCACTTGTGGATGAGTAAAAATACAACCCGGTATCTGGCTACGATCGAGCGAATGTACATTCGCTACACCAGCAATTTTCTCGACACATATCATGGCTTCATGGCTTGCTTTGTGGGCAAGACACGGTGCTCCAGCCACATCACCAATCGCATAAAGCCCTGCTACATTGGTTTTACAATAGTCATCAATTGCCACAAAACCTTGTGGATTGAGTTCTACACCTAAACGTTCTAGTCCTAGCCCCGTGGTATTAGGCTGTACACCAATTGCCGAAAGCACACGGTCAAAAACAATCGTTTGAACGTCACTTGCAGTTTCAATCACACAGTGAACTTGCTCATTTTCAATTTGAATGCTTTGAACAACAGCATCGGTTAAGACTTTCATTCCTTTTTGTTCAAATTGCTTTCTGACAAATTGAGCAACTTCTGCATCTTCAGTCGGTAAAATCTGTTTGGCTAAATCAATAAGCGTGACCTGACAGCCCAAGTCTTGATAAAGACTAGCAAACTCACTACCAATTGCACCTGAGCCCACAACCAGTAAAGTTTTTGGTAACTGCTCTGGAACAAGAGCTTCTTTATAGCTCCAGACGTACGTTCCATCGACATGAAGCTGAGGAACATGTCGAGCTTTAGCTCCAGTTGCCAAAATAATATGGGGTGCACTCAAAGCCTGACTATTACCTTGAGCATCGGTCACTTCAATTTTTTCTTTCGCTATAAGTTGAGCACGGCCATTAAACACTGTCACCTGATTCTTTTTAAGTAAATAATCGATGCCTTGTACTAACTGAGCTGATACTTGTCGGCTATGTTGCACAAGCTTTTGTATATCAAAATCGAGTTGAGATACCTGAAAACCAAACTGTCCAGCATGTTTAAACTGAGTTGCAAGCTCTGCCCCTGCAAGCAAAGCTTTGGTTGGAATACAGCCCCAATTTAGGCAAATTCCGCCTAAATGTTGCTCTTCTACAATTGCGGTTTTTAAGCCGAGCTGGGCTGCACGAATTGCAGCCACATACCCACCCGGTCCCGCGCCAATCACAATTAAATCAAATTGAGCTTCTGACATGCGGGTTCTCCTACACCAAAATTAAAGCAGGATTTTCAACAAACTGCTTAAAGCTGGCCAAGAATTTCGCCCCAACTGCACCATCAATGACGCGGTGATCGCATGACAACGTCGCTGTGACAATCTCACGAACCACGACATTGCCATTTTCAACAACAGCACGTGATTCAGAAGCACCTAATGCCATAATTGCACCTTGCGGTGGATTAATAATGGCATCGAACTGTTTAATGCCTAACATTCCTAAATTTGAAATGCTAAAGCTGCCGCCCTGAAACTCATCAGGTTGTAACTTGCCAGTCTTGGCACGTGTTGCCAAATCACGCATGTCATCGGAAATCTGTGCTAAAGACTTCTGATTTGCTGCTTTTACAATGGGTGTAATTAAACCGTTTGGAATCGCTACGGCCACCGAAATATCCGCTTGAGAGAACTGTAAAATTGATTGAGTCGCCTCATCAAATTGAACATTCACCTCAGGTACTTTAATGAGTGCCGCTGCAGCTGCCTTAATTAACATGTCATTAATAGAAAGCTTCACCTGTGGCACAGTTTCATTAATTTGCTTACGTAGTTTTTGCATAGCTTCTACGTTTAGATCGACTACTAGGCGGAAATGCGGTGCGTTACGTTTTGCAGCCTGTAACCGTGAAGCAATCGCTTTACGCATACCATTCATCGCCACAGTTGTAACGGTCGACTGTGGCTGAGCAACAGCACATTGAGCAGATTGTTCATTTACCGACGTTGGATTGTTACGATAATAAACTGCTTCAACATCTTCTTTACAAACCCGGCCACGAGTACCTGAAACACGGCAGTCATTTAAATTAATGCCCCACTGTTTTGCTAAACGACGTGCTACAGGCGTCGCTGAAACTCGGCTATCGTCGGCAGTAGATTTAACTACTTTAGCTTGAGTTTGCTGTTTAACGTCAGGCCACTGACCTCCAGCAGCCTGCACAGCTTTCTGGATGTCTTGAACACTAATACGTCCTTCACGGCCAGAACCTGTGACTTTCGCTAAGTTCACATTATGCTTTTCAGCAAGTTTTAACGCATGCGGTGTTGTAATCAACTCATCAGATGTTTGATAGCCTTGCAATGACTCCGGTACATCGTAGTCACCTTTAGCTACCTTTGCAGGAGCTGGAGCACTTGCAGCTACAGAATGTGGTTGTTCTGCTTTTTCAGCAACAGGTGCAGATGTTTGCGCTTTACTTTGTTCCGAAGGTGCTTCAGGGGCCTTAGCTGCTGAACCACCTAGTGATGCAATAAACGTTTCAATTTCTGCATCAGAAACTTCACTATCAGCACATACCGCAATAAGACCACCAACAGGTAAAGTATCCCCGTCTTTTGCTAAAATTTTACGGAGTGTTCCAGCAAAAGGCGCTTCTAATACATTGACGATTTTTGTGGTTTCAATTTCACAAATTTCATCGCCTTTATTAAAGCTATCACCTTCTTTAATCAACCATTGGGCAATCGTGCCTTCTTCCATGGATAATCCCCATTTCGGGATCTCCAGCGTTTTAATTTCGCTCATCCTAAGCCTCCAATGTTTTTCGCACAGCTTGCTCAATACGCTCTACACTTGGAATCCATTCTTTTTCTAAAACTGGAGAGAATGGAACAGGCGTATGTGGTGGCGTTACGAGTTCAACAGGTGCTTTCAAATAGTGGAAACCTTTTTGTGCAACTAGTGCAGCAACATCATGCCCAAAGCCACAGCGTGCCGCTGATTCGTCCACAATAACCACACGTCCAGTCGATGCAACAGACTCTAAAATTCCTTCTTCATCCAGAGGTGAAATTGTACGAGGGTCTACCACTTCAACCGAAATACCATCTTTTGCTAGTTTGTCTGCCACTTCATTGGCACGGTGTACCATCAACCCTAAAGCAATAATGGTCACATCTGTCCCTTCACGGGTGTAATTTGCTACACCAAATGGAATGGTATAGGCATCATCTGGAACTTCACCTTTAATGTCATAAAGCATTTTATGCTCACAGAACACCACAGGGTCGTCATCTCGAATAGCCTGAATTAATAGCCCTTTCACATCATATGGGCTAGATGGAACCACAACTTTTAAACCCGGAACCGCAGCAAATACGTTATATGGTGACTGAGAATGCTGAGCTGCAGCAGAAAAACCTGCACCAATCATGCCACGTACAACCATTGGCGCTTTTGCTTTTCCGCCGAACATATAACGGAACTTAGCGGCTTGGTTATAAAGCATGTCATGACACACGCCATAGAAATCCATAAACATTAAGTCAGCAACAGGACGTAAACCTGTAGCCGCAGCACCAGCGGCCATACCAATAATCGCTGATTCGGTAATTGGGGTATCAATCACACGTTCTGAACCAAATTCTGTCCATAAGCCTTTGGTTACACCAAGTACTCCACCGAAGCCTTCAAGCTCGTTATCTTCGGTATTCTTACCACCATGTCCACCACGAACATCTTCACCAACTACAAAAACCGTTGGGTCACGGCGCATTTCTGATTCAATGGCTTCTTTAATCGCATTACGAAAACTTTTATTTGGCATCTTTACTATTCCTTTAGTAAGAGACATAGACGTCGGTAAGGAGTTGTTCTGGTTGTGGGTATGCCGCAGCACGAGCTTTAGCAACAGCATCATCAACATTTGCCTTAGATACTGCATCAATCTCGTCTAGTTTGGTTTCATCAATTTTGCCTTTGACTTTCTCGCGGAAAATTTTCAAAGGATCTTTATTTTCTTTGATGAACTCGACCTCTTCTTTAGAGCGAATTAAGCCCGGGTCACCTTCAAAGTGGCCATAAAAGCGGTTCGTAATGGTTTCAATCACACTTGGACCTTCACCACAGCGTGCACGATCAATAGCAGCTTGGGCCGCTTCATAAACTGCAAAGAAATCGGTACCATCAACTTTAACTGCTGGTAAACCAAAACCAGCTGCACGACCAGCAATATCCTTACTTCCTACCGCGTAATCATGGCCCGTTCCTTCACCAAAACCGTTATTTTCGAAAACAAAAATTACTGGAAGTTTAAGAACAACAGCCATGTTCATTGCTTCAAAGGTCAGGCCTTGGTTTGAACCGCCATCACCTGTAAAAGACAGTCCAACGCCACCAGTTTTTAAGGTTTTTGCTGTCAACGCTGCACCAATTGCTAAAGGAGGCCCGCCGCCCACAATTCCGTTGGCACCGAGCATACCTTTATCCAAATCGGCAATATGCATAGAACCGCCTTTTCCACGGCACAGTCCGTCATCTTTACCGAAAATTTCCAGCATCATGGCGTGAATGTCACAACCTTTTGCAATACAGTGCCCATGTCCACGATGGGTTGAAGTGATATAGTCTTTGTCGGTTAGATTTTCACAAATCCCGACTGCTACAGCTTCTTCTCCACTGTATAAGTGAATAAAACCTGGAATATCACCATTGGTATTTTCTTCGTGAAGTCGATCCTCAAATTCACGAATATCACGCATGCGTTTATATGCTGCGAGTAATTGATCTTCCGTTAATTGCATATCCTTTTCCTTTATTATCTTGATTTTAAAAGTTCAACCAAGTTTCAAGCGAAAATCTAATTCGCTATAAATACTTAAATCTAAAATCAAGAATTAATCTATTAGACTAAAAAGTTTTTATTTAAAATAAAATTAATTAATTTTTTAATTTCAAAAACTTAACCCATAAAAATAATTTAAAAAAATTTTTATAATTTTCATTGAGTTAAAAAACAAACCTTTAACCAACCTTTCTTATTTTATAATACTCGCCACACCCTGTGTATTTAATTAATTGCGACTTATTAATATGATTTAAATAAGTTGTTAAATTAAAAAAACAGGAGTTTAAATAATTTTTAAACAAAATGGAATTATGAATATGGATTTTAAAAGACAAGCAGAAACTGGTATTAAATTAAGAGGAGCAGATAAAGTCGCTCGCATTCCTATTAAAATTTTACCTACAGAAGAGTTACTCACTAAACCGGATTGGATTAGAGCAAAAATAACCGATTTTGAAGAAATCAAACGGATAAAAAATTTGCTGCGCCAACAAAAGTTGCATAGCGTTTGCGAAGAAGCAGCCTGTCCAAACTTACCCGAATGTTTTGGTGGCGGTACGGCTACATTTATGATTATGGGAGACATCTGTACTCGTCGCTGCCCTTTTTGTGATGTTGCTCATGGTCGCCCAAAACCTTTAGATGAAGATGAACCTAAACATTTGGCAGAAACGGTCGCAAACCTAAACTTAAAATATGTCGTGATTACCTCTGTTGACCGCGACGATCTACACGATGGCGGCGCTGCACATTTTGTAAAGTGCATTGAAGAAATCCGAAAACGTTGCCCAGAAACTTTGATTGAGATTTTGGTACCAGATTTTCGCGGTCGTTTAGAGACAGCGCTTACAACTTTGAGTTTATCTCCACCAGATGTGTTTAATCATAATATTGAGACAGTTCCTCGTTTATATAAAGCGATGCGTCCGGGCTCAGACTATCAACACTCACTAGAGCTACTAAAACGCTTTAAAGCATATTGTCCCGATATCAAAACCAAGTCTGGTTTAATGGTTGGGTTAGGAGAAATTGAGGCAGAAGTACTTGCTCTACTTAATGACTTAAAAGATTATCAAGTAGATCTTGTCACGATTGGTCAATATCTTCAGCCTTCAAAATCATATGCACCTATTCATCGGTTTGTAAATTTACAAGAATTTGAACGATATACTCGACATGGTAAACGATTAGGTTTTAAAAATATTTGGAGTGCACCGATGGTTCGTTCTAGCTATTTTGCTGATCGACAATATTTTGGAGAAGCAGTACCAAAACCTTTCAACCGACAAGATGTCTTATCGTAAGGATTAGCCAATTAACAAAACTTATCCAATAGGATAATGGTCAAGACCTATAAATTTATTTAAGGTAAGCAGATAACGAGGAAATAGTCACAATAAAAAAGTTATAACTGTTGAGCGGCTACGGATACGCCATTTCAATGATAAAGGAATTTCGATATGGATATGTCAAAACAATTATCATCACCTTTTTTAGATACTACGCCGTCATTATTTCGGCCAGAAAAGTCATCTCATTCTCAACAATTAGGAAAAAAACCACCAGTTGACCTCGATGCGGCTCCATTATTTGATCTAACCGAAGAATGGGAACATTCATTGTTTGGTCGTTCGATTCACGAGTGTCATCGGAATTTAATGCATATTGCCGAAGATGCCGATATGGCAATTGGTGTGACCGACCCACATGGCACTCTACTTTGGACATGGAGTAGTACACCGATGCGCTCATCGGCTGAGCAAGTTCATTTTGTTGAAGGTGGTCAGTGGTCAACTCAGGCAGTGGGACAAAATGCAATTGGTCTAGCATTAAATACTCATTCAGCTAACTGCGTTTACTCACACGAAAACCAAATGAATAGTGTAAGAGATTGGGTCTGCTATGCAGCACCTATTACCGATACAAATACAGGCCAATTTTATGGCATTATGAATTTGTCGACTAAATATCAAAAACATAATTCTCTGGGGCTTTTAGCTGTTGAAAGATGCGCTGATATTGTGAAGCAAGCAATTCAGCTTCATCAGAAAAATATTTTATATATTAAGGCCTTTGGTACTCCTAAAGTTCAATATAATCAGCATAGTCTGACGTTGACTCAACGCCAGATTGAAATTCTGTGTATTCTAACCCTTTGTCCAGAAGGGATTAATCTTGAAGAACTTCACTATGCGTTATATGGTGACCGGCCCGTAAGTACCACTACCTTAAAAGCAGAACTTTCTCAACTTAGAAACTTAATACCCGGGGTCATTGAGTCACGGCCTTATCGACTTAACTGTGAAATTCAATGTGATTTTTTAATGGCAGAACAAGCATTAAATCTAGGCTTCACATCAACTACTCTTACTCTTTATAGAGGGAGCTTTTTAGCTAAATCAGAAAGTCCATTTTTATGTGCATGGAGAGATTGCTTTGATGCTCGCTTGAGTCATGTGATTTACCAAATTGAAGATATTGATCAATTATTACGAGTAGTCAGTCGAGTTCCAGACCGCGTAGATGCTGTTGAACGTTTACTTGAATTATTACCCAAAGAAACACCTTATCGAACTAAACTTTTAAAATTGCTTGAATAAAATAAAAGGGAGAATATCCATACGATATTCTCCCTTTTTTAAGTGAGATCAAGCAGAAGCCTGAAGCTGTACCTTATAGCAATCGTCTAGGGCTAATTCATAATACCGCAGCCCTTCTTCGGCAGCATGAAATGCCTTTTGCTGCCAATCAGGACGATCATTACATAAGCGCTTAATCAGCTCCATGGCTTCATAAGGATGAAGATCATCATAATGCGCATGCGCACGCAACCAAGCTAAAGAACGTTTATCAATCGTGACTTCAGGATGATTAGTATAGGTATGAATACCTTTATAAACCTGAATTGACCAATCTCCTGTTGCCCATTCAATTGCTAAATTTGTTGCAGCAAGACATTCTGCCAAATTTCCACGATAACTCATGTTCCATAAGAAATGGTTTACTGCATTCATCGCAGCTGGTGGCCGCACACTATCAAGTTCATCGACAGTTAAACCAAAACCTCCAGCCCAATCGCGATACCATTTTAAGTGTCGCTCTTCTACCTTAATATTTTGGATTAACCAATCTCGTGCTTCTGTAACGCCAGGTTCAGAAAACCCAGTTGCTTTGCCTAACGCCCCAGCCATATATGACGGGAAATGCGCGACTAATGGATAGAAATTAAGTAACGCATATCGGAAACTATCTAGGCTCAATCCCCCATTGGCCATTTCCGTAAAAAACGGATGTTTACTCACCCGTTCTTTTGCTGGTAACAGGTCATCCCAGAACCGTTGTGACCATTCATTATGCGGCGTAATTTCTAAATTCATTCCATATTGATTTAGAGCAGTCATTGCTAATTTTCCTATTTATATGACAGCAATCATCTGTATTTCACGCTACAAGTCTATCCGAAAACGATAAAGATACAATCGTTAATCGACCATTTGTAACTTTTTTCGATGGATTGCGATACTTTAGATAATTGTTACGCTAATCATTGAAATGTCGTGATTTTTATCACATTTAACTCAGATAAAAATCATTACTTTTTTAAAAAATCTGTATTATTATTTTAAATAAATCACACATTATATAATCAATATTTTTAGATGGAACTTTACTAAAAATAAGTCTCATTTTATGACAACTTCCAATATAGAGAGTATTAATTATGAAGTTGCAGGGTTCCAATATATTGGGACAGGAACAAATAGATTTATTAACCACACGAGGATTAAATTTCGTATGGTTTCCAAAGCAGCTTGAAACGATTTATCGTTTTCAATACCAAAACGGTGCTGCCTATGAGTTCCGCTATAGAGCGCCTATTATTTTAATATTATATATATTTTTAAGCTTTGGTATATATCAAGTATTGCCAACTGAACAAGTTTTACCCTGGTTTAGTTATTATTCTTGGGTGGGTGTAATTATTTTTCTTGCCTGGATTTTATCGTTTATTAAAAAATTAAATCAGTATTTTGATTATTATGTAGGAATTGGCTCAGCTTTAGCAGTCGCAATTACTTTTATTTTAATTAACGTTATAGAAAATGGCCAAGAGAACGTTCTTTTTCATGCGGCGATGATGTATGCGATTGTGATTATCTATGGTGCAGTAGGTATGCGTTTTTACACAGCCATATTTGCTGGATGGGTTGGAGGACTTGTTGGAATTTTGGTAAGTAACTACTTAAATGGGGTGATCGACTGGACTTTCTTGAACCGAACTTACACCTTCAGTAGTTTCTTGGGCATGACCCTTGCCTATGCAACTGACCGCCAACATCGAGAAAACTACTTACAAAACTGCATGATCGAGCTGAATCGCATTGAACTGATGCAGCAAGCACAGCAATTATCTTTGCTTTCCCAGCAAGATGCACTCACTGGTTTAGCCAATCGACGCTATCTAGATGAAACACTGGATAACGAATGGCGCCGTGCTTTACGACATGAAACACCCCTTACCATCATGATGGTCGATATCGACTATTTTAAAGCTTACAACGATACTTTAGGGCATCTAAAGGGTGATGAATGCTTAAAAGAAATCGCAATTGCTATTTCCTCTATTGCCGCACGCAGTGGTGATTTGGTTGCTCGTTATGGTGGCGAAGAATTTTTACTGTTATTTCCAATGACAAATTCTCAGCAAGCTTTAATCCAAGTTGAACGTTTAATGAATGCTATTGATAAAATTGCAATTAAACACCCATGTAGTGATGTTTCACCACAAGTCACTATTAGTGTTGGTGTGGCAACCACGATTCCACGTCTAAATGATTCAATTTCTGCTTTCGTTGCTCGCGCTGACCATGCTTTGTACAAGGCAAAAACGAATGGGCGTAATCAATTTAAGATCGCTGTAAATGAAGAACAAATTGTAGATTTAACTTAAAAAGTCTGACTTACATTTGAAATGACTCAATATAAATAATTAGCTTTTCCATCCGTGGCAAAGCTAAAAATAATTTAGAATCAGTACATACGAAAACCTCTTTTATTTAAATTTAAACCATCTGTTAAAAATAGCTTATATAAACTTAATAAATTTAGCGACTTTCAATTAATCAACTTTTGTATTAGATAATAAAAATTATAGGCTCCAATCCATATAATGTAGAAAATTCCACTTCATTAGAACCCTCTCTTCAGTTTCTTCCAAAATTTAATTAAAAAATAAAAAAAAGAATTTTGTTCTATTCTCTGCGGCACAGTAGAAATGGTTTCAGCCGAAAATGGTAAGATCGAAACAATATTTTCATGTATTGTTTCATAATTTGGATAAGCTTCTTTTTTTATTATTTCTATAATTTTTTGTATTTCATCAAGGGATAAATTCAAAAACCTCTTAATTTCTTGAGCTGTTTTTGACTCAATAGATAATAAAGCACAAACTCTAGTAACATTAACAATCTGCTCTGCATGAATATTTTTAAAGTTTGGATAACACACAAGTTTATAAAGTATCTTTGTCTCTAAATGATTTTTAGAGACTATATTCTCATTATTTGTTATACGTTCTTGATGACTAATTTTAAAATATTCATTCTTCTCAATATCTTGTAAAATATTAAGAAGCTCCTGATACCTTATTGGCCTCTTCAAACCATATTGGTAGCCTTTTAAAAGTTCAGGATTATTACTCAATACGATCTTAATTTTTTTTGGAATAAGTATATTGGTGTAGCCACTATCTAAATCAATAATATGTATGTCTGGATTGTCTTCACTGTATATCCAATTCCCTAAAAGATGAGATGACAAAGATAAGTCATGAATAACTTTTATCATTGCCTCTAAATTTTTAGGCAATAGCCTATCCTTTGACATACAGCCAATTCTATATGTGCATTGATTCATTGATATTTCCCCAATTTCAATGATGACTTTGAAAATTCTTTGTTTAAAGTAATAAAAATTTAAATATGTGTAGTAAGCTGATATAAAAGCAATTTGATTAAATTAACTTTATTTGATAAATATAAAAATCTGGTTTAGTAAAAATTAACAATATTTAATTGCTGATTATCCACAGATAAATATATTCAAAAATAAATCGCAGAATATTATATTTATATAAATATTATAAGACAAGACAATAATTTAAAATTTAATGAAACTTCAGTGTAATAAAAACTTAAAACCCCATATTTAAATTAAATACGGGGTTTTAAGTACTATAATCAAAAAATATGATTAAGGTTCAATTGGCGCAAATGGAGGAATAACATCTGCATTTTGGGCACGATGGCGTAGGAAGTGATCCATTAAAACAATAGCTAACATTGCTTCTGCAATCGGTGTTGCACGTACGCCTACGCATGGATCATGGCGACCTTTAGTCAACACATCTGTATCTTCACGATTTAAATTAATCGTTTTACCTAGTGTCGTAATGCTTGCTGTTGGTTTTAGTGCAATAGCAACTCGAATGGATTGACCACTTGAGATACCACCCAAAATCCCACCAGCATGATTCGCTAAAAAGCCATTACTGGTCAATTCGTCACGTGTTTCATGACCAAACTGTCCCGCAACTGCAAAACCATCACCAATTTCTACCCCTTTAACCGCATTAATACTCATCATCGCATGAGCAATATCAGCATCTAAACGGTCAAAAACAGGTTCACCCCAGCCTACAGGAACTTTTTCAGCCAAAATTTCTAGCTTCGCGCCACAGCTTGTTCCCTGTTCACGTAAAGAAGTCACTAAAGCTTCAAAACGTGGAACAGCGTCTACATCGCCACAGAAAAATGGATTATTCGGAACTTCATTCCAATCCAGTTTTTCGGCAACTTCATTGCCGATTTGAGTAACGTGACCACGAATCAAGACGCCAAATTTTTCCGCCAAATATTTTTTAGCAATTGCACCCGCTGCAACACGCATAGCAGTTTCACGAGCACTAGAACGTCCGCCGCCACGATAGTCACGGAAACCGTATTTTTGCGTATATGTATAGTCGGCATGGCCAGGTCTAAAAGTTTGGGCAATATTGCCATAATCTTTTGATTTCTGATCAGTATTCTCAATCAATAAACCAATTGGTGTTCCTGTCGTTTTACCTTCAAAAACACCTGAAATGATTTTAACTTGATCAGGCTCTTTACGTTGAGTCGCAAATTTAGAAGTTCCCGGTTTACGACGGTCAAGATCTTTTTGCAAGTCTTCTTCAGTTAGCTCAAGGCCTGGTGGCACACCATCAACAATTGCCATTAAGCCAACGCCATGAGACTCACCACAAGTGGTTACACGAAAGAGTTGTCCAATACTATTCCCTGCCATATGCCCAACTCCTTATATTTGCTCTTCAAATAGTTTTCTATAACGGCGACATTGTTCAGCAGTCAAAGCAAAAATACCTGAACCCCCTTTTTGGAAAGTGAGCCAGTTGAAATCAATCGTATTAAAGTTCTGACGCATAGACCATTCAGAATTACCTACTTCAATGACAATAAGACCATCTTCAGTTAAGTAATCTGCCGCTTGTGCAAGCATTTTACGAACTAAATCTAAACCATCTTGGCCTGCTGCCAATGCAAGTTCAGGTTCATGTAAAAATTCTTCTGGTAAGTCAGCCATATCTTCAGCATCAACGTACGGTGGATTACTTACAATCAAATCATACTGATTTTCAGCTGGAATCTTGGCAAACAAGTCAGATTCAAGTAATGCAACTTGATATTGCTTATTGTGGTGTTCTGTATTAATTGAAGCAACTTCTAAAGCTTCTTTAGAAATGTCAGTTGCATCTATTTCAGCGTCTGGATATGCATAAGCCAAAGCAACCGCAATACATCCAGAACCTGTACACATATCTAATATACGTTGTGGGGTTTTAGGTTTTGCATTTTCTGGTAAATTATTGAGAGCTTCACGCATTTGACCATTTTCATCTAAACAATATGGTGCAAAACGTTGTTCAATTAATTCTGCAATTGGTGAACGTGGAATGAGTACACGCTCATCTACATAGAATGGCTTATTAAAGAAATAAGCAAGATTTAATAAATAAGATGTTGGAATACGGTCATTGATACGACGTTCCAATAAGCTTAAAAATTCCGCTTTTTCGCTTGGTAATAACTTCGCATCTAGAATTTCTGCGTCTGCTGACCATTCAAGAGATAAGGTTTGTAAAACTAATGCAGAGCTTTCTGCAAAATAATCTTCAGTACCTTGTCCTAAATGTGCATCATGTTGACGTAATGCTGATACCCCAAAACGAATAAAATCTCGAATTGTTGATAAATTTTCAGCAGCTTCCTGTAAATGTTCAGGGCTAATCGTCGGTCGCTCCACTTAGGCGTCTCCAAAGGCAAATTTTGCAAAGTGACTATTCTACTGAGTGAGGTACAGCAAAGCAACGCTTTGCCTTGTGAACAGGAGTTTTACATGCCGATCTCTAACAATCACACGTTAAAATCAGAATACTTTGTTTTAATTAAGAAATAATGAACTTTTAACTAGAGATTGATTTAAATTTTTAAAATAAAAAAGCGGCCTTTAAATACTGACCGCTTTTGGAGATTAGTCGACTTAAAGCTTAAGCTTTTCGGCAACATAATCAGAGTCTTTATCTCCACGGCCCGATAAATTCACTACGATCATGGTTTCTTTCGGCAGTTTTGGTGCTTCTCGAATGGCCCATGCGACAGCGTGTGAGCTTTCAAGTGCAGGAACAATGCCTTCAACACGAGAAAGTATCATAAAAGCATCTAAACATTCTTGGTCAGTTGCAGTGCTATATTCAACACGACCTAAATCTTTTAAAAAACTGTGTTGTGGCCCAACACCCGGATAGTCTAGTCCTGAAGCAATAGAATGCACGGGTAAAGGTTCACCCGCGTCATTTTCAAGCACATAACACGCCATACCATGAATTTGACTTGGCTTACCTAAAGTTAGCGTTGCCGAATGCATATTGGTTTCTAAACCATGTCCAGCTGGCTCAACCCCAACAAGTTTTACGTCTGAGTCATTTAAAAATGCAGTAAATGCACCTATTGCATTTGAACCACCACCTACACATGCCACAACATAATCGGGACTTTTTCCAAATCGCTGATGCGTTTGATCTTTAATTTCATTGCCAATAATAGATTGAAAATCACGAACCATTTTAGGAAATGGATGTGGACCTACAACAGAACCAATAGCATATATAAAGTTTTTAGGATCTTTTAAATATTCTTCAAATGCACTATCTACAGCATCTTTTAATGTTGCTGTACCACGTGTAACTGCCACCAAATGAGCACCCAAAATTTTCATTTTGACCACGTTTGGATGTTCTTTTTCGATATCGACTTGACCCATGTGAATTTCACAGGGAATTCCTACTAATGCACAAGCGGTTGCCAAAGCGACCCCATGCTGACCAGCACCTGTTTCAGCAATAACTTTCTTTTTGCCCATATATTTAGCAAGTAAAGCTTCACCTAAGCAGTGATTAATTTTGTGGGCGCCCGTGTGGTTCAAATCTTCACGTTTTAAGTAAATTTGTGCGCCACCTAAGTGTTCAGATAGACGCTTCGCATGAAATAAGGGACTTGGACGGCCTACATAATTCGTAAAAAGGTCTGATAGTTCATTTTGAAATTCAGCTGTATGACGAATTTCTTCATAGGCAACATTAATTTCATCCATTGCTTCTTTTAAATGTGGAGGAATGAATTGTCCGCCATATTCACCAAAAAATCCTTGTTCATTCGGCAAAGCAATACCGTTAATTTGATGTTGCATATCATTCCTCTTTTTTAAATTATTAAAGTTATTAAGCTTATCGAGAAAGGTAACGCGTTAAATCCTCAATGCCTTTTAGCGTCATTGGATACATATGATTTTCAAAAATCTCTTTAATCCAACCAATGGTTTGAGTGTAATGCCAATACCCTTCTGTTTCAGGGTTTAACCACGCTGTTTTATCAAAATGTTGACGTAGGCGACGTAACCAAACTTCACCTGTTTCATCATTCATATATTCAACCGAGCCACCCACCGATTTCAATTCATACGGTGCCATACTGGCATCACCCACTACAATTACACGATAGTCGCGTCCATAGGTGTGAAACAAATCCCATGTGTTCATGCGGGTTGCTGTTCTGCGGTAGTTATCTTTCCAAACATAGTCATAGAGACAATTATGGAAATAGAAATATTCGAGTGTCTTAAACTCACTTTTAGCGGCACTAAACAGTTTTTCGCATTGAGCAATGTGAGCATCCATCGAACCGCCCACATCAAACAACATCAGCACTTTTATTCGGTTTCGACGCTCAGGTACCATTTGAACATCAAGAATACCTTGCTTGGCTGTTTCACGGATTGTACCGTCAACGTCTAATTCTTCAGCTGCACCTTGACGGGCAAATTTACGTAACCGACGTAAAGCAATTTGCATCTGGCGAGTACCAAGAACTTGGTCGTCATCCAGATTTTGATATTTACGTTGTTCCCAGACTTTAACCGCCGAACGTTTACGCCCTGGTCCACCGATTCTGACGCCTTCTGGATGATCCCCAAAGGCACCAAAAGGTGAAGTACCGCCAGTACCCAGCATGCGGTTACCACCCTGATGTTTTTTATGCTGTTCGCGTAAACGCTCTTCCAGCATTTTCATCAGTTCTTCTAAGGAACCTGCTTTTTGGAGTTCTGCTCGTTGTTCAGGAGTTAAATGCTTTTCTAGAAGTTCTAAATCAAACCAGTCTTTTGGTAACTTATGAACTTGCTTGAGTAACTCATCCAGATCAAAGGTTTCAATGCCATCAAAGTAATCTTTCATGGCACGATCGAACTTGTCAAAAAAGCGCTCATCTTTAACTAAAATTGTTTTAGCAAGTTGATAAAACTCTTCTTGATCAGCAAAAACCAAACCTTCACTCACAGCACGGTTTAAGTCAATGAGTTCACGAGTTGTAACTGGAACACCGTATTTACGTAAGGTGTAAAATAACCGCACAAACATGGGTTATTCCCTCCTTTAACGTCGAGACATGAAAGCCAAACGTTCGAGGAGTTGCACATCCTGCTCGTTTTTGATCAGCGCACCATATAAAGGTGGAATCGCTTTTGATGTATCTCGATTGCGTAATACATCTTCTGGCATATCGTCTGCCATGAGTAAGCTTAACCAATCAATTAACTCAGAGGTTGATGGTGGTTTCTTCAAATTAGGAATTTCACGTAGTTTAAAGAAAACCTGTAAAGCTTCGTTTACTAGTGTTGCAGAGATATTTGGGAAATGAACCGCAATGATTTCTCGCATTGTAGCTTCATCTGGAAACTCAATGTAATGAAAGAAACAACGACGCAAAAAAGCATCTGGTAATTCTTTTTCATTATTCGAAGTAATAATTACAATCGGGCGTTGTGTTGCCGTAATTGTTTCATTGGTTTCATAAACATAAAAAGACATTTTATCGAGTTCATGCAGCAAGTCATTTGGAAACTCGATATCGGCTTTGTCAATTTCATCAATTAACAAAACACAACGCTCTTCACTCGTGAAAGCTTCCCACAGTTTACCGGGTTTAATATAGTTCTTAATATCGTAAACTCGATCATCACCTAACTGGCTGTCTCGTAAACGAGAAACCGCATCATATTCATACAACCCTTGCTGCGCTTTGGTTGTCGATTTGATATGCCAAGTGATCAGTTTTAAACCCAAACTTTGTGCTACTTGTTCAGCAAGCAAAGTTTTACCCGTGCCAGGTTCACCCTTAATTAGTAAAGGCTTTTGTAAAGCACGAGCTGCTTTTACAGCGAGCTTAAGACTATCAGTCGCGATATATTGATCTGTACCGGTAAAATGTTGGGTATCAGCAGACATGTAAAGACCTTATTTTTCTATTTCAATGGTTAGATGGAACGCATGCTTTTGTTTGTTGAATATTTTGACCAACAATAGCCAACAACCAAACCTAGACCAACTACAAACAGAATTAAAGATAAATTTGACCAAATTAGAGGGCTATCTTTAGTTAAAACACCAAAAAGAAGTCCAAAAATAGCAGGTGCTACAGATGCATTCGGTCCTTCAGACACTGTTGGGGTAACTAAAATAGCAAATACAATAAGCCAGCTAATTGCACCAAAAGTTGTAGGAAGGCGACGCATTAATCGCCACCAACACCATAAAGCAATAATAGCGCCTATTCCATAAGCTGTTAAAGCAATAACACCTTCAGGAACAACATCCAAAAAAGAGAATAATTGATTCATTATTCCAGTTTGATCTTCACGCACCACGTAAGCCCTCTGGTTCAACCGCATTCGGATTAATTAATCCTTCTGGCGGCATCTGAATAAAGAAACCTTTTGTTTGTAATGAGTCTAAAACATGTAAAACATTAACACGCGCCAATTTACGTGTTGGAGCTAATTCTAAATGCATGACAAACGTTGTACGACCAAACGCTTGTAAAACAGCTTCAGGAACATTTTCAAACGGATCAGCTTGTTCCGCATCGTCAGGATAGTTTGGACGAGCAATATACATGTACATTTCATCTTTTTTGCTCGATCTATAAATATCACAGTGCATTTCAAATCAACTCTTGAACTAAGGACAGCATACATGAAAAAAAACGACTCACACACGCAGGTTTGTTTACGCATCAGTCGTTTTTTTAATTCTTGAGAAATATTAACCTACAACATTGATTAAGGTCGATAATAACTTTGTTCCAGATAAAAGCTGGCTTTTACAATAAATTAATAAATATTTGATTTTAAACATTAAACATAATTTTTCACTTTAATAAAATAAAAACAATTTTTAGGAAAAAAGGAAAAATGTTCGTTACTGAGTACTTTTTGTGATCTATCCTTAATACATTCCCCCATTAATACTATGAAATTTATGATATTAAAGGGGGTTATTACATTTTCAAATTCACATTTAAGTAAAACTTCTAACCACTTAATACACATTGGGAGACATTACTTAACTGGTTTAAATTCTCAGCATGTTTAAATATTAAGTATCTTAATATAAATAGGGAGGATGAACCTATGCCTCGAGGTGATAAAACAGCCTACACAGCAAAGCAAAAACGTCAGGCTAAACATATTGTTGAGAGTGAAGTAGATAGAGGTCATTCTCAAGAAGAAGCTGAACGAATTGCATGGTCTACTGTCAATAAACAAGATGGTGGCGGTAAGAAAAAGTCTCACTAAAACAAACTTTAAATACTTCTTTAGCTTGGGCTAAAGAAGTATTTTCATCAAAAATAAATTAATGGTGTTTAGAAAACTCGCGAGCTCTTTATATAGTCATCGCTTACTTGATTTAAGGCATCCAAAATAGCACTATCATTTTGATTTAATAGAGCTTCATTTAAACATTCCATGTAGTCTATAAGCTTAGACTTAGAGGTATTGGCAAATTCAGAGGTAACAGCTTCATCTTCATAGAGGATTACGTAAGTACGTGCAAAGCCATAGATTAAATAGACGGCTGCTTTTTCTTTTGTATTTTGAGATTCTTTAAGAGACTGTTCACAAGCATTCTTTAAATCTTTAAATGCGTCTGTACCAGTAGATTGATTTTGGAAAGATAAAAGTATTGTTTGGAAGTTCATATCCATATTCCACTCAAAAAGTAAAGCTACAGAAGAAGATCAACTCTGTCAAATAATATCCTGATTAATATAAGTTTAATTGTAAATAAATTTATATTTACTTTCCCTGGATTACGAAAAATCATGCAAGAAAAAACCACCCTTGTTTTAAGGGTGGTTTAGTTAAAATGCAGTAATAGTTAGAAGCTTATTTCAATTGTGATCGTGGTACCGGAATGCTCAATATCAGTTGAGACATTAAATCCTCTGTTTTTAAGCTCCTCTTCAACCAGAGTAAGATGATCAGGGCTTATAGCATCAACAGGAAACCAGAAAGTTGCTTTTCTCTTCCCCTCCTTAGATTCAGACTCAGTACCAGTTAAAATTTTTTCCAATATGACGTCTTGATTTATTTTAAAGTTTTTAGCATTTTGACGAGCTTGTTCAGCATTAAAGTTGTTAAGCATATTTATCTCTCTAATTATTAATTTATCTAAGTTTATAGCATAAAAAGGCTATATGAGTTTTAGTGTTGTGTAGTTAAAACCAATCAAAGATATAAGTTTACTGGTTGAATAAACTTTCTACCCATTCAATAAATTTTCTCGCATTTCTATTTTTAAAATCCTCCTTATTTGGAATGTAGTAACACAGCTCTGCTTGAATGGGTTTGGTTTTAAACTCCTGTAAGAGATTCGCTTTAACGAACCTATGGGTAAGTGTAGCAGAACAAAATACTAATCCATTGGCAGATAAAGCCTCATGTATGCCAAAAATTTCCTGATCAAATTTCTTAATTATCAGCCTCTTTTGGTCCCATCCATTCACCTCAAGCCATGTCTCTAATGGTGGACTTGGTAATACTTTATTTTTCCATTCTGTGGTGAATAACGTTATTGGCTCACTCCTATCTTTGGACAGAGTAAGGTTAGATGCACCAAATACATTAAAAGACTCATATTTAAGGACATCTTTAGAAGGTACTAAAGATACATCACCATATCGAATAGGCAATGTATATAAGTGACTTTCTAAAGCTTCGCCTGTAGAGAATTCAACTGAGATATCGGGGTGCAATTGATAAAATTCATTTATAGAAGGAATTAACAGCATTGCAGCGAGTGAAGACGTACTAGCCACTCTCACTACATTCCCATTTACTGTTATTTCATCTAATGCATCCTCAATTTTACGAAACCCTTCAGAAATTGCCCCAGCCAGCCTCTCTCCGATGGTTGTAAGCGTTATTTTTCTTACTTGTCGATGAAACAAGTCAACATTTAATCTGCTTTCTAGATTAGTAATATGATGTGAAATCGCAGTTGGTGTTAGCGAAAGTTCTTCAGCAGCCAATTTAAAACTACCCAATCTAGCGGCTGATTCAAATGCCTTAAGTGCTTGCAAAGAGACTTGCATGCTTTCTCCAAAGTTATATTTATAGGTGATCTAAACTCATCTATAAATGTAATTTTCTCGTTTGTCTACTTATCTTTTAAAACTCAAAATAAATTAAACCTTAACTTTTTGGAATTTATGATGAGTAAAATATTACATATAGATGCTAGTGTAAGAGCTGCAATTAACCCTAATCCAAACCATAATTCGATTTCTAAAAATATTGCCAGCCGATTGGTCAGCTCATGGAAAAAGCAACTGGCTATAGATGAATATATCTATCGTGATGTAGGAATGAATCCCCCACCATTTATTAATCAAGACTGGATTGATGCTGTATTCACACCTGAAAATAAAAGAACTCAAGCTCAATGTGATGTTTTATCTATATCAGATCAGTTAATAGTAGAAGTTTCGAGTTCAGATATTATTCTAATTTCTTCACCTATGTACAATTATGGTATGCCTGCTCAACTTAAAGCATGGTTTGACCAAATTATTAGGATTAATAAAACATTTGATTTTGATCTCGCTCGAGGAGACTTTCCTTTACAACCGCTTCTATCTGGAAAAATTTTAATCATTATCACCTCTAGTGGAGAGTTTGGTTTTGAGAAAGAAGGCATCCGCCATCACATGAATCATCTTGTACCTCACCTTCGCACGCTCAGCAAATATTTAGGCGTAAAGAAAATTTATGAAATTGCTTCTGAATATCAAGAGTTTGGAGATGCAAGACATCTAAAATCATTAGAAAATGCTTTTCAAAAAGTTGAGAAACTCGTAGCTGAACTTTCCACTTCATATACAGAAAATTCGTAAAATATGAATCCTTAATTTTTAAAATTTAATAATCTACTGACATTTCAACTGAGTTGTATGATTAAAAATAAAAAGCCAACCCAATTGGGTTGGCTTTTTTATTTCTGCACCGAAACAAACTTATAGTTATATATTATTTATATTGAAATTGTTTTTCTTACAACCAAGAATATACAGACCTGTATGTTTAATCAATTGAATTTTTCTCATTTAAGGAGTTAATTTAATTCATTATCAATTTTACAAATTAAAATGACTTCAACCCATCACTTTATTAGCTTTTTAATAAAGTTAATTATTTAATATAACTAATATAAACTTTTACTTTATTAACTATTAATATTGAATATCTATTATTTATAAATAAAAACTACTCAATTTAAATTATTCATTACTCTTCATTAAAAAAGCCCATCACAAAGATGAGCTTTTAAATTTTAACTATCACATCATTTTAAATGGATAGACTTTGTTTTTCTTCTTGAAATAACTGAATTAATGGTTGAGTTAATAGCTCGTAACGCCAACCCAAAAGATAATCAGGTAAATCTTGCTCATCCCCTTGAGAAAGAACATGTTGATGAATTGCATTTAGCCATTTCTTTCTAAGCAATACTTCTTTAGGAATAGAAGTTTCACTTATTGCATGGGCAAGTACCATATCCATTTTATGCAATGTTTCTTTAGATGTTACTTTAAAAGGTTTGGCTATTCTTGTTGGCCATTCACTTTCAATCGGTAAATCTTTAAGTAATTCTAAAATAGTTTTTCCATATTCACGAACTACATTTGGGCGAATATCTCTAACTTGCGAGAGTTGAAAACTATTACGTGGATTCTTTTCAACCATATCAATCATGGTTGAGTTTCTAAGAATAAAACTACGTGGCTGGTTCGTTGCTTTAACAATGTATTCGCGCCATTCACTTAAATTTTGCAGTTGCATCAATTGACGGCGCGAATGACGATAATTACCAACATCGGAATAGAGTAACTCTGTCGGCGTTTCACTGATAATTTCTTTAGTTAAACTACGACAATCTTCAAGAACAAAGTCATAAAGCCCTTTCTGCTTAAGCTGTTCTTGAATATGATGCGCTAACTTCATTATATATAGAACATCATTGGCTGCATAACAGAGTTGCTGAGGCGATAAAGGCCGAGCCAACCAATCAGATCTTGTTTGATCTTTTTCAATGTCAATGTCGAGGCAAAGCTTCAACGCGCCTTGGTAACTTACTTGCAGCCCATGGCCCAAGAAAGAAAGGCCTACTTGAGTATCAAACACATTAAGCAGATCTTCTTGATCAGCGTAATGATAGATTAAATCGATGTCTTCCCCACACGCATGAAAAATGTTCTGCTGAGCGAGAAATATTTTTTTCCAAAACTGACTTAGATCTAATGAAACACCATCCAACAGATAGACATCGCCATTTACATTAACTTGACATACTCCAAGTTTAGGCCAGAGTGTGTCAACCTTAATAAATTCTGTATCAAGTCCATATATCGAACATTGATCCATTTTTTGAAGAACATCAACCAAATCGGTTTGCTGTTGGATAAACTGAAACATGCTTTCTCAAGTAAATGCAAAGAGTGCTTAGAACTCTGGTATATATAACATAGAAGTAGGAAATTACCACTTAAACCTTTATGAATACTCTATTTTTGAACAATTTTTCGAAAATAGATAATTTTTTGATCTTTCATTTATATTTTTAAAGTTAACTCCAAATATTCATTGTTTAAAATCTATAAGATTTTTTTCATTCTTATGGGCTTTCATATTTTATTTAATCGTTTTTTAATTAAAGACAAAATAACATTCGTCTTATATAACTAAATTAATAAATCTAATTCAATTTTATATGATATCAATGAAACAAGCATCGAAATGCTTATTTCATTCTCATACGATTATGAACTGCCTGACTTAAGGTATGGCTATCTACATACTCAAGTTCACCACCTTGCGGTACACCTTGAGCAATACGTGTCATTTGTATAGGTAAGTGCTTAGTCGCCTCTACCAAATAATGAGCAGTCGCCTGTCCCTCTACAGTCGCATTTGTAGCCAAAATCACTTCTTCAATTTTACCTTGGCTTAAACGTTGAATCAGATAAGGAATACCAATTTCTTCTGGACCAATACCATCTAGAGGTGAAAGATGCCCACCTAAAACATGATATTTACCACGGAAACTTCCGCTTTGCTCAATCGCCATTACATCTGCTGGTGATTCAACCACACACAATAGTTGATCTTCTCGCTCAGTTGAGGCGCAAATATCACAAATTTCATGTTCAGTTAAAGAATGGCAAACGCTGCACTCATGAATATAACTTGAAGCTTCATGTAAAGCATGCGCTAATGCAAACGCACCTTCTCGATTTTTCATCAAAAGATGTAATGCCATACGTTGAGCCGACTTCGGTCCAACGCTAGGCAATATACGTAAAGCTTGAACGAGTTGTTCAAATCTATCGCTAAACACAGAATTTCCTTAGAACATGCCCGCTAAACCAGGTGGCAAGCCCATACCAGAATTCGCTTTTTGCATTTTTTCTTCAGAAATAACTTCAGCTTGACGTACAGCATCATTTACCGCTGCAGCAATCAAATCTTCAATCATATCTGGTTCATCTTGAAGTAATTCAGGGTTAATTTCGATACGTTTTACAAGATAGCGACCATTCATGGTTACTTTAACCAAACCGCCACCAGCTTCTGCATGAACTTCAGTTTGAGCAAGCTCTTCTTTCGCCTTTTTTATATTTGTTTCCATATCTTTTTGCATGCGCTGCGCTTGCTGCATGAGCATATTGATATTCATAACTTTACTCCGTATCTCTATCAAATCTTTAAAGTATTATGCGTCATCTGGTAATACTTTATAAAAACTTAATCTCATTGAACCAACCTATGCGATTAAAATACATACAGATTAGTGCATTGAACTCAAATTAATCCGTAATTCTGACACAATAGGCTAATGTTTTCTATCAGTATCTCTCGCTCTATTTTACGTAGCGACATGCGTAACATGCTCATACTTAGGTACACTTCCTAAATACTTAGATGGCATACATTAAAATCTTATAAAAACTCATAGCCCTATTGAGATGCCTGTAGACCTTTATCAATTGTTTTATATTCACTTAAGGGAACTTTCTTAAAGGAGGTATTTGCTTCTTGAATAGATTTATCTGCTTCTTCAACAGACTTCTCTGCATTGTTAATCAATAAAGTTGTCTCATTTACGGGGTTCTGACTCGGCTTGGTCAGCAATTTGTATCCAACCACCCCGATTACCCCCACTACAACGACAATAGCAATAGGCTTAAGCATTTTAAAACTCACATTTCTTTTAATTAAATTTACAGTCTTTATACCTTGTACTCTTAGCTCCAATTTAAACAAAATGTAGTTTTTTTATTGTAATTCTGAAATTTGAGTAACATTTAAATATAAAAAAAAACCATCTCGATTAAAGAGATGGTTTCATGAAAAAAATAACCCAAAAGAATTATTTCAATAAGGATAATTAGATCAGATCAAGACCACGTGAGATATCACGAATAATGTCATTAATATCTTCTAAGCCTACAGATACACGGATTAACCCCTCTTGAATACCGGCCGCAGCTTTTGCATCAGCAGAAAGTTTGCCATGTGTAGTCGTTGCAGGATGGGTAATTGTTGACTTCACATCACCTAGGTTACCAGTAATTGAAATAAACTTAGTATTATCAATAACCTTCCAAGCGCCTTCACGTTCGCCTTTAACAACGAAAGAAACAATTCCACCAAAACCAGTTTGCTGTTTAGCAGCAAGTTCATAGCCTTCATGAGCTGGTAAGCCAGCGTAGTAAACTTTTTTTACTTTTTCATGAGTAGATAACCATTCTGCAAGAATTTGAGCACTCTCACAGTGTGCCTTCATACGCAAACGTAAAGTCTCTAAACCTTTTAAGAAAACCCATGCATTAAATGGACTCATTGATGGTCCTAGCGTACGGACAACACCAAAAACTTCTTCTAATAACTGATGATTACCCACAACAGCACCGCCTAATGCGCGCCCTTGTCCATCTAAATATTTAGTCGCAGAGTAAATGACAAGGTCTGCCCCAAACTTTAATGGTTGCTGTAAAACAGGCGTACAGAAGCTGTTATCAACTGCAAGTAATGCACCATTCGCATGAGCAATATCTGCAAGCGCTTGAATATCTGCGATCTCTGCTAGAGGGTTAGACGGTGACTCAACAAATAAAAGTTTAGTTTCTGGACGTACTGCGTTTTTCCAATCGTCCAAATCACATAAATCGACAAATGTAATATCTACGCCAAACTTAGCAATATATTTTTCAAACAAGGCAACAACTGAACCAAATACTGCTCTTGAGCAAATAACGTGATCACCCGCTTTGAGATAAGCCATAGTAACTGACAAAATCGCGCCCATTCCAGAGCTTGTCGCAACAGCACGTTCAGCACCATCTAAAGCTGCTAAGCGTTTTTCGAACATCGATACAGTCGGATTGGTAAAACGAGAATAGATATTTCCTTGAACTTGACCAGAAAATTTTGCTGCAGCTTCTTCTGCATTTTCATATACAAAAGATGATGTCAAAAAAATCGGTTCGCCATGCTCACCTTCAAAACTACGAGTATGTCCGGTACGAATGGCTAAAGTATCAAGTTGGTATTCTAAATCATCAGACTGGTTCATTAAATGTTCGCCTTTACTGGTCATGTACTAAAAAACTATCATCATTTTGAGTGTCTAAGGTATTTAAGGTCAAGGTAAACCTTAAAATTATCGCTTAGACTTTATTTAATTTTAGTAAATAGTTGGTAAAGCAAGATGAAACGCTTAAAGTCCCTTGTCTCAGAACAAAGCCAAATCAAGCACCTTTCTGCCCGACTATTTCATTCAAAAACATTAGTACTATCTCAAAGCACTCCCTTTGAGGTGATTGGCGAATTCAATCAAACGCGTATTCGTTATTACGCAGCAACACAAAAAAAATTTAAAGAACCATTAGTGTTTGTTGCCCCACTCGCAATTAATATGGCGATTTACGATTTATATCCTTATCGTTCACTTATTAAATACTTTCAAAATGCAGGTTTTGATGTCTATTTGGTCGATTGGGGTAATTTAAAGTTTAAAGATAGACACCTTAACTTTTTATCATTTATTGAAGATTTCATTCCTAAAGCAATAGAACACGTTCGCGTACATTCAGGAAGTGAGCAAATTTCGCTCCATGGCTGGAGTATGGCAGGCATATTCGTTACTTTATATGCTGCTCTGAATCAACCCAACTACATTAAAAATTTAATTGTTCTTGGTAGTCCAATAGATAGTTATGCATCTGGCCATATTGGCAAGCTCTATCAAACCATAAATCATTTGATTAGTCGTAATAAGAAAATTAAGGAACGTATTTACTCTGGATTACCAAAACGTCTGATCCACAGTCCCGGAATTTTAAATTCATTAGGTTTCAAAATTCTCGATCCTAAAGGTTGGTTTGATGGACATCTGCAATTGCTAAAGAATCTTGATGATCTACAATTTGTACAAGAGCATGCAACCCTAAGTAACTTTTTAAATAATATGATTGACTATCCGGGTGGTATTAATCAGGACATGTTGTTTAATGTTTGGCTACAAAACCCGTTAAAACGTGGCTTTATTCAGTTAAAAGATAAGAAAATCGAATTAAAAAATATAGATTGTTCCCTCTTAGTTGGCGCGGGTCGTAGTGATCAGTTGGTCAGTGCTGACGCTGCTTCGCCATTAAGTCAATTGACAAGCAGTCAGGATGTCACGTTTACTCTCATCCCCGGTGGTCATTTGGGCCTAATGTCGAGTCAAGCAAGTGCTCTGGAGTTTTGGCCGAAATTGGCTACATGGCTCGCCGAACGTTCAACACAAATTTAAGGATAAGGTCATGAGTCAATCTGTTGCATTTATTGGTTTGGGTGCAATGGGCTACCGTATGGCAGCGCATTTACCAAAACGCTTCGATACTGTCTATGTATGGAATCGAAATTTTGAAAAAGCCAAACAACATGCAGCAGACTATGGCACTCAGGCTGTCTCATTAGAGCAAGCCGTACAAGCAGATATTATCTTTTCATGCTTACCGACAAGTACTGATGTAGAAGCGCTTATTAGTAGTGTAGAAATTAAATCTGGAGCAATCTGGATAGACTGTACCAGCGGGGTTCCTGACTCTGCCCGCATCTTAGCTAGCTCATTAAAGCAATTAAATGTTGATTTTCTAGATGCTCCTGTAAGCGGTCAAACTGTAGGAGCTGAAAATGCAACTTTGACTGTAATGGTGGGTGGCGATGCAGCAGCTTTCGAACATGCATTACCAGCTCTACAAGCGGTAGGAAAATTAATTAAACATGTGGGTGAGTCAGGTGCTGGATTTGCAGTGAAAGCAGTTAATAATATGCTACTCGCGGTCAATCTTTGGTCTGTTGCAGAAGGTTTCAGTGCTTTAAAAGCGCATGGGGTAAGCTTGAACGAAGCTTTAGAGTGTATTAACGCTTCAAGTGGTAAAAGTCTGGTGACAGAGACTATCTTTCCACAGCGTGTATTGAGTCGCGAATTTCCAGTAACCTTTGGCTTGCCTCTTCTTGCCAAAGACACAGGAATTGCTTTGGATTTAGTCCAGCAAGCAAAGCTTCCTGCCCCGCTTTTGTCATTAACACAAAGTTTAATCCAAGCTGCTCATTTAACTGCTGAAGACAACAGTGACTTCTCTGCGGCAGTTAAAATGTATGAAGCATGGACAAAGATTACATTAGAGTAAATTTAATCTTTTAGAGGACTGCCTATTAAACTTAATTTTAATAGGCTCAATAATGAATAGTATGAAACCTCAAACATAGCAAACTCATGTCATTCATTACGAAAAATTTTCTATATAAAAGCATTAAGTATGTGAAAGATTATTATTTTTTACACTAAGCAGGTGTTTTATTAACCTTTTTATAATCGGAGGAGTTAAAATAGTTTACAATCATTTGCGCACTTTTCTCGGATACAACCTTAGCTTGTTTCATTTTTGCTGAATAAGGATTGGCAAGCATACAGCTGGGAAGCAAAGTATTAGCAAGTGGTGGAAACTTTTCTCTTCCTCCCAAAGTAATTTTTTCAATAAAACTAGCCAACCACATAATATATTCTCCTTTATTTTTATATGTTGGCATTAAACTGATATCGAGTTTAGCTGAACATTCATTTGCTGGCTTATTTAAACATTCTTCAAAATCAATAAAGTTATATTTTAATTTATATGAAGTATCTTTTATCTCTTGTCGGATCATACTAACTAAGCGATTCAAGTGTTCAATAATATCTTCTGAGAAAAGCTTTTCTTCTTCAGATTTTTTATAAATGCTTTCAGCAACGAGTAAAAACTGTGACATTCTCTATTTCCTTTTAATCTTGTCTCCGATGAATCATCAGATCCTTTAAGGAAGTATGATGAATACAACATTGCTATATGTAAGTAGATTAGACTAAAAAGTAACCACAATAGTAAAAGTGAAAGTTGTATGCGAAACGTATCACACTAATTAAACATATAGCCAAATATAACTCGTAAGAATGGGGTTAAATTAATATATTTCGAAATAACTTAAATAAAAAAACCCATCTCAATTTTAGAAATGGGTTACAAAAATAAAAAACTATCAAACGCAGCAATTTAAGGACCATATAATAGAAGTTAAAACATGCAAAATCAATACATCTTTCAATTGAAGTGTAAAATAAGATTACTTTTAACGTGCTTATATTTTACAGCTTAAAAGAAAAAGCCCATTTCCGTCTAAATTAAAATGGGCCCAGTGAATTCCACTTAATCCTAAAAACAAAAACTGTGATAATTATCACGTTTTGTGTTTTTGATAATGTCATTGCTCATCCCCTTTTTCATTGACCTAATTTCAAACTTCATTTGTCTATTTAGCAAATGAAAAGGCTATAAGATCTCATCTTTTTCTAAAAGTTTTATATCTGATGACCTCAATCAGAAGCATATTTTCATATCACCTATAAAAGTTAAAAGTGAATTAAAAAGAATCAAATTCTAAAAAAATATATATAATTTATCTTAAGTTTATGTTTTTATTTGATTTTTATAAATTATTGATATCTAATGTTTTTATTTATTCTATGAACAAATTATCACCCAAAATGACATTTGAGTAATTAATAATCATTGAAATATTGGTAATAAACCTTATATTGAGTACAGGTTCATACCTTTAACTGAGGAAACGCTCATGAATAAATTTATGGTTGCAGTCTTTACTGGCATGGTGAGCATTGCTGGTTTAAGCGTTCAAGCTGCAACGCCTGAGCAAGAATGTCAGAAATTGCAAGACGACTATAATTTGATTTATGCATCAAAAGGCTTTTGTTTCAAAGATCCTGATGCTAAAGAAAAATATGGTAATGAAAACTGTCATACGACAAAACCAAAGTTTTCTGACAAAGAGCAACAACGTCTTGATGCTATTAAAGAGCGTCAGAAAGAATTGAAATGTAAATAATTTTAAAGGAATAATACATGGCATACGATGATCAAAATATCTTCGCAAAAATTTTACGCAATGAACTTCCAGCGATAAAAATCTATGAAGATGATCAAGTTCTAGCTTTTATGGATATTATGCCTCAAGCCGATGGTCATACATTAGTTATTCCAAAAACACCTGCTGTAACGCTACTTGATTTACCCCCTGAAGCAGCTGCATATACCATCCAAATTGTTCAGAAAATTGCGAAAGCAATGGAAAAAGCTCTCAATTTGGAAGGTATCGTCTTGATGCAACTTTCTGGAGCAGCGGCAGGACAAACTGTGCCGCATGTTCATTTTCACCTTATTCCTACAAATGTGCATCAACTTGGAAGACATGCTGTAGAGTTAGGCGATCAAGAAAAAATCAAAGCTTTAGCTGAGAAAATTAAAGCAGCTCTTTGATTTTTAATCTATTAAAGCGGAGTTTTTACTCCGCTTTTTTTCGTCTAAAAACTATAAAAACCTAAAATAATTAATTTATTTCTAAATTTTAATCGTCATAAAACTGTCATTTATTTTTCACGCCCCTGTCACAAAGTTTGCCGATACTGCTTAGCAAGTTGGTGAGCTTTTGTAACTTTTTGTACATAAGTCAACTACAAAATAAATAGTTAACTAGGCATACGCCATTTTTAAATACCTTTTGGAGAAATCTCAATGAAGAAATTGCTACTCGCTGCCGCAGTTGCAACTTTGAGCATGAACGCGGTGCAAGCAGCGCCAACTTTGTATGGCAAACTAAATGTTTCTATTAACCAAGTTGATAATAAAAATTTCGATGGTAAAAGTGATGTTACCGAAGTTAACTCAAACTCTTCTCGCATTGGGGTAAAAGGCGAAGAGAAATTAACTGACAAGTTATCTGCTGTTTATTTAGCTGAATGGGCAATTTCTACTGATGGTTCAGGTTCTGATACTGACCTGAGCGCTCGTAACCGTTTCATCGGTTTAAAAACTGAAGGTGTTGGTACTTTAAAAGTAGGTAAATACGACTCTTACTTTAAGACTGCTGCTGGTGGTAACCAAGACATCTTTAATGACGATACACGTTTAGATATTACCAATATCATGTACGGTGAAAACCGCTTAGATAACGTAGTTGGTTTTGAACTAGACCCTAAATTATTAGCTGGTTTAACTTTCAACATTATGGCTCAGACTGGTGAAAGCACCTCTGACAGCAAACAAGGTGAAACTGGTAAAGACAGCAAGAATGACAGCTTTGACTCTGTGTCTACTGCACTTGGCTATGAAAACAAAGACCTTGGTTTAGCAGTAGCTGCTGCTGGTGACTTTGGTATTAAAGGTAAATATGCGGCTTACGGTCTGAAAGATGTTTATACAGATGCTTACCGTGTAACTGGTTCTTATGACATCGCAAAATCAGGTTTTGTTGTAGGTGCTTTATGGCAACACGCTGAACCTACTGATGAATTGACTGCATATGGTCAATCATATAAATCAGATGGTTCAATCGATAAAGCTGGTAAAGCTTACCGTGGTTTAGAGGAACAAGCATATGCAGTAACAGCTGCTTATAAAATTCCTAACACTAAACTTAAAGTGAAAGCAGAATATGCTTCTGCTGAAACACAAGTAAGTGGTCAAGCAGATCGTAAAATTGATTTGTACGGTTTAGGTCTTGATTACCAAATCAATAAACAAGCTCGCTTCTACGGTATCGTTGCTCAACAAAAACGCGACTGGTTGAATGATGACGACAAGCAAACTGTTGTAGGTACTGGTATCGAATATAACTTCTAATTAGTTATCTTTGATTCATATCTAAAATAAAAGGGCTAATGCCCTTTTATTTTATTGTTCAGATTAAAAAAGCCGATATACAAATTATCGGCTTTTTTTAACTTTGTAGCTTACTTTAAGAAACCACTTACAAGATTCATGACGTTTTGAATGTCTTGGTTTGCTTCTTGATGGTCGGTACTATCACCCTGAGGTGTTAATGAGTCAATGACTTGAGGTAAGACTGAAGCAATTGCACCGTAAACTTGCTCTTTTGGCGCTTGAGCCTGCTGGGCAACTTGCTCAATATCTGCTGGGTTAAATAAACTTTGTAATTGCTGGGTAGGAACTTCACTATTACTTTGATTTGGATCAACCCAGCTTTGAACTTGGTTACCTAAACCCGCACCTTTTAACTTTTCTAAAGCAGCCTGCAAACCACCTTGTTGTTGAACCCAACCTAAGATTAAAGGTACAACTGCAATTAATAAACTTTGTACGCCACCACCTGCTTGAGGTGCGTTATTATTTCCAGTCACTTGACCTAATACAGAACCTAGTACTCCTCCAAGACCGCCTTGTGCACCAGAAGAAGTATTGCCCCCCATTTGTCCGAGTACTGAACCTAAAATTCCACCTAAACCACCTTGGCCTGACGCTTGTTGGTTTCCACCTAAAGCTTGCTGAGCCAAAACTTCAACAATGTTGCTTAAATTTGTCATGTAAAACTCTTATGTATGGTTTACACATGAGCATACGCGGATTCTTGTTAAGACAGCAAAAGCCAAATTGTTAAATTTTGAAAGAGATTTCGTGGTCTCTTACCAGCGAAATTTATTCCAGTTTTCCGGGTTCGCCCAAAACTTTGAATTAAACCAATCTGGAACATGCTTATAGGTCAAGATGTTAAATTGCCATAAAGCAAAATCACTATCATGTGAAGTTTTATCAATGAGTTGCGTAAAACCTAAAGAGCGTAATAACTTTTCATCACTGCGTTTACTTACCACAACAATTCGTTTTGCTAATAAATCTCTTAGCTTCACTAATAATTGTGATTTTTGTACTTCAGTTATGTTCTGCATTTCATCTGTATCAAACAATACAAAACCCAAATCATAACGCTGAGTAAAAGGCAGACTTAAAAGCTCAGTTACGGTAAAATAGTGCCATTGAATTGCGTTATTCTGGTCAATTTTCTGGCCAATACAAAGTGCAGTATGAATGGGCTGTTCGTTTGATAAATCGTCTAGCATAGAAGTGATGACATTTTGTTCAGCCATAACTGCAACCCTTAATTGAAAGATGTGAGTTTAAACTTTATGGAACTACAAGGCATTTGCCATAAAATGCATGCAGGCCTAAAAGATGCTAGTGTAACTGATCAACAGACAACCAAGGCAAATGTTGAATACAAATTTGTATTAGACCGTTCAGAAATTGATCTTCCTTTTAATTTAGGACAAGAACTAGAAATCGAATGGACAGGTAATATTTATTGCACTTCTTGTGGCACTAAAACACCAAAGTCTTATTCTCAAGGCCACTGCTTTAAATGCTTTAAAACTAAAGCAGAATGTGACCTATGCATTATGAAACCTGAAACATGCCACTATCATTTAGGTACATGTCGTGAAGATGATTTTGCACACAATGTTTGTTTCCAACCGCATATTGTGTATTTGGCAAATTCGAGTGCTTTAAAAGTGGGTATTACTCGCGTTAGTCATATGCCAGGTCGTTGGTTAGATCAAGGGGCAACCCAAGCCCTACCTATTTTAAAGGTTGGATCACGCCGTTTATCTGGTCAACTTGAAACTATGTTTGGTTCTTTAGTTGCTGACAAAACTGATTGGCGTAAACTCCTTAAAGGCGAAGCTGAACCTTTAAATATGGTTGAACAACGTGATCAGTTAATCGAAGAGTTTGCACCTAAAATTCAAACTATTCGTGAGGAATTTAGCCAAAATCTTGAATTTAACGAAACTGTTGAATTATTAGAAGATGAATTGCCACGTGAGTTTGTTTATCCAGTTGAACAATATCCTGAAAAAATTAAGTCTCTAAACCTAGATAAAACACCAAAAATTCGTGGTGTATTACAAGGTATTAAAGGGCAATATTTAATCTTTGATATTGGTGTTATTAATATCCGTAAATATACGGGTTACGAGCTGATCGTACGTGCTTAAATAAGTTTTAAAGCCCCTAAAATGGGGCTTTTTAATTAAGATAATCTGTTTCTAAATAGCCAAGCTGCCAAAGGTAAAGTGACCAGTCCAAGTATGATCATTGGAATAAAGTTGAATTTGACTTGTGCAAAGCCTGCACCTTCCAAATAAACTCGTTGTACTAAGTTAATTCCAAACCTCAATGGATTTGCGTACGTTGCTATTTGTAATGCTTCCGGCATGTTTTCTACAGGAGTTAATAAACCTGAAAGCAACATTAAAGGCATAATCAATAAAAACGTAAAAAGCATGGCCTGTTGCATATTTAAAGATAATGCTGAAATAGATAAACCTACCCCAACGACAGCTACATTAAAACTCAACAAACCAAAATAAAGCAGTCCAATAGAGCCATTCATAGGAATTTTAAACCAGAATAAAATGATCAATAAAATAATGGTCGATTGCATCAGCCCTACAAAAATTGGTGGTAAGGCTTTACCAATCATAATTTGTAATGGTGTATATGGTGTCACTAATAACTGATCAAAAGTACCTTGCTCTCGTTCACGCGCAACTGATAAAGCCGATAGCAGTAATGTCTGCATCATACTTAGTGCCGCAATTAATGAAGGCATTAGGCTCCATCGAGACTCTTGATTTGGGTTATACCATGTTCTTGTTTCAAGGCTAATGGGCAAAGCTGAGTTAAATTTTTGCTGATTAAACTGACCAATAATTTTATTTAGATATGAACCTGCCACGACCGCAGTTGATGAGTTCCTACCATCAACAATCACCTGTACAGGAGAGCTCTGGTTATTATTTAATTTGATCTCAAAGTCTGGTGGTATCGTAATCACAGCCAATGCCTGACGGTTATCAATGACCTGTTTGATTTGACCAGTATATTCAAGTGTTGCAACTCGCTTAAAAATACCAGAGCCATCTAGTTTTGAGATGAGTTCATGTGAAACCTGCCCATTGCTCTGGTCTAAAATTGCATAATCCACACGGTTAACATCATAAGTGGCAGCATAACCAAATAAAAGCGCTTGCATGAGGGCTGGTACAAATAAAATGACTCTATTTGCAGGGTCACTAAAAATGGTTAAAAATTCTTTTTTGACCAAAAAACTTAAGTGTTTTAGCCAAGCGATTAGTTGCTGCCACATAACTTTATCTCAACCGTTTTTTCAGTGAAAAGTTCACAGCACATATCAAAACAATGATATATCCCAACAGAAAACCGCATTCTTTAAACCATAACTTCCAATCATCACCTCCCATAAATAAGGTTTTAATTAAAATCATAAAATGTGTAGCTGGAAGCAACTGGCTAATAATTTGTACAACCAAAGGTAAGTTACGGGTATCAAAAACAAATCCAGAAAGCATCAGCGCTGGCATAAAACTTGCCAATAAGGCAATTTGACTCGCCTGAAACTGACTTTGAGCAAAGCCTGATATAGTTAAACCAAGTAATAACGAGACGATTAAATAGAGAAATGAAGCAGATAAAATTGAGAATAATGAACCGCGCATAGGCACTTCAAAAATAAAATATGCAGCAACAAGACAGATCATGATATCAATCATGCCAACCACCACATAGGGAATCAGTTTTGCTAATACAATTTCAAATGGCCGTACAGGCGTAACAAATAAAGCTTCTAGAGTTCCCCTTTCCCTTTCACGGGCAATAAGTAAACCAGTTAAAAATGCACCAATTAAAGTTAAAATGAGCACCATTAAGCCAGGGACTAAAAACCAAGTACTGTTACCAGATTCGTTAAACCATATTCTTTGTTCAATATTAACGGCGCTTGACGTTGCTAATATTGGGCTACGGTCAAACTGTATAGACGGTGCTGTAGCTAAAGCACCTGCAACATAACCTTCTAAGGCTGTTGCTATGGTGGTAGATGTCCCATTTAATAATAGTTGAACCTTGGCATTACCTTGCTGTGCCTGACTGGCAAAATCTGAAGGAAAATGCAAAATGGCATCAATTTCGCCATCTCGAATGGCCTGCTCTGCTTCTGGTAAATTATGAAACTCTTGACTTGTTAAATATCGTGAACCATTTAAACCAGCTAAAGCCTGATTGATCTGCGGTGAAGACTGATCAACGACAACGCCGACTCGTGCCTGATTTAAGTCAAAGGAAAGTCCATAACCAAACAGTAGAATTAAAATAACAGGCAAAATGAGTCCAATCCCGAGACTGCTTTTATCACGAATAAGCTGCTTAGTTTCTTTACGAACTAATGCTGTCACCCGATTCCAAAATCCAAGGCTCATTGTAGACCTCCTAAACAGCGTGCCTTAATGCGCGTGCTTGTTCCACAATTGCTATAAAAGCCTCATTCATGTCACCAATATGTTTATCTTTACTTGCCAGTTCGCGTACTTGTTGGGGAGACCCTAAGGCCAATAACTTTCCAGCATCTTGTATGGCAATGCGGTCGCAATACTCTGCTTCCTCCATAAAGTGCGTCGTAATGATGATGGTAATGCCCTGATTTGCTAGCTCACCAATGCTGTACCAAAATGATCGCCGTGCAAGCGGGTCAATTCCGCTCGTGGGTTCGTCTAAAAATAAAATTTCTGGTTCATGTAATAGTGCAGCAGCCATAGATAGCCGTTGTTTATAACCACCGGGTAAATCACCACTTTTACTATGAGGCTTTAAATCATATTGCTGTAAGGCTTTATCAATTTGTTGATTTAGTTTTTTGCCTGACAACCCATAAGCTCCACCAAAAAACTTTAAGTTTTCTAAGACAGTTAAATTGCTATAAAGTGCAAATTTTTGAGAGACGTAACCTACTTTTGCTCTTGCCTCAGCACGAGCTGTGCGTAAATTTTTACCAGCAACTTCTAAATACCCACTACTTGCTGGTAGCAATCCACATAACATTCGAAAAGTTGTCGTTTTACCCGCGCCATTTGGCCCAAGTAATCCAAATATTTCACCACGCTGCACGTCAAATGAAGTATTGGCAACGGCAGTAAAATCTCCAAAAGTTCGGACTAAATCTTTAACTACAATGATAGGTTGCTCTGATTTTGAATTATTGTTTTGTTCTAATTGAAAAGCTTGCACAGAAATAGATATATGTTTTGGTTGCTTTCGAGTCTGCTGCAACAACAGCATAAACGCATCTTCAAGTTCAGGTGGTCGCGTATTTGCTTTTAGCCCTTCAGGTAAAGTATCGGCTAATAGCTCTTTTTGACGACTAATAAAGTTCACTTGTTCACCCTTTGGACCAGCATCAATAATATCTACATGGTTATCAAGTAACTGGGCTTGTAAGGTCCGAGCGTCAATCTGCTCTGAAGGTTTTATATTCCATGTTTGTCCACGTGCTATTTCTTTTAATTGTTCAGGTGAACCTTGTTTTAAAATTTTTCCCTCATGCATGATATAGACTTGGGCACATTTTTCTGCCTCATCCATATAAGCAGTACTTATAATTACGCTTAAGTTTTCTTCCTGAACAAGCTGTTCAATAATGATCCATAAATCCCGCCTTGATAAAGGATCCACTCCAACACTAGGCTCATCAAGTAACAGTAACTCTGGGGACCGGACTAACGTACATGCCAGCCCTAGTTTTTGTTTCATCCCACCAGAAAGTTGCCCAGCTAGGCGTTGAGTAAACTGAGTAAGATCCGTTATTTCCAATAAACGTTTAAACCTTTGCCCCCGTACATCCTTTGGAACGCCATGTAAGTCGGCATATAAATCTAAATTTTCCTGTACGCTTAAATCTTCATATAGTCCAAAGCGTTGTGGCATATAGCTAATACGGTCCTGTACAGCTTGCGGATTTTTACTCACGTCAATTCCGAGTACATTTAATGAACCCGAAGTGGCTTTATATAGTCCTGCAATTAATCTTAATAAAGTTGTTTTTCCCGAACCATCTGGACCAACTAAAGCTGTAAGCTCTCCTTTGTTAATTTGCATATTCAAATCAACAATTGCACTAATATCGGCTGACTTTTTACTCTCAGCCTTAAAAGTCATGAATAAATTTTTAACTTGAACCACTACTTTTTCATCAGTCATGAGCTTTCTCACCTGAAGCAAGTGGTACTTTTACAGTCACAGGTTGGCCCATTTTTAATTGATCATTCGGATCATTTACATAGACCCTAACCTCATAAACCAGTGTTGTTCTAATCTCTTCGGTTTGTACTGTTTTCGGCGTGAACTCAGCTACTGAAGATATATAGCCAATTTTTCCATTAATAGGCTGATTAGGATCAGAATCACGAATAACTTGGGCCGTGCCCCCCATCTTGATAGAACTTAAATCTTGTTCGTTTACATACACACGAATCCATTTGGGATCGGTTAAAGCCAATGTATAAACGGCCTTTTGCGCAGTTGTCATATCGCCAACTTCTTGTAACCGAGCTCGTACCACTGCATTTACAGGAGACTTTAATTCAGCTTGAGTAAGGTTATAGTTAATTAGATCTAAATTAGCTTTGGTTACTTCATACTGTGCTTTGGTCGCTTCACGATCTTCTTGTCGAGCACCCTTAATTATTAATTCTAAATTAGCTTGTCTTTCACGGACCGCTGCTTCGGCACTATCTTTATTACTTTTAGCATAGTCTAGCTCTTGTTGGCTAATTGCCCGACCATCCGTACTACTTACCAAAATTTGTAAGCGTTGCAAGTTTTTGTTGGTTTTATCAAGCTCAGCTTGGGCAGATGCAAGTTGTGCTTTTGCTTGACTAATTTCTTCTGGGCGAGCTCCCACATCTTGTTTAACAATTGCCTCTTGTTGAGCTTTAAGTTGTGCTTGAGCTTGTTTTGCCTGAATCTCTAGTGCATTGGTATTAAGAGCCGCTAGTACTTGACCAGCTTTAACTTTATCACCTTCTTGAACTAATAGTTTCTCTATACGGCCAGACTGTTCAAATGCAAGTGAAATTTGGCGAATATCAACATTTCCATATAAAGTTAATACATTATCTTTTTGATTCTTATTATTATATTTCCATGCCCAAAAGCCGATGATAACCATAGCTATAACAACCAAGACGACGGCAATCAGTTTTTTATTCATCTTATTAGCCTTCTTATTAAATTCAAATTTTGTTAGTTTAAATTCAATTTAAATTTAAATTACTCCAATCTTCGAATAAAAGATATACTTTTATGGTGAATCAAAGTTAGGGTTAAACATGTCCCGATCTAGACGAAGTGATGGTGACTTAACCAAGTCCAAAATTATTGAGGCAGCAGGACCTTTAATTGCCCAATATGGTTTTGCAAAGACAGCGAACAAAACAATTGCTAACGTTGCGAATGTCGATTTGGCTGCAATTAATTATCACTTTGATGGTCGAGACGGACTATATCAAGCTGTGTTAGTGGAAGCTCACGCTCATTATCTTGATGAAAAATATTTACTAGAACTTGTTGAAAGCACTCGGTCACCAGAAGAAAAGCTAAGCTTATTACTTGAGACCTTGCTGCATAAATTAACTGAAAAAGATGTTTGGCATGGCAAAGTCTTTATTCGTGAACTCTTTTCGCCTTCTGAGCATTTATTAAATTTTATTGAACTTGCAGGTATGAGGAAATTTTTTCTTATTCGTAAGTTAATTAGTCAAGTTGCTGGTTTAGATGAAAATGATCCGGCTGTTTTGCCTTGTATTTTAAGCGTGATGACACCTTGCATGATGCTCATTATTGCAGGACCTAATGCTCAAGCACCTGAGCCACTTAAAAATATTGCCCAGATGCCATTACACGATTTAGTTGAACATTTTAAGAAATTTTCATTAGCTGGCTTAAAAGCAATTAGCCAATCAAATCTTAAAAATTAGCCATTTAAATATTGCAGAATTGCCTGCACTGGATCTTCTGTATTTCCAGAAATAAGTTGTTTATGCATGGTTAAGTGTTGCATCACCTGAATTTGAGCTGTCTCAACATTCATTAGCTTTTCTATTTCAGTGGCTAAATTTTCTGATGTTGCATCAGCCTGAATCAGCTCTTCAATGACTTTCTTACCAGCAATAATATTCGGCAAAGAATAATAAGGAATTTTCACCAAAAGCTTAGCAATTATATAGGTCAACCAATGCAACTTATAGAAAGTGACCATCGGTCTATGCATTAACATTGCTTCTAATGTTGCAGTCCCAGAAGCTAAAGCAATGATATTACTTGCATTCATGACCATACGGCCAACTTTAGACTCGCTATCTGTATTTTCTAAAATATGAATTACAGTTTTCAAATTAGGTGCTAATTGTTCAACACCCTGCTCAATCTGTTGCTTACGAGCATCGTTAATTGCGGGAATTAAAAATTGAATGTCTGGATATTTCTTATGCAAAATATTGGCAGTTCCAAGCAGCATAGGCAAAAGCCGTTCTACCTCACCTTTTCGGCTACCTGGTAATAACGCAATATGTTTTTGATTTTCATTAAGACCTAATTGCTGTTTGGCAATTTGGATTGGATTTTCAATTGGCAATTGTTTGGCTAATGGATGACCTACAAATGCTGCAGGAACTTCATATCGTTCATAAAAAACTTTTTCAAAAGGAAATAAGCAAAGTACTAAATCTATACTCTGTTTAATGCCATGAACACGTCCTTGGCGCCACGCCCAAACAGAAGGACTGACATATTGAACTGTTTTTATTGGAAGATTCTTTTCTTTAATATTTTTAGAAAGTCTGAGATTAAAATCTGGTGCATCAATACCAATAAAAATATCAACTGGATTTTGAGTCCATTGGTTAATTAGACCATCCCGCACGGCGAATAATTTTTTTAAGTCTTTTAATACCTCAACAATCCCCATCACAGACAGAGTTTCCATTGGGTAATAACTGTTAAAACCTTCAGCAATCATTTGAGGACCACCGATTCCCTCAAATTCGGCATCGATTCCTTGTTCTCGAAAACTCCGCATAAGTTTCACACCAAGCGTATCTCCAGAAACTTCCCCAACTACAATGCCTATTTTAAGTTTTCGGTTTGCCAAGGCGATTTACCCAAGAATTTGAAATAATGCATTCTAGCATAGAGGTTTATCAATCTTGAACTTGATCGATATGTACTTACCAAAAGCAGTCACAGCACAAGCTATCTAAAATTACACTCATTCACCATCTTTTAATCTAAATTAACAATGCAATTTGAATTGTAGCTTACATTTACAAACAATAAAATAAATGAGAATTATTTACATTATCCTTAATCTTATGAATATCCCACCTCAACCATTTAAGCTTACCGTAATCGCCTGCGCGATTTGTTATGCGAACCTCTCTTATGCTCAAGACTCAGAAGTACAATCTTTACAGACGATCCAAGTTAAAGCATCAAATGCTGAGCAGTCTTCTGAACAAACCAAAGCATATAATGTTAAGAACTCGAGTAGCGCAACCAAGCTTAATATTGAGGCTAAAGAAACTCCTCAAACTATTAATGTCGTTACTCGTCAACAAATTGAAGATTTCGGACTTAACAATACTCGAGATGTTTTAAAAAATACTCCTGGTGTAACCGTATCTAATCAAGAAACTGAGCGAACAACTTATATGGCTCGTGGCTTTGAGATTTCAAATATATTAACTGACGGCGTGGGTTTTCCCCTCTCAGGTTATAACTACAACAATACGAATCCTGATACTTATTTTTATGATCGTGTAGAAGTCGTTAAAGGTGCTGATTCTTTAACTAACGCCTTCGGTGATCCGAGCGCAACAATTAACAATATTAGAAAACGCCCGACTCAAGAATTCCAAGCAAGTGGCGGTGTAAGTTATGGTTCTTGGGATACGCAGCGTTATGAAGCTGATGTTTCTGGCGCAATCATACCGAGTGGAAAAGTACGTGGCCGTATTATGGGCTATGAGCAAACTGGTGATTCTTACCTTGATCGATATTCATCAGAGAGAAATGGTTTCGCAGGTATCATTGAAGCTGATTTGACAGATAGTACTTTACTGACCGCAGGTTATAGCCAAGAACAAAATAAACCCAATGCAAACAACTGGGGTGCTCTGCCTTTGTTAGATGCCAATGGTAAACAAATTTCATATGACCGCTCATATAACCCTAACCCTGACTGGGCACACTGGGATAACGAAACACAAAATGCTTTTGTTGAATTAAAGCAAAAAATTAATGATCAATGGACCGCTAAGCTGACCTACAACTATCTTGATACCAAGCATAATAGTCGTCTTCTTTATTATTATGGTTATCCAAAAGCTGATGGATCAGGTGTTTCTCTAACCCCTTGGGGTGGTCAAGAGCACCAAGAAAAACATGCTGTCGATTTTAATCTCGAAGGAACATATAAACTTTTCAATCGAGAACATGAGGCATCTTTAGGCTATAGCTATGTACGTAGTCATCAGCAAGATAAACAATCTACAGGAACGATTAACGATAGTAACGTCATAAAATCAACCACTACGGATTGGTCAAGTTGGACACCGCAATCTATAACTTGGTCAGATTTCACAGAAGCTGCAAACTATAAGCAGAATATTAATTCCATCTATGCTGCGACACGCTTACATCTTAATGAAGATTTAAAACTTTTACTTGGTGCAAACTATGTCCAAGCTGAAAGTAAAGGTGAAAGTTATGGTTCCCCAATGTCATATAGTGAAAGTAAAGTCTCACCATATGTTGGACTAACTTATAACTTTACACCTGAATATACAGGTTATATGAGTTACACCTCAATTTTCCGTCCTCAAACTGGTATTGATAAAGATACCAATCAAGCTTTAAAACCTATTGATGGTAAAAGCTATGAGATGGGCGTAAAAAGTTCATGGCTAGATGACCGTTTAACTGGAACACTTTCAGTATTTAAAACTGAACAAAATAATTACCCTCTACGTAGCTCTGATGGAAATCCACTTAATCGAAAAGTACCAACGAGTGATTTAGAGTCACAAGGTGTAGAAGTCGGCTTATCAGGTCAAATCACAAATAATGTGAATCTTTCTTTCGGCTATGCTCAATTTAGTATTAAAGATATAAAAAATGGCGGCGAGGCAAGAACTTATAATCCAAACCAGACGCTTAACGTGCTAACCACCTACACGCCACCAGTTTTACCAAAGCTAAAAGTTGGTGCAGGCTTACAATGGCAAGATGGGATAAAGTTATATGATTCAAATGTTAACAGTACGATTAAACAAGATGCATATGCTTTAGTTAATTTAATGGCGAGCTATGAAGTCAACGATCATATTACGCTTCAGGCAAATGGTAATAATATTTTTGACAAGAAATATTTAAATAGTTTTCCAGATGGCCAAGCTTTTTATGGTCCTTCTGCCAACTATACAGTTGCTGTAAAGTTTAAATATTAATATCGTAGCCAATCCCAATTTAGGGATTGGCTTTACTTATTATTCTTTGTGTATGTGTCAGTCAAGATGTCCAAAACTGTAAATCTCCCAGTGTCATATCGTATAAAAGTTTTCTATCGATTCTTGCTAGTTTTCGGTATGGGCTTTGCTTGTATGGCGTATTTAAGTATTGGACTCACTGGAATTTTCCTTTTGTCCCTCGACAAAGCTGAAGCTATATATCTCGCGGCATTTATAGCGATTTTATTTTATGTCGTCTTTGTAATTGTTGGTTTCTGCATTCAATCACTTTTGAAACTCACTGGGCTGTCGATCATTTTGTGCGCCCTTTTCTTTTCTGTGACACGTATGGTGGGTTATGCATAAGGGTATACGTCAATCTATGGCATGGCTACACTCATGGACTGGCTTAATTTTTGGATGGCTCGTGTTTGCCATTTTCTTAATGGGTAGCCTATCTTATTACCGCCACGAAATTAATTTATGGATGCAACCTGCACTTGCGCAATATCAAGTAAAGCAAGATATTGCTATTAAAACAGCATATCAATATTTACAAAAAAATGCTCCAGATGCTAAATCTTGGTATTTAACTGTTGCAACACCAGAAAGTCCCGTCAACACCATGTATTGGGAAAAAGCTGACGGCGGTTATGGCAATGCCACGCTTGATGCTAACACAGGTAAAGAACTTCAACTTTCGGCGACCTTGGGCGGTGATTTTTTTTACCGTTTCCATTACCAACTTTTTGGCATTCCAATCATAGTTGGGCGATTAGTTGTATGTCTTGCTGCATTTATTATGCTGATTGCTTTGGTTTCGGGCATTATTACCCATAAAAAAATATTTACCGACTTTTTTACTTTGCGTACATTTAAGTCTCAGCGTTCATGGCTAGACTTTCACAATATTTCTTCAGTCGTTGCACTTCCCTTCTTTTTAACTATTACATTTACAGGCTTAGCTATTTTCTTTTATTTATATCTGCCTTGGGGAATGCAAAAGATTTACCCTGAAAACCCTTATCAATATTTTACCGAAATCCGCACAAAGACTGTACTTGAAAATCAATCAATTCAGCCTGCTCAAAACTTAGCTATTGATAAGCTATTGAACCAAGTTCAAAAAAGTTGGGGTAATCAACCTTTATCAACGATTAGTGTAAAAAATCCGAATACCAACCAGGCGCAAATTACATTTATTCAGCAAGAAGACCGCTCTATTACTCGTAATCAGGCTCAAATTACATTAAATGCATCAACTGGCAAAGTCTTAGAAGACACACGTAATAATAGTCCTATTGCAACGTTAAATGCGGCTGTCTATGGCCTACATATGGCGACATTTGCTCAACCCTTACTCCGTTTAGGATTCTTTTTCTCAGGCATTCTAGGCTGTGTAATGATTGCTTCCGGTTTGTTACTCTGGAGCCTTAAACGCCAAATTCAAAATAAGAATAGTAAGTTCCACTTTGGACACTATTTAGTTGACCGTTTAAATGTTGCAGCATTTGTTGGCCTGCCATGTGCGACTGTCGCCTATTTAAGCGCGAATCGATTATTTACAGTTACGCCAACCACGATCAATTATGAAATTTATAGTTTTTTCTTAGTTTGGCTCATCAGCTTGATCATTGCTTTATTCACTAAAAAGCAGCATTTGTGGCGAACTCAACTTTGCGTTTTTATTATGCTGTGTATTGCACTTCCCATCTTAAATCTAAGTTATTTACTTAAACATGAGTATGTTCAAAGTCTCAGAGATTATTGGACCTTTGCACGTGTAGATGTATTTTTATGGATCTTTGCAGCTTTAGCAATTTTCATATTCTACAAAATTCAACCTATTCAGCATACAGCTGTAGAAAAAATTCAAAAAAAGCTAAATAAATTAAATACTGAGGTGAGCTCATGATTGTTATAGCTTTCATCTTAATTTTATTAGGAATGTATTTGCTATTTATGGCGAGTGAGAAATATAGATCACCGAAATCAACAGGTCATTTCAAATCGTTAGCTCAAAAGTACTACCGATACTTTAAAATAGCTGCATTCATATTATTTGTTTTATGTGCATTTATTCTGATTAAACACTATAAATTTTCAATTGGTTTTGTCAGTTGGTGGATCTTTGCAACGCCATTAACTTTTGGTCTCATCCTTCTACTTAACCCTTTAAAATCATCTAAATAATATTAGCCCCTAATAATTTGATGAAAAATAGCTCAAGCTAAGCAAAATTATAATTGCTTAGCTTTTTTTTGCATAAGTAAATCATTATTCATGACAACTGTTTATCTCTAAAAGGAATAAGATATGGACGTTTCGTGATATGTGGCGATAAAGATGTCTGGTGCTTTTGAATTTATCTTAGCGGGTATGTTAGTTGGTTTCTGTGTAGGGATTACAGGAGTTGGTGGTGGATCATTAATGACACCAATTTTAATTGGCCTTTTTAGAATTGAACCTCATATCGCCATTGGTACCGATTTACTTTATGCCGCAATTTCAAAATTTTGTGGATCAATGGTTCACGCTAGAAAGCTTAATATTGTCTGGCCAATTGTTTTATGGTTAGCAGTAGGCAGTATTCCTGCATCTTTCGCTACAACGTGGGTACTCGAGCATTATTTAAGTCAGTCAACACATTATAAAGCTGTGTTAACCATGGTGTTGGGCTTTATGCTGACTTTGACTGGTGTTTCTATCATTTTCCGCTCCCGTATTGAGAAGTTCTTTAGTCGTTTTAGAAATAAAGAAGTCACTCAAACTGAGACTGAGCATTTAGCTATCCATAAAAAACGTAGCTTTATCGTAGTTATGGGTATTATCTTAGGCGTATTCGTAACTCTTTCCTCGGTTGGTGCCGGTGCATTTGGGATTATGGCACTTGTGATCATGTTCCCGAACTTACCAATGATTCGAATTATTGGGTCAGATGTTGTACATGCCGTATTGCTCACTTTAGTGGCTGGTCTTGGACATATGAGTGCTGGTAACGTCGACTTTACGCTTCTTATGTGGTTATTGGTGGGTTCAATTCCTGCAATTATTGTTGGTACGCTAATTAGTTCTCGTATGCCTGAACGTTTAATCCGAAAAATTTTAGGGATTACCCTATTTGCCCTCGGTGTTAACTTTATGGTTCACCCAGTCAAAGCAAAACCGAAAGCACCTGTGGTACAACAACAAGTTGTGGTTGCCGAAAAAACAAGCAACTCAACTGAAAGATAGCAAAATCAATAAGATTTTTCCAAACTGAAATACCATGAGATGTAGGATTTTCATAATTATTTCATGGTATATTCAGTATACAAAACAACCTTTAGTATGATCGAACCAGTGACAGCAATGACTACACATTTAAATTCCGTTTCAAAGCCAGATATCGACGACGTTAATATTAAAAGCATTCAAACTCTTGTAACACCAAATGAGCTTAAGTCAGAACTTCCTTTATCTGATGTTGCTTCACAAACTGTTCTAAAAGGCCGCGAAACCATTCGTAATATTTTAGATGGTTCTGATAAACGTTTGTTTGTCGTTATTGGTCCTTGCTCTATTCACGACCCGAAAGCTGCTCACGAATATGCCGATCGCTTAAAAGTGCTAAGCGAAAAAGTTAAAGATACTCTATATCTAGTTATGCGTGTTTATTTTGAAAAACCACGTACGACAATTGGTTGGAAAGGTCTAATTAATGACCCTGACATGAATGACTCGTTTAACATTGAAAAAGGTTTACGTATTGGTCGTAAACTCTTGCTTGAGTTAAATGAAAAAGGTTTGCCATGTGCAACTGAAGCACTTGATCCTAACTCTCCACAATACTACCAAGACTTAATTTCATGGTCTGCAATTGGTGCACGTACAACCGAGAGCCAAACTCACCGTGAAATGTCTTCTGGTCTATCATCACCAGTTGGTTTTAAAAATGGTACAGACGGCGGTTTAACTGTTGCCACCAATGCCATGCAGTCTGTTAAATATGGCCATAGTTTCTTAGGCCTTAATGAAGATGGTCAGGTTTCAATTATTAATACAAATGGTAACCCTTATGCACACGTTGTATTACGTGGTGGTAATGGTAAGCCTAACTATGATGCTGGCTCTGTTGAAGAAGCAGAAAATGCTTTAGCGAAAGCAAAAGTTAGCAATAAAATCATGATTGATGCGAGTCACGCGAACTCAAATAAAGACCCGTACTTACAGCCACTTGTTCTTAAAAATATTACTGAACAAATTTTAGATGGTAATAAGTCAATTGTTGGTCTTATGGTTGAAAGTCACTTAAAAGGCGGCCGCCAAGATATTCCTGAGAATCTTTGTGATCTCGAATATGGTAAATCAGTGACTGATGGCTGTATTGACTGGGAAACAACTGAAAAAACATTACTTGAAATGCATGAAGCTTTAAAAGACGTTTTACCAAATCGTTAATTCATCTTTTTAAGATGATCAAGTAAGCCCTCATTTTTGAGGGCTTTTTTATTTTTCTTTGTCGGAATTTAGCTATGATGACTTTTCTTTTTTGATTATACTTCGGCGAGCTTTTCCACTACGACCGCCTAGAATATGGTGCTGAGTTCCCGTCAACATTTGCTGAAGTGGCGCACGCTTTTAAGTGCTATCACTTTGCTGTGTTTACTATGGCACATTTTTCTGCCTACTTTAGTGCAAATTGGCATCGTACCTGAGTTATACACCATGCCTAGTCACTGTCAGCCAGTCACGCTAGAGCATTCATCGAACCAGCAAAATTTCAATACTCAACAGCATCACTCTTCACATGCCCATCACCATATGGAATCTGTTCAAGATAAATTTCATAGTTCGCATGCTCAAGAAGTCTTTGCTCTAGCTACTCAAATCATGAAGCATTGCCCGCTTTGTACGCATGGTCTAGATGCAGCAATTTTAATTCCTTTAATTGCTTTGATTTTTGTTTTAATTTTACGTTGGTTTACCCGTGTACGATGCCTGTGCTATACGTGGACAATACAGCTAGAACTTCCCCCTACCTTCTATATTTTACCAATTAAACACGCCCCACCTGCTGCTCTGTAAAAACGCAACTTTTACCATCCTTGATTTTCAAGGACTCAAAACTTATTGCTTTTTATAGGGTCAAAATATGTTATCCCTCAAATTCCGTTTATCTGTTTTAAGTGCGGCGTGCTTTTCTGCCTCAGCCAGCCCTATTATTTTTGCTGAAGATTTAACACCAGCAAATAGTGACACAAAAATCTTAACAACGATTGTAGTCACAGCAAGCCGTGAAGGTGAAATACTCAATAAAACACCAGCAGCGATTAGCCAAATTAATAATGACCAAATTGAAAATAAACATGCCACGTTTATTGGACAACTTGTGAACCAGACACCAGGGGTTTTAATGAATGACCTTGGTAATGAGCAGCACATGATGTCTATACGCCAACCCATCACAACCGCAGCTGTATATCAATATTTAGAAGATGGTCTTTCAATTCGTCCTGTAGGCGTGTTTAACCACAATGCCCTATATGAACTGAATATGGCTGGCGTGGACAATATTGAAATTTTGCGTGGACCTGCGAGTAGTGTTTATGGGAGCAATGCCATTGGCGGAACTATTAATTTTTTAACAAAGGCGCCAAGTACAACACCAACAGCTGATATTGGCCTGAGTGCGAGTAGCGAAGGTTATCGCCGTGTAGATATGGGGGCCTCTGATACTTTTGATACAAACAACGGAACACATGGTTTAAGAATTTCTGCCTATGCCAGTGATCGCGGTGATAGCTGGCAAGATCATGCCGAATCAGATAAACAAAGCGTTACCTTACGTCATGATTGGCAGATTTCAGACACAACTAAACTGAAAAACATTTTTAGTTATAACCACTTATATGCAGATATGACAGGTAGTTTAAATGCTGAAGATTATAGTCAACGCCTTGGCTATAGCTATCAGACATTTACCTATCGTGAAGTAGATGCAACTCGATTGTCTTCCCAGCTTAGCCATGACTGGAATGATCAGCAACAAAGTCAAATTACTTTATATTATCGAGACAATACGACAGAGCAAAACCCAAGCTATAACATAAAAACAGACAAGAAAGACGGAGTTGCAACAGGAACATACAGCGGACAAACAACATACAATAGTTTTCAGTCCTATGGGCTTAACTTACAACATTCAGCAACGCTAGGCCAAGTTAAGTTAGTCGTCGGTGGCATAGCTGAGCATTCTCCGACCCAAGGTCGAACCAATGACATTGAAGTTTTTCGAGATCCAGTTACCCGTATTTATACAGGTTTTAAACAGCGAAAACTTTTACGTGATTTTGATGTCGATGTTGATAATGAAGCAATCTACGCACAAGCTAACTGGCAAGCTCTACCTACTTTAAACTTAGTCGGTGGTGCTCGTTATGACTGGATTCATTATGATTATCAAAATAATTTAACTCCATCTAATGTTACGGGCGCACCTGATGAAACACGAAATTTTCATAAGGCTAGTCCGAAACTAGGTGCAATTTGGAACTTAACACCACAAATTGACTTCTATACAAACTGGTCACAAGGCTTTGTCCCACCAGAAGTTAGTAGCCTTTACGGCGCAAATTTAGTCACACCAAATTTGACTGAAGCAACTTTTACCAATATTGATGCGGGTATTCGCTTTAAAACATTGAATGATCGTTTGGATGGTGAAATTACGCTTTATCGTTTAAACGGTGAAGATGAAGTGATTAGTTACACCAAACCAGATAATAGCCGAGAACCACGGAATGCGGGTAAAACTCGTCACGAAGGTATTGAAGTCGGTGCAACTTGGCAAATTTCCGATCAGCTTGACCAAAAATTGAAACTCTCGGGTAGCTGGGCTCGCCATCGTTATGAACAATTTCAGCCATCATCCACTATCGACTATAGTGGTAATGATATGCCGAGTGCCCCAAAAACTTTTGGTACGCTGGAATATCAAATTAAACCAATTCCCGAACTACTACTTTCAGCAGAAGGTGTCTATGTAGGTTCATATTGGATTAATGATGCTAATACACAAAAATATGACGGACACACAGTACTCAATCTTCGTGCGAACTATCGTAAAAAAGCTTATGAGGTATATGGTCAGATTTTAAATGTGGCAGATACTCATTATGCTGAAAGTACTTCTTTTAGTAATAATGAAGTGAGCTATACGCCAGCTACACCACGTATCTATTTATTAGGTCTACGCTATCACTTTGGTGATTAATCAACTTTAAGTTTGTGGTCATCAATTTGGCCACAAACTTATATCTAGCTATAAATAAAAATAGCTCACCACAAAAGCAAAAAGTAGCACGGTTTCGCTAAGCTCAATTGCTGCTCCGACTGTATCACCTGTAATACCGCCAATTCTTTTAATAAACAGATGCCTTAAATAAACAAGGCCAATTAAAAAACCAATGATGGCAATAAGCCCTTGCCATTCCCAATATAAAGCCAATAGCAGAACGAACCCAACTATTATCCAAGAAGCCGTTTTAGGTAAATGGTCAGTTAACGAACGACCTAAACCTTTTTCACGGACATATGGTGTAGTTAAAAACAAAATAGATGGCACAATACGCCCAAGTACGGGAACAAAGACTAAAAATAGCGTTTGATGCTGTTCAATCAACACATAAATCAGTACAAACTTGAGTAAACAAATAATAACTAAACTTAGCACTCCAATTGGACCACAACTTGGATCCTTCATGATTCGTAAAGTACGTAGTTTGTCTCCAAAACCACCTACCCATGCATCTGCCGTATCTGCTAGCCCATCTAAATGTAATCCCCCTGTCAGCCAAATCCATAAAGTCATGATGATGGTAGCAAGCAAAATAACGGGTAATTTAACTAAAAGACATGAGATAAGAAAAAGAATGCCACCAATAATCAGCCCAACCAGTGGATAAAACAAAATAGCTCGACCATTTTGTTGCGCCGTCGGCATTGACTTTAGCTCAATAGGCAGAACAGTTAAAAATTGCAATGCAATCCAAAAAGGTGTCATATCCAAGTCTCTAACTGATCTATATTTAAAAGCAAATTGGATTATGAAGAAATAAAAATAGGAATAGCAATCCCTATTCCCATCAAAGACTTCAAAAACTGAAAATCTATTGGATTTGATAGCACTGTTTCAATTTAATGTAGTCATAATAAAAACTGGTTGGTGTATAACGTGCATAGTTACATGCAGATTTGAACAAAGTTTCTTTTTCGTTATAAAGCATTTTTACCAAAGTATTGCCTTGGCTATTTTGGTAAATATCCCATTGGACATTTGCTGCCATAGGTGAAACTACTTCACCGCGCCATGCGCTGGTTGAGTAATTATAAGTCTGACGTAGTGGTAAAGGCTGCATCATATTATGTAAATCTAGGCTGGTTGCCAAAGGAATAATAATTTCAGCATGGGCAAACCGTAAAACTGCTTTGTAAGGCTGAGCTTTATTTACCACGGCGTCAACTTGTTGGAACAGGTCCTTTTTAAGCCCTTGAGCAATTTCACTTGTGACTTGATTTGACTCTGTAAAACTTGGACCTTTTTCGTAAAAATCGTTTGCATCATTAAATTCAGCATAAAATTTTGCAGCATCTAACGGCATATATTTATCAAAATCGATACCTTTTAACTCATCTTTCATACCACCAGAAATTGAATAGAGCTCATAAACATAAGCTGCTGCATCAACTGCGCTAGCAATCGTATTTTTCCCCTTACCTTTTTCTGTAATTTGCTCACCTTTTGGTGAAGTTACCGTAAAGGATCCAGTATTGCTAAAGCTATAACCTGTTGTACCCAGTTTTTTAATAAAGTCTGCTTTAAAAATCGGATTAAGTACAGTTTGGGCCGTTTTTTCAGCTGCTGTATTTTTTGATAACTCATCTAACTTTTGTGCTAAATCTTTATTATTTTCTTCAAAATCCTGATAGGCCTGACTAGCATCATAAATTTTTTGTTGATTAGGACTCAATGGCTGAGTTAAATCTTCATCTGCATTCAAACTATGAAAATAGAGTTTAAAACGATCAACGCCACCATCTTCAACACTTGGAACGCTTGCACTCGATAAACTAGTATAAGACGTTGGCACAATTTTATCTTTAAGTTGCGGTTGTTGTTGAATGAGTTCAGCCGTGAAGAACTTAGCACTATCTACTGCACGATCCACTCCAGAACTTTGTACCAATATAGATGCTTGCGAATTTAAAAGACTTGGTAAGCGTTGTAATAAACGATCTGCAATGCCACGGTGTTCTAAAATACCAGTCAGGGTTTCATTTCCGTAACCGTACTGGCGGATTCCTTCCACGCCATAGCCTAATAAGATATTGGCTTTCATCATCGCTTCTAAATCTGCACCCAATTGTTCACCTAATGGTGTTAAGGCATTTTCTACTTTTGCCTGTTTCCATAAATTATAAAGTGCCAAATCATATTTCAGACTTGAGAGGCCTCTTGAACCGTGACGCGCCACTAACTCTGTAAAAACTGGCTGGAACCCAGTGGGTGCTTGTTCGTAGTTTTTTATTTCTTGTTGTGGTTGGTAAGGTGTTTTTGTTTGATAATATTTTGATGAGTTTGTTGGAGCAGTTGTTTGAATGTCTTGATTATCATTATTGTCACAAGCCACGAGTAATAATGATGCTGCAAGCACAGTCGTTTTAAATAAAATATTCATAAGTCAGATGAGTGATTAATAAGAAATGCCAATAGCTTAATTTTTAGCAATGACAGTTCTATTACAAACACTCAAATATCTGTATAAAAATAATAACTTACAAATGTATAGAAATATAAAAAGGCTATATCAACATAAAGTTTAATTGATCATCTGTTTCAGAAAATTCGAATGAATATAATTTCCCAAGCTCTGCCGGCATTTTTAGCAAATCATCTAAAGGTTGTTGCTGGGCTAAACAAGCTAATAGCTTAATCACACCACCGTGGGTAACAACCAATGCATGTTGCCAGTTTTGGTTTTGCATCTGTACAAGTAGTTCCTGAAAACCTTTAAGAACCCTTGTTTGAAACTGCATTAATGTTTCTGCGCGTGGTGGACAATATTGACTCGGTTTTTGCCAAAAATTTGCCAGTAATTCTGGTGAAGTTTCATAAATTTGCTGAGTTGAGACGCCTTCCCACTCACCAAAATACATTTCTTTTAAGTCATGGTTTAAAAGTAAAGGTAACTGAGTTGTCTCTGCAAGTTTCTCAGCAAAACAAGCACAACGTTTTAATGAGGAACTTACAATGACATCCCATGATTGATTTGTAAGTTGCTCAATGGTTGACTGCATTTGCTGCCAACCTTTTTCCGTTAACTCATCATCCAAATGCCCACGTAAAGTATGGCTATATTGACTCTCACCATGTCTGAGCAAATCAATTCTGAATTTACCCAATTTTATCCCCGCTTACGGCAGCTTGAGCAAAGGTAGCCATTTGGTTGTGTAACACACATGCCATTTTAACTAATGACAAAGCAGTACCTGCCCCACTCCCTTCACCTAACCGCAAATTCATCTTTAAAATCGGGTCAGCATTGAGTTCTTGTAAAATACGTTGGTGGCCATATTCTGCCGATTGATGGCCAAATAACATCCAGTCACGTACTTTAGGATTCATTCGTACCGCGCATAAAGCAGCGACCGAACTAATAAAGCCATCCACAATGATAGGTAAACCAATCTGCGCACATCGAATATAAGCACCTACAATTGCCGCAATTTCCAATCCACCTACAGCACACAATGTTTTGAACGCATCACCAGTAACATGTTTATGATGAAGCTCGATTGCTTGTTCGATTACTTCAATTTTATGTCTTAACTGATCGGCACCAATTCCTGTACCAACTCCCGTTAATTGCTCAGCAGTATCATTTAATAAAAGACATGCTAAGGCAGAAGCAGAACAGGTATTTCCAATTCCCATTTCACCAGCAATATAAATATCTGCGCCATCGGCTTTAGCTGTATCTACACTCTTTTTCCCCAACTCTAAAGCAGCACGACATTCGTCAGCATTCATTGCAGCTTGTTTAGCAAAATTTGCTGTACCAGCTCGAATACAATGACGTTCAACGCCTGCGTATTCATATGCTTCACCTACTGTACCGCAATCAATCACTTGCAAATGAGCTTGATGATATTTGGCAATTACACTAATTGCTGCCCCGCCAGTCGTGAAGTTTTGCAGCATTTGACGAGTTACAGCTTGAGGGTATGCAGAGATATTTTCTTCAACCACGCCATGATCGCCCGCAAAAATGGTGATCCATGGATGATTAATTTGTGGATGTGCATTTGACTGCAAACTGGCAAGTTTAACTGCTATCAGTTCTAAATCACCTAAAGCACCAGTAGGTTTAGTGAGTTGGAGTTGGTGTTGCTCAGCTTGTTGTTTTGTGTCCACATTAGGTTGCTGTACAGATTCTAACCACCAGTTCATTTTATTTCTCACCTTTTAAAATCATTGGAAAACCAGCCACACAAAACACAACCTTATCTGCAATTTGCCCTAGAGCTTGATGTAGTCTGCCTGTTTCATCGACAAACCGTCGACTGATCTCACCGAGTGGCACAACACCTAAACCCGTTTCATTACTTACTACAATAATTTCTGACTCAAGCGTAGGTAAAACTTTTAACAGCTGCTCACACTCAAATTGTTGAATACTTTGATCATCTAAAACTAACAAATTGGTTAGCCAAAGTGTTAAACAATCCACCAAAATAATTTGATTAGGTCGATCAATTTTCTGCAAAGTTTTTGCTAACAATAAGGGTTCTTCAACCAAAGACCAGTGAGCAGGACGCTGATTTTGATGATGTTCAATTCGACTTTGCATTTCTGGGTCAAGCGCTTGCGCCGTAGCAACATAAGTCACCGCTAATTGCATATTTATTGCTGTTTGTTCAGCGAGTCGGCTTTTGCCAGAACGGGCTCCACCCAAAATCAGTTGCAACATGAATCACCTAAGAACAAATGCTGAGACGGATATAACTTACCTTGTAAAGTTTGAGCTTGATAACAACCAAACGTTAAATGCTCGACTTTAAGGTCAAATTCAACGTGTTTGTATTGTACAGGTAATTGGGAAATTTTATGTAAAATCAAATCACTACTATAGTCTTTTTTATACACCCCCAATGTAATATGCGGACAATATTCTAAAGCGGCAATTTCATGAGAAATTAAACCTAACTTTTGGCGTATTAGAGGTAAGATATTCTCTGTATCTTGGATTTCTACAAATAAAGCAGTACTAAAACTATCGACTAAACCAATTTTTAAATGAAACGGGGCAAAATCTTCTTTTCTTAAAATTTCCCTTTGCTGCTCAAATTCGCTAAAAATAAAGTCATCAGGATAGGTTCTGGTTTCGTGTTTTAAAAATCCGCATATAAACAGCGTAATATGATATTGACGGCTATTGGGTTCTAATAAGAATTCTGAAAAATGCGCGCGCAAGGCATCTAAATAATCAACTAGTTTTTGATCATTAATTTCTAAATACCATAAAGCATAATTTTGACGCCCAAGATGCCATTCGGGATAGTCCCGTATAGATGTTGGCACCATGAACGTCGAAGGTTTTAGCAGCACAGCTTTAATTCAAAATCATTCAATTTTCGTATTAAAGCACGTTTACCTTTCAGTTGTAGAATATTAATTATTTAAACGAACTTAAGCATACTGAGTACGCGTACTTTTGGAGTTGGTAATATTCATGTTTAAAGGCTGTTTGCCTTGTTCAGAAAATAAATATTGAACTAATTGCGTTAACTCAACTTCAAGTTGTCTTTTTTGGGAAGTACTCATATCCAATTTCTGAATTTGCTGCTGTAAATGTTTAATCGCATCACCCTCTTCAATTTCTAAATATTGAATCGCATAGGCATACCCTAGCGCAGCGCCTTTTAATAGGTTTTTATAAGACAAATCATGACCTATATTCACCTCAATTGACGCGATTACTCTTTCATTATGAGTTAATTTGCGAAGTGGATCTCTAGCAACTCGTTGACAAGGGTCTTTAAAAGCATATTCACATGAGTCTAGAAAGCTTTGTGCCATACGATCCAAATCTTTTGCATAGTTAGGTAACACAATTGCAAGCCCTTGCTTTACTTCTCTAATTAAGTTTTCTGCAAAGGCTTTAACTGAATGATCACCCATGGCAACACCAATAGATTCATATCCTAGTAAAGATGCGTACCAAGCAAGCATGGCATGTACACCGTTCCATAGTCGGTTTTTGATTAATTGAATGTCTGTAATCTGATTAACCAAGACAACTTGACGTAACTTTTCGAGTAAAGGACTGCCTTTTTCTACATAAATTGGCATATCCGTTTCGCTATGAAACAGAATTAGGTCCATGCTTTGTAATATATGACCTGGCTGGAAATTACGGCGCATGTTATCAACATATAAAGATGCCTGATTTTGCTGATCTTGAGTCAACTTAATGCAATCTTCAATTTCGACTTGTTCATCATGCTCCACATCAGATAAATGCTGTTCAAGAAAGTGATGCTTAATGCGAAGTTGGCGATATAAATTTTGATTAGATAGCTTTGAAACCATACGGTTTACAACGGTGTCACAAAAGTAATGTTCTTTTAAAATATGCTCAGTTACGTCTTCATCATTGGTTAACTCTAGTAGAGCTTCTCTAAGATGCTTCATAACCAAATATTTCGCACCGACTTTATTCAAAATAATTAGAAAAGTTAGCGGTTCAGCACATGTTTCAAGTGGCGAGTTAAAACGCGCATATAATCCTTTTGCAATTATTTTTGATTCAGCCTCGATCGCTTGTTCAGGTAAGCAAAGTGCAATCAAACTTGAATGGGTATACATCTCTAGCATTTGTTGTTCGTTGTCAGAATCAACAATGATCATATTCTCAATACGTTCATCATAAGAAAACTGTCCATAGCGAATACTATAAGTTCCAAATGCATTCACAGCTTCTCGAAAAAGACTATTTCGTGTAGAAGCAATAATTCTCTTTGGTTTTGTGTATCCATCCCAATGTGACAAGATTTGCGCTATATATCCCCCACCGATAGCACCAAAACCGTGTATCCCAACCGTCAATTGATTTAGGCTTTGTGGAAAAGGCTCATGTATCTCTGGCATATCCATAACAGGAATAAATTGGTCGAGATCGGTTAAGAAGTCATACATCTGATCATAATAAAAATGTGCTTTTTCTAGCATTTCATCATTTGGTTCTTTAATATCTTTTAATAAAATCGTTAAACCTTTTGAAGTGTGAGCCGAGGTTAAACCATTTTCAGAATCTTCAAACATAAGACACTGATTAGCGTCTAAGTGAAGTTGACTAGCAGCTTTTAAAAAGATTTCTGGATGCGGCTTTCCTTGCTCTACTTCATCACCACAGGTAATCACATCAAAAAATTTATAAACATTGGCATTAATTAAATATTCTTCAGCAATTGCTCTACGGCTTGAAGTCGCAACAGCCATTCTTAAGCCAGATTTTCGTAAACGTTCTAAAACTTGAACCAAACCTTTTTTAATCGGTACGCCGTGTTTTCGAATATATTCGAGTTCCATCTCATCAGCTTTTTTTCGAATTTCTTTATAGGGAACATTTACGCCATATAAACGTTGAGCCAATTGCTCAGCCGTAGTTGCACTTAAACCTAAACATTGCATTAAATATTCGTGTGAAAATTCCTGTCCAATGAGTTCTTGAGATGCTTGTTGCAATGTTTGAAACCGCAACCTCTCAGTATCAAACATTGTCCCATCCATATCAAAAATTGCTCCATGAACAGGTTTTCCATGAAAAATAAGCACGCTTTTACCTCTTTTTTGATCATGTTTTATTCAGGGTATACAAAAAATTGGTTAAAAAGGCAGGATATTAATAAATGAAACATTAGTGGTTATTTTTTAATCAAAAATATAAGAGATCTGTTACTGAGTACTGTTAATACTCTAAAAAGGTTGAACAATATGAATAAGTATGAAGCTAACTGTAGATGCAAGAACGGCAAGCCATCCTCGCTTGCCGCTCTTGGTTTATTCTTTTTGTTGCGCTGATAGTATTTATTTTTCTTAGTTCCGTTTACCGCTACTTGAACCCGCATATTTTTATAATGTCTCGCAGGTGTCACATACCAGAAATCAACTCACCTTTCTCTATTCTTATTGTTGGCGCTTCTGGTATAACTCTAAAATTCATAAGAAAATTAGCATGAACGAATAGAATATAAGATTGATATTACGACCACTGTCTTTGCTCCTTATTAGAAATGGCTACATCGCCACTATCAATAATGATAATCATTTTCATTTAATAATTCAAGCTTTTTCTTCGTTATTTGTGCTTCTCTCCTTTTTGAAAAAAGATCTGCAACAAGTAATAGCCCTCAATAAAGTATTTTCTAAATGTAGTTAGAAAACGATTAATTCTTAAACTACACTTCTAAACCATTATTATTGATCAAGTACATCAACAAATTGGGCATTTAAAAGCTGAGCTAAATCTTTTGGATTTAAACCAATATCCAGCCCCCTTTTTCCACCACTTACATAAATTTTGTTAAAGTTTTGAGCTGATGCATCAATGACAGTTTTTAATCGTTTCTTTTGGCCTAAAGGACTAATCCCACCTACTAAATATCCTGTTAAACGTTCGGCATCTTTAGGATTAGCCATCTGTAATTTTTTACATCCAAACGCCGTAGCTACTTTTTTTAAATTTAATTGGTGATTAACTGGCAAGACAGCAACGAAATAATTTTTATCGTCACTTACCATTAGAGTTTTAAATACTTCGTTTACATCTAAATCTAATTTTTCGGCTGCTTCTAATCCAAAACTTTTGGCATTTGAATCATGTTCATATTCATGAATAGAAAATTCGATTTTATTACTTTTTAACAATCTACATGCAGGAGTCATGGTATATGGTGTTATAGATAAAATTATTTCGATTATAGTTTTTTTAGAAAAAATTTAAAATTTGCTTAGGCTATTTACATGAGTTACATAAAAATTCAAACAGCAACTGAAGAAAAAATAATCTCAACTTGATATTCGGTGCTCGACTCCATATATTTTATTTAGATTTGAAGTCTGAGCTGACAATTTTATGAGTTATAAACACAACAATCTGATGGCAATGCGTCACCGTTTTTGGGATGAATCATCAGATTCTGTATTAAATGAAAAGCAATTTTTGCAGCAGACGTTAATTGAACAAGGTATTTTTAATAATGCAACTCTTGATGATGTTAAGTACTTCTTTTATACCCTTCCTAGCATCATTATAGTAAAAGCTCATGCATTTGGTTTTATGCATGATTCAGTCAAACAGATGTTATTGCAACATATTCAGACCAATCGCGTGCATTTGATGCAGAAATCTGAATTAAAGATTCAATTTAAAATGTAATCCATTTTGCTATCAAAGGTCTGTTTTATCTTAGTTTTACTTATCTGAATTGTTTTAATTTCTTAAATTTGCAAATTGCTTAGGCTATTTAAGGATTAATGGAATAAAGATGACCATTTCGGCCTATCATTCAGTCTGAGAGAACTATTTTAATACGCTCAAAACATGTAATATTCGTTACAATTTTAGATCACCAGCGTTTGGCTGCATGATGCGCATAGGATTCTATTTTCATGTCAAATCAGAAAGATAAGCTTAAGAGTTTAAAAACTTCTTCCATGGATCGACGCTTATCAATCGCGAAAGCTTCTTTACTTGCAGGAACGCGTTGGGCAACTGCGAGTGCCTCTTCTTTATTTTCTAATGAAGAAGAAAAAGAAAAGAAACGTAAAAAAGCGATGAGCGAACAAGCTAACTATCTGGTTTCTGAAATAGGTAAACTTAAGGGTTCTATTGTTAAAATTGGTCAAATGATGGCTCTTTATGGTGAACACTTTTTACCAGAAGAGATTACTCAAGCTTTAAATACCCTAAATAACCAAACTGTTGCCTTAGATTGGCCTGCAATTAAGCCACATCTACAGGAGCAATTGGGCGCGAAGTTAAATGATTTAACGATTGATCATGAACCAATTGGTACTGCCTCTCTTGCACAAGTACATCGTGCAACCCGTAAATCAGACGGCTTAGAGTTAGTCTTAAAAATCCAATATCCTGGCGTTGCAAATGCAATTGACTCAGATATGAGCTTGTTTAAAAACATGCTTAAACTGACACGTATGGTGCCTCAAACCCGTGAATTTGATCAGTGGTTTGATGAAGTACGTGAAATGATGCATCGCGAAGTTGACTACGATGTTGAAGCTGCCACTACCCGTCGCTTCGGTGAACGCTTAAAAGATGACGAGCGTTATATTGTTCCGACAATTGTAGATGAATACTGTACCAATCAAGTACTTTGCATGACTTTTGAACGTGGTGTTCCAATCAATAGCCCTGTGATGTTGTCTTTGCCTCAAGAGCGTCGTAATCAGCTCGGCGAAGCTTCACTTGAAATTGCAGTTCGTGAAATTTTTGAATGGGGTGAAATGCAGACTGACCCTAACTTTGGTAATTATCTTGTTCGTTTGGGTAATGGCCAAGACGTTCAGGACAAAATTGTGCTATTAGATTTTGGTGCTATCCGTCAGTTTGATGAACATTTGTTAGCAGTTGCACGTCAACTCATTCAGGCAGGTTATCAGCATGATAAAAATGCGATGGTGGAAGCCATGACTGGATATGAATTTTTTGATGCAATGCCTGAAAGTATTAAACCAGGCATGGCCGATGTCTTTTTAATCGCGACAGAAGCATTTAGTACCCCTGCAAATAATCCAGATATGCCTGCTGGCCTTATGGATGAACATGAACGTTATGACTGGAAGAAAAGTCAGTTACATAGCCGTGTTATGCAGCAAGCAAGTAAATCAATGGCATCACGTTATTTCTCGATTCCTCCAAAAGAATTTATGTTTATTAGCCGTAAGTTTATTGGGGCCTATACGTTTATGACAGTTATTGATGCAAAAACAAATGTGCGACGTATGATTCGTAACTTTGCTTAATTTAATAAAGGACTAGAATGATTCCATGTCATTCTAGTCAATACCTCTCAACCTACCCAACAATCAAATAATTTTAAATAAATAAAATCAAAAACTTATAATTTTATTATTTTCTATTTGCCATTTATCTACTCATTTTTCGAATGTCAGTAACGACATAGTTTTTTAATATAAGGCGTGTCAGCATAAAACAATAACAACGTGTTAGGACACCATAATCATGACAAGTATGATCAATAAAGCTCAGGGTTTGGGTTTATCGCTGATCACCAGATTGGCTGGAAGCGATGTACTTGATCAACTCAAGTTGCGTAAATTTGTTGAAAAATCTCTTTATCAAGGTTCAAAAGCGGGTTTTAAAGCATTAAGCCAGACTCAAAAAGCATTTAAACCAAAACAGATCTCCCAACAGCGATTACCTCGCCAACAAAAAAATCTATTTGATTTAAGCCTAACTGAAGAACAACAAATGACCTCTGATGCAATGTCTCAATTTGCTCAAGAGGTTTTATTAGGATTAGCTCATGATGCTGATCAGGCAGCTCAGTTTCCTGAAAGTCTTTGGCAATATGTTGAGGATCTAGGTCTTAACTACTATGCACTCCCAGAGGCATTAGGTGGTGTCGCGGCCGAACAAAATATTGTAAGTAATCTATTAATAGCTGAAAAACTCGCTGAAGGTGATTTTAGCCTTACAGCAGGATTACTCAGTACATTTAGCGTCATTAATGCAATTACACGTTGGGGTTCTACTGAAGTTCAGTCAATGTACCTACCATGTTTTGCAGAAGACTCAGACATTACAGCAACCTTTGCAGTTCAAGAGGCAACTCCAGCATTTAATCCTTATGCTTTAAAAACAAAAGCATCACTTGAAAATGATCAGTTTTTTATTGATGGTGAAAAAACATTAGTAATTTTAGGTGATTTAGCTGACGTATTTTTAGTAAGTGCAGACTTTAACGGCAAGCCAGACGTATTTGCCGTGCAATGCGGTGACACAATTTCAATTAAAAACACTCCGGCCATGGGTCTTAAAGCCACAGAAACTGCAACTCTTCGCTTTAATCACACTCCTGCTCTACGCTTAGGTGCAACAGACTTTGATTACACTGCTTTTTTAGATTTGGGTAACTTAATGTGGTGTGCAATGGCCGTAGGTACATGTGAAGCTGTAAAAGCTTATTGTATTAAATATGCCAATGAACGAACTGCATTCGGTGAACCAATTTCTCATCGCCAAAGTGTAGCTTTCATGATTGCAGATATGGCAATCGAAATTGATGCAATGCGTATGTTGATTTTAAATGCGGCAAGTCTTGCAGAGTCAGGCAAGCCATTTCACCGCGAAGCTTATCTAGCACAACTACTTTGTGCTGAAAAATCCATGAAAATCGGTACAGATGGAGTGCAAATTCTTGGTGGACATGGTTTCACAAAAGAACATCCTGTTGAACGCTGGTACCGTGATCTACGCGCTACTGCAATTTTACAATCTGGCTTACATGCTTAAATGATCAATCAGAGGATACTTTAATGAATTTACAAAATCCTAAAAAATTCAAGATGATGATTGATCAAGCACATGATGTTGCGATCAATGTTTTACGTCCTATTTCTCGTAAATATGATAAAGCTGAGCATGCGTATCCCAAAGAGCTCGATATGCTCGCTTCTCTGATTGATGGCATGAATGAAGGTGGCGAAGGTATTAATGCTGGAGCAGCAGGTGCTGGAAAGCGCGGTGATACAGACAATGAAGGTGTTCGTAACGGAACCAACATGTCGACCGCTCTTGGAATTATTGAGATGTGTTATGGCGATACTGGCTTATTACTGAGTATGCCACGTCAGGGGCTTGGGAACTCAGCAATTGCTGCTGTCGCAAATGATGAGCAATTAGAACGGTTCAACGGAACATGGGCAGCAATGGCCATTACTGAGCCAGGATGCGGTTCTGACTCTGCTGCGATCCGCACCACTGCAACCAAAGATGGCAATGACTATATTTTAAATGGTGAAAAGATTTTTGTGACCTCTGGCGAACGTGCAGATTCTGTCGTCGTTTGGGCCACGCTTGATCGCAAACTTGGACGTGCAGCGATTAAATCATTTGTGGTACCAAAAGGTACGCCAGGAATGAAAGTTGAACGCCTCGAACATAAATTAGGAATTAAGGCTTCAGATACGGCAGTGATTAGTTTTATTGATTGCCGCGTACCAGCCGAAAACCTTTTAGGTAATGCCGAAGTAGACGTCGCTAAAGGTTTTGCTGGAGTAATGGAAACTTTTGATAATACTCGGCCTTTAGTTGCAGCAATGGCAATTGGTTGTGCTAAAGCTTCACTAGAACGTATTAAAGAGATTTTTAAAGATCAACTCGATCCTGATTACTCTACCCCCTACCTACATACTTCTAACCTTGCAGCACAAATCTACCGTATGGAAGCTGAGTGGGAAGCTGCTCGCCTACTTATGTTAAAAGCCACGTGGATGGCAGATAACAAAAAACCAAACTCTAAGGAAGCTTCTATTGCAAAAGCCAAAGCAGGTCGTGTGGGTAATGAGATCACTTTAAAATGTGTCGAATTGGCAGCAAGTGTTGGCTATAACGAAGATGAGTTACTGGAAAAATGGGCACGTGATTCGAAAATTCTTGATATTTTTGAAGGTACTCAGCAAATCCAGCAATTGATCATTGCCCGCAGAGAACTGGGTAAATCTTCTAGCGAACTAAAATAATAATTAAGGGAAATTTTCCCTTCTTTTATTAGCTGTTTATGTAAAAACTTAAAAGCCCTCTAGCGATTAAACTAGAGGGCTTCGTATTTCAGGAATTTACATTTTTATTTATTCGGCAGTTGTGCTGTCTAACGCTTTATCAACTACACCAAATTTCTTAAAGATTTTTGCACGTCTTTTTGACGAAATATTTGCTTTATTTAAATCACCTTTATAATGATCAAAAACTCGCTTATCCATTATTTTAAACCACAATGAAGGGATTAATGCCGGTAATAACATACTTGCATAACCGCTTGGTAGCTCAGGTGCCTCGTCAAAATGACGTAATGCTTGGAATGGACGAGTCGGATACGCATGATGGTCTGAATGACGCTGCAACTGGTACAAGAACAAGTTTGTTACTACGTTATTGTTGTTCCAGCTATGCTCTGGCATTGTACGTTCATATTGACCATTTTCTTTTTTCTGACGTAATAAACCATAATGCTCAATATAGTTAATAATTTCAAAAAGACTAATGCCATAAAATGCTTGTGTTGCTAAATATGGAATTGTGCTTTTGCCAAATATTCCAACCATAGAACCATGAAAAGCAGCAGTCATTCCCCAGCCTTGTAATAGCTCATTATCTGAAGACCAGAATTCTTTACCTTTACGTTTTAAACGATTTTTTTCAATTTCTATTGCAGACTTAAAAGAACCAACAACAGTACGCGGCCAGAACTCATAGAATGTTTCACCCATACGAGATGAAGCTGGATCTTCTGGTGTTGCTGCACGCTTATGATGACCGTAAGGATGCTCAATACGGAAATGATTATAGCCAGTTGGAACTAAAGCAAGATGAGACAAAATATGGTCTATACGATCATGCTTATGACTTAACTCATGGGCTGTATTAATCGCAATACCATTGATTGCACCCATTGAAATACCAAGTAAAATCTTATCAATAAAAGATGTCGTTTTACGACTTGTTAAATAACATGCATAAACATTTGCTGCATACTGTAGAGGAATAAAGCTCTTCACAAGACGTGAATAATATGGATCTTTTTCTAAAAGCTTAATTTCTTCATCTGTCGGATTTCGAGCATCTTTCCCAATAATAGTATCAATTGCAGGAATCACGACATGTAATAAAAGTGGACCACCTAATGCGAAGACTTTCTTCAAAGGACGTGGACCAAACTGATAACCAGCTAAAATACCCAAACCGATAGCAGGTAAAGCAGGACTAATCATCCATAAAAAGCGTTTGCGATCTATTTCACGCATAGACGCAGGCACTGGCATAAGTTCTTGCTGAACATTTACTGGTGCATTCATAGCTATATTTCCTTTTTCTATATGTCTATATAGTTAAAGAAATAGTGTTTAGTTAACAGTAGTAACCGTCCAAAAAACCTATGTTAAAGTCTTTGGCATTTTCTTCCACTTTTCTGTCCTAAAAACACATGTTGATCTATTCTTATAGCTCACTATAATTTTATTAAAATAATGATTGATCATTTAAATATGGATGCACTAAGTAAATTTTTTGATGATATTCACCTGAATAAGTCTGAATACATCTATTTAAAAGCGCAAGGAGAATGGGCTTTTAAAACACAAGATCAATCTGCTCTACTTGCTTATATTGTTTTAACTGGTTCTGTATATATTCAACTTAACACTTCAGAAAAAATAACTGCGACTGCTGGCGATATTATTTTAATTCCTTCGGGGAAAGCACATAGTGCGACTGACTCAAAATCAACAGCGAGTAAGTTGGTAGATTCTTTAGATATAACGTCGCTTTTTAATGGTCATAGACAAGATGCCATCGAATTTGGTACTTCATCTCCAAATAATACATTATTGCTATCTTTACGCTGCCAAATCGATACTCATATGGCTGGGCCACTCATTAATGCCCTGCCGTCCATCATGCATATTCAGCATGAAAATCAAACCACTCCACCCGAATGGCTACAAATTGGGCTTTATTTTCTAGCAATTGAAACTCAAAAAATCAGGCCAGGTCACGACAAAATTATTGATCATCTAGTCAGTATTTTGCTCATTGAATGCATTCGTGATCATATTCAACAAATGACAGATCAACAAAACTGGTTAAGTGCTTTAACTCATCCTGAACTAAGCAATGCACTATCTGCTATTCATAGCCAGCCAGAAGTTACATGGACAGTTGAATCTTTAGCTGAACAATGTTGTATGTCACGTTCTAAATTTGCAAATTTGTTTAGCAGTATTATTGGTGAACCACCTCTAACTTATTTACAGCATTATCGTTTCCGTTTAGCCAGTCAGTATTTACGCACAAGTAATTTATCAATTCAGCAAATATCAAATAAGGTTGGCTATTCATCCGAAACAGCATTTAGTCAGGCATTTAAGCGAATTTTTGATTTATCTCCTAAACAATATAGACAGCAATATATTGGGCACAGCTTAGATTAACTGCCAATAAAAAAAGCGCCGAGGCGCTTTTTTTATTGAATCAAATTATTATTTAATTTTCGCATGTGATTTTAAATATTGACTGTAATCTTCCAATATTTGTTGACCACGTGACTGACGATAAAGTTGCTTTAACTGCTGTAACTGATCAGCAGGGATAGCATTCGCAGCCGATGAATTTACATTTGAAACTGCAACAACAACTAGCTCATTTGGTAAATTTGCTGTCGTAACAGACCACATACCTGGCTTAGGTGTAGCTGCACTAAATGCTGCACGCTCAATTTCACGCTTTAATCCTTGTGAACGACTAAATACGCCAGCCGATTCAAATGCTACTTTATTCTTAGCAACTACTTGATCTGCCGGTTGAGTTTTAAATTCAGCTAGCATTGTAGCAATTTTAGCTTGAACAGCTTTACGTGCTTTTTCATCGATAACTTTTGCTTTCGCTTCATTCATCGCCTGTGCTAAAGGTTTTACACCAGCAGCATGATAATCACGTACTTTAACCCATACCGTATCACCATTCGCTAGCTGAATATTAGATGATGCATTACGGTCACCATTTTTCACGTCATCATTAAACAATTTAATTTTAACGCTTGGATCACTTAAATATGGATTTTGTGTAGCTAAAGTTACGCCATTTAATGATTCAACTTTTGTACCTTTTACTTCTTGTACAACTGCTTCTAAAGAATCATTACCAACAATCGTTTCATTTAAACTGTTTACAGTATCTGAATAAACAGTCGCAACTTTATTCTTTTCAACCTCAGCAGTTAAACGTGCCTTCTCAGCTTCGAATGAAGGAATTTGATTAGCTTGAGTTTCTGCCTCAATAATATGATAGCCATATTGAGTTTTTACTGGTTGAGAAATCTGTCCATTTTTCAAGCTCACTACAGTTTTATCAAATGCATCGGAAAAAACCCCTGGTGCATATGCTTCAACTAAACCACCTTTTGCTTTCGAACTTGGATCTTCAGAGAACTGAGATGCAGCTTGTGCAAATGTAAGACCGCCTTGAATTTTCGCATATACTTCTTTAGCAAGTTTTTGAGCTGCTGCATCATCACGAGCATCTGTAGTAATTAAAATATGCTTCACAGTACGTTTAGCATCTTTTTTCTGAGTTTCAACAAACTTGCTATACGCTTGTTGAAGTTCAGCTTCAGTTGCAGGAGCTGGTTTAGCCATTAGTGATGGCGACACAACCACATAATCCACATCAACAGAAGATTGTTGTTTAAACTCATTTTGGTGTTTGTTGTAATAATCTGTAGCTTCTTGATTAGAGGCAGTTAAACCAGTTTTATAACCATCTAATTTAATACTAGCCAAATGTAACGTACGTTGTTCAGTTTGCAAATTCGCAATTTGCATTAAATCAACTTTACTTACTAAAGAGTAATCAGAAAAAGTTGACGTTAGCATTTTTAAAGCATGATCTTGACGAAGACTAGCAATTAAGCCCTGACTTGTCATACCAATAGAACGTAAGTAATTTTCATAGAGTTTTTGCGAGAACTGTCCATTCTCTTGCAAACTAGGCTGTTGAGCTAACATTTGCTCAATTTGAGTATCACTAAGTGAGATACCTAATTTTTCAGCTTGTTGAATTAGTAAATTACGCGACACTAAAATATCGAGTGCCTTAGCCTGAATAACAGGCAAATTAAGTAGACTCTCATCGCCTTTAACAGCAGCTAAATATTGTTCTTTGTAAGACTGAGTTAAAGTTTCAAGGTCTTTTTTAGATATTTCTTGGCCATTTACTGTTTTTGCAACATCAGCCTTATTTCCCCTATTAAAATATCCTTCAATACCTACAAGTGCTAAAGGGGTCAAAAACAAAATTAGAAGGACTTTGCCGAGCCAACCCTTAATGACTGTACGAAACGATTCCATAAGTATTCCAATATTTTATTTCGAGGAGAATTTTAACTGAAAAACCACAATCAATGAATGAGCAATATTGGTCAATTCAGATTTTTAATAAAAAACGCGCCTATATTGGCGCGTTTAATCATCTTAAAAGATTAAGCTACTGAATCTTTAAGACCTTTACCAGCTTTGAAGCTAGGTACTTTTGTTGCTTTAATTTGAAGCTCTTCACCAGTTTTAGGGTTACGACCAGTGCGTGCAGCACGTTCTTTAACACTGAAAGTACCAAAACCAACTAAAGTTACTGTGTCACCTTTTTTAAGTGCTTCAGTAATTGACGCAATTGTCGCATCGAGTGCCTTGCCTGCATCAGTCTTAGATACTCCCCCTTTTTCAGCAATTGCATCGATTAATTCTGATTTATTCATGAATAAAACATCCTCTTAATATCGTTTGTTTAAGGTCCAAGGCTATAGTTTAAAAGGCCATGACGCCTTTATAGCAATGCTTTGGGGGAAAACGCAATACTAGAGCAGGGCTTTTAGCGAAAATAAATGCTAAAAAACTGTTATATATTTGCTAAATCCCAACATTTTTTACTTTTTATTCAATTTTTCTTTCAATTGCTGGTTTTCTTCTATTAAAGCATCCACCTTAATATGAAGCTGTACCAAGAGCTGTTCAATGTGCTGTAAATCCTTCGGAGTGACCAATCCAATCCGGTTTAAAGAATGGTTCACACTGGTATCAAGAATTTTCTCTACTTTATCTTTTGTTTCAGATACAGATTCTTTTGCTTTTTCTGTGACTTTGCCTACAGTGTTATCTGCTAAGTCTCCAGTTTTTGACTCTAGTTCTTCACCGACTTTGACTAAGGAATCAAAGAGTTTGTTGCCCTCTTCTTCTGCGCGTGAAAAAGCTCCTAGTCCAGCTAGCCAAATTTGCTTGGTATACTTTCTAAAATCCAAAGCTGACTTTCTTGAACCTCTTGATTTTAATTTATTTTTTTCTTCTGACTCTTCTGTCTGCGTATCTATATTTGCATTATCCATTAATCTAAACTCCTAATCAGATGAGAGAGATGATGACTGATTTGACCACAAAATATTTCTATAATATCAAAGTAAAGACTTGATCCATTTACAAAACTGTTCTACAAAGCAATTAAGTCATGTAAATATATTTAACACGACATTGTGTTAAGTTTGGGATAGGATGTCCCATTCTTCGGTTAACTGCTATTTGTAAGGATAAACTTTTATGAGTGAAACGCAACAAAGACAAAAACATCCCCGTCTGTTGCTGAATATCGTTCTAATTATTTTAGAAACTTTCTTTTCATTTATTCTCACCCACGATGGTGTTCTTCGCTTGCAAGCGAAAAAGTTTATTTCAAACAAAACGACTATTCGTATCAATAGCTACCTACCTTTTTTTGACTTTTATGTTCAATTTACAGAAAAGGGTTTGTTGTTCGATATCCATTCTTTTGACCGACGTATTGATCTTGAAATCAATAGTACACTTATCGATTTAATTAAGATTTTCGCTTTTTCAAACCAGCGCAGTCTTAAAAATATGCGCATTGATGGTAATGAAGAAACTAAAAAAGAGTTATTAGACTTAATTTCACACCTTACTCTGCCTAAACTTTTAGCAGACTGGAAGCAATGGTTTAATACACCTGATGATGAAGCTGAAGCCCTTGCTTCACGCAAAAGAATTGCCCCATTGCTTGAAAAAATTGATCAACAACGATCAGAAATCAATTCACTTCATGTGGAAATTAAACAATATCAAAATCGAATTACTCGCTTACAGCAGCGTCAACGTAATATTAACCTCTCCTTTGGTATAATTAGCCTGATATTTATTGTTTATTTCATATATAATTTATGGGTTGCTTAAATTATTTTTCCATTTTGTTCCTGCACTTGAATTAAAAATAAAAAAACTTGACTATTTTAGTCGGGATTCATAAAATCCTATTATCTAGTCTTAACATGTGTATCGAATCATGCGCCTTACAACTCGCGGTCGCTACGCAGTGACTGCTCTACTTGATTTAGCTTTGCAGCCAACTGAACAAACGATCACGCTCGCCGAAATTGCAGCTCGCCAATCCATTTCAGTTGCTTATTTAGAACAGTTATTCGCAAAACTTAAGCGTCATGGGTTAGTTTCTAGTGTTCGTGGTGCAAATGGTGGTTATCATTTGGCTCGAAATGCTGATGAAATTACTGTGTTAGAAATTATTGAAGCTGTAAATGAAACTGTTGATGCAACTCGTTGCGACCATAAAGGTAACTGCCAAAATGGTGCAATGTGTCTCACACACGATTTATGGCAAGAACTCTCTCATCATATTGCCGACTATTTAGCAAAAATCTCTCTTGCCGACCTCATTAGCCGAGACAACGTTCAAACTGTTGCATTACGCCAAAATGTGACTGGCATAGATTCAGCTCTTTTATCGGGTACAGGTATTTGATATGAAACGTCCAATTTATCTTGATTACGCAGCAACCACTCCAGTAGATCCGCAAGTTGCAGAACGTATGATGGAGTGTTTAACTTTCGACGGTACCTTTGGTAATGCTGCATCTCGTTCCCACGCTTATGGCTGGCAGGCAGAAGAGAAAGTTGAATATGCACGTGAGCAAGTTGCAAATTTAATTAAAGCTGATCCACGTGAAATCGTTTGGACTTCTGGTGCAACTGAATCAGATAACCTTGCTCTAAAAGGTGTAGCGCAGTTTTATGCATCTAAAGGCAAGCATATCATTACAAGTAAAATTGAACACAAAGCTGTTCTAGATCCTTGTCGTGAATTAGAAGACCAAGGTTTTGAAATTACTTATTTAGAACCAGAACCACAAACTGGTTTAATTACCCCTGAAATGGTAAAAGCTGCCCTTCGTCCTGATACTGTTCTTGTTTCTCTTATGATGGTAAATAACGAAATCGGTACAGTTACAGATGTAGCAGCAATTGGTGAATTAACACGTGCCAATAAAACCTTCTTTCATGTAGATGCTGCTCAAGCTGCTGGTAAAGTTGAAATTGACCTATCTACTATGAAAATTGACCTAATGAGTTTCTCAGCTCATAAAATTTATGGTCCAAAAGGTATCGGTGCATTATATGTACGTCGTAGCCCACGTGTTCGTTTGAAAGCACAAATTCATGGCGGTGGTCATGAACGTGGTATGCGTTCTGGTACTTTAGCGACTCATCAAATTGTAGGTATGGGTGAAGCTTTTGAAATTGCTGGCAAAACAATGCAAGCAGAACAAGAGCGTATTCGCAAGCTTCGCGACAAGCTTTGGAATGGTTTACAAGATCTTGAACAAGTTTTCTTAAATGGCCATCCAACTCAAAACGTTGCTAACTATTTAAATGTCAGCTTTAACTTTGTTGAAGGTGAATCTTTAATGATGTCGCTCAAAGATGCTGCAGTATCAAGTGGTTCTGCTTGTACTTCTGCAACCTTAGAGCCTTCATACGTTCTTCGCGCATTAGGTTTATCTGATGAGCTAGCACACAGCTCTATCCGCTTCAGTTTTGGTAAATACACAACTGAAGAAGATATTGACCATGTGCTTACAATTACCAAAGCCGCTGTTGAGAAATTACGTGAACTTTCTCCGCTTTGGGATATGTACAAAGAAGGTATCGATCTTTCTACAGTTGAATGGGCTGAACACTAATTCATTGAAATTAGTGTTTTTACCCTCATATTAATATTAGGCTGACCCCGAGGTTTGGAGAAGCGAAATGGCTTATAGCGAAAAGGTAATTGATCATTACGAAAACCCTCGTAATGTTGGTGTTTTAGACAAAAACTCTGAAAATGTAGGTACAGGCATGGTGGGTGCACCAGCATGTGGCGACGTGATGCGTTTACAAATACAAGTAAACGATAGCGGTGTAATTGAAGAAGCACGCTTTAAAACTTATGGCTGTGGTTCAGCAATTGCTTCTAGCTCACTTGTAACTGAGTGGTTAAAAGGTAAAACTCTTGATGAAGCTCAAGCAATCAAGAATATTGATATCGCAACTGAGCTTGCTCTTCCACCAGTAAAAGTTCACTGCTCTGTACTAGCTGAAGATGCGATTAAAGCTGCGATTGAAGATTACCGCACTAAAAAATCAAAAGCTTAATTTGTTATTACTGTAAACGTTGGAGTTTTCATGATTCATTTAACTGAAAATGCTGCGACTCATATTAGCAATTACCTCAAGAATAGAGGTAAGGGTGAAGGCATTCGCGTGGGTGTGAAAACTTCTGGCTGTTCTGGGTTGGCTTACGTTCTTGAATTTGTTGATTCTGTCGACGAACATGACGAAGTTTTCGAACAATTTGGCGTTAAGGTATTTGTAGATCCAAAAAGTCATGTCTATTTAGAAGGCTTAGAAATGGACTACGTCAAAAATGGCCTTAATGAAGGGTTCGAATTTAACAACCCCAATAAAAAAGGTGAATGTGGTTGTGGTGAGTCTTTCACTGTATAACCCATCTCCTTCCATCTCTCATTAAAACAGTGTCTTATATAGCACTGTTTTAATGTATTTAATTAACGTGGACCTCCTTTCTAATGAATCATTTTGAGTTGTTCAATTTACCCGTAGAACTCGATATCGATTTGGCGAGCTTAAAATCTAGTTTCTTGAATTTGCAGCAGCAATATCATCCAGATAAAGCAGAAGATAAAAATCAGGCATTGATCAAATCAAGTGAAATCAATCAAGCTTTTAAAACATTATCGCAAGTAGATAGCCGCGCAGCTTATCTTTTAGCATTAAAAAAGCAAGATCATCACCTTGATCAATCTATTAGCGATTTTGAGTTCTTACAATCAGCTTTGGAACTTCGTGAGCAACTTGATGAAGCAACCTCCCCAGAACATCTAAGCACTCTTAAACAAGAAGTGTTTCAATGGATAGAAAGTTTAGTTCGCGAATTTAAAATTGATTACTCAGATGAAGACTGGGGTGAAGCTCGCGATACTGTACGTAAATTACGATTCTTTCAGCGCGTTCTTAATGATATTGAAAAAGCAGAAGATCAAATGTTGGATGACGAAGACAACTTTGATTTAGACGACGATTTTTAATTTTGCTTTTTCCAATTTATATTCAAGGGATTTAACTCATGGCACTTTTGCAAATTGCTGAACCGGGTCAATCCAGTGCCCCACATCAACACCGCATTGCGATTGGTATCGACCTAGGAACAACACACTCCTTAGTTGCGACAGTGTTATCAGGCAAGCCTAAAGTACTCAATGATGAAAAAGAAAGAAGACTCCTTCCTTCTATTGTGCACTATGGAAATGATGCAACTCACTACGGTGAAGAAGCAAAGCCTTTCCTTATTGCCGACCCGAAAAATACAATTGTTTCTGTAAAACGCTTTATGGGTCGTTCAAAAGCAGATATCAAATTTCAGCATCCATATGAATTAATGGGTTCTGAAAATGAGATGCCAGCTTTTGAAACACGTGCTGGTCGTAAAACCCCTGTTGAAATTTCTGCAGAAATTTTAAAACAATTAAAAGACCGTGCTGAAACTAGTCTACAAAATCCAGTAAATGGTGCAGTTATTACTGTTCCTGCCTATTTTGATGAAGCTCAGCGACAAGCAACTCGTGATGCAGCACAACTTGCTGGTTTGAATGTACTACGTTTATTAAATGAGCCAACCGCTGCTGCTGTGGCTTATGGTTTAGACCAAGAAACTAATTTAGCTACAGATCATAACTATGTAATTTATGATCTAGGTGGTGGTACTTTTGACGTATCAATCTTGCGTTTCTCACAAGGTGTCTTTGAAGTATTAGCTACAGGTGGCCACACTGCTCTAGGTGGTGACGATTTAGACCGTCTCATTGTTAAATGGGCTAAAAAGCAGTTAGATATTGATACTCTGAGCGATGAAGCATATGCAGCATTTATGGTTGCTGCTCGTCAAGCTAAAGAACAATTATCTACTCAAGAATCAGTTCAGTTAAAATTACTTGAAAATGTATTAACATTGGACCGTCCAACTTTTGAAAGTATTATTCAAGTTGCTTTAGATAAAACCATCAGTGTTTGTAAGCGTGTTTTACGTGATGCAAAACTTGAATTATCAGATATTCAAAATGTTGTTTTAGTGGGTGGCTCTACGCGTTCGTATGCTGTTCAACAAGCGGTTCGTAATGTATTTAATCAAGAACCTCTTTGCACGATCAACCCTGATGAAGTGGTTGCAATTGGTGCTTCGATTACTGCCAACCAATTAATTGGAAACAGTCAAGACGGTTCATTACTTTTAGACGTAACTCCTCTTTCACTTGGCTTAGAAACCATGGGTGGATTAGTAGAGCGCCTTATTTCACGTAATACTGCTATTCCTGTTGCTCGTCGTCAAGAATTCACAACTTATCAAGATGGCCAAACTGCCATGCTTATTCATGTGGTTCAAGGTGAACGAGATTTGGTAGAACATTGTCGTTCATTAGGAAAATTTGTCCTTCACGGCATTCCACCAATGACTGCTGGTCAAGCACGTATTGAAGTTACCTTTCAGGTAGATGCAGATGGTCTACTCACTGTTTCAGCTCGTGAAACAACTTCGGGTGTACAAGCTCAAATTGATATTAAACCATCTTATGGCTTATCAGAATCTGATACTGAGCGCTTATTAATTGAAGGTTTCCAACACGCGGAAGAAGATAAAAATCTACGCCATTTAAAAGAAACCAAAGTTGAAGCCCAACGTGAACTTGAAGCATTAGAACAAGCTCTCAAAGTTGATGCTGATTTACTTAATGATGAGCAGCTTGAAGCACTTAAAACTGCTGAAAATTTGCTAAAAGTTCAGCTTGAAGGCAACGATATTCAAGCAATTGAAAAAGCTGTAGAACAACTTAAAGTACATAGTGATGCTTTTGCCGCACTACGTATGAATCGACATATTGACCACGCCTTAAAAGGTACAAAACTTGAAGATTGGTCAAATTCAAACTAAAAGGTATAGGTGATCAATATGCCCCGTATTAAAGTACTTCCTCATGCTCAGTTTTGCCCTGAAGGCGCAGAATTTGAAGTTGAACAAAATGCAAATCTTTGTCAAAGTTTGCTTGATCGAGGAATTAAAATTGAACACGCTTGTGACATGTCGTGTGCATGTACAACTTGTCACGTAGTCGTTCGCAAGGGTTTTGACAGCCTAGAAGAAATGGATGATGTTGAAGCAGATCTTTTAGATCGCGCTTGGGGTCTTGAACCAGATTCTCGTCTCTCTTGCCAAGTGAAGATTGTTGATGAAGACTTAGAAATTGAGATTCCTAAATATACAATCAATCACGCATCCGAAAGCCATTAAAATAAAAAAAGCTGCTTTTAAAAGCAGCTTTTTTTTACTTCACGTTTTAAGCTTTAAACCTGATCTTGTTGATCAATTTCAATAGGCTTAACTTCATCTTCAAGTCTCAAACGTGCAATACCTTGAGTATTAATTAAAGTTTGTTGAACTTTAAGTCGTTGAATCATTTTCTCAAGTACTTCTACTAACTCAGGGTACTCATAGTTTTGTACTTCTTCTAAATTAAGGACTAAATGGAAGCCTTTATATTCATAGTCGAACCATTGCTGATGATCTGACTTATTCCCTGTATATTTCTCCATTACTTGCCATGTCTTCACAGCACCTTGAATACCTTTTAAGTAAATTGGTGTTTTTGGAGCACAAAGAAAATCACTTTTGATTAATTGATAAGTATCATCTGAAATTAAAATTTCATCTATTTCAGCAGCATATTGTAAACGAGCTGCTAAATTCACATCACGACCTACAATAGTATAAGCCATACGATGTGTTGCTCCATAATTCCCTACGTGGCAGTAACCAGTACTAATTCCCATGCGAATATGTAAGGCTGAGTAGCCCATTTTTTTCCAACGCTCACGCAGTAATTTCATTTGCTGACGCATAGCGATTGCCATTTCTACACAGGCTTTTGCATCTTGTTCTACACCCTGAGAATTCGGATCACCAAAAAATATGAGGATGGCATCCCCCATAAATTTGTCTACGGTAGCTTCATACTGCTTGGCAATTTCCGTCATATGGCTTAAATAGTCATTAAGCAAAAATGCCAAATCGTCAGGAATTAAAGTTTCTGATAATTCTGTAAAACCCTGAATATCAGAAAAAAATACAGTCATTTTTTTTCGTTTATATTCAATTTTTGCTTCCGCTTCACCGCGCATAATAGATTGCCACAACTGTAGTGGCGCATATCGGCTTAACTGATTAGCAAAAGCAATATAGCGGGTCATTTGGTCATAGTAATGTTGACGCTGCTGGGAGATTTTTTTAACCCAACGATGTTGGTAGTAATTTCCAATGGTAATAAACATGACCAAACCCAAGAGTGTAATTACCGTTAACTCTTGGCTAGTAGGTTCAAAATATGTATAAAAACCAAATAGGAAAAAAGTACTTAAATAAAAAATAATCGCGCCTAGCAGGCTCGTCAAACAAATAACTGCGAAAGAAATACGGCTATTAATTGCAGAATAAAATAATGCAAATACTGCAATAAATGTAGGGACTAAATTAAGATGCAGACCCGCTAAGGTAACTGCTACAACAATTGCATCAATTGCAAAAAAGACACTTTTTTGAGTTTTCTTATCAAATTGGTATTGAAGCCAATGTTCTAACTTTGAACTAATAAAAAGTAAAAAGAGAAAGAAAGGAGGAACGTAGATCTGATAATTTGTATTAGGTGAGGTAAAAGCATAGATCACTAAAATTAAGGACAGAATTGAATATCCCATCAAACGATGAAAATATGCAAACTGCTTAGGCTCTCTATCGATAAACCTCTCTAATTGCACCCTGTCCTCCATACCTCAATGTAGCCACATTCATATAAATGTGGCATTGCATTGATTTAATCCATGCGCCAATCAAAAGGCATATCACCTTGACCACGTAAAGCAAGCATAAGGGTTTGACGCATATGAGCCAGTACATCATTTGTGTATGGAACCGCAGGAGTTCCCCAAACTGGCTTTGGCCATGCAACATCATTTTGATAACGTACAACATGATGGAAATGCAACTGAGGTACCATGTTACCTAAAGCTGCAACATTCATTTTATCAGCACGGAATACTCGAGCTAGCTGGCTAGATAACCAACTTGATTCACGTAAAAACTGTTCTTGATCAGCTTGGCTCAATTCATATAATTCTGTGATTCCCGGTACACGAGGGATTAAAATCAACCACGGGAATTGCATATCATTCATTAAACGACATGTTGAAAGCGGAAAATCGCCGACAAAAAAAGTATCTTGAGCAAGTTGTGGATGCAAACTAAACATATCTTTTATAAATGACAATAAACAATAATGGCTAATACTATCACATCAGTTTTGATGTGAGTATTGCTAGTGGCTGGTTTGATTACAAATAACAATGATTTTATGCACTTATTCCTCCTGTGATCCGAAAAATCGTGCATAAAATTCTGATATCAGCTTTTAAAAAATTTGTATGGGATTAAAATCACTTTGAAACACTATTTAAGCATGTAATTCATTTAATAATTTAGCTAATAAATCATTAATAAATTGAATGCGTTTTTCCTGTTCTTCTAACTGAACCATAACTTTTAAACGCTGTCCGCCTTCCATACGATAATAGGTCGGATGCTTCTGCATCAGCTGAATGATGCTAATCGCTTGAACAGGTGTATCAGGTGAAAATTCAATATTACCACCTTGAGTATTAATATCGATTTTTGTGATACCCAGTTGCTCTGCTTTCAAGCGAATCTGATGGACCGTAAACAAATGTTTAACCGATTGCGGCGGAACCCCAAAACGATCAATAAGTTCCATACGGATATTATCAAGTTTTTCTTGTGTATCTGTATTACTAATACGTTTATAGAACAATAAACGCTGATGCACATCTCCTAAATACTCATCTGGAATCAGTGCCGGAATATGTAAATTAATTTCTGCAGTCAGCGATAAAGGTGCATCAAAATTCGGTGTTTTTCCTTGCTGAATCGCCTTAGTGGCTTTTTCAAGCATTTCCATATACAAGCTATATCCAATTGCCTGCATTGAACCGCTTTGTTGTTCACCTAAAAGCTCACCAGCACCGCGAATTTCTAAATCCTCTGTAGCTAACATAAAGCCAGCACCGAGTGTAGAAGCACGCTGGATTGCGTCCAAACGTTTTTCTGCATCACCTTTTAAGTGTTTTATAGAAGGAACTAACAAATAAGCATAAGCTTGGTGATGTGAACGCCCTACACGACCACGTAATTGATGTAATTGAGCCAAACCAAGTTTATCGGCCCTTTCTATCAAAATTGTGTTGGCATTTGGAACATCAATACCGGTTTCAATAATCGTTGAGCATACCAATACGTTAAACTCTTTGTGATAGAACTGCTGCATCACTTGTTCGAGCTCTCTTTCTCTCATTTGCCCATGTGCGACTGCCACACGAGCTTCAGGTACAAGAACGCGGATGTTTTCAGCGGCTCTTTCAATCGTATCGACCTCATTGTGTAGGAAATATACTTGGCCACCACGTAGCAACTCACGCAAAATCGCTTCTTTAACAGAGGCTTCTGTATGCTCTTGCACAAAGGTTTTAACAGCTAAACGACGGGCTGGTGGTGTAGCAATGATAGATAAATCACGCATTCCCGAGAAAGCCATATTTAAAGTTCGTGGGATTGGTGTTGCTGTAAGCGTCAACATGTCCACATCTGCCCGTAACGCTTTAATACGCTCTTTATCACGCACACCAAATCGATGCTCTTCATCGACTACCATTAGGCCCAAATCTTTAAATTGCACATTTTCTTGTAAAAGTTTATGTGTTCCAACCACAATATCGACTTTACCAGCAATTAAATCTTCAATATTTTTTGTATGGGTTTTACTTGAGCCAAAGCGTGATAGCACTTCTATACGCACAGGCCAATCAGCAAAACGATCTTTAAAAGATTCATAATGTTGTTGTGCAAGTAAAGTCGTAGGCACTAAAACAGCAACTTGCTTGCCATTTTGCACAGCAACAAACGCGGCTCGCATTGCCACTTCTGTTTTACCGAAACCAACATCACCACAAACAAGTCGATCCATAGGTTTAGCTTGTTGCATATCGTGAAGTGTTGCTTCAATAGCATTCGCCTGATCAAGTGTTTCCTCATAGGCAAATCCACTGGCAAATTGCATATAAAGCGATTGATCGAGTTCGAAACCAAAACCAGGTTTTGACTGACGACGTGCTTGTATATGTAATAATTCGGCTGCAACATCATGAATTTGTTCTAAAGCTTTACGTTTAGCTTTACTCCACGCATCACTTCCAATTTTATGAAGTGGCGCTAGATCGGGATCACCGCCACTATAGCGACTGATCAGATGCAAATTAGTCACAGGAACATAAACTTTTGCCCCTTCAGCATAATTGAGTTGCAAGAATTCATAATCTTGCCCTTCAATTGCTAAAGTAACTAATCCTGCATAACGTCCCACACCATGATCAATATGAACAACTGGGGCATCAATACTGAGTTCAGTCAAACTGCGAATTAAGAACTCTTCTGAAACTTCTTGCTGACGTTTACGACGACGCTGAACTACCCGATGTTCATATAACTGATTTTCTGAAATAACCGTTAATTGGTCTGTTAAAAGTAAGCCACGGTCGAGCGGTGCATTTGTAATAGCAATCGCAAACTGACTCGTTTGAAATTGTTCAAAACTGTCTACGCTAGGGATATCTCCTAGACTGGCACGCAAACCATCTCTTAGGCTTTCACGTCGGCCTGCACTTTCTGCAACCAATAAAACGGGATGATTTGCTTCATCAATATATTTTTTGACGACGGTAAACGGTTTTTCCTTTTTCGGATCGACTGCTAATTTTGGCGGCTGCTCAGCCTTAAGATTTAATGCGCCAGCTTTTTCTTCAACCAATTCGGCACTTACAAGCATACGCGGGAACTGGTTTAAAGCACTCAGCAAATGGTTTGGAGCAACAAATAATTCTTCAGGAGGAAGAATTGGCTGATCTACATTATGACGTCTGTCTTCGTAACGACGGAAAACTTCTTTCCAAAAATTAGTTAAATCGGTGTCTACATCATTAGTTGTAATTACAATGCAATTCTTTGGCAAGTACGTTGTAAGTGTACTTTGCGATTGCATTTGTGCTTTATCAAAAAATAATGGTAAGTAAAATTCAATTCCTGGTGAAGCAATTCCCTCTAAGACATCTTGATAAATCGGGTTTTTCTTAGGATTAGCAGTCGGAAAAAGTTCAGAATATCGATCTCTAAAAATTGAGCGAGCTTCTTTTAATGGGATTTCTTTTGCAGGTAAAACTGTAAAACTTTTTAAAGCTGTAGTCGTTCTTTGTGTTTCTGGATCAAAGAATTTTAATGTATCAATTTCATCATCAAACAGATCAATACGGATAGGTGCTTCTTGTCCTGACGCAAAAATATCCATAATACTGCCACGCACAGCAAACTCACCGTGGTCATAAACCGTATCTACCAAGTGATAACCAGCTTGTACCAAACGTAATTTTTGCTGTTCTAAATCAAATTTTTGCCCTACACGAATATCAAAATGTTCACCCAAAACCCATGAATATGGCGCAACTCTTTGAGCTAAAGTACTTGCTGAAAGGAGTAATACACCCTTCTGAGGCATATTAGATAAAATTGCGAGGCGTTCTGAAACAATATCTTGATGAGGTGACAAACGATCATACGGTAAGATTTCCCAATCAGGGAAAATTGTTGGTTTTATGCCATAAAATTCAAGTTCACTTTCTAATTGAGCTACATGCTGGTTATTTCTGGCAACCACAACAAGTAAAGACGAATGCTGAACAGCAATTTCTTTAAATAATAATGCAGCAGATGAACCTAATAACGACCCCACCCAACGCTTTTCACCGGCCTTGAGCTGTTGTAAATTCAATTGAGAGATTTCTTGTTGAAACATGTATATGGCTTTTATCAGCTAAGAAGATATAGGCCTAATAGTAGCATGATGTTTTTAGTGAATTGAGTTATTTTTTTGAAAATCAAACTACTAGTTAGCCCTACTTTTTATATTTTTTAATCAATTAACTATGATTATTTATCACGCAAAAACAAAACGTAATATTGATTTAATATTTGTATAATCGCTTTAAGCTGAAGTAGCTTTTCTTGTGTATTTCCTAATCTTTCTACATAGCGCTGGGTTGCGATTTCCAGATCAATTTTTTCACTAATTTGTGGAGTAATGAGGAATAACTTTTGAAGATTATCAAAATTTTGTAATTTACGATTTGAGAAATACTCAAGATGTTCTGACCATTTCTCATTAATTACCACATCGTTAATGATAGGTCCTCGTTCAGAATCAAATTTTAATTGATTCTCTTGTAAGTAAAGTTGTTCTGGCGTTTCTTTTGAGCCTTGAAAAAGCTGAGTTATCTTCTTAAACATTTCATCACATCATATTAATTTTAAATTTAAGTCATGGAAGTGATCTAATTACTTCCATGACTTAAGCCATCTAATTTAATGACTATTCATCGCCTAAATCATCAAGAAAATCGACAGTTGGTACAAAAAACAGAGTTCCAGACTGAGCAGTACTAAAGTCAAGCAACCGATCAAGATTACCATCCTCATTGCCTAAAAACATGTTTTCAAGCATTTGTCGGGTTGTACTAAATTTACGCGAGTAACCAATAAAGAATGTGCCATATTCATTTCTAGATGGATTTGAAAAAGGCATATTAGCTCGCATAATTTTAAGCTCATTGCCTTCTGCATCATGAGCTTTACTTACAACATTATGAGCAGTTAAAGGCTTTTCATCATCACCGAGTTCAACATCATTGAACTTTTTGCGCCCAATCACTTTTTCTTGCTCTTCATCGGTTAATGAACGCCATTTCTCCATGTCATGGGTATATTTTTGAATAAAAGCATAGCTTCCCCCGATAAAATCAGGATCTTCATTACCCACTAACGCCCACTGTGCTGCAATAACAGGTTCAGGGTTTTCAGTCCCATCAACAAAGCCAATAATTGCACGTCCGTCAAAATAACGAAAACCGTGAACTTCATCAATTGGATACGTTACTTTACCAAGCTGTTGATTAATTATATTGCCCAGCTCGTAGCATAAAGCCTGACGATCAGCACGAATATGAAAAAATAAATCACCCGGCGTTGAGACAGCCGTATATTTCGGGCCTCTAATTTCTTGAAATGGCTGTAACTCTTGAGGCTTCGCTTGCTCTGGGAATAAAATATCCCATGCATTTGAACTAAAACCCAACGTAGCATTAAATTTACTTTCTGGGTAACGATTAGACAGACTTCTGGTTAGCGCTGAAAAATTAGCAGCAAAATCTTTTACTTTTTCTATTACAGAATCACCTTGAGCCAGTCCTAATACAATAAATAATGCATTTTCACCAGGAGCGCTCGTTACAGGCTGAATTCTCATACATTCCATAAAATATGCCTTTTAGGTAATTAACCTTATTAATTTAGCATACTCATTTTCTTTTCATACATCTTGTAATGAAATCTGAGGTTGTAAAGAGTTTAAGTAAAGCGCCTTAAACTCTTACTAAAATAGATATTAATTAACACCCATATTGCTTCTTTAAATATTTTACGATTTGAGCCGACTCAAACATCTTCACTCCTGTATTTGGATCTACCAAATACGGCACCTGCATTTTACCTTGCATAATAGGCAAAATTTTTTCTCTTTTACCATCTTTTAAAGGTATATATTTACCTGGCTTTAAACGAAGTATGGCAGGTCCCATATCTTGCCATCTTTCTTTTGCCACATTATGCAAAATATATGGAAGCTCAAGTTCACAGAGTAAACTTCTTACGACTCTTGAATAAGGACTTGCCTCAAAGCTCCACAACTCAAGTTTTTGCTCAGGCGCAGCTCTATCAACAATTTTTTTATTTATCCAAACTCCACGAGCACCATTTAATATGGTCCCTGCAAATGCCACATACGGCATGTTCGGATAACTCGAAAATTTCTCAGGTGTCTTTCCACTCTTACCGTAGTGTTTAAATAAATGATGAATAATATCTTGTGATTCATATAGCTGATCACCAGTATTTTCATCAATTAAAAAAGGAAATTTTAATTTCCCGCCTTTTTCTTTTACAACTGAACGATACTTTGTTCCGCCTTTAGGACATGGATAAATTTCGACATCCAGATTCAAAAGTGTAATCACTTCACGAACGCGGCGGCAAAATGGTGAACCTTCAAATTCATATAGTTTCAAAGCTTTTACAGGTTGCTGAGGAAAAGCAGTGCCTGTTACGCCCCTACCACCTTCAGCAATTGCAGATACAACTGCTTGAAGTACTTTAATTTGATGAATCACCATCATGCGTTCCTTTATATTAGAGAATTAGACTAATTTTTCTTTTGCAATCACAATTCCATTATTATCAGCATAGATAAAATCACCTGATTGAATTGTGACACCACCAAAATACAAATTAATATCTACTTCACCAATGCCTTTACGATTACTTTTTTGCGGAATTGCAGCCAATGCATGTACGCCTAAATCCAAAGTTACAAGCGCATCTACATCTCGTACACAACCGTAAATCACGACACCATTCCAGTTATTTTTTACTGCTGATTCAGCAATCATGTCCCCCATGAGTGCGCAGCGCATAGAGGCACCGCCATCTACCACTAATACTTTATCTGTACCATCTGTTGCCAATAACTCTTTTACACGTGAGTTATCTTCAAAGCACTTTACTGTTACAACCTGTCCCCCAAAAGTTTTACGTGCACCATAGCTTTGAAAGAACTTTCCATCCATTGAGGGAATTACAACCTGCAAGTCTTTTTCAGGGTTATCATCTAATAAATCACATGTTACAAATGGCACTGTCGACACTTTTATTCTCCCTTATCGAGTTTTCTGTATGCTCAGATTATCATATCGCTTAAAGGCTTCAATTTGCGTTAGCGCCGCTACGACCATCGTATGAGCCAATTGCTCCGCAGTGACAGGCTTATATTTGAATGGTTTTTGTAATCTATTCTCAATAAATTTAAATAGACTTTGTCCTAAATCTTCAATAAATCGTACATCACTGCGTTTACCAATAAGTAAAGATGGTCTAAAGATAGATAATTTCTCGAGTTGTAGACTTTCAATATAATCTTCTAGTTGTCCTTTCACTTTATTATAAAAAATCGGTGAATTGGCATTTGCACCAAGTGCACTCACTAACAATAAATGAATATGTTTATCTTGTACCAAATCTGCCAAATGAGCATTAATTTCATAATCCACAGCGTAAAAGGCCTGTTTTGAGCCTGCATTTTTTAATGTTGTTCCCACACAGCTAAATGCATGAGTATGACCGTTCACATCTTCATCATTCAACATTAAGAAATCTTCTATAACCAGCTGATTAACTTTTTTATATGTATTAAGTAGTTGTGATTCTTTTCTTACCACAACAGTAATCGCTTCAAATTCTGGTGTTTGCTCAAGCTGTTCAACAAGAGCTAAACCGACAAGTCCTGTAGCACCTATCACAATTGCTTTTTTCGTACTTATAGTCATTTTTTATCCAACCCTCTTTAAGTTTGTATCAAATTTAACCTTTTCTTACGGTTTTAGCAGCCCCTAAAACCGCTTAAAATGCTCGCAAGGCTTGACTTCACGGTGTCTATTCATCACAATATGGCACTTGTTTACGGGCTGGTGATGGTTACACCAGTTTACTGGATTGACCACAGCCCGCCCAGACCAACTTATTTTCAAGGAGTGCAAGAGTGGCAAACTCTGCTCAAGCTAAAAAACGTGCGCGTCAAAACGTTACTGCACGTAAACACAACGCAAGCTTGCGTTCTATGGTTCGTACATACATCAAACGTACTTTAAGTGCAATTGCTGGTGGTGATCATGCTGTTGCTACAGAAGCTTACAAAAAAGCTGTTCCTGTAATCGACCGTATGGCTGATAAAGGCATCATCCACAAAAATAAAGCTGCTCGTCATAAGAGCCGTTTAAATGCTCAAGTTAAAGCGTTAGCTAACTAATTGAAGCATGTAAAAAAAGCCCTATTGGGCTTTTTTTATTACCTATCGTTTTTGAGCTTATAGCCCTGTGTTAAATTTGGCTACATTCAGCTCATAGGCCTTACCTCTCCAAATCCATTTTAATTTACAATTTGGAAACTCTTCACCTTCAAACCATACAAATAAGCCTTCCATCATTTCAGGCCAATCTTCTTTCTTAATTTTATTTTCACCAGAAATTACAGCAACAATCGCAGCAATAATAGTGTCATGACTGACAGCTAAACTAAGCCCACCTTGAGTTTTGGGATGAGTATGGTAAATAAGCTCTAGCACGTCTAAAACACCAGTAATGGGGTGTTTCATGCCGGGTAATGCATTATTAACAAAACTATTAATAAAACCCAAGGCGCCTTGTTTTTTAAAATAAGGAGCAGCTTGCTGTATATCTAGTACAAAGCTACCGGGTTCAACTAGTAGTCCTTGCTCAATAATTTCAATGGTATGCGTATTAGATTCGGGACTTACATCATCAGCCCCTTCAATCATGAGCGCAGCCGTATCGACACAACGTTGTATTGGACTTGAAATACAATGCTGGATAACACGATCTGTATTTTTAATTAAATAATTACCCCATGCCTGCGCAAGCTCACGCCCTTGAGGAGTAAGTTGGAGGTCATATCCTGCTAAACCCTGCCCGTCTACAAGTTCTCTTAGAGAATGGCGCGTAAATAAGGTCACGGGAGTTGAAGCATCGGGCAATAAATCAATTGCTTCAAACATACTTTTAGGCAATAAATCGAGTGCCATTGTTATCTTGTCATCTTTTTTCAATACTTTGCCACTATAACATGTCTGGCATAACTCTCAATCTATAACACTTGATTGGGCTAATGCTTCAAATGCTATTTTTTTGCTTTCCTGATCACGAAATGCGATAAAGCCCTTATTTAAAACCGTGTGTCTCTGGTTATATTCAAAAGGTTTTCCATCAAGAGTAAGTAAACCACCACCTATACTTTCTAACAACCCTTGACCAGAACTTGTATCCCATTCAGAAGTTGGATGGAATCGTGGGTAAATATCTATCTCACCTTCTAACATCATGCAAAATTTATAGGCACTTCCTGCTTCTCTTCTAATAATATTATGTTCTTTTTCGATAGGCTGAATAAATCTTTGATATTTCGGATTTTTACTGCCATGACTAAGTCCTATTTGTATAGGTGCATCTGGTGAAGGCGACGTTATCTGATATTGATACCATTGCTTTTGACTAAAACTATATTTAAAAGGTAAATCTTGCAGATATCCTAAATACACGACTTGTTCACATGGCACAGCAATAACTGAAAAGATTGTCTCTTTACCCTTAATCAAGCTTAGGTTTATCGTAAATTCATCACGCTCATGAATAAACTCTTTAGTTCCATCAAGAGGATCTAACATCCAACACGTAGACCAGTCATGGCGGGCACTATAATCGCTTTCTTCAGACAAAACAGGCAAGTCGGGGGTAATCTCTGCCAAATGCTTTAATAAGAAAAGATTCACTTTTAAATCTGCTTGAGTTACAGGTGAATCATCTTGTTTTTCATGAATAGTAAACTCATAACCCGCTGAATAATTTTGATATTCTTGTAATAGAATCTGGCTCGCTTGTTCCAAGACAGGAAGAAGCTGATTAATCAGAGTATCTTGTGGGCGCGTAGTTGTTATAAACATAAATATGCTCTACATAGTTTCATTTCTATTATAGGTGAATTATGAACAATTCAATATTCGCCAACAGTTTGATTTACTAAAAAAGTAATTTATCTTAATGATTAGATGAACAAAACTTTGTATGCACACTATATAGTTAATATGAATAATGAGGATGTTAAAAAAACCATTATTATGTACAAAAAACAATCTATAAGTTATGAAAAATAAACAACTTAAATCAGATTCATCCATTTCCTTTTCATGTATTTCTTGCTATGTTCAATCACACAATAACAAGATGGAAGAAAGCGCACATGATGCTATATGGATATCATTTCTCGACAATAGAACGTAACTGGGAAGAACTTACTCCCTTAAATGAGTTCCTACAAACATTTGCAGATGATGATGGTGGTGTTTCAACAAGAGATAAAGAGTCACTTAAAGAAATTATAGCGAAATCTGATACAGCCTTGGCTTTAGCTAGAGAAATGGGTTGGGATGGGAGTTATACAGGTTGCCCTTATCTATTCTGGTTGCCAAACAAAAGTAGCCAGTCTTTTGAATATGGTTTTGTATTTAAACAGACCTCAGATAATACAACTTTTGTGATTTCGCCTATTGAATTGAGTTATCTAGCTCAGGATTCTGAAGTACAAACATTAAGTAAAAATATTGAATAAATAATATAGGTTATTGATTCAAAGTTGATATCAATAACCTCATTTTATTTTAGATAGATTAGTCAAACATGCTTAACTGTGGTGTCGGTTTTATAACTTTTTCTTTTGGCACATGAGAGCATTCAAATTCTTCAACCGGAAAGCCTTCGATAAAGCTGGAAATATCAGGTGATTCTAAACTTAACCACTCTTCTAGTCGGTCATGTGGAATCACAATCACTGATCTTTTGACATCACCTGGTTCGTGAAAGTCTTTCATCATGGGATGGTCTATGGCGTCCATCGTCAACATGCTTGCAGAACGAATAACCGTCTCATTAATTTTGCAAATTTCATAAATCGCTGCAATGAAAAAAGCTTGCCCATCTTTACGGCGTACACCCCATCGTTCCGGCTTATCATTTATATATTTACTTTCATAAAACTCGGTCACTGGAATTACCCCAAACTTACATTTAAGAGCAGCTTCTTGAAAACTCGGTTTTTGGAAAATCGTTTCATGACGGGCATTATAGGTATGTTTCGCTATGTTGGTATCTTCAGCCCACTTTGGAACCAAACCGAACATGACTTCACGCCATTCAAGACTTTGTGGTGATTTGAATAATAGTGGCATTGTTCCCGCAGGATAAACCTCTTCGGCATAGCTAAAGCCAACCACAGGCAACTGAAGTTGCTGTAATTGAGCAAGAGATAAAGGTTTAAAGTTGGCACACATAGCAAGAATAAAATACTCTATATTTACTTCTGTTATTTTATAAGCATTTAGGCAATAAACCAAATAAAAAGGCACTCGAAAGTGCCCTTAACGACATAACTTTACGCTTATGAAATGTGTTGAATCCCTTGAGGAATCGCCTGCAATAGACGTTTAGTGTAATCATGTTGAGGATGTGCATAGAGCTCATCCGAATTGGCAATTTCCACAACTTCTCCATGATTCATGACCATGACCTGATCAGAGATATACTTCACAACCGATAAGTCATGTGAAATAAAGATGTAACTGAGCCCGAACTCATCTTGTAAGTCTTGCAATAAGTTAAGTACCTGCGCTTGGACTGAAACATCGAGCGCCGAAACGGATTCATCACATATCAAAATTTCAGGCTTTAGCGTTAAACAACGTGCAATCGCAATACGTTGGCGTTGCCCACCCGAAAACTCATGCGGGTATCGATAATAAGCTTGTTCAGGTAAATTCACTCGTTCAAGTAAATTAAGCGCAATTTGTTTACGTTCAGCATCATCTTTGCCAATACCATGAATTTGCATAGGCTCTAATAATATCTGCCCAATAGTAAAACGTGGATTAAGAGAGGCATAGGGGTTTTGAAAAATGATCTGAATCTTTCGTTGATATTTGGCAAACTCTTTTTCAGTTAATGAAAGAATATCTTTACCTTCGATGAAAGCCTGCCCACCAGATGCCTGATGTAAGCGCATAAGTAATAGTCCAACAGTCGTTTTACCTGAACCTGACTCACCGACTAAACCTAAGGTTTTTCCTTTAGCAAGTTTAAAAGAAACTCCTTTAACGGCCTGAAACTCTTCTTTGCCAAATAGACCTTTACGACTATAAAAGCTTTTTTTCAGGTCTTTTACTTCTAAAATGATTTGCTCATCACCATTTAAGCCACGTTTGCGTTCGGGAATTTCTGAAGCATCAAAACTTTGTTCGATCAATATGTTGTCTTCTTGACGCATAAAATCGCTCGTCACTGGTAAACGATAAGGTCGTTGTGACATTTGCGGGCGGCAATAGAGCAAAGCTCTCGTATATACATCTTTAGGCTGTTCTAAAACCTGTTCAGCAGCGCCTTGCTCTCTAATCTCACCATGACGCATCACAATAACTTTATCTGCAATTTCACCGACCAATGCCAAATCGTGAGTAATAAAAAGCATCGACATTTGACGGCGTTTACGCAATGACTCGAGTAAATCAATAATCTGTTTTTGGATGGTGACATCAAGTGCAGTAGTCGGCTCATCGGCAATGAGCAGTTTAGGCTCACACGCAATCGCCATAGCAATCATGACACGTTGTTGTTGACCACCCGAAAGTTGATTTGGATAGGCATCAATTTTAGTTTCAGGTGAAGGAATACCTACTTCTTTAAGCAACTCTAAAACGCGTTGTCGGGCCTGTTTACGGCTCAATCCCATATGCAAACACAACACTTCTGCAATTTGATTGCCAACCGTAAAAACAGGATTTAATGATGACATCGGCTCCTGAAAAATCATAGCAATATCTTTGCCACAAATTTTACGCATCTCTGTACGAGATAAGCTGAGCAAATCTTTACCTTCAAATATAATTTTACTTTGCTCATCAATTTTACTCTGACCTACAGGCAGTAAACCCATAGTTGCCAAAGAAGTAACCGATTTGCCGCTACCCGACTCACCTACTAAAGCAACCGTGGTGTTCTCTGGAATGTCAAAGCTAATTCCTTTTACGGTTTCAATATATTGTTTATCTTCACCTTTAAAACTTACTCGTAGATTTTTAACGTGCAATAACGGCGCATTCTTATTTTCATGTTCTGACATTAGGATTTCCTCTTATTTTAGTTTTGGATCTAATGCATCACGGAGTGCATCAGTAAACATTGAAAATGCCGTTACCAAAACAGCCATCGCGACAGAGGCCGCGACAAGCTGCCACCACTTGCCTAAAAGAAGTTCACTTTGTGCTTCATTTAACATGCTCCCCCAAGACACTACGCCTACTGGCACACCAAAACCTAAGAAACTCAAGATGACTTCAGATTTAATGAAAGACACCACCAAAATTGACATTTGGACCAAAGCGATATGGCTGACATTAGGGAAAATATGAATGAACATACGGCGGAAGTGTCCAACGCCAATTGCTTTAGCAGCTAGAACGTACTCACGTGCAGTATGTTTCATATATTCGGCACGAATTAAACGATAAACACCCGTCCAGCCCGTTAAACCTAAAATCAGAACAATGGATAAAATGCCTTTTTGTTGAAGTACGGCAGCAATAGCAAGCACTAATAATAAATATGGAATTGAGGTAAAAATGTTATAAAACCAGTTGAGAATATCATCCACCCAACCACCAAAATATCCAGAAATTGCGCCTAAAAGTGTACCGATGCCTACCGCAAGTAAAGCGGATATCACCCCAACAATAATTGATGTTTCAGCACCTTTAATAGTCTTTTTAAGGACATCTTGTCCCCATTTGTCAGCTCCAAATATAAGTGTGCTTTTAAGTTCACTTTGCTGATCAAGTAAATGTCCTCCCAGCTGCTGATCAATTGCTTTCATATCATCAGCTAAAGGGTCAACTACACCATAATAATCAATTGCACTTCCCGCACTCTTTTCTTGTTTAATTTCAGCCTTGAGTTGGTGAATTACATCTTTTAAAGGATCAACTGGATTTTCTGGTAACTCTTCTTCAATCGCTGCTTCATTTTGCCCTGCACCTGTTGTCTTATCTGCGCCTATAAATGTAGGTGGTGCATAACTTACTGCAACCTCTTTATTCCAGTCAGATGCAATCACACCCGTCATTGATAGAACCAAGATAATAAAATAAAGCAATACAATCACTAGCGATGACATTGCGATCTTGTCGGCCCGAAGACGACGCATGGCAAGTTTCCACAGGCCAGATGAATGAGCTTCGGCTTTTGTTTGTTGTTTTCTTTTTGATAAAACGCTCAGCATAGCCCACCTACTTCAACTGTACACGTGGATCAACCACTTTGTAGACCAAATCGGCAATCAGGTTAAAAATCATAGTTGCAGCGGCGATGTAAACTGTAATTGCCTTAATAACAGGAAAATCACTCCGCTCAACTGCAATAATCACCTCTCGACCAATCCCGGGAATACCAAAAAAACGTTCAATTAAAAATGCGCCTATGAGCAATGCAGGTAAAGTTGACATCACATCGGTAATAATAGGAATTGAAGCGTTCCGCAGTACATGTACACCTAAAATTCGGCTTTCACCTACACCTTTAGCACGTGCTGTTCGAACATAGTCCTGATTAATTTCATCAAGCACAAAGCTACGATATAAACGTAAAGTCGGTGCAATACTCACCACCAGCATGATTAGAATTGGTAGTAAGGCAAACTTAAATAAATTATCAGTAAAGCTATCGCTCCAGCCTTGTACAGGAAACCAACTTAGCTGATAAGCCAGAACATATTGAAAAACGATAATGTAAACTAAGATGCTGATCGACATGCCGATGGTACAGAGCATCATGACCATACGGTCGGTTAGAGAACCACGTACAGCTGCAACAGCCAATGCCAAAATAATCGAAATAACCGTCTGTAAAATAGTCAGTGGAATTAAAAGCGTGAGCGAGGGTCCCAATCGGGTTAAAATAATTTGAGAAACAGGTTCGCCAGTACTCCAACTTGCACCATAGTCAAAAGTGAGAATCTGCTTAATGAAAATCCAGAGCTGAACGTAATAAGGCTGATCTACACCTAACTGCTTACGAATGTTTTCAATCTGCTCAGGATTAGACATCTTGCCCGCTAAAATATAAGCAGGATCGCCACCTACCCAGTTAAAAAGAATAAAAATAAGTAAGACTACCCCCAACATAGTTGGAATCATCTGCCATAAACGCCGAATAACATATGCCAGCATAGTGATAATTCCTTATTTAACCCGATGTCCGGTAATTTCATTAAAGAACGCTTTATTGTCTGGTTCACGGCCAAGAAAATCTTTAACTAATTCAGCAGCCGGCTTTTGACTACCTTGTGACAAAATGGTTTGACGGTAACGCTGTCCAACTTGTGGGTTATTAAGGTTATCCCCGTACGCAGAAAGCATGTCCAAAGCCAAAACCTCAGACCACATATAGCCGTAATAACCTGCTTGATAACCACCCATCAAATGCCCAAACTGCCCAGGAAACTCTGTTGTTGGTACATAACCTAACGCTGTAGCAGCTTCCATTTTTTGCCAATTTTCTAAAGGCTTTACTTCTAATGCATCGGCGGTATGTAATGACATATCGTACTGTGCATAAAGAGTTTGACGCGCATAACGCAAGCCGCGTCCATAGTTATGTACTGCTTTTAAACGAGCAATTAGTTCATCATCAACACGTGGACATGCTGGATCACAGTAATCAGCCACTTTAGATAAAGTCTCTTTACGGCGTGCCCACTCTTCATACATTTGAGACGGCGCCTCTACAAAATCACGCTCTACCGAGGTTCCAGACTGACTGGCATAACGTGTATTGGATAAAATGCCATGTAAGGCATGGCCAAACTCATGAACAAAAGTTTCTAGCTCATCACTGTTTAAACCTTTACGGTTAAAATTGGTGACTAATGCTGAAACTGGTAATCGATTGGTTAAAGTGCTGCCACCATATACTCCCCAAACGGCGGCATGGCCATACTTCCCTTCACGAGGAAATTTATCCATATATAAGCCGCCAAGAAGCTTTCCTGTTTTTTTGTCAACTACATCGTAATATTCAACTTCATCCTGCCATGCTTTAACTTTGACAGGTTTAAAATCAATGCCATAAAGGTCAGATGAAATGGAAAATAACCATTTTTGAGAAGCTAAAGTGGGGAAATAATCACGAAGTTTTTCCTGATCAATCTGATATTTATTCTTACGAAGTTTTTCACTCCAGTAAGCTTCACTCCAACGTGTGATCTCGGTTTTTTCTAATGGCGTTTTTAAAGTTTGTGCTTTAAATGCACGGAGTTCTTCTACTTCTTTACGTTCAAGTGGTGCTACTGTTTTTTGGACTTCTGCTAAAAATTGATTTACAGCCTCAGGCGTTTTAGCCATACGGTCTTTTAAAACCCAATCTGCATAACTTGCTTTTCCAAATAACTGAGCAAGCTCATAACGCAAATCTATTGCCTGTTTAAGTAGTTTTAAATTTTGCTCAGTACCACGTCGAGTAAAGGCAATTTGATATCTTTTCCGAGCATCATCATTATCTGCCAACTCCATAAATGGACGATATTCAGGATATTCAAACCCTAATAAATAATTACCTTTAGCATTTTTCTTTAATGCTGAAATATAACTTTGAGGTAAGCCTTTCATCTCTTCAGGAGTAAACTCAAGTTTCTCCGGATTATCGCGGACATTACGCGCATACTCTTGTTCGAGTTTGGTCAACTCATCCAGAATGGCCTTCATTCGTGCACGCTTTACTGGTTCAAGTTGAACACCTGTGTCTTCAAACTGATCTAGAATATCTTTGCGGTATTTTTGGTCAATTGGGTCTGTTGTTTGTGTATTTTTAATTAAACTATATAGCTTCGGGTTCTGAAATATATCAGTGTGAAACTGATTAATTTTAATTTCACAGTCTTCGGCTACCTTACGTAATTTTGCATCTGGGTCTACATTACTATATAGACTTATCGGACCGGAGAAATCTTCAAAATGCGCAAAAATTTTATCCCATTTTGCCAATATAGGTGCCGCTGCTGCATTATCTTTAACAGGCGTTTTTTCAAAAATAGTAATCTGCTGTTGAATCTTTTTTAAATTAGCATCACACCATGCTGGGAGTTGTTGTGCTTTAAGTAATGGCAAAGTAGGACGTGTTGTCTCTGCCGTTGCAAACTGACTTATACCTATGGTCAACATACATAAAGTTGTCATTTTCAATGCATTATTTTTCATCATATCTCCAATTTTTTCATTTAATGATTAGATTTAGTATGTGTATCGATATCAAAATACATCCACTCAGCATGCAAAATTGGATGCTTTTTATATCCAATGATTTGTGGTTGAGCCAGCATATTTCGGTAGCGTGCATAAGAGACCTGAACAGGCATATACACTTCTAATAAACGTGTCATTTTTCGATAAAGTGCATCTCTCTCAGGGCCTGCTTGCATTTGTTGTGTCTGACGATATAACTGATCAAACTCTGGTGTCGAACCACAAGACCAGTTCGTCATATGCGTATTGGGTCCATAAAAATTCTGCATAAAATTATCCCCATCTGGATAATCGGCTATCCATGCAGAAGAACCAAACATACCTTCACATTGTTTTTGCGCTCGAATGAGATCTGCAAAAAGCATGGGTTTAAAGACCATGCGAATATTTAAACTATCAAAGTTCTTTTTCCAAAGTTCAGCACTTTGCTGCCCAATGCTGTCACTGCGCGCCATATATTCAATGACGAGAGGCTTGCCATTTGGCTGTGTACGCCAACCTGAGGCATCTTTTTTATAGTGATATCGATCTAATAGTAAATTTGCTGCTTTTACAGAATATGGCGTACTGCTTCTATATTGTGGATCGTTACCCACTACCCCTGGTGGAACTGGAAAATCTAAACGCTGAGCATCATCATTTCTTACTAATTTAATTTCTTGATCTATTGAACGAGACATTGCTATCGCCCGGCGTAAAGCAATCTTTTCTTTACTCATTCCACCAACGACCGGATTCTTAAGATTCCAATAGATATAGCTAATTTCAGGATCAACAATACGAGATAGCTGGACACCTTCTTTAGCAAGTTCAGGTCTTAATTTACCGTCTTTAATTGCTTTTGCGACCAGTTGACCTTCAAGCTGAAATATATCAATTTCACCACGCTGAAATGCCAGCCATCGCGATTGATTTTCTTCCATAACCTGAATATCAATTGTGCCTATTTGAGGCATTTTTTTACCTTTAAGGCGTTTTACAATTGCCTCATCCTCAGGGCTACTTGCAGCAAAGTTCCAAGTAAAACCACGGAAATCAGGATTCGCTTTTAAAACAATACGTGATGCTGGTACCCATTTACTGAGTACATAAGGTCCAGTCCCTACAGGATGGCCCATTACATAACCTGCTTTATCTTTATATTTTTCGATGACTTCACGTGCCACCGCACCTGTAGGGTCATGTGCCAGTAACAAAGGAAAGTTATAATCTGGCTTAACTAAACGAATCACCAAGGTATATCTATCTGGTGTTTGTAAACCAATAACTTTTTGGTCATAGTTAAATTTTCCAGTTTTATTGGCTGCATTTATTAATGCATTCATACCTTCAATTTTATTCTCTAACAACCAGCTATTTGGAGAACGTAAATTCGGGTCCAATAAACGCTTAAAAGAGTACGCATAATCATTGGCGGTTAATTCTCGTGGTTTACCTTTAAAAACAGGGTCCTGTGTAAAATAAACACCCTTTTTTATATGAATGGTATAGGTCAAACCATCGGCACTGACTTCTGGCAGGGCTGTGGCTATTTTCGGAACGAGTTTTGCTGGCCTTGCTAAGTAATCATAGGTATATAAAGTTTCAAATATTGAAGTGGTTACATGTGCCGAATATAGATCATGGATATAAGCTGGGTCGAAACCTGTTTCTGCTGTCGGGAATACATAACGTAGAATTTTATTGGGATCGGCTGGGCTTTTAGCATATAGAGCTGTAGAACCAGTTAATGCCATGCTAGCAAGTAAAAAACCGACACCACAATGCTTGAGCTGTTTTATTAAATTTTCAGTCATATTTATCTTTATCTAAAATTATTTTTTAACAGGGGTAATATCAAGATATTGCCAGTTCGTATTCATCATTGGGTGGGGTTTAAAACCCTGAACTTGTGGCCGTATCAACCAATTACGAATTCGCGTGACATGAATAATCCAAGGATTATCAGCTTCAATCTGGCGGTTAAGCTTTTCGTAATATGGTAGACGTTGTTGGGGCGGTAAATGAGTGGCTTTATTATAAAGAGCATCGTATGTTTTAGACTGGTAACAAGCATGGTTTCCCTGACCAGCATTTGGTCCATACAGTAATTGTGCAAAATTATCTCCCTCAGGATAGTCAGCAATCCATGCGCCACTCCAAATCATATATTTACATTGAGTTGCGGCTTTTAAGTTATCTGCAAAATTACTCACCTTAAAGTCAGCTCGAATGCCAATCGCATCCAGATTCTTTTTCCAGAGTTCGGAGTGGATAACTGAGGCCGAGCTATTTTCTGTATTAATTTTTAAAATTAAAGGTTTTCCGTTTGGCTGGGTTCTATAACCATCAGCACCTTTTTTATAACCATAATAATCAAGTAATTTATTTGCCAATAACGGATTGTACCCTACACTACTTTTATATTTAGGGTTATAGCCATTTACACCTTCAGGTATAAACATTTCTGCTCTAACTGCTTGCCCTTTATAAGCCTGTTTTATACTTTCTTTTTGATTGTACGATAAAGTAATTGCTCTACGCAGAGCTATCTTTTCCGGGTTAAAACCACCAATGACCGGATCACGCATGTTCATCATCGTATAGGTAATTTCAGGCTCTTTATATGGAAAGTGTTTAATTCCTCTTTTTTGAAAAGAAGTCTTAAGTTGATTTCCATCTAAAGCTTGAGGAACAGCATCTGCTGTAAGTCTGTCAAAATCTAATTGACCCGACTGAAAAGCTAACCACCGTGACTGTTGCTCTTCAATAATACTGACCACCACCTTGCCAACTTGCGGCATTTTCTTACCGCTCATTTCTTTAATAAGCTGGTTATCCCACGGCGTGCCTGTTGACTTAAAATTCCAGACAAAACCTCGATAATCAGGATTGGCAACTAATTCGACCTTACTTCTTGGAACATATTTACTTAACATGTAAGGTCCTGTACCAACTGGATGCATGCCAATACGATCACCGTAATAGTCAACAACCTCTTTAGCAACGCCACCAAAGGTAATATAGGCAAGAATATAAGGAAAGTTGAAGTCTTGGCGAGTGAGAGTAAATTGCAGAGTATAGCGATCAAGCGCTTTAAGCCCTGCAATTGGCACAGCATAATCAAATTTTCCTGTTTTTTTTGCTTGAGCTACAACTACATCAGCCCCTACCAATTTTCCATCCAGAAAAGAAACAGAAGGCGCTCTGTTTTTTGGGTCTAAAATACGTTTAATTGAATAGACATAGTCTTCTGCCACAAGCTCACGGCGCTTACCTTTAAAAGCAGGGTCCGCAGTAAAATAAATACCGGGTTTAATTTTAAATGTATAAACTTTACCATCTTGTTCCACTTTAGGCAGGCTTTCAGCCGTATAAGGAACTAACTGTACAGGACGAGCTAAATAATCATATTTGAGTAAAGGCTCAAATATGGCTTCCGCAATACTCGCGCTATAGAAATTAGTAGTCTTGACCATATCGAAGCCATCATCTGGGGCTTCATAGGCAACGTGCAAAATTTTGTTTGGTTGTGCTGGCGTAATTGCGTAAGCACAAGGGATTGATGTAATAGCCAGACTTAAAATGGCGAGCTTAAAAAATTTTAATTTCAAGTTCATACCCACGTAATTAGTTTTTTTAAAAGATATTATCCTTTTGAGTAACATCTAAATCTGCATAAGAAAAGTTCTTTTTCGACAGATAGGCCTATTTAGGTCTTAAAATTCACTTTCCTTTATCATCTTTTTTATTTGATCAAATGGAAAAATAAAGTCAAATACCTAGAGTTTTATAACTATTGAATATAAAGCGAATTTCATGCCATTTATTAATATCCATCTTAAAATATTTTAAAATATTAAAAATTCATATTTTTATTAGATACTTAAAAACATTTGAACTATATAAATAAAAGTAACTTTTTGCCAAATATTATATTCATATAAGTTAATCATCTCACACCTTAAATGCACAAATAAAATACATTAAAAATTAATTATGATCCACATTAGAACCAGCTTACTTTACACATAATTTTTAAATAATTTATTGATTAATAATTAAATTATAATCAAACTACATAACTATAGATATTATAACATTACCTATTCAAAAGCTCTAAAACGATACATTTTTATTTAATAAGCATGTGAAGAGTCTAGTAATGTATATTTTTTACACAAATAAATTTGAAACTTTTCGCCACCATCAAAAATTTTTCCAAATGGAAAATTTATTTTTATCTAAAAAAAGCTGAAGCATCCTACTCAACCATAATAAAATCAATATATATCAATATTTTGCATAAACTAAAAAAAGAAAAATATATAGTTGGCACTTGCTTTGCTTAAAAACTTTCCAGCAATATCGCTAACGACAACAAAAAGGGATCAAATCCACGATGAAAAAAAAATACAATGTTCGATCTCAGGTAACCCCCAAGATTGGCAAAACAATTCTTAAATTAAGCACCCTTAGTTTAAGCATGATGTGTCTTACCATGGCACAAGCAGCAGAAACAGAACAATCAAGCAATGATGAAAAACCAACAAAAGTCGTAAAAGTTGCGGTGACAGGTTCTTCAATCAAGGGAGTTGCAGCACAAAGTGCTTCGCCCATTACTATCGTAAAAGTTGATGAAATCTTAAAACAAGGGGTGACAACAACCGAAGAAGCCTTAGCAAAAATCAGTGCAAATCAATCAAGTTTTGTCACTGCGCAAAATGTAGGTGCTAGTGGAACTGTAGGGTCAGCAGCAGATCTCCGAGGAATTGGTGCCAATAAAACCTTAATCTTACTTAATGGTCGTCGGTTGGCTGCAAATGCTTATGATAGCGGTGTCACTAATTTAAATATTATTCCACTCGCTATGTTAGATCGCATTGAGGTCTTACGAGATGGAGCATCAGCAATTTATGGTACAGATGCGATTGGTGGTGTAATCAACTTCATTACTAAAAAACAATTTACTGGTTTAAACATCAGTGGAGGTTTGACACAACCAGAGCAAAATGGGGGGGATACACAAGATGTAAGCGTATTTGGTGGTTATGGTGATCTTGATGAAAATGGCTTCAATATCTTTGGTGTCGTCGATTATCGACATGGCAACGATGTTATGGCTAAAGATCGTAAAGTTAGTAAACGCGGAGGATTATTGCCAGAGTTAGGTATTACAAAAGGTAGTAGTGGTAGTTTTCCTGCTAACTTTTATGACACAAAAACTGGTACCGAAGGAAACCCATATGCAGCAACTGGATGCGGGAATAACCCGCTCGTGTACGCTCAAGGTGGATTCTGCCGTTATAACAGTCAAGCAGTGATTGGAATTGTTCCAAAAACTGAAGATATTTCAGCATTGGGACGCGCTACTTTTAAGCTGAATGACAATTTAAATGCTGTAGCAGAATATGTTTACGCACGCAATGAAATTACTACTTCTGTCGCTCCAGACGTTTTCTTCGATTTAACATTGAATCCTGATAGTAAATATTATCCAGGTAATGGAATTACACCTGCTATGAATAAAGTCAGTGGCCCACTTGAACTTTATATTCGTTCTCAAGCTGGTAATCGTGTTAGTTCTAGTATTAATGAGTCACATCGAATATTCGGTGGTTTAGAAGGCGAAGCTTATGGTTGGGATATCAATACCGGTATTACTTATGCTCATAGCGAAGCAGAAGACCGGCTAAACAGTGGATATCTTAACTACAAAAAAACTCAAGAAGCTTTAAATAATGGGATTTTAAACCCTTTTGGTCCACAAGCACCAGAAGATACGAGTTTATGGGATACACTGGGCGTAACTGGTGCTTATTTAAAAGCAGATGTTGATTCAACTACTGTTGATTTCACTGCTAGTCGACCTATATTTACATTACCAGCAGGTGACGTTGGTTTTGCAGTAGGAGCTAGCTATCGCCATGATGAATGGACCTCAAACGTGGTGTCTGAAGTGGCTAGTCAAGCACCAAGTACAGGGGTTGATCCTGATGAACCTACAAATAAAGGAAAAAGAGATATTAAAGCAGTCTTTACTGAACTGCATATTCCATTACATAAAACATTAGAAGCTCAACTTGCAGCCCGTTACGATGATTATAGTGATTTCGGAGATACGTTTAATCCTAAATTCGCACTTCGCTGGGAACCAATTAAACAATTAATGTTTCGTACCTCTTATAGCACAGGATTTAGAGCACCAACTTTATGGGAAGTAAATGCTCCTAACTCTATAACAAATACTTCAGCTTACTATAATGACCCTGTACTTTGTCCGAATGGCCCTCCTAAAAATCCAGGAGATACTCTTCCACCTGGTGGTGTTGCCAGCCGTGATTGCGAAACCCAATTTGATCGCAAAAATGGAGGAAATAAAGATCTTGATCCTGAGGAATCAAAATCGTTTACAGCTGGTTTGGTTCTAGAACCAATTAAGAATTTAGTTCTAACTTTAGACTACTTTAATATTGAAGTTGAAAACCAAATAGCAGCATTACCTGAAGGTGATATTTTTAACAATCCAACAAAATATGCCGATAAGTTCGTACGTAATCCAGATGGAACCCTTAATCATATCATTACAACTCAAGACAATATGGGTGACTTAAAAACTTCAGGAGTTGATGTAAGTTTAAACTATATAACACCAATGACAGCAACAGGTCGATTTGGTTTTGGAATTGATGGAACTTATGTCATTAAATATAAATATCAAAATGAAAAAGATGGGGAATGGATTAGTAGTTTAGGAGCATATGTTGGAGATGCTCCAATTATTCGTTGGAAACATACTGCTAATTTATATTGGAATTACCAAAACTGGGGTGTAAATTTCCAACAACAATTCACTCGTGGTTACGATGACCAAAATTCAAGTTCTTCTGTTGCGGAAGGTTATCGCGATCATAAAGTAAGCGACTATACAATTTATAATATTTCAGGCACATACAAAGGCTTTAAAAATCTAGAAGTTACAGCAGGTATTAAGAATATCTTTGATGAAGACCCTCCTGCTTCAAATGTTGGTGACAACTTCCAAATGGGATATGACCCACGTTACGCAGATCCTTTAGGACGTACCTACTTTGTCCGAGGTACATATAAGTTCTAAATGGTTGTTCTGCAAATATAACTCTCAACAGTTAGTTTGCAGAACAAATACTCATTCTTAGCCAAACAGTCATTTAAAAAATTGTTTGTCTACAGTTTCAGGAGTAACTATGGGCATGACTTTTACAGACATAGAAAATAAATCTGCAAAGCGCCTTATTGGTATTGCCGCAGTACTTTTTCTGCATCTTATTGTTGCCTATATTCTGATGTCAGGTTTAGCAAACAATATTCAAAAACCAGCAGAAAAACCTGTGGAATTACAAATTATTCAAGACATTAAACCACCTCCTCCACCTAAACCAGAGGAGCCAAAACCTAAGGAAAAACCGCCAGAGCCACCTAAAATGGTAGAAAAAGTTGCCAAAGTTCCTGAGCCCCCTAAACAAGTAGAGAAAGTAGCGACACCGGTACAAAAAACGACACCAGTAGCTCAACCAACTAAAGTTGCTACCCCAGCTCCTGCTGCACCTAGCACCCCATCACCAAGTCCTGTTGCCGCACCAGCTCCCCCAGCTCCAAAACCAGCTGGCGTAACACGCGGTGTTTCAGAAGGTTCTGCTGGTTGTGAAAAACCGGAATATCCTCGTGAAGCACTGATGAATGAAGAACAAGGTACCGTGCGTATACGTGTTTTGGTTGATACTTCAGGCAAAGTCATTGATGCCAAAGTAAAAAAATCAAGTGGCAGCAAAACCTTAGATAAAGCAGCAACTAAAGCTTACAGCTTATGTACATTCAAACCAGCAATGAAAGATGGCGTGCCTCAGCAAGACTGGTATGAAATTGAATATCCATTCGTAATTGAATAAACAATTGAATTAGTAAGAAATTAAAAAATATTGGAGATAATATGATGAAAAAATCAACTCAACCGCTAGTACGTTTCGCTTCTGCAAGTTTAATCGCAGCTTGCTCATTACTTCCATTAAACTCGGTTTTTGCAGAAGAAACGAGTAATGCTCCTGTGGCAACAGCAACCGCTGAAGCTACTTCAAATGCAAATACTCCAACTCCACCACCGAAACCAGCAACAAGCGAAACTGTTAAAAACCCTTATGGTCTAGAAGCGCTTTGGCGTGAAGGAGACTTAGTCGCTAAATCTACTTTATTTATATTAGTACTGATGTCTATTGGCACGTGGTACATCATTATTTCAAAATTCTTACAGCAAGCTAAAGTAAAACGCCAAGGTAAAGAAGCAGAGAAAAGTTTTTGGGAAGCAACTTCACTAGATAATGCAGCTGATAATTTAGAACAAAGTAGCGCATATCGCTTTATTGCAGAAAAAGGCATTAACTCAACTAAATCGCACGGCGGCTCTTTACTTGAGCGAATCGATTTTAATACATGGGTGAGCATATCAATTCAACGTGCAATTGAAAAAATACAAAATCACTTAGGTGGTGGTTTAGCTTTCTTAGCAACAGTTGGATCAACGGCACCCTTTGTTGGTCTTTTTGGTACGGTTTGGGGAATTTATCACGCATTAACTGCCATCGGAATTTCAGGTCAGGCATCTATTGATAAAGTTGCTGGTCCTGTCGGTGAAGCTTTAATTATGACAGCTATTGGTCTTGCAGTCGCAGTACCCGCTGTACTTGGTTACAACTGGCTGACTCGCCGTAATAAAGCCGTTATGGAAAATGTTCGTTCGTTTGGTTCAGATTTACACGCAGTTTTATTAAGTGGAGAAATTAGTACCAATAATTCGGTTAACCGTAGCATTAAATAACGAGGAGTAAACGTTATGGGTATGAGTGTTGGTTCTGAAGATGACGATGAAATGATTGGTGCAATTAATACAACGCCTCTGGTTGATGTCATGTTGGTTTTACTTATTATTTTCCTAATTACCATTCCAGTAGTTACACATACGGTTCCAGTGAAACTACCAGAAGAAAAAAATACTCCATATGCCACCACACCTGAAAATATTCAACTTTCTGTGAACAAGAAAGGAGATATTTTCTGGAATGAAAGCTATGTGCCTAATAAAGAAATATTGCTATCAAAGCTTCAAGCAGTTGCACAAAAAAGGCCTCAGCCAGAAGTTCATATTCGCGGAGATCAGCTTACTCATTTTGAGGCGATAGATCAGGTCATTAGCACGACCAAACAAGCTGGTATTGGCAAAATTGCATTTGTTACTACCCCACCAGCCTCCCAGTAATTATTTTAAGGAGAATTTTATGGGTATGAATGTCGGTTCAAATAATGATGACGATGTGATGTTAGAGGTCAACATGACACCTCTTATTGATGTCATGTTGGTACTTATTATTATGTTCATTATTACTATCCCTGCACCAAACAATGCGATTAATATTAATTTGCCAAATGGGACACCACCACCAACAAATGAAAAGCCACCTGAAGTGATTGATGTAAGAATTGACGCAGCAGGTAAAGTGTTTTGGAATAACCAGCAGGTTTCAGACCGCACCGCACTAGAGACTTTATTCCAAGGTGTGGTTGCCAAAAAAGATCAAGACCAGATCAAACTTAAACCAGATCAAATGGCTGAATATAAAAATGTAGCTATGGTCATGGCTACAGCACAGCGTTTAGGTGTCACCAAAATTGGAATTGTGAGTAATAGTTAAGTCATACATTTAATTTATTCTTTCAAATAAAAAAGCCTCCGAAGAGGCTTTTTTTTATGACAGGTTAAAATTAGTCACCTGTATAACCTTTTAACTTTAAACGAGCAGCATGAAGTAACGGCTCAGTATAACCTGAAGGCTGTTCACAACCTTTAAAGATGAGGTCAGAAGCTGCTTGGAAAGCAATATTAGTTTCAAAGTTAGCTGCCATTGGCTTATACAATGGGTCATTTGCATTTTGCTCATCAACAATTTTTGCCATGCGTTTAAGCACCTCTTCAACTTGTTCACGAGTCACAATACCGTGACGTAACCAGTTTGCAACGTGTTGAGAAGAAATACGTAATGTTGCACGGTCTTCCATTAAGCCCACGTTGTTAATATCAGGAACTTTCGAACAACCCACGCCTAAGTCGACCCAACGAACAACGTAACCTAAAATACCTTGGCAGTTATTTTCAAGCTCATTGTTGATTTCTTCTGCTGACCAGTTTGTTTCTGGTGCAAACGGAGGAGTCAACAAGTCATCTAATGACAACATTTCTTCAGCTTTCAACTGATCTTGACGTGCTTTAACATTCACTTGATGGTAATGCATCGCATGAAGTACTGCACCTGCTGGAGATGGAACCCAAGCACATGAAGCACCCGCATTTGGATGTGCAGCTTTAGTTGCCAACATATCTTTCATGCTATCTGGTTTTGGCCACATGCCTTTACCAATCTGTGCTTTACCTTGTAAACCAGTCTTCAAACCAATTGCAACGTTACGGTTTTCATAAGCAGCAATCCATTTTTGTGTTTTTACAGCTTCTTTACGAACAACTGGTGCAGCTTCCATTGAAGTATGAATTTCATCACCAGTACGATCCATGAAACCAGTATTAATAAAGATTGTGCGGTCTTTTGCAGCAGCAATACAGTTTTTCAAGTTTACAGATGTACGGCGCTCTTCATCCATAATACCGATTTTTAACGATTTAGGTGGTAAGCCAATCGCTTGTTCAGCACGTTCAAATAACTCTACAGCAAACGCAACTTCTTCTGGACCATGCATTTTTGGTTTAACAATATACATAGAACCTTTACGAGAGTTCTTATTTTCGTTTTCACTACGGATGTCTGCAACTGATAACAATGGTGTTACCAATGCATCCATAATACCTTCGAAAATCTCTTCACCATCTACCAAAATAGCTGGGTTAGTCATCAAGTGACCTACGTTACGAAGTAACATAAGTGAACGACCATGAAGTTTTGTAGTGCCACCAATTAAGTTTTTAATTTCGCGATCTTTATTTAAATCACGAACAATCGTTTTACCATTTTTCTCGATAGATTCTTGAAGCGTACCTTTCATTAAACCTAACCAGTTACGGTAACCTTCAACTTTTTCTTCAGCATCTACTGCCGCAACAGAATCTTCTAAATCCTGAATAGTAGTTACAGCTGCTTCGAATGTTAAATCTTTAACACCCGCTAAATCAGTTTGACCAATTGGGCTAGATGCATCAATTTCGATAATGACATGAAGACCATTACTTAAAAGAACAACTTCTGTAGGGTTCGCTTCTTCACCGTTGAAACCAACGAACTGAGCTTCATGAGCTAAACCTGTTTTTGACCCATCTTTCAAAGTCACAACAAGTTTATTTTGCTCAATCGCATATTTTGTCGCATCTGCATGTGAGCCTTGTGCAAGTGGGAAAATTTCATTTAAGAAATTTTTAGCGAACTCAATCACTTTTGCACCACGTACAGGGTTATATCCTTTACCTTTTTCAGCTCCGCCTTCTTCAGAAATTACATCGAAGCCATAAAGGGCATCATATAAAGACCCCCAACGCGCATTTGCTGCATTTAAGCTATAACGTGCATTACGTACAGGTACAACTAACTGCGGCCCTGCCAATAATGCAATTTCTTCATCAACGTTTTCAGTTGTAATTTGAAAGTCTTCAACTTCTGGCAATAAATAACCAATTTCTGTTAAGAACGCCTTATAAGCACCTAATTCAAATTTATTGTTGCGGTGCCATTCATCAATTTTTGCTTGTAATTCATCACGCTTAGCCAATAATGCTTTATTTTTTGGGCTAAGATCGACAACAACTTGCTCAAAGTTCTTCCAGTAAGTTTCACTATCTAAACCAGAACCTGGTAAAGCTTCATTTTCGATAAAATCGTAAAGTTCTTTAGCAATCGCTAACTTGCCTTTTTGAATACGTGCAGTCATTGTCTTTCCTGAAGTTGCTACTTTTTATACCAAGAGAATCCTAGTATACCGATTTAAATTAAGCTGAATACTAATATCACATTCCTAAATAGTAAGCATTTTCCCTTGTAAAACTATTGACAAAGATAAATTTTTCTATATAGGAAATATTAAAATTCTAACTAGGATTCTCAACAATTTATTCAATATTTAAAGATACTGAAACTAGACTTTTTGTTAACAGACAAAAAAATTCCACTATCTTATTTTTCTAAAGCGTATTTAGTTATATCAAACTTTGCAGCTTGAAAAAGCACTATTTAACGAAATTTATCTATTTTTGTTGTAAAAAAAGCGCCCTATATAGAGCGCTTTTCATATCTATTTTTTATGCGTTTTTAGCTTCATCAATATGGCGATGTTCTGAATGCAAATATTCATCCGATTGCATTTCCAATAAACGCGAACGTGTACGTTCAATTTCAAAGGCTAATTTTTCACCTTGATAAATATCAATAATACTATCTTGCGAAGTTAAAAGTAATTTTACTCCACGATCATAAAACTCATCGACTAAGTAGATAAAACGACGTGTACCTTCAGACAAGAAATCTGTTAAATGCGGAACATTACTTACCAGAACCGTATTATAGATATTTGCAATTTCAATAAAATCTGCTGGGCTACGTGGTTTAAAACAAAGTTCAGAAAACTCACACCACAACACATCTTCTGTATGCCCCAGAGTCTCGACCACACGATTATTAATCACAATCGGCTCTTGAGAATGAGCTTGGGTGTGAGTTAAAGCGCTAAAACGTTCCGACATCCAACTTTGGACTTCATTACTTAATGGTGATTTAAATAATTGAGCTTGTTTTAAGACACGTAAACGATAATCCACACCTGCATCTACGTTTAAAACAGTACAGTTCTTTTTAACCATTTCAATTGTTGGCAAGAAACGGTCACGATGAATACCGTTTTTATATAAACCGTCTGGTGCAATGTTTGATGTAGCAATCAATGTCACGCCACGAACAAACAATTTTTGGAATAAATCACTCAAGATCATTGCATCAGTTACGTTTGATACAAAGAACTCATCAAAACAAATAACGACTGCATCTTTATAAATTTGGTCAGCCACAATTTCAAGTGGATTACGTTGACCAGAAAGCTTGTTTAATTCTTTATGAACATGTTGCATAAAATGATGAAAATGCATACGTGTTTTACGACGAAATGGCACTGACTCATAAAATTGATCCATAAGCCAAGTTTTTCCACGGCCTACTCCACCCCACATATAGACACCTTTAGGTGAAGTTTGGCGGCGAAAACGACGGAAAGCTTTTTTAGAGGCTTTATAACGGTTTAAAAGTTCTTTCCATACACGGTCTAATTCTTGCACTGCCTGTGCTTGCGCTTCATCTGCCATAAACTGGCCTGAAGCTAAAGCCTCAGCATAGCGTTCTGCTGGGGAAGAAGGTGAGAATGCAGTACTATGAGAAGATTTTAAATTTAACATATCGTTTTATTTCAATTTTAACTGATAGGAGTATAGCGAACATTTTGTTCAACCACATTAGCTTTTAGCATCAAGAATTACGACGATGACTCTTTGCCATATTGTCGAGGACTCTGCCCAAACCATCGTTTAAATGCATGATTAAATGCCGCTGGTTCAGAATAACCGAGTAAGTCGGCAATAACTTCTATTGAGTATTCTCTATATTCCATAAGCTTTAATGCCTTATTCTTGATAATTTGTTCACGAATTTGCTTATAACTCGTATTTAACTGTTGCAATTGATGCCTTAAAGTCCTTTCAGGCATTTTCAATGCAAAAGCTGTTTCCGCCATGCTCGGGATAATTCCTTGTTGCAACTCAAGATAATCTTGCACACATTGTATGATATGTGGAGTTTGGTGATCTTGTTGATTTAATCTTGTTATTTCTGTAATACATTTTGATTCATAAATACGATGTGTAATGATGTCCGCAGAAGGAATTTTGATTTCAAGCACATCTTTGCTTAGGCTAAATGCTGCATATTTACCATTAAAATGCACATCATCGCCATAGTATGCAAAATAGCGAGATAAGGTCTCTGAGTCCGTTGGTTTTTCAAATGGAAGTTCTATACGCATAGCGGGCATTTCTAATCCCATCATCATATAAATATCTTGAATAAATTTATAAGTTCCTGAAACTTCACATTGTGCCCGTAACTGTCCCATTTGGGTTTTCAAATCAACAGGCAAATAATTTAAGATGGTTCGCTCATCCGTTTCATAAAGTCCTAAAGCACCAAATAAATGAGTAAGTCTTTGATATTTTATTCCTTTACTTAATGCAGTTTGAACATCATTACTTGTTACAAGCAACATAAGTAGTGGTCCGTAACCGGCCAAAGCATAATGCTGTCCAATGAATAGACCCTTTTCAGGCTCAACATTTTCGCTAATAATTTGTTGTATATCCCATTCTAAGCGATCATGAATTGTAGAACTCGGATCTAAAGCATCAACCTTAATTCCTATACCAGCCAAACGTGAGTCGACATCAATGCCCGCATTGCGCATTCCTTGAATTAAATACATTAAACCAAGTATCGACCGTTTCATTCTTCTATCAATTTCCCTAGACTCAAATGTTTTACTATAAAGAGGAAAGAAAATTAATTGCCGAATCTATCAATTTTCACGTCGATACAATCATGTTTAAACTGATCAAAAAACGTTAGTCTTGCCTGCAATCCTCTTTTCAGCTTATGCAGGGTTTCCAATGCTAAACATAAAGCAAGATGCTATTCAAAAAACTAAAATCGCTATTATTGGTGCTGGATTTGGTGGCCTAGCAATGGCAATTCGCTTACTGCAAAATCAACAGCAAGACTTTGTTATTTTAGAAAAATCAAACGATGTCGGCGGAACTTGGCGCGAAAATCGCTACCCTGGTGCAGCATGTGATGTTCAATCTCATATGTATTCCCTCTCTTTTGCACCCAAAACTGACTGGTCAAAACGTTACGCTGAGGGACCAGAGATATTTGAATATATTCAAGATATTACCGAAAAATATAAGATTAAAAATTACTGTAAGTTCAACCACGATGTAACTCATGTCCAATATGATGAAATGCGTCACCTGTGGACTCTTGATTTTAAAAATCAGCCTTCCATTGAAGCTCAATTTGTCGTTTTTGCATCAGGTCCCTTACACATCCCACAAATCCCACATATTCAAGGCATCGAAAAATTCAAAGGAAAAGTATTTCACTCTTCACAATGGGAGCATGACTATAACCTAAACGGTAAATCAGTCGCTTCTATTGGTACGGGTGGTAGTGCAATTCAATATATTCCAGAAATAGCTGGAGATGTTCAACAGCTCTATATATTCCAAAGAACGGCAGCTTGGGTAATACCGCGAGATGAACGCAAATACTCTCGTTTAAGTAAAGCATTATTCAAATCTTCTAATCTCTATCGCCAAATTCATCGTAGTCGTCTTTACTGGAGTAATGAGTCACGCGTTGTACCCATTGTTCAACCCCAAATTATGAAATATGGTCAAAAGTTGGCAGAAGCTTTCATTCGTTTCCAAGTGAAAGACAAAGAAGTAGCCAAGAAACTCACACCTGACTTTGTGATGGGATGTAAACGTATTCTTATTTCAAATAAATATTTCCCTACATTTAACCGTAAAAATGTTGAGCTAGTAACGGATAGTATTCAAGAAATTAAAGAAAACAGTATTGTCACTAAAGATGGTAAAGAACGGTCTATCGATTGTTTAATTTACGGTACAGGTTTTATTACTGACCCACGTATTTACTTGAAACATTTCACTTGTATTGGACGCAATCAAGTTGAGTTAAAACAGGCGTGGAAAAATGGTGCAGAAAGTTATTACGGCATTATGACTAAAAACTTTCCTAATTTATTCCAATTAGTCGGCCCTAATACAGTATTAGGTCATAATTCGATTATTTTTATGATTGAATCTCAAGTAAATTACATTTTACAACTCATCCAACTTGTAGAAAAGTCTGGGCAAAAAGCAGTTGAGATTAAACCAGAAGTTCAAGATACTTTTAACGAGCGGGTTCAAACTCAACTTAAAGGAACTGTGTGGCAAGCTGGAGGTTGTAGTAGCTGGTATCAATCTGCCGATGGAAAAAACTTTTCACTATGGCCTACCTATACATGGAAGTACTGGTTAGAAACGCGCAAAGTTAATCCTAAAGATTATTTACTCTTAAATAAAAGCGCACAGAGCTATGCAGCTTAAAATGTTCAAGACATAATAGGTGGGTTAAAACAATCCACCTATTATTATATGCAATCTTTTTCTCTCATCATTCAAATTTTTTTAGCACTTGCTTCCGGCTATTTTCTAGCACCCAAACTATCTTTAAATATCCAAAAGTTTATTTTTAAAATACTGCCCTATTTTTCTTATATTCTCTTAGCAAGTGTAGCTTTAGAATTAACACTAGCACTTGATCAAATTGAGAATCCTTCTGCCATACTTCCACCCGCTATTATTATTGCACTTACAACATCTTTTGGTTCTTTCTTTACCTGTTTATTGGCTTATACAATTTTTGATAAACAAAGTGTCAAAGGCAAAATTTCACTTCAACTTTTTGTAAATGCTTTAAAAAATATTGCAAAGGCCTTTCTTGCTTTAGGGGTCGGTGTTCTATTAGGAGCTATTGCCACTCAATTCAATTCACATATGGCCTTTAATAGTTGGTATTTATTACTACTATTTATTTTCCTAATTGGTATTGAACTTGCCTTCACTCATTTCAACCGTACGTGGTTAAGCTGGAAGATTTTAATTGTACCTTTGGCTGCATTTATCGGCTCATGTATAGCTGGCTTCTTTAACTACTTTTTGCTTAGCAAGCATTTTGCACTGAATGAAACGTTAGCATTAGCACAAGGTTATGGCTGGTATTCAATGTCAGGGATCTTATTTACGCAATTACACTCGGCAGAACTAGGTGGTATTGCATTATTAACTGATTTATTTAGAGAAATTGTGGCTATATTTTTAATGTATACAATGGGATGGCGTTTTCCACGCCCTGCTATCTCAAGTGCTGGCGCAACGTCAATGGATGTTACCTTAGCCATGGTAAAACAGTCATGTGGTACACATTATGTACCACATGCCATGATGAGCGGCTTATTATTAAGCCTACTCGCCCCGCTATTAATTAGCTTATTCCTAAATTTTTAAGCAATTGAACTAAGAATAGACTTCAACATTTCTGTTGGATTTTCTGCTTTAGTAATTGGTCGACCAATAACCAAGTGTGTAGAACCATCAAGCATAGCCTGCTTCGGAGTCACAATACGTTTTTGGTCGTCCGCATTTGAACCTTCTGGACGAATACCAGGTGTTACTAAAGAGAAGTCTTGTCCAATCAATTCACGTAGAGTTTTAGCTTCTTGTGCAGAACAAACCACACCATCTAATCCACTTTCTTTCGTGAGTTTAGCTAAGCGTTTTACATGCTCTACCGGCTCAATATCTAAACCAATATCTTTTAAATCTTCACGCCCCATTGAAGTTAACACAGTAACCGCAATTAATTGAGTTTGATAGTTACCTGCTTTTAAGCGTTCTACACAAGTTTCCATCATTTTACGGCCACCTGAAGCATGGACGTTGACCATCCACACTCCTAAATCAGCTGCTGCACAAACAGCCTGAGCGGTAGTATTTGGAATATCATGAAATTTAAGATCAAGAAAAACTTCAAAGTTTTGTTCTTGAAGTTTTTTTACAACAGATGGGCCTTCATGAGTAAAAAGCTCTTTACCCACTTTTACACGACATAAAGTAGGATCAAGTTGTTCAACAATTTTTAAAGCGTCATATTGGCTTTTTGCATCTAACGCAACAATGATACTCAAGAGACTTTCTTCCATCATATAAAATCAGCATCATTATAATAGACAAGTCATCAAGTAATAAAGGAATGTATAAGGAAGGCTTTCAAATTTAGAGACAATAATCTTATGGGGAATTATTTTTAGAATAAATACAAAGAAGAACAGGCTAATAAATTAAGGAATTTACTACTCTTTACTCGTAAATAAAGAGTAGTGTTCAAATTATAACGGAGTAGAGTTTTTATCTTGGGGATAAACATCTAAAACGGTTTTTTCATGTCTTACATTTGCAGCTGCCTCAGCTGCTGCTAATTGAGCACTTTGGATTTGTTCTTTTCTTAAATGGTCAATATCTTTACGCAGGCGTTTAATTTCCCAACCTTTTTGAAATACTCTGAAAACCTGCACACCTAATAAAAGACCAACCACAGTTCCTAGCACCAATGTGAGTAGCAATAATAAGCCTAAACGCATAGCTGGAACTTGGGTAAATAACAAATCAACAGACAGCTCTGTTGGATTTTGCAATACAAGGGCTAAAGAATAACCAAATACAACAATAAGCAATGCAATTAAAATATAACGCATAGGCACCCCGCTTATAAATTTTTATTTATTTCCCGGATTCGTTGACTGCATCACGCAGTGCTTTACCCGGTTTGAAATGTGGAACAGCTTTAGCTGCCACTTCTACTGATCTTCCTGTTTTAGGATTACGACCAACTCTTGGATCACGGTGGTGTAAAGCAAAGCTACCGAAACCACGGATTTCAATTCGATTATCAGTTGATAGGGCCTCTATCATTTGATCAATCATAATTTTAACCGCCTCTTCCACCAAAGGTTCAGCTAAGTGTGGGTTTTTCAGCGCAATGCGTTCAATCAAATCAGACTTATTAAGAGCTTCAGTAGTCATCTACGACCTCGTTATTTATTGCTACTCTATGTCGTCTGATAATAACCTGTTTAAATACAAAACGGTAGCGCAGTATGTTGAATACTAGGCTACCGTTTACAGTAATTTGTATAAAAAGTACAATTCCGTTACATGAAACTGTACTTTGTTAACCTATTACTTCATTTGTGCTTTAATCAAATCACCAATAGTCTTAGGACCATTTTCTTGATTTGTTGTTGCTGTACGCAAGCTAGCAACTGCTTCTTTCTCTTCAGCTTCGTCTTTTGCTTTAACAGACAAGTTGATAGAGCGAGATTTACGATCAACGTTGATGATTTTCGCTTCAACTTCTTGACCAACTTCTAAGAATTTAGTTGCATCTTCAACGCGGTCACGGTTGATTTCAGAAGCTTTAAGAGTAGCTTCTACTTCGTCAGCCAACTTAACAGTTGCGCCACGAGCATCAACTGCAGTTACAGTACCTTTAACTAAAGCACCGCGTTCGTTAGCAGCTAAGAAATCATTGAACGGATCGCTGTTCAATTGCTTGATACCAAGGCTGATACGGTTACCTTCAGCGTCTACAGACAAGATAACAGCTTCAACAGTGTCACCTTTCTTGTAACGACGAATAGCTTCTTCACCTTGCTCGTTCCAAGAAATATCAGACAAGTGTACTAAACCGTCGATACCGCCGTTCAAGCCAATGAAGATACCAAAGTCAGTGATAGACTTGATAGTACCAGATACTTTTTCGCCTTTCTCATGAGCTTTAGCAAACTCTTCCCATGGGTTAGCACGAGTTTGTTTGATACCAAGGCTGATACGACGACGTTCTTCGTCAACTTCAAGAACCATAACATCAACTTCATCACCAATCTGAACAACTTTAGATGGGTGGATGTTTTTGTTAGTGTGGTCCATTTCAGAAACGTGAACTAAACCTTCAACGCCTTCAGCGATTTCAGCGAAACAACCGTAGTCAGTTAAGTTAGTTACACGAGCTTTAACGATAGAACCTTTAGGGTAACGGCTCATGATCGCTAACCATGGATCTTCGCCTAATTGTTTAAGGCCTAAAGATACGCGGTTACGCTCACGGTCAAATTTAAGTACTTTAACAGTAACTTCTTGACCAACTTCAACAACTTCTGAAGGGTGCTTGATACGTTTCCAAGCCATATCTGTGATATGGAGAAGACCATCAATACCACCAAGATCAACGAATGCGCCGTAATCAGTAAGGTTCTTGATTGTACCTGTAACTGTTTGACCTTCTTCAAGTTGAGCAAGTAATGCTTCACGGTCAGCAGAAGATTCAGCTTCCATAACAGCACGACGAGATACAACAACGTTATTACGTTTAGCATCAAGTTTGATTACTTTAAACTCTAACTCTTTACCTTCAAGGTGAGTAGTGTCACGGATAGGACGAGTGTCAACTAATGAACCTGGTAAGAATGCACGAACAGGACCGATGTCAACAGTGAAACCGCCTTTAACTTTACCAGAGATAACACCAGTAACGATTTCGCCATCTTCAAAGATTTTTTCAAGTTTAGTCCAAGTTTCAGCACGCTTAGCTTTTTCACGTGATAAAACTGTTTGACCCATACCGTTGTCAAGAGCTTCAACAACTACGTCAACAGTATCACCAACCTGAACTTCAAGTTCACGTTGTTCATTTAAAAATTCAGCACGGTCAACAATGCCTTCAGACTTTAGGCCAGTGTCAACAGTTACCCAGTCGCTATCGATGTTTACAACAACACCTTGGATGACTGCACCCTTTTCAACGTTGAGGTTTAATTCACTTTCTTCAAAGAGGGCTGCAAAAGATTCGGTCATGATATACCTGATAAATTCAGCGGTCTTGGATCAGACAAGGCCGGTTTAGTTAAGTATCAACATAGTCTTTATAGACTGATCAAGCTATGCGTCAACTGATAATTCTATTTGCTAAATTGTACGGCTATCGACATAATCAACCATCAACTTAAATACCTGATCGATCGTTAATTCCGAACTATCAATGATATAAGCATCTTTGGCTGGCTTGAGCGGAGCAACTTCTCGCTCCATATCTCTTTTGTCACGCGCCTGTATATTAGCTAAAATGTCGTTTATTTTAGCATCTAGGCCCATGCCCTGCAACTGTTTTACTCTTCGCTCAGCACGCGACTCAGCCGAAGCAGTCAAATAAATTTTTGCATTTGCTTCTGGAAAAATAGCTGTAGCCATATCACGGCCATCTGCAACTAAGCCAGGTTTTTGTGCAAAAGCTCTTTGTCTCTCAAATAACGCCTGTCTAAGTTCGGGAATTGCAGCAACTTTCGATGCATATTCACCCACACGTTCTGTACGAATTGTTTGAGATACATCTTCGCCATCTAGAAAAACTAGAATGCCTGCTGGGGAAGTTTCAAATTTAATATCTAGTTGACGTGCATATTGAATACATTCTTCGAGTTGACTGTCTAATTTCTCTAATAAATCATGTTTATGTAATGACAACCCCAACAAACGATATAAGGCACCAGAATCAAGTAAATGATATTGATAATATGCTGCAAGTTTTGCTGCCAATGTTCCTTTACCCGAACCACTCGGACCATCAATAGTAATAATTTGAACTGTCATTGAACTCTCACTAAGAAGCAACTGCTTTAGCTAATCTCGAAAAGCCTAGTGTAATGGCTAGTTTTAGCTGTGCAAGGATTAATTTACTCACCACTGGAGCTTTTGCCGTTAACTCGATGCGATATGTAACTAAAGTTATGTATGGGGTGATTTCAGAAAACTCTATTCGACCTAAATGGTGTTTAATCAAAGGATTGTCTATTAATTTATATTCAATACTTTTATTTTCTTCAAGCAAGGTAATTTCTTCTTTAATTGGCTTAATTGGACCAAACCCCATACGACGAACTGAACCTAAACCATCAGGTCTTTTAGAATCTGCTGAGTCTTTCACACGTACGACTTGTAATGGCGCAAAAGCAGTATTGTAAGTTGCATGTTTAGAAAGCAAATTAAATACATCACTAAGAGGAGCATTAAATTCTTTTTTTACGGTAATTACATTACGCATTGAATATTCCTTATTAAAAAACATGACAGTAAAATTGCGTTAGTTTGCCATAAGCTCATGCTACTTTTTAATCATTTAAGGACGTTTTCTGTTGTTTTTCTTGTTTCTTTTGCTCGCGTCTTTGTTTAAAAAAATGACTGAGTTGTTGGGCACATTTTTCTTGTAAACAACCTTGTTGAAAGGTAAATCGATGATTGTAATAACCATCTTGTAGTAACTGACGAGCACTTACCAATGAACCCGCTTTAGGTTCTGTTGTACCAAAAACCACATGTTTGATTCTTGCATGTACTAATGCACCTACACACATTGTGCATGGCTCAAGAGTGACATATAAAGTCGCATCGTCAGGTAATCGATAATTATTTAATGATAAGCATGCTGCACGGATAGCTTGAATTTCTGCATGTGCAGTTGGGTCTAACAAACTAATTGGAGCATTATAGCCAGATCCGATCACTCGATTTTGGCTTACTACAATCGCACCGACAGGAATTTCACCATGTTGTGCAGCTAATTCAGCTTGCTCGTAAGCAAGCTGCATCCAATATTCATCACTAAATTCAGTCATGTATTTTAGGTGATCACACCGTGTTGTCTAAGTAACGCATTCCAGCTATCTATTGAAGTCACTGGCGGACAATCAGCTAATATGCCTCTTAAGCTTAAGTCTTCACATGGCTTCCATTCTGGCGATAAATCTTTATCAACCAAGCGTGCACGGACACCTTCTACAAAGTCAGGATGACGAATTTTCCACTCAGAAATCTGAGCTTCAAGATCAAACACTTCATCCCAAGAGTGTATCTGCTTGCCCCATTGCCACAGCAACCAAGTGATTGCCGCAGTACTAGGAGATCCTTTTTGTAAGTTCTCACTCGCTTGGCGTAACCAGTCACTGCTCGCATCACGCAAGCTCACAATAGCTTGATAATCTTGTTCAAAATTAAAACCGCGACAAACGCTATGAATCACGTCTAGCGAGTTCTGTAATGGACCTGCCGCAACCGGACGATGCAAACTATTTAAAGTATCATCAATTGCGCGGAAATCCCCAGCAGGATAATGAGCCCAATTAATATTTAAAACTTTTTGCAAAACATTATCACGTTGTGCTTCACAAATATGTGTAGCCCAACCGATGCTATATGCCCCAGCAGCTGTCATGATTGAACCAGTTAAACCAGTAAACAAGCCTATTGGACCACGATCTGCTAAGAAGCGGCTCGCCCCTACATCCGGATATAAACCAATATTAATTTCAGGCATTGCTAAACGAGAATATGGAGTTACTAGACGGAATGGTGCAGCCATAAACAAGCCCAAACCACCACCCATAACATAACCTTCGCCCCAAACAACTACAGGCTTAGCATAATTATGTAAGAGTAAATCTAAAGCATATTCTTGCTGGAAAAACTTATTCGCTGTGTCTACTTCTTGGTTTATAACAAGTTGACGTAATTTTCTAACATCACCACCTGCACAAAAAGCTTTTGGTGTAGTTGAATCTAACCAAATTGCTTTAACGCTCTCATCATCACGGAAATCTTCAAATACTCGTAATAATGCCGTTACGATTGATTCATCTAAAGCATGCAATGATTTAGGACGATTCAAACGTACTATACGCCAGCCGTTTTTTGCTTCTTCGACCACCAAGTCCGGGTGATAGTTATTTAGATTGGGAGAGTTCATCATGCGTCCAATTGCCAGTCTATGGGCTCAATGCCATGTTGTTTCAAATATTGATTTGTTTTTGAGAACACTTTGCATCCAAAAAAACCACCTCTGTTTGCAGCAAGGGGCGATGGATGTGCAGCGGTTAAAACCAAGTGTTTATCTCTATTTATACGTTGTCCTTTGCGCTGTGCATAAGCACCCCACAAAATAAATACTACATGTTCTCTTTGCTCATTCAGGACATCAATAACTTCATCCGTAAATGCTTCCCAACCTTGCTTTTGATGGGAGGTTGGCTGTCCAGCTTCGACAGTAAGCACGCTGTTCAGTAAAAGTACGCCTTGCGTAGCCCATTTCGTTAAGTCGCCATGACGAGGAGCAGGAATACCCAAATCTGTATGTAATTCATGAAAAATATTACGTAAAGATGGTGGTAATGCAATACCTTTTTGAACAGAGAAACTTAATCCATTTGCTTGGTTTGGTCCATGATATGGATCTTGTCCAAGAATAACGACCTTCACATCAGCCAATGGTGTCGTGTTTAGAGCACTAAAGATTTGTTTACTCGGTGGATATATTATTTTTTGTGCTTGTTTCTCTTGAAATAAGAAATCGCGCAAATTATCCATTTGAGGGCTTAACAAAAAAGGCGCTAAAGATATTTTCCAGCTTTCTTCTAATTGAACTTTACTGAGTTTATCTTGCTGTTGCTCAGTTAATTGCATTAATGTCATCCTAGATCAATTTTCAATTCTACAAATACTGTGAGTAATTCGACTTATACTTCGACTTGTAAATCAACTTGAGGATTATTAAATTTAATCCCATTTTTCAAGTCTTCATACATTTGAGGATTTGCCCACTCTATCTGAATTTGTTCTGAAAAAACAATTCCATCGAGGCTTAAAATCCCCATTTGTTCATTTTGAATATCTTCAATAAAGCTTTGTGCATATCCAGTATCAGTCTCATGAACAATAACTGAATAAACCTCAACATCACCTTCCCCATTTTGAGTGATAGTTGATTGTAAAACTTGCTGAGCTAGATAAAAGAAAATACGTGAAAATTGTTCAGCCGAAGGCGAAACAGGTAAAGAAATCCAACGAGCACTAAAAGTCTGACAAGCATCAATGTATTGAGAATCATCTTTTTCCCAAAAACAGATTGCATGATCAAAGCTGTCAATAAGATCTTTTATTACCCCTTTTAGAAGCCCAAAATCATAAACCATTTGTCCATGATCTAATTTCGAAGCTTTAAGCAATAATTCGACTTTATAGCTATGTCCATGAATTGATCGCTTACAACGATCCGATGTACAGTTACGTACAACATGTGCATTTTCAAACTTAAATAACTTACGAATTAACATGTGCCAAATCGATCATTCCTTCTAGGAACATTATTATAAAGCAAAAGACGAAAACTTCGCACCACTTTTCAATTAGAAACAATTAGCGAAAAGTATGATAAGACTTGTGAAGAAATATTGAAGATAAATATATAGAAAATTTATCTTCATTTTATTCAGTGATTAGAAAAGTTTATAACCTTGACTTTTCAACAATACGACAAATACAAATAAATCAAAATTTTTCAATTAGTTAAATGGTGACATGTTTCTAGAATAAACATAAACCTGCTTATCATTACGCATTAGTGCACTTGTAAATTGTCTTTTCCGATTATTTAGCACGACCTCAATTTGTGCTTGAAAAAAACTCGACTTTACATCTAACAAGCTATTCACCTCAGTTCTCTTTTGAGTGTCGACTGTTGAAAAAGCATTCAATTGCCATAATTCATCAATATTTTGAAAGAATTTTAAATTTTGTTGGCGCATCTGGAGCTCTTTTTCTACCGCCCCTAAATCTAATTTTGGATCAATACTCGCTAAAACTAATGGCGAGGCTGTATTAATATTCACTTTTGTACTTTCAGGTAATGCAGAAATATAAGGAGCAATTAAATCATATTTCTTACCGTCAAAACCTCTTACTAATTTTAACTCTTCAATACGATGAAATTTAGCATTTGAAGCTAAATAGCTAGGATCAAGACCTTCATAATAACTGCTTTCAGCACCCATAGGCCCAGATGGTTCGTCATCTGGATCTTGCCAATCAATAACTGCTTGACTTAATTCTGCTGGCAAGCCTACACGTACAAGTAATCGCTCAAACCAATTTTTAGCAGCTTCGTTTACCTTACCTTCATTCGTCGTCAAATTGTTTAGGTTAAATTTGCCTGAGTCATCCAGTAAACGTCCTGATACTGTTCCATCTTCTATTGGAAAAGGTGGCATGGGTTGTGCCCATGTTTCTTTTAAATGATCAATGCCACCAGCATTGTTTGCATCTTGAATTAATAATTCAGAAAAAAAAGCCTCTGCACTTTTTGCATAGAGTAATGACTGATTTTGACGCATCAAATAACCAGTATTTTCCATCGTATTGGTTTGATGCTTTGCAATAGAGGCAGCTAAAATTGTAGCCAAAGCAACCATAATTAGAATGGTGAGCAAAGCAACGCCTTGCTGGCTTTTTTTATAATGCAACACTACCCCACTCCTTTATTGGAGAGCGATAAATCACCTTGATTTAAGCTATAAATCCACTCATAACTTACACCAGCAACTGTGAGCTGTATTTTTATTCCTTTCGGCAGCTTTCTAAATTCTTCAGGTTTAGTGGGATCAATATTAATTTCTGGCCACTTTGTCACTTCTTGAGGCGTTAGTACCATAATTTGAAATTGTTCAACTTGGCTTAACAGCGTACTTGATAGTGGTTGCTCTCTGTTTGAAGTATTTAAATTACTATATTTAAGACGATAAAGCTTTTTTTGATCAGGATCATATTGATATTCAATACGCTCAAAAGGTGATAACCCTTGTTTTAAGGGATCAGTAACACCAGCCTTACTAAAATGAAGAACTTGATTATCAAGTTCTAAGGCTGGACGTAATTGCCCGCCTTGATTAGCTGATACAGGTATAATCTGTAATGTATCTCGCAAAACTTGTTGATAAGCATCTTGTAATTCGAATAACTGTACTTCGTGTTGTGCATTACGATCACGGACTTTTAATAAATAATCAAAAATCTTCCACCCCAACAAAGATAGAACAGCAAAAATTGCAATTGCTACTAAAAGCTCAACTAAAGTAAATCCTGAGCGAGGATTAACAAAGTGAAGCTTTGTCTGAGCGCAAGACGAAGAGCTTTGCTCGGAGTAACCTCTCATCATCTGCTCCGATCGTGCCGTAAGACGAGAAGCTGGAGTTCTCGAGCGAACATATTTATTTTTTATCATTATTTTGCTTTCATTGGATAATTAAAAAATACCAAGTGGGTAATACCATTTTGAACTTTCCCTTTATCAGAATCATATAAGCTAATTTGCAAATCTACTTTCTGAACATTCGGGCTGACTGTAGATTCAGCAGATTTATCAATCTGCCAGGTTTCACCTTGAGAAGTAACTTGCTTACTTTGAGTACCTTGAAGCCATTCTTGATTTATCTCCATTAAGGCAACTTCATTCATTGCTACAAACTGAGCTTTTGTTCTAAGAATTGCATTTGAGGTAGATTGGGTATATTGCATGGCTACTTTAGTTAACGCGACGGCAGCTACCGCAAAAATTGCTAAAGCTACCATTACTTCTAATAGAGTAAAGCCTTTAGATTTCATTTATTTTACCCAAATGATCAATTTGTATTTCTGAACCAATTGGTTTTTGTTCAAAGTAAAACTGTATTTTAACTGTTTTAGCTTCACCATTTCCAAACCAGATTAACTGCGGAGCCTGCCCGCCCACTAAATCTGTATTTTTAGCTTTTGAATAGGTTTGGCCATCTAGAGGTTGTACTGTAAACGATACATGTTTAGGCAATTGGCGCGTAGTAAATTCTGGGTATTTCTGCCAACGGTTTTTTAAATCTTGTACCTGTAATTTACTCTGATCGTGGTATTCATATAGCTCATAAGAAAATGGAGAAACGTCAGTTTCACTCATAGTAGATAGAGCTAAAACACGAGACTGATCAAGTGACTCTTTACCAATTTTATGTGCATCAAGCAAAAATAACTCTCTTGCTTGCATCGCTTTCTTTTGGTCAACCCCACCTATATTGAGTACAACAAGCGAGGTCATAATCGTCATAATAACAATCACCACCATCACTTCAATGAGGGTAAAACCTTTTTGTGATTTAGGCGGTGATTGAGATTTCATATCGACCTATTAAGCATATTGTTCAACAGTTTGTTTAGGTAAGGCTAATGCCTGATCAATATAAGCCACTCTTAAAGTGTCCCGTGAACCTAAATAGCGTTGGTAAAAACTTGAGTTGAGAATAGCTGCTGCACCATGAGTTAACGACCAAATAGAAGCCAGATAATCTCGAGTTGTCATATTGCTTTGAATCGATTCTAAATAGTGATCTGTCATGCGAATGATAATTCGTAATCGTTGTTTACGCACTTGATAAAGCTCATTAAAAAGGTGATGCACACCTTGAGCTGTAATCGAAAGTTTTTCCTCAATTTGATGAAATAAGACTGTCCGTTCAGGATGGTGTAAATGATGCAGCATAAAAAAGGCCAAATGTTCTGGAAAGGCCTTTTCAGTATCTTGAACCATTTCGAGTAACATACGTTCATTACGAATAATCAACAGCATGTACAATTCATCTTTACTTTGAAAGTGTTTGTACAAAGTTCCTTTTGCTAAATCAAGCTCAGCAGCCAAGACATCAAGTGTCATTCCAGCTTCGCCATTTTCTAGCAATAATTGCTCCGCAACCTGAAATATTAATACTTCTCTTGCTCGGAACTGAGCCTGACGATCCATCTTCACGCAATTACTCTCTTATATAGTTTCTATAAATTAAATCGCTTTTAGCAAGTTCTCAAAATTTTGTGAGGTGATCATTGCAATTTCCTCAACCGATTTATCATATACATCGCTGAGCGCTTTGGCTACATAAGGTACATATTTTGGTTCATTTGTTTTTCCACGGTATGGAACAGGTGCCAAATAAGGGCTATCTGTTTCAATTAAAAGCCGATCTAGTGGCACTTGTTTAGCTACATCACGTAAGTCTTGTGCATTTTTAAATGACACAATACCGGAAAAAGAAATGTAATAACCACAATCCAAAACAGCCTTTGCTGTTTCCCAATCTTCGGTAAAACAATGCAAAATTCCATGGGTAGAGTTTTCAGCACGAATAATATCTACCGTATCATGCTTTGCTGAACGAGTATGAACGACAACTGGTTTTTTTACAGTTTTCGATGCTTGGATATGTCTTGCAAAACATGCCTTTTGCTCTTCAACAAAATCTGTACTGTGATAGTAGTCCAGTCCAGTTTCACCCAGAGCCCATACTTTTTTCGACTGAGCCAATTCAATCAAATATTCGGTCGTGGCACGAGCCATTGTATCGGCATCTTCGCAAGGATGAACACCTACTGTATAACCAACGTCTTCATGTCTCTTTGCAATCTTTGCCAGTGCAATGTGGTCATCAAGATCAACGGATATTGCCATAAATTTAGACACACCTTCTGCCCGCGCTGCTGCAAGCGCAAGGTCCAGATCGCCGTTATAAGGCGTTAAATCTAACATCGTTAAATGGCAATGCGTATCAACAAACACTTTTCTATCCTATTTGATTACATGGTATAACTTGGACGATCTAGAGACATACTACCAGCCAAAACTCTTTCTGCCTCAGCTTTATAGTAAATTCCCTTATCCCCACTTAATTGAATAGCAAAACCTTGAGGTTTAAATCCACTCTGCTTGTGCGATATCCAGATCACCTTACCAGTAAGAGGAATCTTTTGAGACTGCTCAGGCAAAGTAGCTAAAATGAAAATTTCTTGTCCCATTTTTACTTTTTGTTTTGATGGTACAAATAGGCCTCCACCTTGCACATATCCCATATAGCTTGCTTGTAAAGTAGCTCTATCAGGAATATTTACCTGAATAATCCCCCCCATTTGCGGCTGCATAATCTTCCCCTTAAATATTCATTAACGTTATAAACAATTGATCTATAATAAGTTGACTTTGTACATTTTGCTCAACAAGCTTTTTTGCTTGTTGTAGTTCACTATAAATATTGAATAAGCTTTCTAAATCGTAATATGGAATTAATTGATCAAAATTTAAATCTGTATTTTTCTGCGGTTGATTTAGCTTGACACAAATTAAATCTCCCAACAAGTACTCAAAAAGTCCAATAAAATCGCTAAAACTTAATTCTTTTTGCCATTTTCCTGAGAAAAATAAAGGCATATTTTTTTGAGCTACAATTTTTAGCCAGTCATTTAAGAAACTCTGTCGTTTAGTAAACCAATCACTTTTTGCAATTTCTATGGCTTGTAAAGGCATATCATTAGATAGACCAAGCAATAAATTAGGTTGTACTTCTGCAATTTCAGATAAATGCTCATTCAAATATGAAGTAGCCTGCTCATATGAAATGCGATCTAAAGCAAAGTGCTGCAATCGGCTACGAATAGTGGCTGGTAATTTAAGGTAGTGATCGGCTAATAAAATTAAAACAACACGCTCACCTGGTTCTTCTAAGGTTTTTAATAGCGCATTTGAAGATGCCAAGTTTAGAGCTTCAGCAGGTTCAATAAGAATAACGCGCCAACCCTCTCCTGTTTGTTGCACAAAAGGCAGTAAATCTCGAATCTTTTCGATTTTTATTTTTGCATTTTGCTTTTTATTTTCTTCATCTGTTGTGATATGGACATAATTTGGATGAGTATCCGATTTTAACCATTGGCAACTGCTACACTCACCACAAGCACCCTGAGGTTGCTTATTTAGACAAAGTACCCACGCCAAAAAATGCTTAGCAAAAGCATGTTTCCCACAGCCTTCCTTGCCATAGAATAATAGGCCATGTCCAATATTGGGAAACCTTGTTGTTAAGGTATCCCACGTTGTTTTCTGCCAAGGATAAACCATTGAAGTTACATTCGGATTCATTAAAAATTAACGCTTATTCAAAAGATTCGACAGGCATATTATTTAAGCGATCAAGATCAGCTTGAGTGTCCACACCAGGTGGTAAATTTGCTTGAGCAACAGCAATCGCAATACGATGTCCATTTTCTAAAACACGTAATTGTTCAAGACTTTCTAATTTTTCAAGCTTACCCATATCCCAGGTCACATATTCTTGCAATAAGCTCACTCGATACGCATATAAACCTAAATGACGAAATGCTTGTGTATGTAAAGTCGGTTCTTCATGTTTAGCTCCATCCCGATCATAAGGAATAGTTGCTCGGCTAAAATATAAAGCTTCATTTTGTTTAGACATGACGACTTTTACAATGCTATCGCGCTGAAATTCATCTAAGCTATGAATAGGCTCGCACAACGTCGACATTGAACAATTTGGTTTATCAACCAAAAGTTTTGCAACTTGCTTAACAAGTTGGGCTGGTAATAAAGGTTCATCTCCCTGAACATTTACAATAATGTCATTAGAATCCCAACCCTTAATGCGCGCAACTTCGCTTAATCGGTCTGTTCCTGATGGGTGATCAGGACTCGTGAGAACAACATCTATACCATCTGAACGGCAAATCTCAGCAATACGCTCATCATCTGTTGCCACACATAGATCATCAAAACCTTCGACTTTTTTGGCTTGATCCACTACACGTAAAATCATAGGACGGCCATGAATAAGCAACAAGGGTTTACCTGGCAAACGCGAACTTGAGAAGCGTGCTGGAATGACGATGTGTTTCATTTTTTCTTCCTAAGATAATTGGATATCAAGTTGTTGCAGTTGCTGCTTTAAAACCTGATAACACTCTACAGACAGAATAGCTTTAACAGGAACAACCCAAATAGGCTGTTTAAATTCTGGATATTTTTCAAGCAATGGCAATAATTTAACCGCATCTTTTTCAGTTGTAATAAGTGGCAGTTCATCATTAAAAATTAAATCATCGATTGAGTAATCATGATGATCACGAAACGCATGTTCTTGAAATTGTTTCAGGCCTAAACCTTTAAGTGTTTGATAAAAACGCTGTGGAAAGCCAATACCCACTACAGCATGATAATTACTTTGAGGATTAAAGCCGTGTTCGGCCCTTTGCGAAGGATTGAGTAAATATGGCTGTCCAGTCTCAAGATGCATATTTAATTTTGTAGTTGGTTTATATGTATGTTCAATTACTGTTCCAGTTTCTAAACGCTCAATTGGCTCTCTCAAATATCCTTCAGGTAATAGTTTTTGATTTCCTAAACCTCGATTTTGGTCGAGTACAATCCACTCGATTTGTCGTCCCAATGCCCAATGCTGCAAACCATCATCACTAATAATTAAATCTAGTTGTGTTGATGCTAATAAAAGTTCTATTGCAGCCTGCCTATTAGGACCTACTGCCATTGGTACACTTGTTGATTGAACAATTAATGCAGGCTCATCTCCAACCTGAGTTGCTTGAGCACCCGAAGTAACCAACATTGGAAAAGGACCTGTACCACCATACCCACGGCTAATGACCCCAACTTTGACATTATGCTGTTGTAGATAATTCACCAGTTGTATTAATAACGGAGTTTTTCCACTTCCGCCCACGGTAATATTACCAATCACCATGACAGGTACAGGTGCCTTATAAACTTTCTTTAAACCCGCAGTATAAAAATTACGATTTAATAGAAACCCAGCACGATACAAACAAGATAATGGACGTAAAGCAATCAACCAACTCGATTGCTTATTCCATGCATTCTGGATCAGCTGGGCCAATGACATGCTTAGTTATCCTCAAAATTACGCTGATGTAATTGATAATAAGCACCATGTTTCTCGAGAAGCTCTTTATGAGTCCCTTGCTCAACGATTTGTCCTTGATCCATCACTACAATACGATCAGCATTTTCAATTGTTGATAAACGGTGTGCAATAACGATTGTTGTACGATCTTGCATCGCTTCATCAAATGCTTGCTGAATAAAATGTTCAGATTCATTATCGAGAGCACTTGTAGCTTCATCTAAAATTAGAATTGGAGCATTCTTTAAGATTGCTCGAGCAATTGCAATTCGTTGACGCTGACCACCAGATAGGTTTAAACCTTGTGCGCCTAAAACAGTGTCATAACCGTTTGGCAAATTCATGATGAAGTCATGTGCATAGGCTGCTTTTGCCGCTGCATAGATTTTTTCATCTGATGCACCTTCCAACTGACCATATGCGATATTTTCACGAACAGTACGGTTAAATAATATAACCTGTTGATTTACCATTGCAATTTGCGTACGCAGGCAAGAAAGTTCAATATCATTAATTGGCAAATCATCTAAATAAATTTGTCCACTCGATACTTCTTGGAAACGTACCAACATATTAACTAATGAACTTTTACCAGCTCCTGAACGACCAACCAATGCCACTGTTTGACCTGGGAGAATATCTAAAGAAAAATCTTTAATAGCTGCCACATCATCAGCATAATTTAATGTCACATGATCAAAACGGATTGCCCCATTTAATTTAGGTTTCAATTGACCGTTATTTTGCTCTTCAGGTAAATCTAGTAATTCGAAAACAGAATGAGCTGCTGCTAAACCACGTTGTAACTTTTCATTAACATCAGTCAAGCTTTTAACAGGTTTTGCTAACAGGCCAGCTGCAGTAAGGTAAGCTACAAATTCACCAGCACTTGTATTACCTAAAATCTGAGGTCGTAAAGCTAACCATACAATAAGGGCCATAGCACAAGCCATTACGACCTGAACAACTGGACTATTCAGGTTTTGCACAATCACCATTTTTAAACCACGTTTTAAGTTCTCTTCCGATGACTTATAAAAACGTTTTTGTTCAGATTCTTCACCAGCAAAAGTTTTTACTACAGCATTACCATTAATACTTTCCTGAACAACATGGTTCACATCACCCATTGTATCTTGAACTTGTAACGAAAGCTTTCGCATACGTTTCGAAGCTTTACGTACCAATACACCAATTACTGGTAAAAACACAAAAACGCATAAGGTAAGACGCCAATTGGTATAGAACAGATAGCCTAATAGTCCAATAGTAATCATCCCATCCCTAACAATGGTTCTTAATGATTCCGAAGAAGCAGCTGTTAGCTGTTCAACGTTATACATAATTTTGGCGGTAATATGACCAGATGAATTATCTAAGTAATATTGTGCTGGGAGTTTTAAAAGTTTCGCATAAACTTCCTGACGAATACTAAAAACTAAACTACGGGAAATCACCGCAGTATAGTAACCGCCCATAAATAGGCCTAAGCCGCGGAAGAATACTAATAAAATAATTAATAACGGGAACCAATCCAAATCTGCTCTACTACTGTTTTGGATTGCATCAATAATAAATTTAATCAATTTAGCAACGGAAACTTCTGTTGCTGAGTTAATACCGAACCCGATAAGTACTAATAAGGCCACGCCCCAATAAGGTTTTAAATAGGCTAAGAGACGCGTATAAACCTTAAAATCTTGATTCACTCAGAAAAACCTCTAGAAGGAACTTTGGTACTAATATTGATGTTAACAAAACCGAGTTGTCCTGCCACATCCATAACGCGAATTACATCCTGATGAGACGCTTTGGCATCCGCAGCAATGATGAACATAAAGTCACGGTGCTCTTGAGCAACTTGCTTAATTGCAGTACTCAGATCAGCAACCTCTTTAGATGAAAGCGCTTGACCATTCACAGCATAATGACCAGCAGAGTCTACCACGACTTCAATTTTATGATCGTACTGTTTTGGTGGAACACCTTGTGCATCTGGTAATGTTAAATTGATGCGACTTGGCTGATTAAAAGTGGTCGACAACAATAAAAAAACCAAAATGAATAACAAACAGTCAATCATAGGCGTTAAATTGATATGAATGTCTTCAACTTGAGAACGTTTAAACTTCACTTGGCATCCACCTCTTAACCAACACGGCGGTGTTCAGCTAAAGGCGAAGAGCGCTTATAGAACAATGAAGCATGAAACAAGGTCGATTGCTGTTCTAATTCAGCAATATAATCTTGCACTACTCTTTGGAAATAGCGATAAGCAATTAGAGCAGGAATTGCAATTAACATTCCCACAGCTGTAGTAATTAATGCTTTAGAGATACCAGGGATCATTAAACTTGGACTACCAGCCGATCCAAAATCAATCACAAGAAATGATTCAATAATTCCCACCACAGTGCCAAGCAATCCGAGTAACGGCGCTACAGCACTTAAAGTACCCAAGAAATTAATATTTTTTTCTAAATAGGAAATTTCTTGAGAAGCTGCAACTTCCATTTGCGCACGAGCAAATTGCTCGCCCTGTTCGCGATGCTCAAAGCCTGCTTTTAAAATGTGTCCCAATGCACTATTTTGCACTTCTACATTTTGTTCTAAACTTTCCACTATATCTTCAGCTCTTAAAGAGCTCTTACCGCTTAATGCTTCGGGTAGAACTTGTGAACGTCTTAACCGAACAAAACGTTCAATACTGATCGCAACAGTTAAAATTGAGCATAAAATTAAAGGCAGCATCAACCAGCCACCCGCTCTCACAAGTTCCCACATATGTTCTTCCCCAAGAATATAAAATTAGAAATACATGACCCAACTGCAAATTATTCTGGCAAGCAAATATTTAAAATGCCATCTAACTCATCCAAGGTATGGTAATGAATAACAAGTTTACCTTTACCTTTTTGGTTATGATCAATTTTTACATTAGCGCCAAAACGCTCTGATAATTTCTGTGTCAATTGCTCAATATCTGGTGCTACAGGTGCTTTTTCCTTTTCCTGCTTAGGCTCACTTCTATCACGCACCAATTGCTCTGTTTGACGAACGGACAATCCTTTCTCGATTACAATTTTAGCAACTTCTAATTGATCTTTACCTTTCAAGGTCAAAATTGCTCGAGCATGCCCCATATCGAGCTGCCCTTGCTGCATGAAATCTTTAATATCATCAGCTAAACTCAATAAGCGCAGTAGATTACTGACAGTAGTACGTGCTTTACCAACTGTGTCAGCAATTTCTTGATGACTTAAACCAAATTCATCATGAAAGCGTTGTAGAGCTATTGCTTGATCAATTGGATTTAAATCTTGACGCTGAATGTTTTCGATTAACGCTAATGCAATTGCAACCTGATCATTTAAGTCACGAACAATTGCAGGAATTTCAGTTAAGCCCGCAAGTTGAGCTGCACGCCAACGACGCTCACCCGCAATGATTTCATATGGATGTGTTTCATCATCAACTGGACGGATTACAATAGGCTGCATCACGCCATGTTTTTCAATAGAAGATGCTAACTCTTGTAAATCATGCTCATGAATAAAACGACGTGGTTGATATTCACCACGTTTCAGTAAATTCACATCAATTTGCTTTAACTGTCCGTGGTCTAACGCCTGTGCTTCCAGTTGTAGTTTTTCTTTTTGAATTGAACCAAGTAATGCATCTAAACCACGTCCTTTAGCCAATCCGCGTTTTTTGATGCTCATACTTTACTTCCTTTCTTCACTTTACTTCTCTTTAACATCTCAGCTGCAAGATTTAAGTATGCAACTGCACCTTTAGAACTTTTTTCGAAATAGATTACAGGCAACCCGTGTGCTGGTGCTTCTGCTAAGCGAACATTTCGTGGAACAACAGTATCATAAAGTTTTTTGCCGAAATATTGCTCTAGTTCTGCAGACACATCACGTGTTAAAGCATTTCGTGCATCGTACATCGTACGTAATACACCAATAATTTCTAAATCAGGATTGAGTGCTTTTTGAATACGATCAATAGTCTGAGTTAAATCAGCCAAACCCTCTAGCGCATAATATTCACATTGCATTGGAATAATTACACTATCTACAGCCGCCAAAGCATTGACAGTAATCAAACTCAAACTTGGAGCACAATCCACAATGATATAGTCAAATGAGTTTCTGATTTCATTCAAAGCATTCTTTAGAATGAATTCACGACCTTCCTGCTCTGCGATAGCGAGCTCTACACCTGAAAGCTCACGATTAGAGCCTAGAACTTTATATCCAACTTCTGCTTTTTGAATGGCTGTTTCAATTGGAACTTCGCCAAGAAGAACATCTGTAATTGAATACAAAAGATCGTTCTTTTGAATACCAGACCCCATCGTAGCATTACCTTGTGAGTCCATATCTACAAGTAATACACGTTTTTTTAATACAGCTAGAGACGCTGCAAGATTTACTGCAGTCGTTGTTTTACCAACACCACCCTTTTGGTTTGCAATCGCAATAATTTGAGCCATGGTAACCTTAATACTTTTTATTTAGATACGTTGAAGTAAAAGTAAATGACGTTGTTCATCAAGTCTTGGTACGCGCAGTTCAATCACTTTACATGAAAAGTCCTGCTTGAGCTGCTCAATTTCCTCAACTGGCACTACACCTTTCATCGCTGCGATTATACTGCTCTGATGAAGGTATGGCTGAGCTGCATCTACAAAGTCCGTTAAAGAAGCAAAAGCTCGACTTGTTATGACGTCAAACTGGCCAAGCTCATCAATTGTATCTTGATTCTCAACACGTGTTTGCACTGCCACAACGTTACTCAATTTAAGATCAGCAATAAATTGCTTCAAAAAACGAATTTTTTTACCATTAGAATCTAAAAGAACACATTGGCGTTGTGGCTGACAAAGAGCAATAATCATGCCAGGCATTCCACCACCTGTACCCACATCAAGCAATCTACCTTCAGGTAAGTCATTTAAAATACTTAGACTATCCAACAAATGCTTCACTAACATTTCTTTCGGATCACGAATTGCTGTCAGATTATATGCTTTATTCCAAAGTACCAAAGCATCTTGATACTTTAACAATAATGCCAAAGCTTCATCGCTAAGCGATAAACCTAATTTTTGACTACCCTGTTGTAACTCTTGAAAAAACGGATGCATAAACAGATAACATCTAAGTAAAATTTAAAACAAAGTATACCCATTTATGCATCGTGGAACACTAGTTAACGATTAGGGATTACACACTTAATCGTAGAAGCCTTCACGAATTTGCAAATCTAGCTCCAATAAACGCTCAGGCGTTCCCACATCTACCCATGCACCTTTAAGCTTTTCACCAGATATTTTTTGATTGTGCATTGCTTGCTTCAACAGTGGAGCTAAAGGACGTTTACCAGGTTCCAATCCATCAAAAAGCTTAGGATGGATAACAGACACACCACTAAAAGTGAGGTTCTCACCCGTCACATCTTGATCAAATGTAAAAGTGCGCCCATCCAATAATGTAAAGTCGCCTTCAGGATGCTGCTTAGGGTTATCAACCAATACAAGATGAGCTAAATCATCATTTAACTTAATATGGGGTAGAGCTTCAAAATCCATTGTGGTCCATACATCTCCATTCACCAGAATAAACGGATCTGTTCCAAGCAGTGGCAAAGCATTAATAATTCCACCCGCTGTTTCTAGCCCCTCATCCTCTCGTGTCCAACGGATATCCACACCAAATTGCGAACCATCACCTAAGCTACCGATGAGTTTATCGGCCAACCATGCAGAATTGATGACGATTTCAGTTACACCAATTTTCTTAAGTTTTTCAATATGCCACACAATTAGCGGCTTACCACCAACCTCAAGCAGAGGCTTTGGTGTATATAGCGTAAGTGGACGCATACGATTACCTAAGCCAGCAGCAAGAATCATTGCTTTCATTATGCTGCTACCTCATAACTACCATATTTCTCGATAAATTTAGGCATTACTACGTTATTGATAAATACCATAAATTCTTCAAGTTCAGCGTAACCACGACTTTCTTCAAGTAAATACCACATGACTCTCGGTAAGTCTTTTAAGTATCCAGACTTACCATCACGCTCAAACAGACGAACAAAAATGCCAAGAATTTTAATATGGCGCTGAATAGCCATTAAATCTGCATCACGCTTGAACTGCTCAAAACTGCGATTCTGTTTAGCAGATTCAGGCAATAAGTCATAAAAGGTTCTAAACCATTGATAAACATGCTCAGCATTCCATTGAACATATGCATCACGTGTAATCGAAATTAAGTCATATGTATCAGCACCAATAACAGCATCTTGGAAGTCGATTACTCCAAGCTCTAGTTCATTTTCAATTTTCATCAGATTACGACTGTGAAAATCTCGGTGTACAATAACTTGCGGTTGGGCTACTGCGGCACGAGCCAAGAACTCAAATGCGTCATCAATCGTTTTTTTCTGCTCAGCAGTCGGCTGAATAGCAAGCGATGGCAACATCCAGTCTGTGAGTAACTGCATTTCCAACATTAATTTTTCGTAGGAATAAGCTGGAAACTGGTTAGTCCCATCAATAGATTGCAATTGAATAAGTTGTTTAAAACTTTGTTCATAGTATTTATCAACTGTTTCATCATTTAATAATGTAGACAACAGCACATCACCAAAATCTTCCAATAACAGAAAACCTTGAGCCAAATCTTTCGCGACGATCTGAGGTACGCGTACACCATGGCCTGCAAAAAATTCGTCAATGGTCACAAACGGAACACAGTCTTCTTTTTCTGGAGGGGCATCCATGAGCATATACGTTTTATTTTGTAACTGGATACGCGCATAACGTCGGAAGCTTGCATCACCTGCTAAAAAAGCGATCTTAAATTGATCATTTTTAAGAACAGATGTAAGCCATGTATATATCAATTGTTCACGTTGTGTATTCATTTGCAATAAAATCTAAAACAAGCTGAGATTTTTGAAGGGTTAAGTGTAGCCACTTATAAACTTTTTCTCTATGATGCGACAATAATTAATTGTGAATTAGCATACTTGGTTAATGAGACAATGAAGCATCAGTTTAAATTTAATCCTTTAGCGACAGCTATTTTTACGCTCTTATGTGGCTCCATACAATCAAGTTATGCTGAGTCAGCTGATGTTGTCTCCAATATAGACAATAATCAACTTAAAGCGAGCATCAAAGAAGCCTACCCGGGTCAAGAATTCTTTCAACAGTACTATGTTGATAAATCTGCACCTGAGGCCCAGCTTCGTGACAATAAATATTTAAGCTCGGCATTTTGCCAGGGTACTTGGGTTACACCGATTAACCCACAGACCAAAGCCTTAGATGCTGATAAGACGACTTCTGTCGTTACGGCTAATTATGGACATTACAATCCTGCCGGCGACTCGGTTTTAGAAGGCGATGTCGTTATTGATCAGGAAGGGCGCACAGTTCGTGCTGACAAGGTTACGATTGATAAGACACAAACCTTTGCACACGCACAAGGCCGAGTACAACTCGCTCAAGGTGGGTTGCTTTCACAGAGTGACGAAATTAATTACAACCTAAAAAACCAGACTGGTAATTTAGAAAATAGTTTTTATATTTCTGAACAGCAACATGCTCATGGTCATGCAGGGAAAATCGAAAGAACATCACCAAATGTGATGGTTCTTAACGATGCGACCTACTCGACTTGTCCACCGGGTCAAAAACCTGGTTGGAAAATTCAAGCAAATAAAATTGAGTTAAATCAGGAAACTGGACGTGGTACAACCCACGGAACAAAACTATATGTTAAAGATGTTCCAGTTCTAGCAATTCCCTACTTTAACTTCCCAATTGATGATCGCCGAACTACAGGTATTCTTAATCCACAGTTTGGCTTCTCAAACGATGGTGGTGTTGAGCTCTCTGTTCCGGTTTATTTAAACCTTGCACCTAACTATGATCTGACACTTACTCCACGCTATTTAGCAGACCGCGGTGCAATGTTAAAAGGTGACTTTAGATATTTAACCGATGGCTTTGGTGCGGGTGAGATGTGGGGTGGCATGTTGCCATCTGACAAAGAATATGATGATAAAGATCGTAAAGATTTCCATTTCTTACATAACTGGAATATCAACGATCAATGGTCGACCAATCTAGAGTACAACTACGCTTCAGATAAAGACTATTTCTCAGATTTAGATAGCAGCCCTAACTCTAAAACAGACTTAAACTTACGTAGAGCATGGGAGCTTAACTATCAACACGGTATTCCGGGTTTAAAAGCTCAGCTTAAGGTCGAAGATTTCCAGACACTTGACCCTGACATTGCCGATGTTGATAAGCCTTATGCACGCTTGCCACAATTCTTATTGAATTATGTCACGGGTAATCCATTAGGTTTACAATACGAATTTAATAACGATACTGCATACTTCAAGAAATCAATTAATGATGATTCTGCTCAGGAAAGTAGCGGTACACGTATCTACAACCAGTTTGCAACACGCTACAACTACCGTACACCAGCAGCATTTGTAATCCCTGAAGTTTCAGTACGTTCTATTCAAACATTCTACGATAAGGACAGTATCGCATCTCAAGGTCTAGATGGCGGTTCTGAAAATAAATCAGTGGTTGTACCTCAATTCACATTGGATACTGGACTGAATTTTGAACGTGAGGGCAAGTACCTACAAACACTTACCCCTCGTGCGTTTTATGCATATGCTCCATACAAAAACCAAGACAACTATCCAAATTTTGACTCAACTTCAGCATCAGTAAGTTACGATCAATTATTTAACCCTTACCGCTTCTACGGACATGACCGTCTTGAAGACAACAACTTTCTATCACTTGGCGTAAGCTATAGCCTTTTTGACACAGTCGGCTTAGAGCGTTTACGTGCAAGTGTTGGTCAAAGTTATTATTTTGAAGATCGTCGTGTGACATTAAAGCAACAAGATGAGATTGATACTGAAAGTAACACTGGTCCAGTTGTAAGTTTAACAAGCCAGTTAAACCAAAACTTCACCATTGCTGCTAACTCAGCATGGATGTCTAATGGTGACAATGCTCAGCGTGATTTCCAAGTTTATTATACTGGAGATAAAGGAAACCTATATAACTTAGGCTATTTCTACCGTAAAGATATTGCAGGACGTCAAGATACTTACGATCAGGTTGTTGCATCGTTTATACAACCAGTTAAAGATAATTGGCGTATTATGGGCCACGTACAATATGACATGGACAATGATGTTGCCCGCGAGATATTACTAGGGGTTAACTATGAGTCATGTTGCTGGGGCATTTCTGTCTATGGTCGCTCATACTATAACGATCTAGATGATCCAAAATCTCCAGATGTTAGTGAAAAACGTGCCATTATGGCCGAAATTACGCTAAAAGGTTTAGGTGGTTTAAACAATAAACTCGCGTCTTTACTTGAAAATCGCGTTTTAGGTTTTAACAAAATTAATCAATCTTGGACACAACGTTAATGAAGACAAAGCATCTTAAACAGTTTTTTAAAGCAACTACCCTTGCTGCCCTAATCTCTTCATCAATGCATAGTTTTGCCCAACCCGCTGATGAAGTTGTGGCAATTGTGGACAATAGCGTAATTTTAAAAAGTGATCTTCAACAAGGGATGGCTGAAGCCGCTCACGAACTACAAGCACAAAAAAAAGAGGTTCCCCCTCAGCAATATTTACAATTCCAGGTGTTAGATCAACTCATCTTGCGTGAGGCACAACTTGAACAAGTTAAAAAATATGGCATCAAACCTGATGAAAAAAGCTTAAATGAAGCAGTCTTAAAAGTAGCAAGTCAATCTGGAAGTAAAAGTTTAGAAGCTTTCCAGCAAAAGTTGGATGCTATGGCACCAGGAACTTATGAAAGTTTACGTGGCCGAATCGCTGAAGATTTAGCGATTAGCCGTTTGCGCCAACAACAAGTCATGTCCCGTATTAAAATTAGTGACCAAGACGTAGAAAACTTCTTGAAATCACCTCAGGGACAGGCTGCTTTAGGCAACCAAGCACACGTAATTCATATGCGTATTACTGGTGATAATCCGCAGGAAGTTCAATCTGTAGCTCAAGAAGTACGTTCGAAGCTTGCACAAAGTAATGATATAAACGCCTTGAAAAAACTTTCAACTGCAAATACAAAAGTTGAAGGTGCTGACATGGGATTCCGCCCACTTTCAGACATTCCCGCCGAACTTGCAGCCCGTATTACCCCATTACAAGAAGGTCAAACAACCGACTTAATTTCAGTACGTGATGGTGTACATGTTTTAAAACTTATTGAACGCAAACAAAATGAGCAAAAAGCTTTAGTACCTCAATATCAAACTCGCCATATTCTTATTCAACCGTCTGAAGTGGTTAGCCTTGAAAATGCCAAGCAAATTATTGACAACATCTATAAACGCTTAAAAGCTGGCGATGATTTTGCAACTCTTGCAGCGACCTACTCAAATGATACAGGCTCTGCGCGAGATGGCGGCAGCTTAGGTTGGGTTACTCCAGGCATGATGGTGCCTGAATTTGACAAGAAAATGCAGGAAATTCCTGTCGGTGAAATCAGCGAACCATTCCAAACTCAATTCGGTTGGCATATTTTACAAGTAACTGAAAAACGTGAAAAAGATATGACTCATGAATATCAAGAGCGTATGGCACGTCAAATTTTAGGTGAACGTCAATTTAATACTGAAATCGACAGCTGGTTGCGTGAAGTGCGTGCGAATGCTTATGTAGAAATTAAAGATCCAAGTCTAGACAAAAAGAACTTACAAAAGTAAGTCTTTTGTCTTCATTAAAACCTGCGTTCATCGCAGGTTTTTTTTATGAATAAAATTCACTTAATAAAAAACCGGTTATAAAAAACCGGTTTTTTTAAATTAAACCCTAACGGGAATTATTTATAACGATCAACCATTTTCTCTAAAGAAATTGGACGAATCTTGTCAGCATTTCCAGCTGTACCAAATGCTTCATAACGATCGATACAAATTTGCTTCATTGTATCAACTGTTTTAGCAAAGTATTTACGTGGATCAAACTCAGATGGATTCTCTGCCAAAAATTGACGAATCGCACCAGTTGAAGCTAAACGTAAATCAGTATCGATGTTGATTTTACGTACACCGTGTTTGATTGCTTCTACAAGCTGCTCAACAGGTACACCATAAGTTTCGCCAATATTACCGCCAAACTCATTGATTACCTTTAACCATTCTTGCGGAACAGAACTCGAACCATGCATTACAAGGTGAGTATTTGGTAATGCCGCATGAATTTCTTTAATGCGGTCAATTGCCAAAATATCTCCTGTAGGTGGACGCGTAAATTTATACGCACCGTGTGAAGTACCAACTGCAATTGCTAGTGCATCAACATTCGTATCAGCAACGAACTGAGTCGCTTCTTCAACAGAAGTTAAAAGTTGTGAGTGGTCTAGCACACCTTCTGCGCCAACACCATCTTCTTCACCAGCCATACCAGTTTCAAGGCTACCTAAACAGCCAATCTCACCTTCGACAGAAACACCACATGCATGCGCTAAAGCAACAACATTACGAGTTACATCAACGTTGTATTCGTAAGATGTAGGTGTTTTACCGTCTACACCTAATGAACCGTCCATCATCACAGAGCTAAAGCCAAGCTGAATTGAACGCTGACAGATATCAGGGCTTGTACCATGATCTTGGTGCATTACCACTGGAATATGTGGCCATTCTTCAATTGCAGCCAAAATAAGATGGCGTAAGAATGGAGCGCCTGCATATTTGCGAGCTCCAGCTGATGCTTGAACAATTACAGGTGAATTGGTTGCATCCGCGGCAAGCATGATTGCGCGCATTTGTTCTAAGTTATTTACGTTAAATGCTGGTACGCCGTAGTTATGTTCAGCAGCGTGATCCAAGAGCTGGCGCATTGAAATGAGTGCCATAATATCCTCCCAGGTAGTGCGGGTTATTCTACCCTTTCATTTATTTCAATTCAGCAACAAATCACAGTATTTCAAAAAAAATCCCCGCATATGCAGGGATTTTTTAACAAAAAACAACAAATTAATGTGTTTCTGAAGCAGCAGCCTCGCTTGATGCACTACCTTCAACCACATCAGTATTCTTTTCATCTAAAACTGGTTTATCAATCGCATCAATTGCTGCTTGTTGCTCAGGCGTTACTTTTTCAGAAACAGCAGTAGAAGCTGCCGATTCTTGTCCAGCCTGAGATGCTTCATCTTTCTTAGCACAAGCAGTCAACATCATCGGTACAATTAACACAGCAGCAAATGTAAGCTTTAAATTCATCACTATTGTCCACAGTTGGTGATTTAATGCTCGCTATTTTATTGCAGATATATGACAGTTTAATGACCTATCCATGAAAAAAGGGACTGGCAACCCAATCCCTTATTGTTTTTAGATAACAGTATTAAGCACGCTCAAGTAAAACTGCAACTGCTGGCAAAGTCTTTCCTTCAACAAACTCAAGGAATGCACCACCACCTGTAGAAATATAACCAATTTGATCAGCAACGTTATATTTATCAATCGCAGCTAAAGTATCTCCGCCACCAGCAATAGAGAAACCAGCAGATTCAGCAACAGCAAGCGAAAGCGCTTTCGTACCTTCACCAAACTGATCAACTTCAAATACGCCTACTGGACCATTCCAAAGAATCGTTTTTGATGTTGTTAAAATATTTGCAAATGCTTTAGCTGTTTCCGGGCCAACATCTAAAATCATGTCGTTTGAAGTTACATCTTCTACTTTCTTCACAACTGCTTGCGCTGCTGCTAAAGAACCCAAGAAATCTTCAAAATTAATTTGCGAAGCATCCGCAACTACCACATCTGTAGGAAGTGGAACACTTACTTTCGCTGCAATTTGTTTTGCAGTTTCAACCAAGTCAGCTTCGTATAGTGACTTACCGACATTGAAACCAGCAGCAGCCAAGAATGTATTGGCAATACCACCACCAACGATGAGTTGATCACAAATACTAGAAAGTGAGTTTAGAACATCAAGTTTAGTTGAAACTTTAGAGCCTGCAACAATTGCAACCATAGGTTTTTCAGGAGTTTGCATTGCACGGCCTAGTGCATCTAACTCAGCTGCCAATAAAGGGCCAGCTGCTGCTACAGGAGCAAAACGAGCTACCCCTTCAGTAGAGGCTTCTGCACGGTGAGCAGTACCAAATGCATCCATTACAAATACATCGCATAATGCAGCATATTTTTGTGCAAGCTCTGGATTATTTTTCTTTTCGCCATGGTTAAAGCGTACATTCTCAAGCAATACAACTTGACCAGCTTCAACTTCTACGCCATCTAGGTAATCAGTTAACAATTTAACTTCTTGACCCAATACTTCTGTTAAATAAGCAGCGACTGGTGCAAGTGATTGTTCCGGCTTTGGTTCACCTTCAACAGGACGACCTAGATGTGAAAATACCATCACTGCTGCGCCTTTTTCTAAAGCAGCTTTGATCGTTGGTAATGCTGCACGTAAGCGAGCATCACTAGTAATCACACCATTTTTGACAGGAACGTTTAAATCTTCACGAATAAGGACGCGTTTACCTGTTAAGTTAAGGTCAGTCATACGCTGAAAATTCATGTAAAGCTCTCTTTATGATTTTAAAAACGCGCCAATTTTAAATGATTACATCAAAAAAGGTTAGTTTTTTTGCATAAAAGCTGTAGAAAGCCTGAGTTTTGATTATGATAGAGATAGTCATTTGATATTTCATCCATTATGTCTATTCATCCAGATCCACAAATCAATCGTTTAAATGTTTTAGGGGAACCTTTAGCAAGCTGTTGTTTCGACCCTATTACTGGCTATTTTAGAAATGGTTTCTGCCACACAGCAGTAACAGACCTTGGTCAACATACCGTATGTGCGCAAATGACCTCTGATTTTTTAAATTTTTCACAAAAAATAGGTAATGATCTTATTACCCCGTTACCAGAAGTAGATTTCCCTGGCCTAAAACCCGGTGATTTCTGGTGTATCTGTGTAACCCGCTGGGTAGAAGCATATCAAGCAGGTCAGGCACCTCCTATCAAAATACATGCATGTCACCAAGCTGTATTAAGCTATGTACCTTTAGATGTTTTAATGGAATTTGCAGTGTAATGGTTCAGCCACAAATTATTTTGGCGTCAAGCAGTCAAACACGTAAAGCCTTAATGGATCGCTTAGGGATTAACTATATCTGTGTGAGTCCTGACATTGATGAGAGCCCTCGCAATGAAACCCATGCCGATGAACTTGCGAAAAGGCTAGCTTTCACAAAAGCTCAAGTGGTTGCTGCACAAAACCCACATGCAATTATTATTGGTTCCGATCAAGTCGCATGGCGAGAACACGCTCCTAACGACTTTATTGGTAAACCAATGACCACTGAGAATGCCAAAATACAGTTAGCAGAAAACTCAGGTCGAACTGTCTTCTTTAGTACGGCACTCAGTGTGCAATGGCTTGATGGGAATTTTGAGCAAACGCTTGTTGAACATTATCAAGTTAAATTCCGAACCCTAACTCAAGCTGAAATTGAACGATATATTGCATTAGATCAACCACTCCATTGCGCTGGTAGCTTTAAGTGTGAAAGTTTAGGAATTAGTTTGTTCAAAAAAATGACTGGCCTAGATCAGACGACACTTATGGGTTTACCCATGATTCAACTTTGCCATATTCTAAGGCAGCTTGGTCTACAAATTCCTTAATTTTAGATGTTTTTATAAATAGGTTATTTCCATGACAGAACCTTTAGCAGTTTTAGGCGGTATTACTGCCGAACAATTTTTAGCAGAATATTGGCAGAAAAAACCTTTACTAGTACGTAACGGGTTGCCAGAAATTGTAGGTCTTTTAGAACCCCAAGATGTGCAAGAACTTGCTTTGGAAGAACATGCGAGTGCCCGACTCATTCGCCAAAAAGATAAAAATCCAAATGAATGGCACGTCAAGTCTTCACCTTTAACCAAGGGTGATTTTCAAAAGCTCCCAAAACTATGGACTCTTTTAGTACAAGCTGTAGATCATTATTCATTTGATCTGTCTGAACTTTGGAAAAAATTTCCATTTATTCCTCAATGGCGCCGCGATGACATTATGGTCTCCTACGCTCCTAAAGGTGGCTCAGTAGGAAAGCATTTTGATTTTTATGATGTGTTTCTAGTTCAAGGTCATGGACATCGTCGCTGGCAGTTAGGACAAATGTGTGATGCAAATACTTCCTTTGTACCAAATCAACCATTAAAACTCTTGCCAGAAATAGATGTACAATTTGATGAAATTTTGGCACCTGGTGATTTACTATATATTCCGCCTGGAATGGCACATTATGGCGTTGCTGAAGATGATTGCCTAACGTTCTCATTTGGCTTTCGCATGCCAAACGTTGCAGGGATGATGGAACGTATTAGTGATCAATTTTCAGCTAACACTTTATTGCAAAATCCTGTTGTCGACATCGCACGTAAACAGATGAGTCAAGTTGGTGAAATTAATACCTCTGAACTTGGTTACTTAAAAGACTTAGTATTAGCTCAATTACAAGATTCAGCAGCACTTGATGCCGCTATCATGTCTTATATGAGTGAACCTAAATATCCGGATAATATTCCAGAGGCTGATGAAATCGAAGCCGATGACTTGAAGGAAATTTTGCACGAAGGTTACGAGGTTCTTTTAGAGCCAGCCTCTCGACTACTCTATACAGAAAAAAGCGGAAGCCTAAACTTTTGGGGAAATGGTGAAGCGCTATTTATAGTTGAGTCCTTTGAGCAAAAATTAAAAGCAATTGCTAATGGAGAAAGTCTAGCTTTCGATAGCCAATTTAGTGATGATGAAACGCTAGAAAACGTTGCTCACTTGTTAAATGAATCTATCCTGATGCTTTTACCTCCTGCAGAGTAAACGTCTTAATAAAAGTAGACTTTTTCATGAGCGTGGAAAAGTCTACTTTTTAAATTAACAACCTATATTCAAAATAAACTCGATTATTGCTCATTAAATTTATCTGCAAATCCTTAAATAGCGCGTAATCAAAGTTATTAAGCGTAAGAAATCTTGAAATCAAAATTAAAAATAGAAAATCTTATTATTAAAGAAATAGCATACCTCTTACTTACTTTTTCCTTAAAATCTAAACGATACCGTTTAAAAAAATAATATCTTTTTTCTATCAATAACAAACAATACCTTGTAAAATTAAAGGTCCAGATTCTCATTAATACAGATCACATTTCAAGCAAATAGCAATTCATTTGTGAGAGGCTAAAAAAATATGTCGAAAAAAGATGACATTATTAACACCGCATTAAGACTTTTTAACTCGTATAGCTATAATTCTATAGGTGTAGATCGCATCATTAATGAATCTGGTGTTGCAAAAATGACTTTCTATAAGCATTTTCCATCAAAAGAAAAGTTAATTGAAGAATGCCTACTTCTACGGAATACGCTTTTACAAAATTCGCTTACTTCTGCTTTATCACAACATGATGAGTTAGATCCTCTCGCGAGAATTAAAGCAGTATTTTTATGGTATTCCGACTGGTTTAATAGTGAAGATTTTAATGGCTGTATGTTTCAAAAAGCTTTGGAAGAAGTTTTAAAACAGTATCCATCAACACACCAACCCGCTACGTTGTATAAAGCTTGGTTGACTCAACTTATGCAAAATCTTCTTAATCAATATGATGTAAAAGAACCAGGTCCTTTATCTTTATTACTCGTTAATATATTGGAAGGTATGACCATTCAAGCTCAGGTCGAACATGGTTCAATAAAAATCTATGATTATTGGAATCGGGTTGAAAAGTTAATCGACTTTGAAAGAGCAGCTTAAAAATAAAGCGTGATGTTCTTCTTCTTATATTAATGTTCTTCTTATCTATCACGCTGCGTCTGAAAGTCATTTTGGTTCTAAATTAGACGTTTTTTTCGACCCTACCGAACCAAAATATACAGACCTGTCTGTACAAAACAGATTATATATTTAAAAAATAAAAACTCAATCACTTTTTATGATTCCTTTAAAGATAAATTAGATTTAACTATTTATCCGAGTGAAATAGCAGTTATTTCATATTAACTTCAATTCACTTATACTTAACAATTAAACTTATAACACAATGCAACACTTTAGACACAAAAGAACTACAAACAACTGTTTTTAATTAAAAATACTACTTATTTATCAGTTCCCCTTATATTGCTTTTCAACAAAAACAATTGGATTGATTAGTTTTGCTACATTCATTTCTGCAAGATCAATCTATACTATGCCCGCTATATTGATATAGGTATAAAGTATGAAAGATGGACTCCAAATTGAAGAAATGAAAAATGCGGCTGATTCAGTCGTTGGAATTCTCAAATCTTTGGCTAATACAGATCGTTTATTAATTTTATGTCACTTAGCTTATGAAGAGCTAAATGTCTCACAAATTGAAGAGAAGACTCAAATTACACAGCCCACTCTTTCACAACAGCTTATGATGTTACGTAAAAGTGATGTTGTATCAACTCGTCGCGATGGTAAGCAAATTTTTTATTCTATTAAGGATGATAATATGCATTCAATTTTAAATACGCTTCACCAACTGTATTGTGCAAGTAAATAAAATCTTTAAATTATAAATTTATAATAATAGTAGTAATTTCCTGAAATATGCGATTTTTCAGCTTGAAAGCTTAGAGTCTAGTCCAAGCACAAAGTTTTGAAAATTCGCGTAGCTTTTCCAAAGTTTTACTTACCTCTTTACTCTTTTAAAATTCATTTCTCTGTAGTTTATCGGATACTTGCACAGCTTTTTGATCTAATTAATTTTTCAATGAGCATTTAACAAACAAAATCACCAATTATAGATTCCCATATTTAAAATTAATCAAAATAAAAACAATGACTTAATATTACCAATAATTATAAAAACTTATACTTGCTATAAAAAAGCTTAAGATTCACAGCACTTAAGTATAAAATACTCCGCTTGTTCAACCTTTAGCCATGATTAGGTTAATAAGGCCTTTATATGCTTGCATTCTTTTCTCGATTAAGCTTAGTCACTAAGATTATTATCGCCATTATTCTAGGGATAGGCGTTGCATTACTATTTCCGAACGTTACGCCTTATTTAAGTTTATTTGGTGAGCTTTTCATTAAAGCCTTAAAATCGGTTGCCCCTATTTTAGTTTTTGTATTGGTGCTTTCCTCTATTGCCAACTTCCAAGTAGGCCATAGTGCAAATTTACGCCCAGTCTTACTTCTATACGTAATAGGGATGTTGCTAGCCGCTTTTAGTGCTGTTATTGCAAGTTTATCTTTTCCAAGCACTCTTTATCTCAACACGGTTTCTCATAATAATTTACAAGCACCAGGAAGTTTAGCTGATATTTTAAAAAATCTGCTTTTAAGCTTTATTGCGAACCCTGTTCAAGCAATTAGTGAAGCAAACTTTATTGGTATTTTAGCTTGGGCAATTGGTTTAGGTTTAGCCATGCGCCATAGCTCAGACACCACAAAACAAGTGATGCAAGATGTTGCACATGCTGTCAGTGCTATTATTCACAAAGTAATTGCTTTTGCACCAGTCGGTATTTTTGGATTAGTTGCAGTGACTTTTGCAGATGCTGGTCTCGCGACGCTTGAAAGCTATGCACACTTATTAGCGGTATTACTAGGAACAATGTTATTTGTTGCCCTCGTGGTTAACCCTATTTTGGTAGGCTTAACAATCCGCGGCAATCCATATCCATTAGTTTTTAAATGTTTAAAAGAAAGTGGTATTACAGCATTCTTTACACGAAGTTCTGCAGCCAATATTCCGGTTAACTTAGATTTGGCTGAGCGATTAGGTGTTAATCCATCTACAGCAAGTGTGTCTATTCCATTAGGTGCGACAATCAATATGGCTGGTGCGGCAGTGACAATTACTGTACTCACACTTGCAACTGTACATACACTTGGTATTCATGTTGATTTGGCTACAATGGTTATTTTATCAGTTGTTGCTACAGTTTCAGCATGTGGTGCATCTGGTGTTGCGGGAGGGTCTTTACTTTTGATTCCAGTAGCATGTAGTTTATTTGGTATTTCAACTGAAATTGCTATGCAAGTTGTTGCAGTGGGTATGATTATTAGTGTATTGCAAGACTCTACAGAAACAGCGCTTAACTCTTCTACGGATGTTTTATTTACCGCAGCTGTAGATATTCGCTCTAAACAAGCCTCTTAAACACATGCCATTTCAACGTCTACCAAACTGGTTCCAACTCGGAGCCTTTTTACTGGCATTCAATGCCGGAATGATTAATGTATTAGGGTTAATTACCCTTTTGCATCAATCTATTTCACATATGACTGGCAACGTTAGTATGCTAGCTATGAGTTTGGTAGAGTGGCAACCGAAACATATCATTTTCTTGCTTCTAGTAATTATTTGTTATGTTTGTGGTTCATTTTACAGTGGTTTTATTTTAGGCAGCAGTCACTTTCGATTAGGTCGTCGCTATGGCTTACCTTTGAGTCTTGTTGCCTTATTCATTTTTCTTTGTTGGCTATTACTACCTTATTTTCCACGCTATGGATTATTATGGGCTTGTACAGCGATGGGCCTACAAAATGCGATGGTAAGCCATTATAAAGGAACCATTATTCGAACTACCCATCTATCTGGTGTTTTAACAGATATTGGTTTAGCCCTTGGATACAAAGCTCGAGGCTTACCAGTAGAAAACCGACGTATTGTTTTACACTTACTTATTTTTACAGGTTTTCTGCTTGGTGGGATACTCGCAGCACTAGTACATCCGTATTTAAAGTTACAAGCATTTTTATTGCCAGCAACTTTAAGCTTAGTCTTAAGTATTTCTTACTGGGTAGTTTATCTCTATAGCCCTTCAACTTCACATAAGGATTAAGTCATGGTTAAAAATGCCTTACAAGCACAGCTACTGAAAGCTGGGTTAGTGGATAATAAAAAAGCAAAAAAACTAACAAAACAAGCTCACCATGAGCAACGTATCGGTCAAAGTGATGAGCCAGCAATCAAAGCGAATATTGAAAAAGCTCAACAAAAAAAGTTAGCTAAAGATCAGGCTTTAAACTTAGAAAAACAACAACAGCTTGAGGAAAAAGCCCTCAAAGCATCAATCATTCAAATGATTAAACATCATAAAATTTCAAATACTGATGGCGATAGTGTTTATCAATTTATTGATGAGAGTAAGATCAAGAAGGTATATATTTCTCAGCAAGTATATAATGCACTTGTTACCGGTAGCTTAGTCATTGCTAAAGACCAAGATCAATACGCTTATTTGCCAAAAGCTTTAGCTGAAAAAATAGATCAAAAAATGCAAGGTTTCATTTTAATGAATAATGCTGAGAAAAATGAACAAGCCACTGATGAAGAAGATCCTTATGCAGCGTATGTTATTCCTGATGATTTAATGTGGTAATACATACAAGGGCCTTTATGATGCAGATATAAAGGCCTTTTTCGATTTAGGTTAAAAATTATTAATTTAACAAACGTTCAAAATATTAAGAAAAAATACTTAAAGAATAAATTCCTTCACCACTTTATCTATTAATCCCGATATAATAAATCATAATTTTTAAGTCCTCGCGACAGTCTTGAATATTTCTTCAGACATCCAAATTTTACGTCATGTACTAATGAATGACGTACAAAGTAATCAGTTCATATGTATTTACACATGCTCAAAAGATCAAAAACCTAAGTAATATTGATCTAACTGACTTTTCTGTAAATTTAATTGCAAAAACTTAATTAAGTGGCTTTTGTCTTAAAGGTAGTAATTCATGCTGAAGTGGTTTGAAAAACTTGTAGATCCCTACCCAACAAAAGGTCTGGATGAACCTTTACCAACTCGTTTTTTCCCATTTGTCTGGCAAGCGACAGAAGGCTTACGCCCATACTTATTCTTACTTATTCTTTTTACAGCAGGTGCTGCAAGCTTTGAAGCCTTACTTTTTTCAAAGATTGGACAACTCGTGGATTGGTTAAGTAAAAGTCATCCTGAAAGTTTTTTAAGTCAACATGCAGCTGATTTACTAATTTTAATTAGTGTTTTATTTGCTAATATCTTTTTCGTAAATTTTCAATCTATTATTAAACATCAGATTTTATATAGTACTTTTCCAATGCGTTTGCGTTGGCGTTTTCATAATCTGTTATTGAAACAAAGCTTAGATTTTTTCCATAATGACTTTGCTGGAAGACTTTCTGCAAAAGTTATGCAAACTGCCCTAGCAGTCCGTGAATTCTGGATTATTTTGGGTGACATGTTAGCATACGTGGCTATTTACTTTATTACGGTTAGCATTGTCCTTGGGGCTATTTCCCCTATTTTGTTAATACCACTTTTAGTTTGGTTAACTTTATTTCTCTTAAGTGCATGGTTCTTTATTCCCCGTTTAAGTAAAGTTTCTCAGCAACAAGCTGATGCCAGAGCAGTTATGACTGGCCGCATTACTGATGCTTACACCAATATTCAAACTGTTAAATTGTTTGCTCATGCGGGACGTGAGAGCCAATATGCAAAAGCCTCAATGAAAGAGTTTATGACAACAGTCTATGCTCAGATGCGTTTAGGCACTCTTTTTGAAATAAGTATCAACATGCTATCAGCTGTTTTATTTATTGGTGTTATTGGCACGTCAGTTTGGCTATGGACTCAAGGTTTAGCAGCATTAGGTGTAATTGCAGCGACTACTGCCATGATTTTAAAGCTTAATAGTATGGCTGAATTTATGATGTGGCATATGTCCGCGTTATTTGAAAATGTCGGAACCATTCAAGATGGTATGCAGACATTAGGTAAAAAAATCAATATTCAAGACAAACCAGATGCAAAAACTCTTGAAGTTGCCAAAGGTGAGATTGTATTTAAAGATGTGAGTTTTGCTTATAACAATAAAAATGTAATTGACCACTTCAATTTACATATTAAAGCAGGTGAAAAGATTGGTATTGTTGGGCGTTCAGGTGCAGGTAAATCAACTCTAATCCAACTGCTTTTACATTTTTATCATCTTAAAGACGGTGAAATTTTAATTGATGGCCAAAATATTGAAAATGTGACTCAAGATAGTCTAAGAGCCAATATTGCCTTAGTAACCCAAGATACGTCTTTATTACATCGCTCAGTAGCTGAAAATATTAAATATGGCCGTCCAGATGCATCTGATGCCGAGATGGAGAATGCTGTAAATAAAGCCAAAGCAGCCGAATTTATACCTCAATTGGTTGACTTAAAAGGTCGTAATGGATATCACGCCCAAGTCGGTGAACGTGGTGTAAAACTTTCTGGTGGTCAAAGACAACGTATTGCTATCGCACGTGTATTCTTAAAAGATGCTCCTATTCTCATTTTAGATGAAGCAACCAGTGCACTAGATTCAGAAGTTGAAGCAGCAATTCAATCCAGTTTAAATGACCTGATGGTTGATAAAACGGTTATTGCAATTGCACACCGATTATCTACTATTGCACAAATGGACCGTTTAATTGTTCTTGATGAAGGTCGAATTGCTGAGCAAGGAACACATGAAGAGTTAATTGCTCAAAATGGAATATATGCACAATTATGGAAACGCCAAACAGGCGGTTTCCTATTTGAACAAAAAGTTTTACAGGGTCAAGATTAATGCTTTATTTAGAAGATTTGAAAATTGGTGATCGTTTCATTAGCCGTGAATATGAAATCACCTTAGATGAAATCAAAAAATTTGCAAACTCCTATGACCCTCAAACATTTCACACAGATGAAGAGCAAGCTAAGCATGACCCTATTTTTCAGGGGATTGCTGCAAGTGGCTGGCATACGTCAGCCATCACTATGCGTTTATGGACAGAATGCATGCCTATTCATGGCGGCCTAATAGGTTCTGAATCTAGTCTACGATGGCCACGCCCTACTCGACCTGGTGATAGAATTCATGTTGAAGCTGAAATTTCAGCTATCACACCATCCAAAACAAAATTAGATCGTGGTATTGTTAGTTACGTTACGCAAGCCTTAAATCAACATGGGGATGTTTTACTTATTTCAACAACAAAAATTGTTGTCTTTAAAAAAAATGTTTAAAAATGGTTGATATGATTGTCTAACAGTTTTTATAAACTCAGATTATATTTCATGACAATATGTGTAAGAAATGCATGTGAAAAATTGATGAGAGCAATGGAACGCATATGAAAATTACCTCAGCTCGTCAAGATCAGGGTATTCCGGGTGTCTATGGCTTATTGCTATTAGATGTTGTTTCACGTTGGGGATACAACGACGAAACATTATTTGCTCCATTTCATCTTACTAGCGAGCAACTGGCGGATCCTGACTATCGTATTTCTACACCAGTAGCAAATGAACTGGTAAAACACGCGCTTAATTTAACTGGCGAAACTACGTTGGGTTACCATCTTGGTACTCAAATGCGTATTTCAATTCATGGCTTCATTGGCTATGCAATTATGACAGCCAAAGATATTACTGAAGCAATTGCTCTTGCGGCTCGCTTTATTCAGCTACGCTTACCCTTTTTACAATTATATTTCTCAACTTTTGGGCCCAAAGCAACCTTACAATTACAGTGTGATATTGAACTTGAACCTTTGCGTACAGAAATCGTTTTAGGTTTAACCATTGGTATCATGAGCATGGCGAAAGCGATTACTGGTATTGAAGATTTAGCTGGTGATGTAGATTTAGATTTCCCAGAACCAGTAGGTTTTGACAAATATAGAAATAAGCTAAGCAGCACAATTCGCTTTAACCAACCTCATTTAATTTCAAGTTTCGATAAAAAATATTTAGGAATTAAATTGGTTAATGCTGACCCTATCGCAAGTCAAGTTGCTATTAATCAGTGCGAAGCTGAACTATCCGCTTTAGGTGAACGCCGTCGTTTAGCAATGCGAGTTCGTGATATTTTAAGTAATTCTGAACAACATTATTTAAGCATCGAAAATGTAGCTGAATGTCTACATATGTCTGATCGAACACTCAAACGTCAATTAGCAGCGGAAGGAACATCATTTTCAACTTTAGTTGATGAAGTACGCTATCGACATGCAACATCTTTACTTTCACGTACAGATTATAGTCTTGAACAAATTGCTGATGAACTTGGCTATTCGGACGTTGCAAATTTTAGCCGTGCTTTTAAACGCTGGAGCGGCCGCAGTCCGAGCAACTGGCGTAAAGACCCATACTTATAATTTTTAAAACTATTGGACACAAGCTTAAGGAGTTACCATGAATCATCCTTCGGAACTGAAGTATGCACGTACACATGAGTGGGTAAAGATTGAGGGTGATCTTGTTATTACAGGGATTACCGATCATGCACAAGATGAACTTGGCGATTTGGTTTACGTTGAAACTCCAGAAGTTGGGAGTAAAGTTACTGCTGGCGAACAAGCTGGTGTGGTTGAATCAGTAAAAACTGCTTCTGACATCCATGCTCCTGTTTCAGGTACTGTAGTAGAAGTAAATACTGACCTTGAAGATGATCCTGATTTTGTAAATGACGATCCATATGGTAAAGGTTGGATTTATAAAATCAAACCAGACAACATTGCAGATGTTGAAAAACTTTTAACAAATGCAGAATATGAAGCTGGCTTATAAAAGATAGCTAAAGCTTTTCATATTTAATAAAAACCAGTTTAGTCTTAAACTGGTTTTTTCTTTATCTATTCAAATTCAGTTTTACGAATCGGTGACCTCTATGACAAAGCTTGTTGTATTCTCTGGCGCTGGCATGAGTGCCGAAAGTGGAATTAGCACTTTTCGTGACAGTAATGGTCTATGGGAAAATTACGACATCCAACAAGTTGCCACACCTGAAGCATGGCAAAAGAACCCTGCTCTAGTTCAACGCTTTTACAATGAACGACGTAAAAATATTTTAGAATCTCAACCCAATTCAGCTCATCAATATATTGCAAAGTTACAAGACTATTTTGACGTACAAGTTATTACTCAAAACATTGATGATTTACATGAACGTGCCGGAAGTACCAAAGTTTTACATTTGCATGGAAACATTCGTTTAGCAAAGAGTTCTGGCCCAAATGCACAATTTACAACTCAATTTTATGTCATTAACGGTTGGAAATTAGATTTAGAACATGACCTGTGTCCAGATGGTTATCCCCTTCGTCCACATGTTGTTTGGTTTGGTGAAGCTGTACCTGTTTATGAAGAAGCAATTAGAGTCGTGCAAAGTGCAGATATTTTTATTGTAATCGGCTCTACATTAAGCGTATATCCGGTTGCGGGTTTAGTGCATGAAATTGCAGCTCAATGTAAAGCTTACTATATAGATCCCCAAGCAGATCATGGACGTGTTCCTCAACAATACGAATTATTAAAGATGTCAGCGACTCAAGGAATGCATGAACTTTTTGAAAATTTAACCAATTAATTGCTAATTTTAAGGATTAAATAAATGTAATTTGAATAAAAACTACTATCTTTTAGATAAAACTTCCTAACATTGTTCTAATTTTGCTCAATAAAACTTTATCTCCTAACCATTTTGTAACTAGATTTAGAGTTATTTTTTTGAAATATTTTTTATTCTCCCCAAAATTTAAAAAAAACAAATATTAAAAAATTATAAGCTAATGATTAATATTATAATTTTTCTCTTTAAAAACCCACTTATTTTAAGTTACACAATGATACAAAAGTACAATATAAAAATAACAGAGTAAAAAAAATCTTTTGTGGTTGAATCTCAACCTCTTGAATGCCGTACAAGAAAACAGCGACCTGGATTAGGTTACAATCACGGATTATGGATATAAGGACACACATCCATCATGAGTTATTTTGATCCCACCCTCATCATGTTTATGGTGTACATCGTAGCAATGGTACTTATTGGCTTATTTGCCTACCGTGCTACAAGCGACTTCTCCGATTATATTCTCGGTGGTCGTAGTTTAGGCAGTTTCGTTACTGCGTTATCCGCAGGCGCATCAGACATGAGTGGCTGGCTACTCATGGGTTTACCTGGAGCGATTTATCTTTCTGGTCTATCTGAAGCGTGGATTGCAATTGGTCTAATTATCGGTGCTTGGCTTAACTGGCTACTGGTTGCTGGTCGATTACGCGTTCATACTGAAATTCAAAACAATGCATTAACTTTGCCAGATTATTTTACAAGCCGTTTTGATGATCAGAAAAAAGTACTTCGCATTTTCTCTGCCGTTATCATCTTGGTTTTCTTCGCTATTTACTGTGCTTCAGGCATGGTAGCTGGTGCCCGTTTATTTGAAAATTTATTCGGCATGTCATACAACACAGCCATTTGGCTCAGTGCTATTGCAACCATCAGTTATGTTTGTATTGGTGGATTCTTAGCAATTAGCTGGACTGATACATTCCAAGCTGGATTGATGATTTTTGCTCTATTGTTAACACCAATTGTGACTTATCTTGCAATCGGGGACACAACTCATTTTGTTACCCTAATTGAAACTGCTCGTCCACATGCATTTAACATCTTCTCAGATTTTGGGGTGGTAGCAGTTTTATCCTCCATGGCATGGGGCCTCGGTTACTTTGGTCAACCCCACATTCTTGTACGTTTCATGGCGGCTGATTCAGTAAAATCTATTCCTGCTGCTCGTCGCATCGGTATGACGTGGATGATTTTATGCTTAATCGGTGCTGTAGGTGCGGGTTTCTTCGGTATTGCTTATTTTGAACAACACCCTGAATTAGCAGCAGTTGTGAGTAAAAACCCTGAAACTGTATTCATGGAATTGACTAAAATTTTATTCAATCCATGGATTGTGGGTATCATTTTGGCTGCAATTTTAGCTGCCGTTATGAGCACGCTAAGCTGTCAACTTTTGGTATGTTCAAGTGCTTTAACTGAAGATTTATACAAAGGTTTCCTCCGTAAAAATGCATCTCAAAAAGAACTCGTATGGGTTGGTCGTCTCATGGTTCTTGCCATTGCTCTTCTTGCAATTTTTCTTGCAGGGAACCCTGATAGTAAGGTTCTTGGTCTTGTTGCTTATGCATGGGCTGGCTTCGGTGCAGCGTTTGGTCCGCTTATCATCTTGTCATTGTTCTGGAAACGTATGAATTTACAAGGTGCTTTAGCTGGTATGATCGTTGGTGCAGTTGTAGTAATTGGCTGGAAAAATCTTTTCGCAAGCACAGGTGTTTACGAAATTATTCCAGGCTTTATCCTTGCATTTATTAGCATCATTGTTGTTAGTCTTTTAACTAAAGCGCCAAATACTACGGTAACTGGGCGTTTTGAAAAAGCAGATGAACTCTACAAAGAAAGTGTATAAGTTATTGAAATAAATAAAGGGGCTTCGGCCCCTTTATTTATTCTTGGTTTTAATTTTAATTTTAGAAGTGTCTTTTACCACTTGCATGACTGGATAACTACGAGTCTCTTTGACTCCGGGCAATTGCCACAACACCTGCCCAGCAATGCGTCTAAATTCCTCCATACTGCCACTGCGTAATTTAATTAGAAAATCAAAGCCACCACTCACCATATGGCATTCAACAATTTCCGGATAGTGCACCACAGCATCAATAAATTCATCTAAAACGTTAGGTGTCGTTTTATCCAGTAATACCTCAACAAACACCAGAAAATTAGCATTTAACTTAACTGGATTTAATTTAGCTTCATATCCTAAGATGAATTCATCTTTCGTTAATTTCTGAACTCGGGCCATCACAGCTGTTGGAGATAAATTCACAAGTTCGGCCAATTTACTATTAGAAATTCGCCCATCTGTTTGAAGAATATCCAAAATTTTTAAATCAGTGCGGTCAAGGCTTAATATTGGGCCATTCATCTGAATTTTCCTCTAAAAAATTGGCTAAATATAGTGAGTTATTCGGTGTTTCTTCTGTAATGATAAATTATCTAAACCTCTCTACTCAAGATGAGTTTACGAGAGCTGGTTGGCGGAAACAGATATGAACACAATGGATACTTTTCATCAAATGGATAAATCTCACCAAGGCTATATCACCGAATTCAACGATAAAAGTGAGTTTGAACAACGCATCAATACAGCTTGGCGACGTGCTGAACCAGAAGCTGTAGAAGAGCTATTACAAGCTGCTGCGGTATCTGATGATTTAGATCATAAAATTTATGACCTTGCTTTTAATCTTGCTAATAATTTACGTGAACGTAAGACCTCTTCGGGTAAAGCAGGTATTGTTCAAGGGTTATTACAAGAATTTTCTCTTTCTTCACAAGAAGGCGTGGCACTCATGTGTCTTGCTGAAGCTTTGCTTCGTATTCCTGATTCAGCAACACGTGATTTGCTTATTCGAGATAAGATCAATCAGGGTAACTGGAAAGAACACGTTGGCCAAAGCAGCTTAATGTTTGTAAATGCTGCTGCATGGGGCCTCATGTTAACTGGTAAGCTTATGGAAACTCCAAAGCAAACCAGTCTTTCAAGTGTACTTACTGGGCTCTTAGCACGTAGTGGTCGTGGCATTATTCGTAAAGCTGTTGACGTCGCAATGCGTATGATGGGTGAGCAGTTTGTGACTGGTGAAACCATTGAAGAAGCTGTAGACCATGCGAAAGTACTCGAAGACAAAGGGTTCCGTTATTCTTACGATATGTTGGGTGAAGCAGCCTTAACCGAACATGATGCTGAACGTTACTTTAACGATTATACGCAAGCTATTCATGCAATTGGTAAAGCATCTAATGGTAAAGGCGTTTATGATGGCCCAGGTATTTCAATCAAGCTTTCTGCTTTACACCCTCGCTATCAACGCGCGCAAATTGAACGTGTTCATCAAGAACTTTACGGCAAAGTATTTGAACTCGCTCTTTTGGCTAAAAATTACAATATTGGTTTAAATATTGATGCAGAAGAATCAGAACGCTTAGAAATTTCGCTTGAATTACTTGAACGTCTTTGCTTCGAGCCAGAACTTGCAAACTGGAAAGGCATCGGTTTCGTTATTCAAGCTTATCAAAAACGCTGTTTCTTCGTGGTTGATTATATTATTGACCTTGCTAAACGCAGCCAAAAACGCCTCATGATCCGTCTTGTGAAAGGTGCGTATTGGGATAGCGAAATTAAGAAAGCGCAAATCGAAGGTATGGATGACTACCCTGTCTTCACTCGTAAAGTACATACCGATTTATCTTATATCGCTTGTGCTAAAAAATTACTTGCAGCGCCAGAGTTCATCTATCCGCAATTTGCTACTCATAATGCTCAAACATTGGCAACGATCTATCATTTAGCTGATCCAAGCAAATATTATGCTGGTCAGTATGAGTTCCAATGTTTACATGGCATGGGCGAGCCGCTTTATGAACAAGTTGTTGGTCCACGTGAGCAAAATAAATTAGGCGTGCCATGCCGTATTTATGCTCCTGTTGGTAACCATGAAACTTTGTTGGCTTATTTAGTTCGTCGTTTACTTGAAAATGGCGCGAATACTTCATTCGTTAACCGTATTGCCGATAAAACGCTTAAAGTTGATGATCTTATTCAGTCTCCAATTTACGATATTCGTAATGCAGCTAAGCTTGAGGGTTCGATTGGTTTAAAACATCCATCTATTCCACTACCTTTAGATATATACGGAACACTTCGTAAAAACTCTAAAGGCTATGATTTAGCAAATGATGCTCCACTTGCAGCTCTAGACAGCAAAGCTCAAGAATTACGTAATCGTGTTTGGCAAAGCCATCCATTATTGGCAAATAACGATTCATTAGAGCAAGGTCATTCTGTTGCAATTACAAACCCAGCACAAAATGATGAAATTGTTGGTTATGTACAAGAAGCTGATCTTAAGCATGTCGAAATCGCTCTTACTGCAGCTGAACAAGCTCAATCAGAATGGTCAAATACGCCTAAAGAACAGCGTGCTCAACACTTAAAACGTGCAGCTGACCTAATGGAAAGTCGCATTCAAGAATTGATGGTTTTACTTTGCCGTGAAAGCGGGAAAACTTATGCCAATGCCATTGCAGAAGTTCGTGAAGCTGTAGATTTCCTACGTTACTACGCAACTCAAGTTGAGAATCTTCCTGCAAATACAGCTATTCAGCCTTTAGGTACTGTACTTTGTATTAGCCCATGGAACTTCCCTCTTGCGATTTTCTCTGGCCAAATTGCTGCAGCATTAGTGAGTGGTAACTGTGTTATTGCTAAACCTGCTGAACAAACACCATTAATCGCAGCTCAAGCAGTTCAGATTTTATGGGAAGCTGGTATTCCACATGGTGCTGTACAGCTACTTCCTGGTCGTGGTGAAACAGTGGGTGCTCAGCTTAGCCAAGATAGTCGTATCGATGGCATCATGTTTACTGGCTCGACTGAAGTTGCAAAAATTTTACAGAAAACTGTTGCGAAACGTTTATCTGATAATGGTCAATCTATCCCTCTCATTGCAGAGACTGGCGGTCAAAACGCCATGATTGTGGACTCCTCAGCTTTAACTGAACAAGTTGTGCTTGATGTTGTTAGTTCTGCTTTTGATAGCGCGGGTCAGCGTTGCTCTGCTTTACGTATTTTATGTGTGCAAGAAGACAGTGCTGCAACCGTTATTAAAATGCTTAAAGGTGCAATGCAACAGTTGATCGTAGGTAACCCTGCAATTTTAAAAACTGACATTGGTCCTGTTATTGATGACGAAGCAAAACAGACGATTGACCAGCACATCCAAAAAATGAAGTCTAAAGGCTACCCTGTACATCAGTTGATGTTTGGAGCAACAAGCCAAAATGAATTAGATAAAGGAACTTTTGTTGTACCAACAGCAATTGAACTTCCTAATCTTGATGACTTACAACGCGAAGTTTTTGGTCCAGTTTTACACATCATTACCTATAAGTATGGTGAGCTTGAACAACTCATTTCACGAATTAATGCCAAAGGTTATGGTTTAACAATGGGTCTACATACCCGTATTGATGAAACCATCCAAACAGTCATTCAACATGCTGAAGTGGGTAACCTTTATATCAACCGTAATATTGTTGGTGCTGTTGTTGGTGTTCAACCATTCGGAGGTGAAGGTCTATCTGGTACAGGTCCAAAAGCTGGCGGTCCGCTTTACATGTATCGCTTAATGCAACATTGTTCAAACAAAGTATTGGCAACACCATTTGCCATGAAGACTGAACAAACTGCTTTTGAAGGCTTTAACCGTGAGGTTTATCAAAGCTTACAAAATTGGGCGAAGCAGCATTTACCGCAAGCAAATCGTGAGATTGAACCATTTGGTGTTGGTAAATTCTATGAGTTACAAGGCCCTACTGGGGAAAGTAACCAATATATTATTTTGCCGCGTCATCGTGTTCTTTCGATTGCAGACACTGAACAAAATCAATTGCATCAGTTGCTCGCAATTTTTGCAGTAGGTAGCCAAGCAGCAGTAATGCCAAATAGTCCATTATTGGCAAAATACAAACAAACTTTGCCAAAAGATGTGCTTGCAGCAATTACTACGGTTAAAAACATCACATCAGATGATTTTGATGCAGTTTTACATCATGGTAACCGTGAAGAAATCTTCTCATTACAGCAAGAAGTTGCTAAACGTTCTGGTGCAATCGTGGGTATTACACACGTTGAGCCGAATGAAACTATTCCACTTGAACGTTTAGTGATTGAACGTGCAATTAGTGTGAATACAGCTGCAGCTGGTGGTAACGCAAGCTTAATGACAATGACTGATTAATCGATAATTTTCTAAAAAAGCCCAAATCTCAGTATTTGGGCTTTTTTATTTAATAAAGTAATCTATTCTTAAATATATAAATTTTATCAAATCGAGATTTTCATAATGGTCTTTTTAGAACCAGAACAATATCAACAAAGATGCGTTCAACTTTTTAATTCGTATAAAAAATATATTTCTACACTTCTACCCTTTGCCAAAATTGAACACATTGGTTCATCTGCAATACCGAATGCAATTTCAAAAGGTGATCTAGATATTTACGTTGAAGTTAAACCTGATCAATTTGAATTCGCAATAGCGCAGTTAAAAGCACTTAATTTTATGGAGAAGCAAAATACACTAAGGACAGATGAGCTTTGTATGCTCGAATCACTCAACAACGATGATGTGGCATTTCAAATTGTAGTAACGGATTCAGTATTCACATTTTTCTTAACATTTAGAAATAAACTTATGGATTCTCCAGCTCTAGTCAACGAATATAACCAGTTAAAATTAGAGTGTAGCTATTTAGACCATGACCAATATAGAACAATAAAAGCAGATTTTATTAATCGCATTTTGAAACATCCTTAATTTTAACGTTAGTCTTGCTTATCGATATCTAGCTAAAATTGGCTCCTGTAACTCCGTTTTTTTTGATACCATTCACTATTTGATTCTGTCTAAATTTTCTTTGTCTATGACCTCTTCTTATCATCAACAACTTCAAACTAAAATTGACCGCATTACTGCCCAATTTTCTGAATTTACTCCACCTACATTAGAAGTGTTTGAGTCACCTGAACAACATTTCCGTATGCGTGCTGAGTTTCGTATCTGGCATACAGAAAATGACATGTTCTATGCCATGTTTGAACGTAACGATGATGACAAGCAAAAAACAGTTGTACGCATTGATGAGTTTCCTATTGCGGACCAAAGCATTAATGATTTAATGCCAAAACTTTTGGAAGAACTCAAAGCGGAACCCAAGCTTTCTAACCGTATATTTGAAGCTGATTTCCTCGCTACACTTAGCGGAGAAATGTTAGTTACCTTAATTTACCACCGTAAACTAGATCAAGAATGGGAACAGGCAGCTAAAGCGCTTGCTGAGAAATTAGACATTAAAATTATGGGCCGCAGTCGTGGCCAGAAAATTATTATTGGCGATGATTTCGTCGTTGAAGAATTCGAACTTTTAAACCGTTCATTTAAATACAAACAAATTGAAAGTAGCTTTACTCAGCCAAATGCACAGGTTTGCAAAAAAATGCTGCAATGGGCATGCGATGCAGCTGAAGGATCGAAAAAACACTTATTAGAGCTGTACTGTGGTAATGGTAACTTTACTCTTCCGCTTTCTTTAAAGTTTGAACGCGTTTTGGCAACAGAACTTGCAAAATCCTCTGTTTATGCTGCTCAATGGAACATCGAACAAAATCAGATTGATAATATTCAAGTAGCCCGCCTTTCAGCTGAAGAATTCACTCAAGCTTATCAAGGTGAGCGCGAATTCCGCCGTCTACAAGAAGCAAATATTGATATTCAGAGCTATGACTTTGATACCGTATTTGTTGATCCCCCACGTGCAGGGATTGATGACGAAACTTTGAAATTATTACAGGGTTTTGAACGTATTATTTATATTTCATGCAACCCAGATACACTGTATGAGAACTTAAAAATATTAGGTTTAACTCACCGTATTACTAAGTTTGCATTGTTCGATCAATTCCCTTATACGCATCATGTTGAGTCAGGTGTATTACTTGAGAAGATTTAAACAAAATCTTTCATTGTAAAGTTTTAAGTAAGGAGGTTATATACCTCCTTATTTTTTAACACTTTATTAGTTAAGTATTTAAATTTTCAAAAAATATCAAGTCATCTATTCGTCATAATTTCGTTTAACTCTAGCATTCCTATCGAAAATTCTTGAGTTCAATTGGTGGATTTATCACTTATAGAGACTTGTATTTTATTTTAAATTGGCTATATTTCGAGCTATGTTAGGTTGTATATGAAGGCTCTATGAGTTTTTGGCAAAAGCTGTTCTTAGCAGATCAACAGCATAACGAGCATAAAAACCAAACTGCTTGTGTTGAAAATGACTGCTCATGTAAAACAAATGAACAACTTCTAAGTGCTCTTGCACTAGCAACAGATGAAGATGTCATTAAGGGAATAAAAAAAGTTCTTATTTCCCGTGGTTATAGCCGAAAAGAGTTAAATGAACTCACTCAAAAACCATCTATTCACTAATAAAAAAGCCAGTCTTGTACTGGCTTTTTTATATTTCACTTTATTTGGCAATCTGTCTGATCAACCGAACCAACTATTGGCCCCATTTCAAATAATTGATCATTACGCTTGTTTTTTTGAATATATAAACTAGAAATAGAACCATCAAGATATAAAGCCTGCTCTACCTTAAGATTTCTTTGAAAGAACTGAGCAACTCTATAGAAACTCACGCTATGTTTCGATATTACAAAGTAGAGCTTATTATTTCGAATACCCACGCCATTACGAATTTTGTTCGATTGAGAGTCTGGTAAAAAAAGGGAGTTTATCTTCCCATCAATAACTAACATCGGGCCAGATTGTGTCGCATACTCAACGTGCAAATCGCGTCGACTATATTGCTGTGTTGTTAAAATAAAGGCCTGTTTTTTATTCCAACCTAGCACTCCATTCGGCTGTAAAAAGAAATTTCCCCATCCTTTATTTTCATTTAATGGCTGAATTACTTTAGCCTGTTCAACATACAGCCCTACTGGAGAAAATCCCGGATGAAACATCCCTGCATTCATTGCAAAAGAAAGATGCTCACATCGTTTTAAATTTTTCTGAATATTATTAAAGCTTTTGTAATACTTTTGATTAGTGGAATTCTTAAGAAAAAGACGCAACTGTTTTAAATTGCTAATTGCAATCACATCATATTGATCGCCCTCCGCCGTTTTAAGTTTCTGATGTTCTATGGCATAGACAGACTGAATCAAAAGACCATATATCGTTAAGCACCATATCAACCATTTCATTTAGTGTCCCCAAGCATGACATTTTTCCTTCATATGAAATCTTTAAATTATATACAATAAAGACAAATAGATTAGGTATGTACCAAACTCATTCATTCGACGTAATCAATACACTCCACATGACTGATATTGGTTATAATGTTGGCAGCTTTCAATAAAAGCCATTTACACTTTATTGGATCAGCGTAAGCATGCAACAACCGAATAAGCGCTACCCCCTAGGGGCTCATCTCATCGTAAAACATCTCGGCTATAGCCATCATGGTATATATGCTGGGAGAGGTCGAGTTATCCATTATTCAGGCTTAGCGCATTTCATCAAAAAACGCCCAATTGAAATCACTTCAATAGATGCATTCTCGCATGGCAAAAAAATACACGTTCGCTCTTATGACAAGCCGCGCTATAAAGGCAAAGCTATCGTGCGCCGCATGCGTTCACGTATGCATGAAAACAATTACCATCTAATTATTAACAACTGCGAACATTTATGCAGTTGGGCAATTACTGGAATTGAAAGTAGTACCCAAGTTGAACGTATGATGCACCGATTAACGACCATCGGTTATGTAAGTTCAATCATGAGCTATATGAATGGTATGATGCTTACTGTCGCAACCACATGTTTTGCTCTTGTTCTTTATATTAAAAAGAAACTACGTGATCAGGCAAAAATGAAGATCCCTACTTACCAATTCCTAAGAGAAAAATCTAAACGAAGGAATATTGATCCTTCAGCACCCTTAGTATTCTTAGATCCAGATAAAAAAGAACCAATTTAATAAAAAAGCCCTCATATTTGAGGGCTTTTTAGAAAACTTAAAACTTATTTTTTAGCTGCACTAGCAGCAGTTGCTTCAGTGGTAATATTTACAGTGATCTTATCACCAACGTTCGGCACATAACTTCCTAGACCAAATTCAGAACGATTGAATGAAGTTGTAGCATTAAAACCAATCGCTGGAACTTTCGCCATTGGATGCTCGCCTTGCTTATTTAAAACAGCATCAAGTACAACAGGTTTAGTTACACCTTTAACAGTTAAATCACCAGTAATTTTAAAGTGCTTTTTGTCTTTAGTTTCAACTTTAGTACTTTTAAAAGTAATGTTTGGATATTTAGCTGCATTAAACCAAGCTTCTTCTTGGAACTCTTTATCCAAAGCAGGAACGTTTGTATTTACGCTGCTTAAAGGAATAGTTACATTAACAGATGAGTTTGCTGGTTTAGCATTATCAACTTTAATTACACCTTGGATATCTGAGAAGTTAGCGCTTGGAGTAGAAAAACCAAAGTGATTCCACGAGAAAACAGTAGCTGTATGTGTTGGATCAATTTTGTAGTCAACTGGAGCAGCTAGAGTAACTGAACTAGCCAATGCTACTGCCAAACCGAAGCTTAATGTTTTAAGATGCATTTTTCGTATCCTTTATTGATATAGTCATTAGTGTATACATCAAGTAATTTAATTCACTATTCTTTATAAAACGATATGTTTCATCCATGCAACAATAAAAGCGTTACAGTTATTATTTAAAAACAATATTATAAAGTATAGGTACTATCGTACCGTGTCTGGATTCTTAAATTAATTCGTTTTTACTTCGATTTTTGATTAATAATAAGGTAAAACATGGCTAACACTGCTCAAGCACAAAGTACTTCCACTCCATATCGAGTAACTCTTACCGATCCTTCAGGTCACCAATGGTTTGCTGATGAACCTACCGATAAAGGTGGGCAAGATACTGCACCAAACCCAGTTCAAATCTTACTGTCTGCTTTAGGTGCTTGCACTACCATCACATTAGAGATGTATGCGAATCTTAAAGGTATTAAGATTGATCATGTTCAAGTGGACTTATCATTAAACCCAAATGGTGAGCCTGAGAAAGGCCAAAATAATATTGAACGCAAAATCACGCTTAAAGGTGAATTCACGGAAGACCAGCACAAGCGATTATTAAAAGTTGCTGAAAACTGCCCTATTCATAAATTACTGACGTCTCAAATTAATATTCAAACCGAACTTAGCATTTAATCTTCAAATATAAAAAAAGCGCTCCATGAGGAGCGCTTTTTTTACACTACTTTAATATTTAAGCAGTTAATTCTTTTACTGCCGTAACAACAGCTTCAGTTGTAATACCAAAGAATTGGAACAAGTCTTTTGCTGGTGCAGACTCACCATAAGTTGTCATACCAATTACTTTGCCATCAAGACCAACAAACTTCCACCAGTAGTCCACATGAGCTGCTTCAACTGCAACACGTGCACGGATATGAGCTGGTAATACAGCTTCACGATATGCAGCGTCTTGTTTCATAAACTCTTCTGCACATGGCATAGAAACTACACGCACACCATCAAGTTGAGCATAAGCTTCCATTGCTAAAGAAATTTCAGAACCAGTTGCAATAATGATTGCTTTCAATTCGCCTTTTTCTTGAGCAAGAACATAACCACCCTTTGCAACATTTTGAATTTGTTCTTCAGAACGTGCTTGGAATGGTAAGTTTTGACGAGAGAAAATAAGTGCTGTAGGGCCATCTTTACGCTCTAGAGCAGATTTCCACGCAGTAGCAGTTTCTACAGTATCAGCAGGACGCCATGTATTTAGGTTCGGTGTACCACGTAAAGAAGCAATTTGTTCGATTGGTTGGTGAGTTGGACCATCTTCACCTAAACCAATTGAGTCATGTGTATAAACATGAATTACACGTTGTTTCATCAATGCAGACATACGTACTGCATTACGCGCATATTCCATAAACATTAAGAATGTTGCAACGTAAGGAACAAAACCGCCATGCAATGCAACGCCATTCGCAATTGCAGTCATACCGAACTCACGTACGCCATAATATACGTAGTTACCAGCTGGGTTTTCTTGAATACCTTGGCAACCTTTCCAAAGCGTTAAGTTAGAACCAGCTAAGTCAGCAGAACCACCTAATAATTCAGGCAATAAAGGACCAAATGCTTGTAATGTGTTTTGGCTCGCTTTACGTGTTGCGATGGTTTCGCCTTTCGCATTTGTTTCACGAATGAAAGCATCTGCTTGTGCTGCAAATTCAGCTGGTAAATCACCGCTAATACGACGAAGTAACTCAGCTGCTTCAGTTGGATATTTTGCTTGATATTGTGCAAATACCGCATCCCAAGCTGCTTCAGATTCAGTACCTTTTGCTTTCGCGTCCCATGCAGCATATACATCAGCAGGAATAACGAATGCTTCTTCTTTCCAGCCTAATGCTTCACGAGTTAAAGTAATCTCATCTTTACCTAATGGCGCACCATGACAGTCTTCTTTACCTTGTTTATTTGGTGAACCTAAACCAATAATCGTTTTACACATAATGATTGTTGGTTTTTGAGTTTCAGCTTTTGCTTCGATTGTTGCTTGACGAATCGCATCAGCATCATGTCCATCAACACGAAGAACTTGCCAACCATAGGCTTTAAAACGCTCTTCTGTATCATCGCTGAACCAGCCTTCTACTTCACCATCAATTGAAATGCCATTGTCATCATAATAAGCAATCAATTTACCAAGCTGTAAAGTACCTGCTAAAGAACATACTTCGTGAGAAATACCTTCCATTAAACAGCCATCACCCAAGAAACAATAAGTAAAGTGATCAACTACTTTTAAATCATCTTTATTGAACTGAGCAGCTAAAGTCTTTTCTGCCAATGCAAAACCAACAGCGTTTGCAATACCTTGGCCTAAAGGACCAGTCGTAGTTTCAATACCTGGTGCATAACCATATTCAGGGTGACCAGGAGTTTTTGAATGTAATTGACGGAACTGTTTTAAATCTTCAATTGAAAGATCATAACCTGTTAAATGAAGCAAAGCGTATTGCAACATTGAACCATGGCCGTTTGATAAAACGAAACGGTCGCGGTTTGCCCATTGTGGGTTAGTTGGGTTGTGATTTAAAAACTCGCGCCAGACGACGTCAGCAATATCTGCCATCCCCATTGGAGCACCAGGATGCCCTGAGTTTGCCTGTTGCACAGCATCCATTGCCAATACACGAATTGCATTTGCAATACGACGTTCGTTTAAAGGGGTCGTCATAAGATCAGAATCCAATTTTAATAGATTGATGAAAAGAAGAAGATGAATAACAATTCAATGCCGCTATATTGTCTTAAAAAAAAGGCTGAGGGTAAACCCCAACATAGTATATTTCTTTATTTTTAACCGTTTCTTGGTTACACAAAAATCATTTGGACCTTTAAGTTATACAAAACAGTGCTCATTTTCTTAAATACTGCTTCCCTATACGAACAGACCATTCTATTAGACTTTGATATATAGATAAAATATTTTGAAATCTCTATCTAGGTCGATCATGTTTCTTTTCTTTAAAATCCTACTTGTAAGACATAATCTTTTTGTTAATTCATATGTCTAAAAAGTACTCTAATAACTTGTTATTAAAATACCAATACTTTAAATAAACATTCTTTATATCAATTTTACTAATACACTTATCAATTAAAACACAGTATAAATGAAACAAATTCATGCTTTTTGGTCAGTATGAACTGGTCCTTAAGCTCAAGTCGATGTAACATATTATGTCTTTTGAAATAACCAAGATAGGACTTTCATGCGCGAGTACGCTGTTTTTACCTCGGAATCTGTAAGCGAAGGTCATCCCGATAAAATGGCCGACCAAATTAGCGACGCTATTTTGGATGCAATCTTAAAAGAAGACCCATACGCACGTGTTGCATGTGAAACACTGGTAAAAACAGGCGCTGTTGTACTTGCTGGTGAAGTAACAACGACTGCTAATATTGATGTTGAAGCTGTTGTTCGTAATACTGTTAACGGTATTGGATACCACCACTCTGATCTTGGCTTTGATGGATCAACATGTGCTGTAATCAATATGATTGGTAAACAATCACCAGAGATTGCACAAGGTGTAGACCGTCAAAAACCTGAAGATCAAGGTGCCGGTGACCAAGGTTTAATGTTCGGTTATGCAAGCCGTGAAACAGATGTTTTAATGCCCGCTCCGATTTCTTATGCTCACCGTTTAATGGAACGTCAGGCTGAACTTCGTCGCTCAGGCACACTTCCATGGTTACGCCCAGATGCAAAAAGCCAAGTTACTTTTGCATATGAAAATGGCAAGCCTGTACGTCTAGATGCAGTTGTTTTATCTACTCAGCACGATCCTGAAATTACTCAAAGCCAGCTTAAAGAAGCTGTTATTGAAGAAATTATCAAGCCGATCATTCCTACTGAAATGTTCCACGCTGCGACTAAATTCCACATTAACCCAACAGGTATGTTCGTTATTGGCGGCCCTGTAGGTGACTGTGGTTTAACAGGTCGTAAAATTATTGTTGATACATACGGTGGTATGGCTCGTCACGGCGGTGGTGCTTTCTCTGGTAAAGATCCATCTAAAGTTGACCGTTCTGCTGCATATGCAGGCCGTTATGTTGCAAAAAATATTGTAGCAGCTGGCCTTGCTGACAAATGTGAAATTCAGGTGAGTTACGCAATTGGTGTAGCAGAACCTACTTCAATTTCAATTAATACATTTGGTACAGCAAAAGTTTCTGATGAGTTGATTATTCAACTTGTTCGTGATCATTTCGATTTAAGACCGTTTGGTATTACTCGTATGCTGGATCTTATTCAGCCAATGTATAAACAAACTGCGGCTTATGGCCACTTTGGTCGCGAAGGATCAGATACTGCATTTACATGGGAAAAAACTGATAAAGTTGAAGCTCTTAAAGATGCTGCTGGCCTCTAATATAAAGTCATAAAAAAGCCCGCCAATGAGCGGGCTTTTTTACAGTTCAAATTTCATAATATGTAGGGTTTACTCTTCTAGCAACCATCCTTGATGCCATATCATTTGTAGCTCTGATCAAAATTTATTGTCTTGTGGTTTTATCATCCTGATTTAATACATCAAGTAATGTTGACTGCGTCGGAGTATCTTGATGATTCTGGACATAAATATGGACAACTTTAAATACAACGACAACCGCTAGACAAGCCATCACACAAAACATCCACAACCCATACGGGCTTCGAATATGTTGCGAACCACAATATGGACATGATTTATCAGTTGATGCCACAACTTTGTCGCAACACGCACAATGGTATTGATATAGCATAGGTAACCCTCCTTCCCTCATTTCAACCGTTGTTTTTTTAATAGGTTTGCTGCATTTTTAATTTATACATCCTTTATATTTATCCTATGTGAAATGAAAAGATAATTCAATCTGAATGAACAATTGAGTCAATTAAAAAATATTATTAAAATACAAAAAGATAAGTTAAATATTATTTTTTTGGCACTATTTTTCTTATTTTGATATTTTGCCAAATTTGCTAAAATAAGCGAATAATCTCACATTTTAGGCAAATGCATGTCTCATACACAGCTGATTAGTAAAGGTGGCTTTCGCGAAAGAGCAAACCGAAGTCGAGGTTATCAACAATCTGAAAACAAGCAAACCGCTCTACCTTCAAATAAATATCAACCACAGTCGAAACCACAAGAAGATACTGAATTAGAAATAGACGATAGTGATTCATCTACTTCGGTTTCTCAGAATCAATAATAATTTTAAAAATAAAAAAAGCTTAAACCTCATGGGTTTAAGCTTTTTCATAACATAATTACTTATTAATCTTTATTTTTATGCTCAATTTTTTTGTGGTTTGGAGTAACATCTCGCGCTTCGCCATCAATAATGTTTGAGTCATGGTATTGGCCTTGACCACCACCTTGCTGATTCTGCATATCTTGCATTTGACGCATTAAATCAGCAAATGGATTTTGTCCTGAAGCATTACCGCCCATACCACCCATCATTTTATTCATCATGGCTTGTTGGCGTTTTGCAAGAGTTCTCATCGCTATGTTACGAAATGCAGTTTGAACACCAGGAATCAAAATTAAAACAGCCAAAACATCAGATACAAGGCCTGGCAACATTAATAAGAAACCTGCAAAAGCGTAAGCAAGTTTTTTAGTTACAGTTGGGTCACTACCTAGCTGGCCTGTCATCTGCATTTGCTGTAATTGAGGCATAATACCAGCAGTACTTCTGCGAATAAGCCCCAAACCAATAAAGAAAGCAATAATGAACCAAAAGAACACGTACCATCCACTGATGAACTGTGCTACGCCAATCCATACGGCAATTTCAACAATCGCGCCCAGAACTACAATAAGAAGTAAATTCATGTAAAACTTTATCTATCTCAAAAAGAAAATTCATTGCAGTTCTATTTGACCTAACCCTATTTAAGTTTCACATAAGGATTAAGCATTTCTCTTAACTCTGATTGTTCTGTCTATTTTCTAAAAAATTAACAAGAACTATCGCATGGGAAAGAGTCTGCAATACTGGAGTACATTTGATTTTAACTCGATAAAAACAAACATGCTTTCTTATTAATGAGTGCTGTATCAGGTTTATCAAGTGCCACTTCAATCAGATTTTAAATTTTTTACTCTATTTGAGCGAAAAACTCTTCTAAAAAGAACATATTTAGTCAAAAAAGGTCTTATTTACTTAACAAAGTTCAGACTGTTCCTTTATTTCCGCTTTATCTTTAGAAAACTTTAAAAGTTCCACTAACATGTAGATTTCCCTAAATAGCTTACATTTTACCTATCTAAAGTCAGTTCTATCCAAGTTAAATTAATTAATAACACTTCACAAATTAAACTCAGTCAAAGCTATGTATAAAAAAGTCCTTGTCGTTGCAACAGCTACTCTATTTTTATCTGCCCGCTCTTCTAACACGGTAAAACAACATCAAATACATTCTATTTCCGCCAATAAAAATTCAGAAGAAATTAAATCTCTGTTTGATCAGGCACAGACCACAGGAGTTTTAGTGGTTAAGCGTGGGCAAACCGAAGAAATTTATGGCAATGATCTTAAAAGAGCATCAACCGAATATGTTCCCGCCTCTACCTTTAAAATGCTAAATGCTTTAATTGGACTTGAACATCATAAAGCAACGACAACTGAAATATTTAAATGGGATGGGCAAAAGCGTTTATTTCCTGATTGGGAAAAGGACATGACTCTAGGCGATGCTATGAAAGCTTCTGCTATTCCAGTTTATCAAGAACTAGCTCGTCGTATTGGACTTGATCTTATGACTAAAGAGGTAAAACGTATTGGTTTCGGTAATGCTGATATTGGTTCAAAAGTAGATAATTTTTGGCTTGTCGGTCCACTTAAAATTACACCTGAGCAAGAAACCCAATTTGCTTATAAATTAGCTAATAAAACTCTTCCATTTAGTAAAAATGTACAAGAACAAGTCCAATCAATGGTGTTTATAGAAGAAAAAAATGGACGTAAAATTTATGCTAAAAGTGGTTGGGGATGGGATGTTGAACCACAAGTTGGCTGGTTAACCGGCTGGGTCGTTCAACCGCAAGGAGAAATTGTGGCATTCTCGCTCAATTTAGAAATGAAAAAAGGAATCCCTAGTTCTATCCGAAAAGAGATTGCTTATAAAGGATTAGAACAACTCGGCGTTTTATAATTTAGGCTCTATAGCCCTGTTTTTATTTCATCATAAACCGGGCTATTTTCTTAAACTTGAGATTGAGCTTTATAATTTATCCATCAACTGGCTGCTTTGGCGTATTTAAATTTAACTGATAAAAAGCGGCATCTAACCATTGTCCAAACTTAAACCCGACCTGTTTAAAGGTACCTGCATAGATAAAGCCCATTTTTTCATGTAAACCAATGCTTGCCTGATTGGTCGCATCAATACAACCAATCAATACATGTAGCTCAGCCTCTTGAGCACGCCCAATCAACTCTTGCATTAAAATTTTGCTTAACCCGCTGCCACGATGCTCATGATGAATATAAATACTATGTTCAACAGTATATTTATAGGCAGGAAAAGCCCTGAAAGTTCCCCAGCTCGCAAAACCCAACAACTTGTTTGTTTCGTCAATAATACCAATCACTGGAAAACCATTTTCTTTTTTAACTGAAAACCATGTTTTCATTGAGTCAATTGAGCGCGGTACATAATCATACAGTGCTGTAGAATTAATAATTGCCTCATTCAGTATCTCTAATATAGCCGCTGCATGTTCTGCTTCATTACAATCAATTAAACGAAAATTAGAATTGAGGGAATAGATCATAAAGATTCCTTAAAGGCAGATATGAGTTGACTAGAGACGACTAAGATATAGCGAGCGACTTGAGCTGAATTATTAATGTATATAACAGGTTGGTTGAGTTGCATTGCTAAGCAATCCCCTTTGCTTAAAGCATAACAAGCTTCACCTAATTGAATATCAATTTGCCCTTCAACCACCCAAAGTTGCTGTTGTACAACATTAGAGGTTTCATTAATTTCATAAGTAATTCGTGACTGAGGCGGAAATTCAATTTCAACAATTTGAAATGGAGACTTCCAATTTGGAGGAGAGACTTGACGGCGAATATATCCTGTTTCAGGGTCTTTCCATTCTGATTGTTGAATACGTCGAACTATAGGTTGTGGTGACTGATTATTTTGTGAAGTGGCGAATAGCTGAGTTAAAGGAACCTCTAAACCATTTGCAAGCTTTTCAAGGACAACCGCTGTTGGACTTGCCTCACCTCTTTCAATGAGTGAAATTGCAGAACGGCTTACCTGACATCGGGTAGCAAGAACATCTAGCGTATATCCACGCGCTAGACGTAGTTCACGTACTTGCTGCGCAATGCGTATATTAATATCTTCCATCTGCCGACAGACTTTAATTCCAAAATTATAGATAAGTATTCCATTAAAATAGAATTACATCAAATGATTTTAGAAAATATAAATTGGTTTAATAAAAACCGAAAAATAACCATTCATCACAGCATTCTTTAAATTACTCATGCATAACCGTTTTGGCTATGTAACAATACCTACTGAACTATTTATATAAGTCTTCACATGGCATTGATTATTGGTATTGACCCGGGTTCACGCTTAACAGGTTATGGAATCATTGAAAAAGATGGTAGTAAACTGCGTTTTGTTGATGCTGGTACAATCCGAACTGAAACTCAAGAAATGCCGGAACGCTTAAAACGCATTTTTGCTGGCGTCGAGCGAATTGTGAAATTTCATGGTCCCACTGAAGCTGCGGTTGAGCAGGTCTTTATGGCTCAAAACCCAGACTCTGCTTTAAAACTGGGACAAGCTCGTGGTGCTGCCATAGCCGCATTAGTTAATTTAGATTTACAAGTTGCAGAATATACTGCCCGTCAAATTAAACAGTCTGTCGTTGGTTATGGTGCCGCAGATAAAGAACAAGTACAAATGATGGTCATGCGGTTACTTAACTTGACGATTAAACCTCAATCCGATGCAGCCGATGCTCTTGCTGCCGCTATTTGTCATGCTCATGCATCGGGAAGTATGAGTAAACTTTCTGTCCTTAATGCCTTAGGCGGTATGGCACGTGGACGAAGCCGCTCTAGCAGCCGTAGACGTTAAAACTTTCTTACTTAGTTCACTACTTGAGTAATTGTTTCATTCATTTGATAAGCCTGTAAACCACGCATACCTTGTTTTGCAAGTTCATCACCTGCTTGAGCATGAAGGGTAACAATCTCATGTAATGCAATTGCCTTATGGAACTGGGCTTTTAGACTTGCAATCATTCCAGCTAATACATCACCCATTCCACCAGTTCCCATACCGGCATTACCTTCGGTACAAATATACAAGTTATCCTCTAAAATTAAGCTACCCGCTCCTTTAAGTACCCACTGACCCGCATATTTATTTTGCAAAGTATAAATTGCAGCAATTCGGTCATTTTCAATTTGTGCTGTAGAGGAACCAAGCAAGGTAGCAGCTTCTCCCGGATGAGGCGTCGCATAAACATGTACACCCAATTTTTCAGGCTGCTTGGCAAGAAACCATAAAGCATCTGCATCTAAAACAGTTTCTAGGTGTGTACTCTGATTTAACAAATTAAACCATTGCTGATAAATTTGCTGTGCCCAGTCATCTCGCCCTAGCCCCATTCCAAAACATACTGCATCAACGTGAGATAAAATCTCTCTAATATTTTCTTCATCTAAAGCATTAATATCACGGAGCATAATATTAGGTGCCCGCGATAAAATAGGTTGATGATGCTTTTGATGACAAATCACGGTCACCTTACCTGCACCTGCATGAAAAGCAGCCTCAGCAGCCATAATGACAGCGCCACCCATTTGCTCATGTCCACCAACCACTAAGACATGACCATAGCTCCCTTTATGACCAAAAGCCAAACGTTTAGGAAGCTTAATATTTGTAGATGTCAAATAAGCTAATGGTTTCAGCTCTTCATCTACTGGAATTAAATTAACTAAATGAACTTGCCCCACATATTCTTTACCTTGACCTGTAAATAATCCTGCCTTAAGACCTAAAACAGTAAAGGTATGATCAGCTCGTATTGCAAAAGGTAAAGCACAGCCTGTATTTGCGTGCAAACCACTTGGTATATCAATCGAAACTTTTAAACCAGATTGTTCATTAAATTGTTGAATAGCTTGTTGCCAATTAGTATTTAATTCGCGATTTAAGCCTATGCCAAATAGAGCATCAATATGGCAATCAAATGTTCTTTTAATATCAAAATTTGAATGAATTTGAACTTTCTTTTCTATCGCAAATTGCGCTGCACAATGTAAATCGGTTGATTCACCCAATTGAGCTGCAAATATTTCAACGTGAAATCCAGCTTGTTTTAGATAACCTGCTATAAAGTAGCCATCACCTGCGTTATTGCCTTGCCCGCACCAAACAGCAATATTATTAATGGTACGATCTTTAAAAAGCTCGATGAACTGCTGAGCGATTGACCAAGCTGCTTGTTGCATTAAACCTAATGAGGAGTTTTGTGCAGCAAACCAACGCCGCTCCCATGCTCGAATATCATCGCTATGGTAAACTACCGCCTGCATATTATTATCCTCTTGCATTTTGGTTTATGACATCTTCCAACACATCACGCATTGCAGTGCAACAACTTGATCCTCATGAATTAAAAGCATGGATCAAAGCTCAAGCCTTAGACTTGGGTTTTGCTGATTGTGTCATTGCGAAACCAGATGCTCAAGAGCAAATGCCGCGTTTTTTAGAATATCTAGAACGTGGTTATCATGCAGACATGACCTATTTAGAAGAAAATCTAGAAAAACGAGCCGACCCTACATTATTAGTTCCTGGCACAAAAAGTATTATTTGCGTTCGTATGAACTATCTTGTGGAATCTCCAAAACCTCGATATGTACCTTTTGAACCAAATTCTGCCATTATCGCCCGTTATGCACGTGGCCGCGATTACCATAAAGTCATGCGTGGCCGATTGAAAACTTTAGCAACACGAATTCGTGAAAAAGTCGGCGATTTTGAATCTCGCCCTTTTGCAGATTCGGCTCCTATTTTTGAAAAATCGTTAGCTGAAAGTGCAGGAATGGGTTGGACAGGTAAGCATACGTTGCTCATTCACAAAAAATCGGGTTCTTTTTTTGTATTAGGCGAGCTATTTACATCACTTGATCTACCTTTCGACGAACCTGCAACAGCACATTGTGGTTCTTGTAGCGCTTGTATTGATATTTGCCCGACACAAGCGATTGTCGAGCCTTATATGCTAGATGCAAGGCGTTGCATTGCTTATTTAACTATCGAATACAAAGGAATTATTGCTGAAGAATTACGTTCAGGAATTGGTAATCGAATTTTTGGTTGTGACGACTGCCAATTAATTTGTCCATGGAATAGTTTTGCCAAAACTGCGTCCATTAGCGATTTCAATCCTAGAAATGGATTAGACAATATTAGTCTACTGGATATCTGGCAGTGGGATGAAGCTACTTTTTTAGCCAATACAGAAGGTAGTCCTATCCGCCGAACAGGTTATCAATCTTTTAAACGCAATATTGCTATCGGATTAGGAAATGCTCCTTATTCAAAAGAAATTGTAGATCAGCTACACAAAGGCAAAAATTTACATGACGAAATCGTCAATGTGCATATTGATTGGGCAATTGAACAGCAACTTAATCAACTTCAGCTATCAAATTAAAAAAATGATGTTTTTTGCCCTATAGCTTTAATACGAATTCTGTATGATTATGTGTAGTGAATTAATGCCATCATCATGGATATGACAATGACTCTACGTAATGATTGGAATCGTGAAGAAATCCAAGCTTTATATGAACAACCTTTTTTGGATTTAGTTTTCAAGGCTCAGCAAGTACATCGTGAGCACTTCACTGCCAATTCGATTCAGGTCAGTACCCTTTTATCTATTAAAACGGGTAAGTGTCCTGAAGATTGCAAATACTGCTCACAATCCGCACATTACGAATCAAAATTAGAAGCAGAAAAACGTATCGCTGTAGAAAAAGTGATTAGCGAAGCAAAAGCTGCAAAAGATTCAGGTTCGTCTCGTTTTTGTATGGGTGCTGCTTGGCGTAACCCACATGAGCGCGATATGCCTTATGTTTTAGAAATGGTACGTGAAGTAAAAGCGTTAGGTTTAGAAACATGCATGACTTTAGGCATGCTTAACCAATCTCAAGCAGAACGTCTACAAGTTGCTGGTTTAGATTATTACAATCACAACCTAGATACATCTCGTGAGTACTACTCTCACATCATTAGTACACGTACTTTTGATGATCGTTTAAATACCCTAGATTATGTTCGCCAAGCTGGTATGAAAGTTTGTAGTGGCGGTATTGTAGGTTTAGGTGAAAGCCGTGATGACCGTGTTGGTTTATTGCATGAACTAGCTACCTTGCCAATTCATCCAGAATCAGTACCAATTAACATGCTTGTTCCAATTGAAGGAACACCTTTAGCAGATGTTGAAAAGCTTGATGTAATTGAGTGGATCCGCACTATTGCCGTTGCACGCATTATTATGCCGCATAGCTATATTCGTTTATCTGCTGGTCGTGAGTCATTAAGTGATTCAGATCAAGCATTAGCATTTATGGCGGGTGCAAACTCATTATTCTCTGGTGATAAATTACTCACCACACCAAATGCAGGTGAAGGTAAAGACCAAGCATTGTTTAATAAACTAGGCTTAACCGCAGAAAAACCAAAACCTACAGTTGCTGACTTATCAGTAAATGCAATGAGTGCATAACTGAGTGCAGTAAAATTAAAAAGCCCTGATTTTCAGGGCTTTTTAATTTAAACAGAAGTAACTAAAATTCCGTAAGTGGCATTAAGAAATGTCCCTACCCGAATAATGTCTTTTCCTGCTGCATGTGTTACAGACAGCTCTTGGCTCAATACATCAAAATTAAAAGAATCGAAAACATCTTGATGGTGTAAGAGCCAAGTCACTGTATCTGCTATCTGATCATCCGTAATATAAGTTAAGGCCTTAAAGTCTTTACTCATAAATAACTCTTAAAAATAAATTTTATGAATTTTATATGAGTTCACTCTACCTTAAAAGAAAATCTAAGCTGCTTTAGGATTCACTAAAGAACGACCTGACAATAAGCTTGTTAAAGCTTGCGGTGAAAATTCCAAAGAAAGTACATGATTCTTGAGATTAACAGAGTGCTTACTAATCAATGGAAGTAACCCATCTTCTGTTTCAAAGACGTATTCATCTGCAATATTTAAGATACCCTCAAGATTAGTTGTACTTGAAGCAAGATCATGACTAAAGATGTCATAAATCGTTTGTAGGTTAAACGTTGTCTGCTGCTCCGTTGGGTGCTTAATCAGATAATCCTTTAAAAACAAAACTAGTTTATGAGCAAAGAAAAAGTAATTTGGTTTATAGCTATACTTCATACTATTCATGGAACGGAACTCCAGATTATCTTTTATTGAATTACAACTAAAACAGTAGGAATTGAATCTTAAAAAATTCTTAAAAAATAAATTTATTCACAAGATAAATTAAAAAATAATTTTATTATTAAAAAACATATACTTAAACAAATAAAACACACTTTTTTAGTCAAAAATATTTTAATGTTAGATTAATTTAATAAAATACAAATACTTAAATATTACAAGTTTTTTAATTCTATTTTAAAAATGAATCACAAAGTATTTTACCAATTGATAAAAAATATATTTCAAATATATTTCTTTATAAAAAAATTGATCAAAATATATATAAATATAATGTTTTTCTTGTTTTTTGGTTGAAAAGTGATATATTTCCTTCGCCTTACTTAAGCAGAATAAACTTGCTGAAAAGTAATGGATTTTATTTTAAAAGGCTATTCTGGGGATTTTATGAAAAAGTTTATTTTTATAGCAGCGGTTTCTCTCTTAAATATAACAAATGCACAAGCAGCAGATGGCACAATTACTATTAATGGTCTTGTTACGGATAATACTTGTACTATTGATACTGGAGATAAAAATCTAACAATTAATTTACCTACAGTTTCATCTCAAACTTTAAAAAATGCAGGTGATGTGGCTGGTCGTACTCCATTTCAAATTAATTTAACGAACTGTGCTTCTGCTGGTAAAGTTGCCACTTATTTCGAGCCGGGCGCTACCGTTGACTTTAATACTGGTCGTTTATTAAACCAAGCAACCTCGGGTGCGGCAACAAACGTGAATATCCAGTTGCTAGGCAGTAATAACGCCGTAATCCCAGTACTTGCTACAAGCACGAATAGTACGCAGACCAACTCGCAATGGGTAAATGTTTCAGCAGGTGGTGATGCTGACCTTAACTATTATGCTGAATATTATGCTACAGGTGCTTCTACTGCTGGTACGGTAACATCGCAAGTAAAATACACAATTATTTATCAATAAAATTAAAACTGAAGCTTCTATTTCTAAATAGAAGCTATCTCCTATCTATTATTCATTATTGAGAATATGGCTCATGCTTTTTCGTGGTCGTAAGTTTTTTTGGGGATTAGTTTGCCTACAGGTAGCACTGACTACCACAGGTCATACTGAAATTGTTTTGCATGGAACTCGTGTCGTTTACCCTTCAAATGCACGTGAGATCACACTACAACTCAGCAATAACGGCACAGCTCCGTCTCTTGTTCAAGCTTGGATTGATGATGGAAATGCAAAATCAACTCCCGATGAAGCAAATGTGCCTTTCATTATTACTCCCCCGATTTCACGAGTAGAAGCAACTAAGGGCCAAACTTTAAGAATTACAGCTCTACCTAATTCTTCTCAATTAAGTCAACAACAAGAATCCATTTTCTGGCTTAATGTTTTAGATATACCTCCTAAACCCGAAGGAAAAACTCAACAAGACCAAAGTACCCCAATTTCTAATAATTTTTTACAGCTCGCTGTTCGCTCAAGAATTAAATTCTTTTATCGCCCTATAGATCTAAAAGAAAATATTGAACAGCTAAGTGAAAAAGTTCAATGGAAAATAAATGATCAATATCTTGTAGTAAAGAACCCGACTCCCTTTTTCCTCACTATCACTTCTATTTTTCAAGGAACTGAAAGCCATAAAGCAGACTTGTTACAACAAGGTTTAATGGTTGCCCCTTTTTCTGAAGATAAAATAAAACTTAAAAATAAAAATGTATCAGATATGAGCTTTGTATATATCAATGATTACGGTGGAAGAGTTGAGCATCCAATAAAGTTCTAAACTTACTGTATTACTAAAAAAACCTAAATACCTATCATGAATAGGCTCTAAAACTATGTCTAAATGGTTTATACCTTATATATGTTTAAAAAGCCCTTTTACTTATTATGTGGCCTTAAGTATTGCTTTATTTATACCTTTGGCAGCATATGCACAAAATAATGTTGATGTTTCAGGTTTCTCAAAAGCAGAATTTGATAGCAATTTTTTAGTAGGTAATGCACAAAAAATTGATATTGGTCGTTTCAAATATGGAAACCCCATCTTAGCTGGTGAATATAGCTTAGATGTCTATATTAATGGTCAATGGTTGGGTAAACGACGCATGCGCTTTAATGCCAGCTCTCCTAACGTAAATGCTGAAACCTGTTTTACAGAAACCATGTTACTAGAATATGGTGTAAAAGCTGATGTGCTTAGCCAACATTCTCATACATCCTCTCTTTCTTGTGATGCACTAGGTCATTGGATAGATAATGCTTTTTATTTATTTGATAGTTCTCGTTTAAGAATTGATATCTCTATCCCCCAAGTCACATTAGAAAAAAATGCACAGGGCTATATCGATCCACATCTTTGGGATCGAGGAATTAATGCAGCTTTTTTGACATATAACGCGACTGCTTATCGAATAGTTAACGAACAACATGAAAGTGCATATGCTTTTATGGGAACTAATCTCGGAGCAAATTTAGCGAGTTGGCAATTTCGCCATAATGGACAATGGAAATGGCAAAGCCAGTCCAGCTCTCAATCCAATAATTCTTCTTATACATCAACAAATACATATGTACAAAAGGCCTTTCCCCAGATTCATGGTGTTGTGACTTTAGGCGATTATTTTACTAATAGTGATTTTATCGATTCTTTACCATATCGCGGTGTAAATATTTCAAGTGATGACCGAATGCTTCCAAACAGTATGCTCGGTTATGCTCCCAGAGTGAGAGGTTATGCAAAAACCAATGCGAAAGTCGAGGTTAGGCAACAAGGCAACTTAATTTATCAAACAACAGTACCGCCCGGAAACTTTGAAATTAATGATCTTTACCCAACAGGATTTGGAGGCGAGCTAGAAGTTTCGGTAATTGAATCTAATGGCGTAATTCAGAAATTCTCTATTCCCTATGCTTCTGTCGTCGAAATGCTACGCCCGCAAATGAGTCGATACTCTTTCACTTTAGGGCAATTTAGAGATTCAAACCTTGGCCTAAATCCTTGGCTAATACAAGGTAAATATCAACGAGGAATTAATAATTACTTCACAACTTACAGTGCAGTTCAAGCAACACAACAGTATCTCTCACTCTTACTAGGTACAGCTTTTTCAACACCTATTGGAGCGATTTCTTTTGATGCAACCCAGTCAAAAACTGAGTTTGATCATCAACCTAAAATGACAGGACAAAGCTATCGTTTAAGCTACAGTAAGTTATTTTCCCCAACAAATACTAATTTAACATTAGCGACTTATCGCTATTCAACAGAAAACTACCTCAAATTGCGTGATGCAATTTTAATTCAAGATTTACAAAAGCAAAATATTGATAGCCTTTCCGTAGGCAAACAAAAAAGTGAATTTCAGATTACTTTAAATCAGGTGCTTCCAAAGCAATGGGGAAATTTCTACCTAGTTGGTTCATGGATAAATTATTGGAATCAACCCAAGACCAATAAACAGTTCCAATTAGGTTATAGCAATCAATTTAAAGATTTAACTTATAGTTTATCTGCAATGAGCAGCGAGATTACCGAAGCTGATGGGCGGGCTGGCCAAGATACTCAATACCTAGCGTCCCTATCCTTTCCCTTAGATTTTAAGAAAAATTCTCTAACTTTTAATAATGTTATTGGTGACGACAGTCAGATTTTAAGCTTCAGTGGCTTTTCAGGAAATCGCTTAAACTACGGCGCATCAATTTCTAATCAGGACCATGATCAAACCAACTTAAATATTAATGGTACCTATAAAACAAACTATACAACACTTGGTGCTTCATTCAGTCATGCAGATTCATACCAACAAGAAATGCTTAGCTTTAGTGGCAATGTTGTTGCACATTCACAAGGAATTTTGTTTGGGCCAGATCAAGCCCAAACCATGGTGTTGGTCTATGCGCCAGATGCGACAGGAGCACAAGTCGGTAATACACCTGGGCTAAGTATTAACAAAAACGGATATGCCGTTATTCCGTATGTTACACCCTACCGTATGAATGACATTAGCCTTGACCCGCAAAATATGTCTACACAAGTTGAGCTAGCTGAAAGTAGCTTACGTATCGCCCCTTATGCAGGCTCAATCACTAAAGTCCAATTCTCAACAAAAAAAGGTTATGCACTTTTTATTAGTACAACAACATTGGATGGTTCACATCTACCTTTTGCCGCACAGGTATATAACCAGAATAACGAAGTAATAGGCATTGTCGCACAAGGTAGTCGCATTTATTTACGAACACCCTTAATCCATGACCGTTTATATGTGAAATGGGGAAATACGAGTACTGAAAAATGCGAGATTGAATACGATATAGCGGATCAAATAAAGCATAACAACCAACCAATTATTATGACAAAGGCAGTCTGTAAATGAATAATATTTTAAAAAAAATTGGATTTTTAGCGGTGAGTCTATTTGCTTATAACCATACAAATGCAAATTGTACTTTAAGTAAAGGATTTACCACTGTCGATATTCCAATGACGATAGGTAAAATCGTAGTAAAACCAACAGATCCTATAGGAACCATATTACAAAGGAATACTTTTTCAATCTCTCCAAATAACTCAAGTGCAACATGTAGCCGTGCAAGTGATCAAATTATTGCAGCTCTCCCCTTAAATTATCCAATTAGTGCTATAGGCAATAATGTTTATGCTACCAATATTCCAGGTATTGGTATTCGTCTTTATCGTGAAGCTGCCGATGCTTCAGATTTTTCAGGATATTATCCTTATAGACGTACATTAACACCCAATCAAACATATACACTTTCCCCAGGATATTTTGTTATGGAAGTTATTAAAACTGCTATGACAACTGGTTCTGGAGCCCTAGTTGCAGGCCGTTACAGTACCTATTACGTATCAGGGCAACAGAACCGCCCATTTTTAACCACTACTGTATTAAGTAATGCCCCTATTCTTATTGCATCTTCATCTTGTGAAATTCAAAATGGTGTAGATTCACCAGTTCAACTTCCAACCGTGATGAAATCAGGCTTTAGAACGATTGGGTCAACCCAAGGGGAACAGAATTTTAATCTATCGATCTTATGTAATGGTGGCGAAAACAACTCTGGTATCGCTACGAGCAATACGATCAGCTTAAGTTTTGATTATAATTCTGATACATCCAATAATCAGGTGATTAACAACAGTGCTGCGAATTCAATAAAAGCTAACGGTGTTGGTGTTGAGCTGTTATGGAATCTGAATGGAGCAAATAATCCGATTCAAAAAGCAACCAAACTCAATATAGGTAGCGTGAGTTCCAACCAAACTGTTGAATATGATATTCCTTTAACTGCTCGTTATTATCAGACCGCCACCAATGTGACCGCAGGTGAGGTTAAAGCCACAGCGACGGTGACGATTCAATATGATTAATATTCTCTATAAAACTACTAATCAAGTAAGCTTAATACTAATAAGGGAACTAAAAGGCTAATTTTTAGAACTTTGTAGTTCTATTAAAAAATCACATAAAAAAATGCTCATAAGCAAAAATAGCAAATGAGCATTAGTGATAACCACTTAACCTGAAATACAAATTGTGGGAAATAGATCACAATTTGCATGACTATAATTTCAAAAAACAGCTTAAAGATCAAGTCTTTTTTTTAACAAATATTCTAATAACCAACATAACATATTGTTTTAACTAAATTAAAAAAATAAATTTAATTCATGAGCACTATTTTATAGTGTTTCTAAAGAATTATCATTCTATTAATTAATAAAAACTTAATTTTAAGAAAAATTAAAATTCACTCACTAAGCCTAAAAAAAACAAAAATCCATTTATTTTCATAAATTTAGATTAAAACCATAAAAATTAAAATTTTAATGAATTACATAATTTATAATAAAAAAAACATAAATAAATTTAGAATTCCCCTTCAATTACAAATAATATCCTTAGACTTTTTATCAGAACGTAACATGCTCATTTTTTGGAAAATATTATGTATCTTATTACTAAGTCTAGGCGCTACAAGTATAGGTTTTGCGATTAGTAAGATCGATCTTTTTCTTTTCTTTATAGGTTTACTTTTATTAACCTGCTTTGTCTTAGCTTTAAAGCAAGCACGTGAAGATGCTGGTTTCTTTCCAGATAATTAAAATATTATGAATTTCTAGGATATAGCATCAATACTAAAATCATGATTGAATGCGCCATATAGTCTATAGGGATGGTTGTAATCAAAATATGTCAAAAAGTTCTTCAGATGCTGGAATTTTTTTATTGATGACTTATCAGACTATGCAAAAGATGGGTTTAGATGCCGCATCTATTTTTGCAAGTGTAAATTTACCCAATCAACCACCCGATAAAAATATTCGTAGAGATAATTCTACCCAACAACGGTTTTGGACAGCTGCTGAAAAAATTAGCCAAGATACAGACATTGGTCTGCATGTCGGTAGGCAAATGCCATCCTTCAGAGGCTTGGTAATTGAATATCTATTTTTGAGTAGTTCAACTTTCGGTGAGGGTTTGCAACGTGCTCTAAGATATCAGGCCATACTTACAGATGTATTTGATTTAAAATTAACAGTTAAAGAAGATGAAGCAATATTATCTGGTTTTGAACATCCCGTAAGACATTACCTTGAGTGTGGAATTGGTATTTTTCTTAATTTTTTTAAATATATTACAAATAACGAGTTTAGACCTAGTCAAATTACTTTATCTTATCAACAAGGTGCTTCAGCTAGCGATTATCAAGAAGCTTGGAATTGTCCCGTAATTTTAAATACAAATCAAGGCGCTATAATTTTTCCTAGTGCGTTATTAAATAAAACATCACCAGCAGCTGAACCTGAATTATTAAAAATTCATGAAACAATTGCTGAACAACAACTATCAACTTTAGAAAAACATCAACTTGTTTATGAAATTGAGCGCTTACTCAGCAATGGGCTACTCGAATCGGGAGAATTCGATCAAAAATTTATTGCTGAGAAATTAAATCGTAACCCACGTACTCTGCGTGCTGATTTACAAGCAATAAATACCAATTATGAGAAAATTTTAAACCAACATCGGGAAAAACTTGCTAGACGCTTGCTAGCACACACCCAAGAAACTATTGATCAGATTGTTTATTTGACCGGTTTTTCTGAACCCTCAGCATTTACACGGGCTTTTAAACGTTGGAGTGGTGAAACTCCAAGCGCATATCGCCAGCGCAAACAAAAACAGTCAAATTGATTCTAAAGGCAATTATTCTGCTGCCTATTAGGTCAAAGAGATAAAACTTCCTTCTTTTAGAATAGCTTTAAATTGTAATTGATGAGAAGTGATTAATATGCTCGGACTCCCTGTAGGTATTTTTGTTGCAAATGGTCTTGAATGGTACTTTCATAAAGTTTGGTTACATGAATATCCAAGTCAGTACCGTAATAGTCCTTTTTTCACCCATATCGCGCATCATAAGCGTGCTCGTTTAAATAGCTTTCAAGATGAAGGTTATGCCGAATCAATGTTTAAAAATGCTGAAATGTATAACGAAAAAACAGCTCTGCTTGGGTTAGCTGGGGCCGCTACTATTTTTTTACCTGTAGCACCCTTTTTTACTGCCGGGCTTTATTATGGCTTATGGAATTATTGGCGTGTACATTCAAAGGCTCATTTAGACCCAGAATATGCAAAGAAACGTATCCCTTGGCACTATGATCATCATATGACGAGCAATCAAAATGCTAACTGGTGCGTTACCAAACCTTGGTTTGACTATATTATGGGAACTCGGGTCACGACAGAAGTGTCTCAAACTGAAAGTAATCCTTTAGGTATCAAATTACCAAAGTTGTTAGAAAAACCGATTAATTTTGCTGCTCGACGCATACTTGCCAAATCGTATACCAAGATTGTTTTAAACTCCGATCAAGACCAATCTAATTTACGTAAAGGAATAGAAGTTAGTTTGTCTTAAAATTTTATCCAAATATAAAAGCTGCGGACTCCAGCAGCTTTTATATAAATGGATCGCAATTAAGAGATTAGACTTTAAAAGGCTCAAAACAAGACATAAGAAAATCCATTACTACTCGGATAGCTGGACTATGCCGTAAATCTTCATGTGTAACTAACCAAATTTCAGCACTCATCGGATAATCATCTTGTAATCTAACTAAATTGCTAATAGCGCCTAAAAAATCCGGTAAGACCGCTAAACCCACTTCTCCACATGCAGCTCTCCACTGTAACTCAGGATGGTTGGTCACCATTATGGGTTCTTTATGATCTAATCTTTCTTTTAACTTCTGCTGTTTTTGACCATGTACTCCCCCTACTTCTACACTAATCCATTCATAATTTTCAGGAGCTGTTGAAGCCAAATAATTTGGACTAGCATATATTCCAAAGGGTATTTCCCCTACTTTACGAGCTACTAAACTTTCATCTTTAGGACGGCCAAATCTTACCGCAATATCAGCCTCACTATGTTGTAAAGAAACATAATGAACATCACCGAGCACGCGCAATTTTAATTGAGGGTAATAACGATAAAATCTGCCCAGATGAGGCATGATGAGATGTGCTGCAGTTAAAGGAGGCATACTAATAGAAACACTTCCCATCACTTCTTGCTGACCAGCCTGAGTTAAACGTTCAATTGAAAAAGTTTCTTCCATCATACGAGCAACCACCTGTGCAAGACGTTCACCATCAGGAGTTAGGATGTAGGTACGTGGTCTACGATCAACTAATTTAAGTTTTAAGTTTTGTTCTAGCTGGGCAATTCTTCTAGATACAGTTGCATGATCTACTCCCAATTTTCGGGCAGCAGCTGACAGTGACTTTTCTTCTGTAAAAACTGAAAAGTAATGTAAATTTTCCCAATCGATCATTGTGCAAATTTTCACATTAGAAGTGTATTAATATGGAATTGTACACCTTCATGTAATTGCCCAGAATAAAACCTTTCTTGATGGGAGCCTGTCCATGAACAGAACGGTGGCGTATGCCTATGCTGGTGTTGTCTTAACAATGTTTTTTTGGGGATCAGCATTTAATGCAATGTCTTATATTATTCAACATATGCCTCCGCTATCTGCTGCATCTGAACGGTTTTCAATTGCAAGCCTAGCGTTACTTCTGATCTTTTCAATAACAGGCCAACTAAGATGGGCAGCCTTAAGCCAGAATTTAGTTATCTACCTTGTGATTGGGGTAATTGGAATTGCAGGCTTCAACATAGGCTGTTTTTATGGATTGCAAACGACATCTGCCGTGAATGGTGCTCTAATTATGGCAACTACACCGTTAATGACTCTATTAATGACAATCATGTTAGATGGTGAAAAACTTACCACTAGTAAATTTTTAGGCGTTTTATTCGGCTTAAGTGGTGTGTTACTTGTGATTAGTCAGGGCCACATAACAACTTTACTTCACCTCAAAATAGACATTGGAGATCTATTTATATTATTGGGTGCATTTGGATTTTGTTTCGCAAATGTGCTGTCTCGTCGTTATGTAAAAAATGCTACGCCGCTAGAAACAACGACTTTTTCTATGATGTTTGGGGCAATAACACTTGGTTTGTTAAGTGTGATATTTGAAAATCCTCTTTCAGCCATTGCATCTGCACCTGTAAATACACATTTAGCCATGGGATATGTGGTGATCTGCTCTACCATGATTGCTTATTTATTCTGGTTTAATGGTATACAAAAGTTAGGTGCTGGCCGCGCTTCGGTATTTTTTAACTTTGTACCAGTGTTCAGTATGATAATTGCTTTGCTTGCTGGGCAGACCCTTAATATCTGGCAGTTGGTAGGAACAGCTTTGGTGATGCTTGGTGTCATGAGTAGCGGAGGTTTTTTAAAAATTAAAAGTACTCCACTTCTGGCAAAACATTGTACAAAATAAGAAATATGCTGCTACATTAAAAATCTATCACTAATATGTAGCAGCGTTTTCAAATATAAAATAATAATAATTTCTTTAAGTTCTTATATTTTCAAATATATTCTTACCTTTGTAATGGCTTATACAAAAGCTCATCTTAATTATTCCGTTGTAACAAATACTGTATGTTTCTTTAAAACTTAATAAAAGATTGCCATATATAGTTTTAAAACAACCAAAGGAGATATTAAAATGAAGCTGGATTTTACAACAATTGAAAAGCAAGCCAAATTGCTACAAGAAGAGCAAGAAAAGATCGAGCAACGAGATCATGAATTTCAAGTTGCCTTAGATAAGCATAGAGAATCTCTAAAGAATTTATTTAAGGATCTTTTCTCTGACCGTGAAATTAAGACAGAAAATGGAGGTCATTTTTGTGTAACCTTCGGAGATTTCAAAATTTCCTTATTGATTGAAACTGCTAAATTTGAAAATGGTGTTCCTGTAAAATTAAACTCTGTAAATCCCGTTATTATTAAATGCAAAAAAGATAAGCCTATTGCAAAAGCACAGTTTACTGATGCAACACAATATCTAGATAACCATTTAGAAACTCCAAATTATCAATATTATTTTAAGCAAGAAGATAAAACCCAACTCGTGCAATTTTCTGAACTTCCTACTTATTTCCAAATCGTTTTAGATGCTAACGCATAAAGTTGAGCCCTCTATAGAGGGCTTTTTTATATATTATTTTTCTATTATTTAACTTTTTAAAAAATAAAATTCGTCAAATACTTTTTCTATTTATCTATGAATTATTTAAGCTACTTTTAGCTTTTACAGCCTCAAAAATTGTTTGATTATTCTTTAAATTACTTGTATATACATGTTTGTATTTGTTTGTACAAAGATTGAATTAATAAAAATAGAGTGAACTCTTAAAGGACAAGGAGAGTGAAATGGACTCATCGGCTGAGAAAGCAAATAGTAGTTTTATTGAAAACCGAAGCATTGATTTTATTCCAGAAAATGAAAGACATGGCGGAGTATTTGCTCAATTCACCCTCTGGTTTGGTGCTAATTTACAAATCACAGCCATTGTGACCGGTGCATTAGCAGTTGTATTAGGCGGGGATGTTTTTTGGTCTATTATTGGTTTATTCGTGGGACAATGTTTTGGTGCTGCCGTTATGGCACTACATGCCGCCCAAGGTCCTAAACTTGGCCTTCCTCAAATGATTTCAAGCCGTGTGCAATTTGGGGTATATGGTGCTTGTATTCCAATCATACTTGTTTGCCTCATGTATATTGGCTTTACCGCAACTGGAGAGGTATTAGCCGGTAAAGCAATTGCACATCTAGCACATGTCAGTAATACAACTGGTATCTTAATTTATGCATGTTTAATCATTATATTTGCAACGATTGGATATCGTTTAATTCATTTGGTAGGCAAAGTAGCCAGTATTATTGGTTTGATCGCTTTTGTGATTATTTTGACTCAAATTTTAGCACTTTCTGATTTTTCTCAACTCTTAGCAGTACGTCATTTTAGTTGGTCTTCATTTTTGTTAGCAGTTTCACTTTCTGCTTCTTGGCAAATCTCTTTTGGACCTTATGTTGCAGACTATTCCCGTTATCTTCCTACTAAAACATCTTCATCTCGTGTATTTTGGGCCGTTGGTTTAGGTTCTCTATTGGGTTCACAAATTTCTATGAGCTTAGGTCTTTTGATTGCTCAAGTCGCAAACGGCAATTTTGTCGGAAATGAAGTTCAATATGTTGTGGGTATGAATCCAATTGCCCTCGTCGTGACCTTTTTATATTTTAGTATCGCTTTTGGTAAAGTTACTCTGACAACCTTAAATGCTTACGGTAGTTTTATGTGCATTGCTACTGTTTGGAATAGTTTCAAATCGACAAATCAAATCTCAAAAATAACAAGATTACTCATTGTCCTTGCTATGGTTGTGATTTCGACTTTTATTGCAATTATAGGTGAACATACTTTTTTAAGTGCTTTTAAAGCATTTATTTTGTTTTTACTTACATTCTTTATTCCATGGAGTGCTATTAATCTGGTTGATTACTACTTTATCTCTAAAGAAGGATGTGATGTAGATGCGCTCTATGATCCAAATGGAAAATATGGCCGTTGGAATCGACTTGGTATCACCTGCTACTTTCTCGGTATTTTGATCCAACTACCCTTTATTGATAGTAAATTTTATACGGGACAAATTGCTGCAATGTTAGGAGGGATCGACTTATCCTGGCTGGTAGGACTGATCTCTACAGCAGTGATTTATTATATTTTCGCCAAGAAAGCTCAACTTAAGTTTTCAAAACAGTTAGTCATTGATCAAATCAAATAATTAAACTAGAGATAAGCTATCAAAGTCACACACCTTGATAGCTTATTAAGCTGATTTAGTGACTATTCTTGCAATGCTTTAGCTTATGCCGAAACAGGCAATCCAAATAACTTATCAAAGCTCCAATTAAATATAAAAGTATAGATAGGAATAATGATAATAAAAGCTACATCTAACCAAAAAGCAGCAATCAGAGAAATATCCATCCACCATGCAATAAGAGGAATCAAAAATAGAACTAAGGTAAGCTGGAAACCAATCGCATGTCCAACTCTACGCTTAACTGTACGAACATTACTGCTTTGTCTAGCCTCCCACTTCTCATATAAAATATTGTAGATAAAATTCCAAGTTACAGCGATGGTCGTAATCATGACAGAGAGTGGTCCTGTATGTTCAACACTATCACCTGCCAAAATCGCTAAACCTACTGATGAAATAATCATTCCGATAAGTTCATAAGAAGAAACATAGACAATTCGACGCTTTACACCTTGCATAATAGGCAAACTCTAATTAATTCTTTATATTTTAATTTCAGTCAAAATCATATATAAAGTTAATAGCTTTCAGTTCTACTGATATCAAAATGAATTTTAATAGTGAAAATATTGAACTCTTTATTACTGTACTTGATACAGGCTCTTTCTCTGCAGCCGCCCGTAAACTAAATCGAGTCCCCTCAGCAGTCAGTATGGCGGTTGCTAATCTAGAAGCAGAATTGGGTTACACCTTATTTGAACGTACTCCACGCAAGGTCATTCCTACACCTACCGCATTAGCTTTGGAACCTCAAGCACGAATTATTTCTGAACAACTTAGACTATTTAGTACTCATGCCCACGAACTTTCTTTAGGACTAGAGAGTAAATTACGTATTGGTGTGGTCTCAGATGTAAATACAAAACTATTATTTTCTTCAATAAAAAAGTTAGCTGATAAATTCCCCTTACTAAATATAGAGGTTATTACTGCACCTCAAGATGACATCCTGAATTTACTTTATAGGGAAGAAATTAGTCTTTGCTTAGCGGGTTCAGACCTCAATATAAAAATGCGTGAAAATCTACAATTAGTAAAGACTGAAACAGTTGTTGCTACTATCTCGTCTAGTCATGCTCTTCTACAAGAAAAAACAAAGCATTTTTCTATTGAAGAGTTAATCAATATTAGACAAATTGTAGTGGCGAGTAGCGACCATGAAATGACTGATTCTCGATCAATTATTGGTGCTATGTACTGGAAAACGAATAGTCTACAAACAGCAATTAATATGGTTGAAGCAGGACTCGGTTGGGGAAATTTCCCCTTATCATTAGTACAAGAAAAAATTGATCAAGGTCATTTAGTTCTTTTAGATTTTAAAAATACTAAAAATCATTTACCTCTATCCATTTACTTAATTTGGCTTCAAGACCGCCCCTTATCTAAAGCGGCTCGAGAACTCATTCAGATTATTCAAGAAAATTTATAATTTCTTATACTGTAGCTATGAACACACATGATCTTTCTATAGATTTATTCCTGATTATATATACTTACTTTTAAAATTTAGATTATTGCTCTAACCTATTTTCTCTATATTACAAAAAGCAAGAAGCCTACTTTAAAAAGTAGGCTTCTTACTGTATTTCAGGACTAAGCAATAGTTTTTTATTTTGGGAAAATACATTTGTACTTTATTAAAACCTAGCATTTTAGTCAAGAATAAATTCAATAAAATACAATCATTTGTATCGAGCGTGAAAGTAGTCACACTTTAAGTTTTGTATAGAAAACACATGAGAGAAAGAAAGAAATTTCAATTAAAAAAACTTCCAATTACCCCACCTAAAAACTTCTAATTTTTAATAAAATCAGATAAAGGTCTTAATTTTAAGGAGGCTCAATTTGCTCCCTTATTTTTTTGTATTTCCTCGTTAAAGCTTATGGATTTTTTTCCTATGCCCTAAACAAAATTAATTTCATAAATATTATCTTTGTACTCTTATTTTTTGAAAATTAATTAGAATTTTAGATTTATCTTACTCAAAAAATTAATTACTTTCATTAGATTTATTACAGTAACTATTAGACTGCAAAGAATAACCCTCATTAAAATGATATAGAATTGACTATGATAAGAGTACATCATTCTATAAATATGATTTTATAAAGTTGTACGTTTTCTAAATATTTAGCGTAGATAAATATTTCTTAAATTAAGTTTATTTAGAATATTCTATAGTCGTTATTGAACAAATATTTATAAATTCTGCGTAAGACATAAATGTATAAATTATGTTTGTAAACTTTTTTGAAAAACCATCTTTGCTCACATTTTAAGCAATATTCAATCAACCTGAAATTTGATTATTTTTCAAACAAAAGATGTTTTAAAAGAATTAACTATTCGAATGGATAATTAACTAAAACCCAATCACTATAAACTTCTGACTGGCATAAGTTCTAATTGATCGATAAATAACTAAGTTCACTTTACTCATGAAGTACTCATACGCTAGAATCACTCTCGCTCGTAATATTTAACCAAAATAACACAATATTTTTTGGGTCTTGTATACGCCTAGTTTAGAAAATGACTTGTGTTTGATTAAAAAATTGATTAGTATTGCACGCACTGAAAGGCCTTGAGATTTAAAGCTTTTCTGTCTTATAGGGCCTATAGCTCAGTTGGTTAGAGCAGCGGACTCATAATCCGTTGGTCCCGTGTTCAAGTCACGGTGGGCCCACCAAATACAAACCTCATAAACTAAAAAGTTTATGAGGTTTTTTTAATGGTTATCTCAATAGAATTCGTTTTACCGTTATAAACAATATAAAAAATTTAATTATCAAAATGTAAATTTTATTTTATCTTAAAATTTTAACTGCTTTAAAATACGTTTTTTCTAAACTCAATACTTCTATTTCTTCTATTAAGCTAAGATTTTCTTCCGCATAAGTTCTGTATGTTCTAATTGAGCATCCCAAAATTTTTCCCATAAATCACAATACTCTAAGCATAACTTTTCGATATAGTTATAATCTTCTTCCGTACAAGCTTGCATTAAGACATACCATAAGTCTTCTTCATGATCATCATCTGCGGCTTCGGCACTTTCATCTTCAGAAATACCATGTACATGATAATAGCCACCACCCTCTACCTCTAAACCTACAGCTTTAGTCGCTTTACGTAACGGTGGACTATAAAGAATCACCTCTTCTTCTGCGACTGCTAATAAGGCTGAAACAGCTTTATAGTCATCATAAGCATTTTCTAAAAACACTCTAACTTGATCTGCAATTTCAGTCGGCTGATAAGTCAAACGATCTTGTTCTGTAATACCAAAATCATTTAATACATCTTCAAATAAAGGATAGTGAGCATATTCAGGATTTCCCTGATAATAACCATCTTTGTCTAAACCAGGACGAAATCCAAACTCATCAAAAATATTTAGGCTCAAAAGAAAACGCGGAAACATTTTCGCACCAGCATGCAATCTTGGCTCTAGTTGTTTAGTTTGAAATTGGGCCATGAGCAATGCATCAGTAAAAGTTTGTACGATTGCATGGCGGTATTCTAAGTGTATTTTTTTTAAATTTTCTTTATTAATTTCTCCGTTATTTAAAATATCAATTGCTGGATGATGTGATACCGCATGCTTAGCAATTTTTTCTCTTAATCGGGTCAAAAAGTCTAAATTTTTTTCCCATAGTTCGGTAGAAATGCTTTGCTTCATCCCTGCGAGTGCTTTCTTTCTAGGGTTATTAAAATTCTCAAATTTCTTAGGCATATCTACTCTCATTAAACTTATTGAAGCCTGATCGATTTTTACATATTTTATTATAAAAACAATGACTTAAATTAATATTTAAATATGTTCCCTTATCAATCCATATTAGAATTAAAATCGTACGAAATCAAATAGAAAATTAAAAAAAACTTATGTTAATGATAATCATTATCACAATATCAACTTGAATCCAAGCCCTTTTTTTATTATGATCATTGATATTAAAATTTTAATTTTTCGATTAAGTTATAATTAGTTCTAACTATATGGAATAGTAATGTCAAAAAAAGAAGATATTATAAATACTGCTTTAAATTTATTTAATCAGATTGGCTACAATGCAACTGGTGTTGACCGTATTATTGCTGAATCTAATGTTGCAAAGATGACCTTTTATAAATATTTTCCTTCAAAAGAAAATTTAATTATGGAGTGTTTGCAACATAGAAACTTAAATATTCAAAATTCAATTAATGAACAATTAAATTTACGTCAAGATGCTAACCCGCTTGAGAAAATTCATATTATTTTTAATTGGTATATTGAATGGATCAATAGCGAAACATTTAATGGTTGCTTATTTAAAAAAGCATTTATTGAAGTATCTAAACAATATACTTCAATCCGTGAACCATTTTACGAGTATACAAAGTGGTTAACTCATTTATTACAAGATCAGCTCACTCAATTAGGTATAGAAAACCCTACTCCCCTTACTCATATCATTATTTCTATTATTGATGGGATGATTATTGATGGAACAACAGATAAAAAACTAATTAATGCTGAAAAAATTTGGCAGTATATTGAGTTTTTAATTAATGAAGAAATACCTCAACAGATTTCTTAATTTTTAAATTATCTAAGTTTATTATGTTTAAAGAAAAATAAAAAAGAACTTTTTAAATCTTCAAGCTTAGATAATGTTCATTTTTAATTGGCTACTTTAGCTTTCATAATTTTTCTAGGCTTTTTTACAAACTCATATTAGAATCCTGCAAATTTATCACCTTGCACTGATCTATGAAAAAATTTCTAGCTAACTCTATCTTTAAAGCTGCTGGTTGGACCTATAATGTAGATCCTAAAATTCTTGAAAAAAAACAAGTTATTATTGGATTTGAACATACCTCAAATCTAGATGCAGTGCTCTCTATTGCTCTCTTCCAAATTTTAGACATTAAGATTCATACTTTAATAAAGAAAGAACTTTTTAAGGGTCCCCTTAAGCCAGTTTTAGAAAAACTTGGTGGCATTCCAGTTGATCGCAAAGCGAGTAAAGATATTGTTTCTCAAATGGTTGAACAATTTCAAACTCATGAAACTTTTAACTTGGTGATTGCTCCAGAAGCTACTCGGGCGAAAGATGGTTCAGAACGTAAACCTATCCGTACAGGTTTTTGGCATATTGCGAAAGCTGCCAATGTTCCAATTGTACTCATGTATGCCAACGCCCGAAGCAAACAAGGCGGGATTCTAGGCAAAATTTATCCAACAGACTTACAAAAAGATTTAGAAACCATTAAAGAGCTATATGCGCAATTTGACATAGATGTCAAAATTAACTAGATCAAATTGGATTTGATTCGGCCTAATCTCACTCATTAGGCCTTAACGTTATTATTCTTATTCAATTGGCTAACAAAACGCAGGGCAACAGTTTTCAACAAAACCAAGCCTATGCTAATATTCCAGCACTTTTGCATTTTCTTTTTTTGGAGTTCACGTCCATGGCGGGTCATTCTAAATGGGCCAATATTAAGCATCGTAAAGCGAAACAAGATGCAAGTCGCGGTAAAGTTTTTACTAAATATATTCGTGAAATTGTGACTGCTGCCAAACTTGGTGGTGGAGATGCTGCTAGTAACCCTCGTTTGCGTGCAGTAGTTGAAAAAGCTCTTTCAGTTAATATGACACGTGACACCATCAACCGTGCAATCCAACGTGGTGCCGGTGGTGAAGATAATGATGATTTAAAAGAAGTAACTTACGAAGGTTATGGTGTTGGCGGTGTTGCTGTTCTTGTTGAGACAATGACAGATAACTTAAACCGTACAGTACCAGATGTACGTCACTGTTTTAGTAAAACGAATGGTAACCTAGGAACTGCGGGTTCTGTTGCTTATCTATTTACTAAACGTGGTGAAATTACTTTTGAAGATGTTTCTTTAGAAGACAAAATCATGGAAATTGCTCTAGAAGCTGGTGCTGAAGATATTGAAGTTTCAGAAGATGAAATTTTGGTAATCACTTCACCAGAAACTTTTGGTGAAGTTCAAGATGCTCTCACTGCTGCTGGTTTAAAATCTGACAACGCTGAAGTGGTTATGAGTCCATCAACTAAAGCTGAAATTACTGATGTCGACCAAGCAAAACAAATTCTTAAAATGATTGATATGTTTGAAGATCTTGATGATGTACAAAACGTTTATACTAACGTTGAGTTCACAGATGAGGTTTTGGCTCAACTTGATGCCTAAATCAAACATTTGAATTAAAAAACGCACCTAATGGTGCGTTTTTTTATAGTTTATTGAGTAAATTATAACAATTAAAAACATTATATTTTTTAATAACAAAGCTGGAATGCAGCGCAACAACATTGTCAATTTTTCCAATACGTCTTAATAAAATTTCACTGTAGTCATCCATGTTACGTGCTACAAGTTCTAAAATAAAATCGGCACTTTGCCCTGTCACGAGAAATGCATTGGTCACTTCTGGAATTGCTTCTATTTCAGAAAGAAACTTATCAAATGTTTCGGTGTCATGCTTACTCAATGAAACTTGCAATAAGATGTGTAAGGTAAATCCAAGTTTACTAAAATTAATTTCCCTTTTGAGCTGCCCCATAATGTTGGCTTCAATCAGATGCTTAATCCGGCGATGCACAGAACTGACTGACAGATTGATCCGTTCTGAAAGTTCATTCAAATTTAAGTCTTCATGAGACAAAATTTCTAGAATTTGTTTATCAAAACGATCTAACTCCATTGTTATCTCCAGCCAGAATTTTACAGTGACGACAGTATACCCTATACAACTCATCTGCATTTAAAATACAAAGGTTTAAAAATAGCTAAAACGTTTATCCTTTTACACATTTTATTGCAGATGTGCATTTTAACCGTGCAAATAATGGAGCATATGGCGCATTTTAGAAAGTTAATTTCACTCCCTTATTTATTTTTTTCAATATAAGATATTACTCGCCCCATTATTTGAACGTAGACTAATGATAATTATAGAAATTTGACTATTTTTCTAAATTCTTAAAGTTGGCATTATTATTGTTATGTATTTGCAGGAAAATTTTTATCCATGTCGGGGAGTTCCTGTGAATAAGATCAAAACACTAGTGCTAGCAATGAGTTCTTTAGGCGTAATTAGCGTGACGATGCCTGTGCATGCCGCTACAGATGCAGAAGTTAACGCCTTACGTGATGAAGTAAAGGAGTTAAAACAACTCGTCCAGAAACTATCTGATCAACAAAAAACAGCTTTGTCGGTTAGTGCTCCAACAACAATTCCCGTAGCACAAGCTAATCCTACACCTCCTGTATCAAAACCAGGTTGGATGGCTATGACCGATGGGCAAACCCAAGTTAAGCTTTATGGTAGTGTCCGCGCAGATGCAACCTATGACTTTAAAGGTTCAAATGGTAGCATTTCAAATGGCGCTAACTATCCATTAAATAAAGATGATCCGAAACAAGACTCACTAAATGTATCTGCCGCAACTTCAAGAATTGGTCTAGACATTACTCGACCTACCCAATACGGAGATTTAACCGGTAAAATTGAAGCCGATTTCATGGGTGGAAATGGCGACAATGGCAATGGTACCTTCCGCGTTCGCCATGCCTATATGTCTTTAGGTAAATGGTTAGCTGGTCAAACCACCTCACCTTTTGTAAATACCGATACATCACCAGAGACAGTAGATTTTAATGGCGCTATTGGTACAGGTACTACACGTACAGTACAGGTTCGGTACACTCAGCCAATTAATGCACAACAGAAAATATTAGTTGCCTTAGAAGGCGGTGATGTTGAAAAAGCCGGTAATGCTGCCGGTGGAAGCCGCTTTCCTGCTTTAACAGCACGATATGATTTCAAAACTACAGATAATAAAGGCCTATTACAGTTACACGGTCTTGCCCATGAAAACCGTGTAGCTCCCAAAGATAGTACTTCTGAAGAAAAATTTGGTTGGGGTGTCGGCGTTGGTGGTAAATATGATTTAACGCCTCAAGATAGCTTGGTTGCTAATTACTATCATGTTAAAGGAGATGGCCGCTATTTACTTTATAGCAACTCAGCTTATGCCTATGACACAACAACTCAGGATATTAATTTAGGTGAATTTGATAGTGCCGTTATTGGCTATCAACGGAAATGGAGCCCTATCCTCCGCTCTACTTTTGCAATAGGCGGTATTCAATACAAAGATGATAACACCTATGCAAATAGCAATTTAACCAGCACCAGCTATAACAAAGAAATTTATAATGCCTTGGTCAATTTAATCTGGAATCCGGTTAAAAATATTGATTTAGGTGCAGAATATACATATGGCCAACGAGAAACTTTCGCAGGCGATAAGGGTGATTACTCTCGTGTCAATTTATTAGCAAAATATAGTTTCTAAAAATTGGACGTAAAAAAAGAGCCTTTTTAAAGGCTCTTTTTTTATTAATGGTATTAATGCATGGCTTGAATTTTTTCTAAGAAGAGCTTCGCGCGCTCGTGGCGAGCATCTAAATTATCAAAGAACTCATGCGTTGGACAGTCTTCTAAAATCTTACCTTCATCCATAAAAATTAGACGGTTAGATACTCTTTTAGCAAAACCCATTTCATGTGTCACGCACATCATGGTCATGCCCTCATGTGCAAGTTGCACCATCACTTCAAGTACTTCCCCGACCATTTCTGGGTCAAGTGCAGAAGTTGGTTCATCAAACAACATACAGATTGGGTCCATGGACAAGCCACGAGCAATCGCTACACGTTGTTGTTGACCACCAGACAATTGGCCAGGAAACTTATCTTTGTGCGCAAGTAAACCTACACGCTCTAAATATTTCAAACCTTTTTCACGAGCATCGGCAACTGAACGCTTTAACACTTTAACTTGAGCAATGGTTAGATTTTCCAAAACAGTCATGTGCGGGAAAAGTTCAAAATGCTGGAACACCATTCCCACTCGTGAACGGAATTTAGCAAGATCCGTTTTTGGATCTTTCAGAGAAACTCCATCAACAATAATATCACCTTGTTGAAATGGTTCTAACGCATTTACTGTTTTAATGAGTGTTGATTTTCCTGAACCAGACGGTCCGCAAACAACAACGACATCACCTTTTTCAATACTCGTCGTGCAATCTGTTAAAACCTGAAAATCACCATACCATTTAGAGATATGTTGGATGTCTATCATTGGCATTTAAAATCTCCAATTAGCGAATGATGGCAATTTTTTGCTGTAAGCGTTTGACTAATTGCGACAGCACAAACGAACTACAGAAGTAAACTACAGCGACGATTAAATAGAATGTTGCTTTGGTTTCAGGACCATATGTATTAGCCAATGTATCTGCACGACCTAAAAAGTCTGGTGCACTAATCACATAAACTAATGAGATATCCTGAAATAAAATAATTGTTTGAGTTAACAATACTGGGAGCATGTTACGAAAGGCTTGAGGTAAAACCACGTAGCGCATTGATTGACCATAGGTAAAACCTAGCGCGTAGCCTGCATTGACCTGACCTCTTGAAATAGACTGAATTCCGGAACGTACAATTTCCGAGAAAAATGCAGCTTCAAAAATAGCAAAAGTCACAACACTTGAAAACAATGGTCCCCAATACGTATCAGATTGAAACTCAAATATTTTCGGCAACAAAAAGTAGAAAATAAAGATCACCTGAATCAGTGGGATACCACGAAACAGATCGACATAAAATTTTGCGAAATTACTTGCGATGGCATTGTTTGATAAACGCATCATTGCCAATGGGGTTCCGATTAGGATACCGCCCATCATCGCCAATACAGTCACGGTAAGAGTAAAAATGAAACCTTCTTTGAGTGCCGCGATCACATCAGGGTTATGTAATAAAGAAAAATCCATAATTACTTCCCTCCTGAGCCTAAGCCAGGCACAGCCATTCGTTTCTCAATCCATGCCATGATAAATTTAATGCTATAAGTAATAATTAAATAAACAGGTGTAGAGAGAATAAGAATAATGATGTCCTGAGAAGTTTCTTCCCGCATGGTTTTTGTATAAGCGAAGAAGTTCAAAACACTCAAAGCATACAAAACAGCCGAGTTCTTGAAAACGTTCATTGCTTCAGAAGTAATCGTTGGCCACACTGTACGATATGCAACAGGTAAAATGACATAACGATAGCTTTGTGCAGTGGTAAAACCCATTGCAGAAGCTGCAAACTTTTGTCCACGAGAAACAGTATTAATACCGGCACGTATGTGTTCAGATACACGTGCAGCAGTGTAGAGACCTAATGCAAAAACACCAATAACTGCAGGTTGCTGATTTAAAATATTTTTCCACCATCCACCTGCAACAACGTCCCCACTTCCTGCACTTAAGCTGTCCGGTAAGAATTCCGGAAAAACAAATGCCCAGAAGAATAGCTGTACAATAAGTGGAATATTACGGAAGATTTCAACGTAACAATTGCCAATAAATGCGAGAGGTTTGTTAGGTAATGTACGAATTACCCCTAGGAGAGAACCTAATAAAAATGCGATAAGAAAGGCTATAACAGCTGTCCAAACCATAGTAAAGACGCCTGAACCTAACATTTGTAACCATGTGGGCGCTTCAGCATGAGCATTGTAGCTTGTACTACCAATTGCTCTACAGACTGATTCTGCCCATGCGGCTTTATCGACACCATATTCATTAGACTCCGCACAGAATATAGTCCAGTTTAGCGAGCCGACTGACATGTTTGCCCCTTAAATGAATATCTTTAGGAAAATAGACCGCTTAAGCAAGTGAGTCTCACTTGCTTAAGTAAATTTAGGACAAAAAGATCTTGTTAGATCCCTGCATCTGTTGGGTGAGCTTTTAGTTTTTTATAAGATGAACTTTGTGGCATGTTCAAATTTGTATTTTTTGGTGGAATTGGCGATAAGAACCACTTCTTATATAAAGCGTCCATTTGACCAGTTTTCCATAGATTATTTACAGTACGGTCAGCAATCGCTTTGAATTTTGTATCACCTTTAGCCAGCATAATGCCATAAGGCTCTGATGAAAGTACTGGACCAACAATTGCGAAAGCTTTAGGTGTAGAAGATTTAGCAACTAAGCCAGCTAAAATATTATCATCCATAACAAATGCAGCAGCACGGCCTGACGCCATCATTGCAAACGAGTCAGAATGATCTTTACCATAGATATTTTGGATATTAAGCGCTTGGCCTTTTTCATTCATCTTGATGTATTTATCAGATGTTGTGCCTTGAGTTGTTACAACTGCCTTGCCATTTAAATCTGCCAAACTCTTAATGCCTGAGTTCGCTTTAACTGCCATACGTACTTCTGTCGCATAGTAGTTTGTTGAGAAGCCCACTTGTTCTTGGCGTTGCTTAGAGTTTGTGGTCGTACCACATTCCATATCAATATTACCTGCTAAAAGTTCAGGAATACGTGTTGATGAAGTTACTGCCTTGTATTCAACTTTTAGCCCAGGCATTTTCAATTCTTTTTTAATGTCATTTGCAAACTGGTTACAGATATCGACTGCATAACCTACTGGTTTACCTGCAACAACATATGAAATTGGGTCAGAAGATTCTCGGTGGCCAATAACGATTTTTCCGGTACTTTTAATTTTAGCTAATGTATCTGCTGCCTGAATTTGAGAAGTAGCGCCAACCGTACAAAGCATAAATGTTGAAACAATGAGAGAGGTTGCAGAACGTTTCATAAGAACTCCTTGATGATCATTCTCTCTATTTATCTATAGAATCATTCATATAGAGTAATAGAGTGATTTATTATTAAATTGCAATTATCGCGCCAACTTTTCCAAGTAGGACACATCCATTTGCTTCACTTATTTTATTCAGTCTGTTTTGCAGAGTTAATACCTTTAAAACTGCTAACATGTTTCTACTTTAATCTATGTTTTAATCTTCTGTCTATTATTAAGCTCATCTATTTACACTTTAATGTGGCAATTATTGATTACAATGTAAACATATGCACAATAAAGTGGCTTAACTTCAGCTAAAAACTGTTTTTAAAAAAATTGTATTTTGTGAAAAAACATAAAAATTAAAATTATTAAGTATTTAGACTAAAGTTGAATAATGAGCTAAATGAAGAAATTCCCACAGCAAAATAATATATATAAATGTTTTAATAAAAAGCATTTAGAAAATTGATAGTAATATTTAAGTTAATAACTGACCTTAGAAATATTACAAAAAAGCCCTGATAAAATCAGGGCTTTTTATAAAGTTTAAATTCCTCGCCAATCTACGCGTGCGTTTCTTTCGGTTTGATATATTCTTAAAACATATTGGCCTAGAGGTAAATCAAGCAAATATTTTTGATAATTGCTCCATTCCTCAGAAACTTCTTCTGCTTCTTCACGCTCCCATGGCGTGCCTTTCACCTCTAATAGTGGTGCAAGCATAGAACACACAGAAATATCAGCTAGACTTAAGCGATCACCCACCATATAACGTGCCTGATTTTCTATTAAGCAGTTATTGAGTTCATTTATGAGTTCATCCATACGCTCTTTGGACTGACCCACCAACTCCTCTTCAAGTTTATAGTTCTTCTTTACAAGGGTTTTTAGAAAAGGTTTCGATATTTTCTCAAACTGGCGTAAATAGCCTTGTTCACCCATCATAATTTCTAAAGCATGGTCTCCTTGCGCCAATGTATGAGCTAGAGCCCAACGGCGTACATGTATACCAAGCTCATCAGCTAAACTATCAATTTTAAGAGTTTGTTGTCTAAGTTGCTCATCACGACGCAAAAGCGCGTGTTCTGGGTAGGTATCATCCAGATAAAGTGCAATCTTGGTTGATTCAGCAATCCATTGATGGTCATCTTTCAAAATTGGCAATAAATTTTGGCCTGTTTTGAGTTGTGCAAAAGCACGATGAAATCCTGGAATTAAGTTATGAGCCACATAATCAAGTTCTTTATGGTCTAACAACCAGCGAGCTTTCTCACAATAATGGGACAAAGGAAACTGATACAAAACCCGCATAAAATCTCCACGTTTATTTTTATTTGACTATTTGTACAAAAATGGTCGATGGTAAGTAGATACTTTAGAAGCTATTTTTATTTAAAACAATGGATATTGTGCTCATTTTTTGCTGACAGTTAGGTCTATATTTTTTATATCTTTTTTTACCGTACTTATAGCTCTTTTTCATATTAAAACTAATTTTATTATCAGCTTTACGCATAAAAACAATAATCAATTGATTTATAAATACTTTTAATATCTTTATTTCTCCATTAAAAATCAAAAAAAATGCTTTGCACTTTATTTCATAAGCTGAGCATAAGTCCTCGTTTAGTGGAAAAATATTTCTTTTGTAAGGTAATGACAGCAATACAAGGTGTCATTATGTCTAATTCTCTATCTAAAACGACGGCATACGTCCAAATCATTCAAAATGATCAACAAGCCATTAATGCTGCTTATCAAGTGGCTGATTTTGCTTTAGAGGGTCGTAATACACGTGATCAACAACGCTTATTACCACATGAGCAAATTGAAAGCTTTAGCCAGAAAGGCTTAGGCGGAATTCGAATTGCGAAAAAATATGGCGGAGCTTTTGTTTCCAATAAAACACTCGCTCAAGTTTTCCGTATTTTAAGTAAAGGTGATGCGAACGTTGGTCAGATTCCACAAAATCAGATTAGCCTTTTAAACCTGATCGAAATTATGGGCACAGAACAACAAAAACAATTTATCTTTTCAGAAATATTGGCAGGCAAACGTCTTGCTAACGGTGGACCAGAACGTAATACACATGACTCAAAAACATTAAAAACCACACTTACCATTGAAAATGGCAAATATATTTTAAACGGCGAAAAGTTTTATTCGACAGGTACAAGTTTTGCGCATTGGCTTGCAATTAAAGCGGTTCATCCTGAAGGTCATGTGGTTTTAGTCATTGTTAACCGAGAGACTCAAGGTATTGAAGTCATTAATGACTGGAATGGATTTGGTCAGCGTACTACAGCGAGTGGTACAGTTAAATTAAATCAAGTTGAAGTTAATCCAGAACTCATCTTTGATGAACGCTTATTAACTAAAACCCCTACCTATCGCGGTGCTTATTCTCAGTTATTACAAGTTGCCATTGATGTGGGGATTGCAGAAGCTGCATTTGACGATACTTTATCGACTATTCATAAAGCACGTCCAATTATTGATGCAAATGTTGAAAAAGCCAGCTTTGAACATTACACCCTGCAAGAAGTAGGTAAGTTAAATATTTTGCTCGATGCTGCAATTTTACTGCTTGATGACGCTGCTGAATATTTAGATGAACTTGACCAACTTCAAACTGTGACTGATGAACAAGTAGCTAAAGCTTCAATTTTGGTCGCAGAAGCAAAAGTCTATGCCAATGATGCTGCTCTACAAATCTCTGAAAAATTGCTGGAACTAGGCGGTAGCCGTTCAAGTTTAAGCCAACACAATTTAGATCAACATTGGCGAAATGCCCGTGTACATACCTTACACGACCCTGTTCGTTGGAAATTACATGCCATTGGCAATTATTACCTTAATGGTCATTTCCCTGCCCGCCATGCCTGGATTTAAGGAGAAATTGTCATGACTTCATATCAATCTGTTCAAACAAAACAAACCTCGGCATCTGGACAAGCGCACATTATTCAAAATGATGCAGAAGCATTAGAAGTTGCCAAACAGTTTGCTGAGCAATTTAAAAAAACCGCAGTTGAGCGAGACTCTAAGCGAATTTTACCCTATACAGAAATCGATGCATTGAGCCAATCTGGTCTTTGGGCAATTACAGTGCCAAAGCAATATGGCGGTGCCGAAGTTTCAAGTCATACAGTCGCTAAAGTGATTGCACTTTTAAGCGGTGCAGATGGTTCAATCGGACAAATTCCACAAAACCATTTCTATGCCTTAGAAGTATTGCGCAATACAGGCACAGAAGCTCAAAAACAACGCTTATACGGCGAAGTTTTAAATGGCACTCGTTTTGGTAATGCACTTGCTGAGTTTAAAACTAAAACTTCTACTCACAAACAAACCAATATCCGCCCTCATGAAAATGGATATTTGATTCAGGGTGAAAAGTTTTATTGCACAGGAAGTTTATTTGCACACCGTATTCCAACTCTAGTTTTAGACGATGCAGGCCGAGAGTATCTAGCCTTTGTAAAAAGTGGTTCACAAGGACTAAAACTTGTTGATGACTGGTCTGGTTTTGGACAGAAAACCACAGGCAGCGGCACAGTTAAATTTGATCAGGTTTTTGTCGATGCGGATGATGTTATTCCTTTTGATACTGCATTTTTACAACCAACCTTAGTGGGCCCTTTTGCTCAAATTATGCATGCATCAATTGAGGTAGGCATTGCACGTGGAGCCTTTGAAGAAAGCTTGCAAAGAGTACATCAAGCGCGCCCATGGATTGATTCAAATGTAGAAACTGCAAACCAAGATCCTTTAACGATTTATGAATTAGGACGCATTGCCGTAGATGTACGGGCAAGTGAAGTGTTATTAAAACAAGCTGCTCAATCAATTGATGCCGCAAAAATTGAAACCACACCTGAAAGCATTGCAAAAGCTTCAATTGATGTTGCCAAAGTACGTGCTCATAGTAGCGATACCGCACTAAAAGCATCGTCTAAGCTGATTGAACTTGCTGGTAGTCGTGGTAGTCAATCACAAGATGGTCTAGACCGTTTCTGGCGCAATGCACGTGTGCATACGTTGCATGATGCTGCACGATGGAAATATTACTTTATTGGGAACTATGTACTTAACGGTGTTCTACCACCTCGTCGGGGGACATTGTAATGACAGATGTTAAAGCGAAAGAAATTTTACTTAATGCCTTTGATATGAACTGTGTTGGACATATCAATCATGGCTTATGGACACATCCACGTGATGAATCACACCGTTTTAATGAGTTGAGCTATTGGACAGAGCAAGCCAAAACCATAGAAAGTGGTTTATTTGATGGTTTGTTTATTGCCGATATTACAGGTGTGTATGACGTCTATCAAAACGGTATAGATCTCACTTTAAAAGAGTCTATTCAACTTCCAAGCCATGACCCATCTACACTCATTTCAGCTATGGCGGCAGTCACTCAAAATTTAAGTTTTGGGGTCACTGTGAACTTAAGCTATGAGCATCCGTATCAATTTGCCCGCCGCTTTGCGAGTCTTGACCATTTAACTCAAGGTCGTATTGGCTGGAATATCGTAACGGGTTATCTAGATAGTGCGGAACGTTTGATTGGTCAAAAAGGTTTAAAAGACCACGATGCTCGCTATGAACAAGCCGAAGAATTTTTAGAGCTTTGCTATAAATATTGGGAAGGTTCATGGGAAAACGACGCCGTTAAAAAAGATAAAGTACAGCGTGTTTTTACAGACCCGTCTAAAGTTCACACCATTCACCACCACGGCAAATATTACCAAAGTGAAGGTGTGTTTCAGGTGTCTCCTTCTGTGCAACGCACCCCGACACTGTTTCAAGCAGGTGCTTCACCAAAAGGCATGCAGTTTGCGACTCGCCATGCTGAGTGTGTATTTATTGGCGGCGACAAACCCGAAAAAATACGCGAACAAGTGAAAAAGATTCGTGCTCTTGCAGAACAGCAAGGCCGTTCAGCAGATGATATTAAAGTCTTTGTCGGTATAACCATTGTTGTGGCCGAAACACATGATCTCGCTGTACAAAAACTTAATGAATATCGTCAGTATGCGAGCCCTGAAGCAGGCTTAGCGCATTATGCGAGTTCAACAGGCATTGACTTAAGTAAGTTTGCTGACGATGAAGCAATTCCTTACCAAAAAAGTAACAGCATTGTTTCGATTACCGAAAAGTTTAAAGAGCAACAAATAACGAAAAATGACTTAAAAGCTCAGCATGTTTTAGGTGGTCGTTATCCACTCATTGTGGGTAGTGGCGAAGAAGTTGCTGAATACTTAATTCATCTTTTAGATGAGACAGATATTGATGGCTTTAATTTAACACGTACTGTTGCACCTGAGTCTCACCACGACTTTATCCGCTTGGTCATTCCTGAGCTACAACAACGTGGTCGCTATAAAACTGCATATAAAACGGGTTCACTGCGGAACAAAATTTTTAATCGGGGTGATCAATTACCAAAACAACACCCTGTTCAAGCGTTCCGATGTAGTCCCAATAACAACAGCAAAAACTTAACAACAATTGAAGAAATAACCGCTTAAATTTGGAGATAGACATGGCTCAAACAGCCTCAAAAAAATGGCTAGGCGTAGGCTTAGTCGTTGTAGTCCTTGTTGTTGCTTTATTCTTATGGAATAAACATCGTCAAAGTGGCTCAAATGAACTTGTGATTGGCATTAGTCCCCCATTTGCAAAAACTTTACAAGCTGCTGCCGATGAAGCAAAGAAACAGGGGTTAAATGTAAAACTGGTCGAATTTTCTGACTGGAACACACCAAATATTACCTTAAATCATGGGGATATTGATGCGAACTTTTTCCAGCATCAACCTTTCTTAGACAATGCGATTAAAGAAACTGGCTTTAAATTAAAAGCATTTGCAGTAGGTGCAGCATCACATGTGGGACTTTATTCAAAGAAATATAAAAGCCTTGATGAATTGCCACAAAACGCACGTGTAGTCATTCCAAATGACCCAGTGAATCAAGGTCGTGCCCTACTACTTTTACAGCAAGCTAAATTAATTACGCTTAAAGATTCAAACAATCATTTATCTGCACTTAAAGATGTTGTTTCAAATCCTAAAAACTTGCAATTCATCGAGGTTGAAGGACCACAAACTGCTCGTGCAATTGATGATGTTGACTTAGCTTTTGGCTACCCACACTACTTGCGCTTAGCAAAAACAGCTGACCCTGATAGTGCTCTTTTACTAGATGACAATACCAATAAACGTTACGCGATTTTGTTTGTGGTGCGTGACGACTATCAGGACAAGGGCAACAAATTAAAGAAATTTGTTGAGATCTATCAAAACTCGCCAAAAGTTAAAGCTGTGTTAGATGCCGAGATTGGGCCAAAACTTTGGTTTCCTGGCTGGAAATAAGGAGAATGACCATGGTGAGTTTTGGATCACAAGTTGATTTTTCTCTACCTCATATCAAAATTCGTGGTTTAAATAAGTTTTACCAATCGCAAGGTCAAAAGCTGCATGCTTTAAAAGAGATTAACCTTGATATTCCTCAAGGTAAGATTTTAGGTATTATTGGTAAAAGTGGTGCGGGAAAATCTTCCCTACTCCGCACATTAAATGGCTTAGAACAAGTGAATACAGGCAGTATTCATATTCATCAACAAAACATTGCTGAATTGAGTCATGTCGAGCTTATTCAAACACGCCAACGCATTGGAATGATTTTCCAACATTTCAATTTGATGTCTGCAAAAACGGTCTGGGAAAATGTGGCATTACCCTTAAAAGTTTCCAATTACAACAAAGCAGATATCGATGAGCGTGTAAATGAAGTTCTGGCACTCGTAGGTCTTGCAGATAAGTCTGGTCATTATCCGTCACAACTTTCAGGCGGACAAAAGCAACGTGTCGGTATTGCACGAGCACTTGTTCACCACCCAGAAATTTTACTTTGTGATGAAGCCACCTCAGCACTTGACCCAGAAAGTACCGCTACTATTTTGGCTCTACTTAAAAAGATTAATCAGGAACTTGGTCTAACAATTGTACTCATCACACACGAAATGCAGGTCATTCGAGAAATTTGTGATCAGGTCGTTGTGATTGACCAAGGTGAAATTGTAGAGGCTGGGCAAGTCTGGTCTGTATTTTCACGACCAGAGCAACAAATTACTCAAGAATTGTTGAACCTTGAGCAGATCACGCTGCCTTTTAAAATCAGTCCTCTACCCGATGAAGATTCGACTCATATTATTGTAAAACTGAAATATGAGGCTGAAGCACATCAAGTACCCGATATACAAGAGCTACTTGCTAGATTTAAAGCACCCGTCAATTTATATCAAAGTCAGGTCGATACCATTCAAGGGCACATTATTGGCTCACTTTTAGTGGGTATTCCTAACGTAGAAATTGATCTTTCATCTATACGACAAGATGCATCAACTGCAATTGCACAATTTGAGGTACTTGGCTATGCACGACCAGCTCATTGATTTATTAATTACTGGAACCGTAGATACCTTACTCATGGTAGGTGCATCTGCATTTATTGCTTTTTTAATTGGCTTACCTATTGCTATTGTTTTAGTCAGCACTTCTGAACACGGCATCCATCCGTCACAAAAGATTAATCAGGCTTTGGGTTGGGTCATTAATATTACTCGCTCTGTACCCTTTCTAATTTTAATGGTTGCACTTATTCCGCTTACTCGCTGGATTGTAGGTACAAGTTATGGTGTGTGGGCGGCTGTTGTTCCGTTGACGATTGCTGCTATTCCCTTCTTTGCACGTATTGCAGAAGTCAGCTTACGTGAAGTCGATCAAGGCTTAATTGAAGCGGCACAGGCCATGGGTTGTAACCGTAAACAAATTATTTGGCATGTACTTTTACCAGAGGCTTTACCAGGAATTGTTGCCGGCTTTACCGTGACGATTGTGACTATGATTAACTCCTCTGCGATTGCTGGTGCTATTGGTGCAGGTGGTCTAGGAGACATTGCTTATCGTTATGGCTACCAACGTTTTGATATGCAAATTATGTTGGCTGTAATTTTTGTGCTCATTGTTTTAGTCATGTTAGTACAAGCGACTGGTGACGCATTAGCCCAGCAACTTGATAAACGTAAAGTTTAAAAGCAATACAACCCTGCTCTAGCCATGACTTTGTCATGGCTTTCATGTAAAATCAGCGACAATTTTTAATTTACACATTTGTGAGTGGTTTTCATGGGTTTTAATTGCGGTATTGTTGGTCTGCCAAACGTAGGGAAATCTACCCTTTTCAATGCATTAACGAAAGCAGCGATTGCAGCGGAAAACTTCCCTTTCTGTACCATTGAACCAAACACAGGTATTGTTCCTGTACCAGATCCACGTTTAGACAAACTTGCTGCAATTGTTAAGCCGCAACGTATTTTGCCAACTACAATGGAATTTGTGGACATTGCAGGTCTTGTTGCTGGTGCATCAAAAGGTGAAGGCTTAGGTAACCAATTCCTTGCTAACATCCGTGAAACTGATGCAATCGCTCATGTTGTACGTTGTTTCGAAGACGAAAACGTAATTCACGTAAATGGTAAAATTGATCCATTAGACGACATCGCAACTATTAATACTGAACTTGCGCTTGCCGATCTTGAAACTGTTGCTAAAGCAATTTTACGCTTAACTAAAGTTGCTAAAGGCGGTGACAAAGAAGCTGTAGCAACTAAAGCAGTTTTAGAAAAAATTCAACCTTTACTTGACGAAGGTAAACCAGCTCGCGCGGCTGATTTATCTGATGACGAACGTAAATTAGTTCGTGGTTTTGGTTTAATGACTTTAAAACCAACCATGTATATTGCAAACGTTGCAGAGGATGGTTTTGAAAACAACCCACACTTAGACGCAGTTAAAAAACTTGCGGCTGAAGAAAATGCTATCGTTGTTCCTCTTTGCAACCAGATTGAAGCTGAAATTTCACTATTAGAAGATGAAGATCGTGCTGAGTTCTTAGAAGCAATGGGTATGGAAGAACCAGGCTTAAACGTGGTTATTCGTGCAGGTTATGCGCTTTTAGGTTTACAAACTTATTTCACTGCCGGTGTACAAGAAGTACGTGCTTGGACGGTAAAAGTTGGTGCAACCGCTCCTCAAGCAGCTGGTGTGATTCATACCGACTTCGAAAAAGGCTTTATCCGTGCTGAAGTTGTTGCATATGATGACTTCGTACAATACAACGGTGAAAATGGCGCTAAAGAAGCTGGTAAATGGCGTTTAGAAGGTAAAACTTACGTTGTTCAAGACGGCGATGTAATGCACTTCCGTTTTAACGTATAAGTTAAAGCTCAAAAAAAGCCCCATCATATTGGGGCTTTTTTATGTTTAATGACTTAAATCCATCGCCTCTCGTTTACTGCGCGCCTCTTGTAAAATACGCGCATGCAAAGGCTTTCTAAAACCCAGCATAAATATAAATTCTGCCAATACAAATAATGGTCCTATCGCAAGTCCTATCACATCATCCACAAAAGCTGGTTTTTTCTTTTCAAAATAATGTCCCACAAACTGAAAGACCCAACCCACCACAAAGAAACCAATACTTGCCGCTAACCATTGCTCTAAAGAAAACTCGGCAATTTGGCTCGCCAGTGGATACACAGCGACTAAAAGAATGAGCATGAGTAAGCCAAATACTTTATCTAAAATAAAATAATAAATCGTACTAGCTGCAATCAACAGCATGGCCAAAGTCAGTTTAAAACTACCCATATCGACCCCAGCTCTGGCTGTTAAACAGAGAATTGAAAACACGATGAGTGGAATACCAATAAAATGCGTCAAAATATTTTTATGATTTAAGTGGTAAGCAGCATATTTGCTAAGTTGTTGCTCCAGATTCGACATGAGTTGTTCCCTATTCATCTATCTATAGTCATACTGTACAAATAAGGAAAACTTAAAGTTGTCAGCTATTTGACAAAGTAATGATTTTTTTCATGGATGGCCCAATATTGGACATTATTTATATTAATCGACTAAGAGAAAATACATGGTTTAGTTTGCTTCCGGAAGCATTCCAAAACTTTATTCTAGAGCATGGTAAGCAAAGAACATTTGAAAAAAACAATTATGTGTTCCGTGCCCAAGATGTGTTTGATGGCATTTATACTGTGCTTGAAGGCTCAATTAGCTTAGGTTATGTCGATGTAAATGGTAATGAAGCTCTTTCTGCAATTGCTGAGCCAATTATGTGGTTTGGTGAAATATCGCTGATTGATCATGAACCACGTTCGCACGATGCGATTGCTTTGAAAAAAAGTACCGTTCTGCATATTCCTGCAAAACCATTAAATGAATTACTCAAAAACAATCCATATTATTGGTACTACTTTGCTCGTTTAACTAGCCAAAAACTCAGATATGTTTTCTTAGAACAGATTGCGATCCAAACACGCAGTATTTCTCAAAGGCTTGCTCAACGTCTTCTATTCATTTTAGAAGGATATGGGAATCATATTCTTATTCATGATCATCACATCCATATTTCTCAAGAACAATTGGCAAATATGCTGACCACATCCAGACAGACAATCAACCATGAGTTGAGCCTGCTCGAAAAACAGAAAATCATTAAAATTGCTTTTAGAAAAATTGAGATTCTAGATATTGAGAAATTAAAAGTAGTTGCTCAAGCCCATTCCTAATCTTTGCATAACCAGCTATATGACAAAAACTTAAAACCAAATTAAAAAAATAGATAACGCTGCAAAACAAAACATTGTTCAAACTCTATTTCACAAAATAAATGTTTTAAAGCAGATATTTTCATTTTACACTCAAGCTGAGCAATAATACTCAACAAGGCGCTGATTAACATGAAAAAATTATCAACAATTCTTACAGCTGGCGTATTGGCTATGTTAAGTGTTTCGGCATTTGCATGTCCAAAAGGAACTCAATTACAAGGTGGTACAGGGCCAAATCATAAGGGCGGAAAATGTGTTGGTGCACACGGCAAAGCAACTGCTAAAAAAGAAGCAGTAAAAGCAAAACAAGATGTTAAAAAAGATATGACTGAACAAAAGCATGAAGCAATGATGAAATCTATGCATGCTCAACATGAATCACAGCAAATGACTCATCAAATGAAACAAGATGCAGTGAAAACAGCAAACACAGCTAAAGCTGCGGCGAAGCCGTAATTAATATTCACTCATTATCGTTTTAAAAGCAAAAAAGCGAGATTGATCCTCTCGCTTTTTTATATTTATAATTTTTTATTTTGGCGAAGTATTTCCAAGATTTGGCGTATCGATCGCATCCTTACATTGGGCTTTATCTCGCTCATAATCTGCTTGTTTCTTAGCAACTGAATCATTATTTTCAAGCGTTTCGCGTGCCCACACATCTAGACTCGTTAAAGCTTTACGACAAAGTGCATATTTCCCTTCTGTCACGGAATCAGTCATTTTCACATTAATACGCCAGTCTGTACTCAATTGACGTAAAGGTTTGCGAACTTTGTCATCGATTTGACTCAGCTGCTTTTCATAAACCAAATGCTCAACCGTATTAATCAATGTCCATGCTTTTTGAGCATAAACAGTTGCATCATTGGTCAGTTTAGGTGCTGGCTTAATTTCTACTTTTTTTTCTGCCTCATGATTACCATTGTCACAGCCCTGCAATGTAAAAATACCTGCACTCAACATGGCGATATAAACTAAACGAATCTTTGCGTTGAACATAGCAAACTGCCGATTAAACATTTCGGCACTATGCTATTAAATTCGGCTACAATACTCAATCTTTCAAGTATTTTTATCATTTGGTTTATTGCCAAGGTGTATTGTGTCCGAACAACAATTGATGCCTGCCCAAACGGCAACTTTTTGGCAAGGCGCCAAAGATAGTCAAGCTATCGTATTTACCTATTTACCTGTTTCTTTTGCCTTTGGCGTTTCTGCATCTCAGTTTGGTTTTACACCATGGGAAGCTTTTTTCCTATCTTGTTCAATGTATGCCGGAGCTAGCCAGTTCTTGGTTGTCGCACTTTTGGCTAGCGGTTCATCTATTTGGTTAACTGCATTAACAGTCATTGCACTGGATATTCGCCATGTGCTTTATGGACCAGCTTTATATAACCTGATTCCAAACAAATTAAATCTAAAAAAAACGGCGGTGTGGGCTTGGGGCTTAACCGATGAAGTTTTTGCAAGTGGAATGATTCAACTTTCACAGCGTAGACAACAATGGTCCGAGTCTTGGATGTTAGGCTTAAGTCTATTTAGTTGGATGGCTTGGGCAACTGGCTCATTGTTAGGCGGATTATTTGCAGATCAGTTGTCTCATCTTCCCAAGTTTTTACAAGCAGCCTTAGACTTCTTATTGCCTGCGTTATTCTTAAGTTTTTTATTAGCAGCATTTGAGCGAAAGCATAGCCTTGTAGTTGCTGTATCTTTGGTTGTTTCAGCGTTGTCCTGCTATTGGATTAACCTCTCTGCGGCTATTTTTATTGGTATTCTTTCAGGCATTTTAGCCGGCTTGTTTAAACATTATGTGCTGAAACAACAAGAAGAGGTCGAAGTTTAAAATGAATCTAGAGATTATTCTGGTTGGCATCATTGTTGGTATTGCCAATTTTGCCTCACGTTTTGGACCGTTCTTTGTTATACAAAAGCTACAAGGTACACAGCAAAGACGCGGTTCAGTCTGGCTAAAAATTGCTTTGGGAAGCATTGGTATATCTGCAATTAGCGCAATGCTTGTTGTGGCCACTCTTCCGCCACTTCTTGAAAATCCAGATAAAAGCCTAGCTATGCTTATCGGTTTTTTAGTGCTAGCAGGTCTTTATTTTAAATTTAAGAAAATTGTTCCGGCAACGTTAACTGCCGCAATTGTTTATGGCCTGATCTATACTTATTTACCTTTATAAATAGATAAACTGATCTTCCTTATATAAAATAAAACCTAGCCAGAAGCCTTTAAGATTGAAACTTCTGGCGTAAAAATCTAATTTTTGAATTGATTAAAAAGATAATCTTACCTACTTAATAGAGATAAAAATGTCACAAGTTAAAATTTATGCCAATGAACAAACGATTATGCAGTATCGAGAATTACTTTCTCATGCAATCCATCAAGCGCTCATTGAAGAATTGAAATATCCTATCGAGAAAAGATTTCAACGTTTTATCAGTCTTAAGCCTGGAAATTTTATCTATCCTTCTGACCGCAGCCAACACTACATTATTATAGAACTCTCAATGTTTGCAGGACGTAGCGCGGCTACTAAGAAACAACTCATTCAAACTTTATTTCGCAATATTGAACAACAATGCAAAATAGCTCCGCAAGATATTGAAATTACGATTTTTGAAACCCCTAAAGAAAATTGGGGTATTCGCGGCAAAAATGCAGATGAGTTACTTTTAAACTATCAAGTTAATATCTAAAAAATGACATCTTAATTGTCCGACAAAATTAATTTTTTTATGTGTGATAAAGCTTAACTCCCTCATAAGTTCTGCTATGCTTAAAAAAATAATTTTGTCAGGATGATTCGCATGAGCGTGACACTCGGTACCCCCCTTCAATCTTCTGCATTTAAAGTTTTATTGTTAGGTTCAGGAGAGCTTGGCAAAGAAGTTGTAATTTCTTTACAACGCCTTGGTGTCGAAGTACATGCAGCCGACCGTTATGATCATGCGCCAGCCATGCAAGTTGCACATTTTTCTTATGTGTTAAATATGGCTAATCCAACTGAGTTAAAACAGCTCATCGAGAAAATTAAACCGAATTTAATTGTTCCAGAAATTGAAGCCATCGCGACAGAAGTTTTGCTTGAAATTGAAGCGAGCCAAACTGCAACTGTTATTCCTTCTGCTAAAGCTGTAAACCTGACCATGAACCGTGAAGGTATTCGTCGTCTTGCGGCTGAAGAACTTGGTTTACCTACCTCTGCTTACCGCTTTGCTGACTCACTAGAAAGCTTCCGTGCTGCTTGTGACGATATTGGTTATCCAAACTTTGTAAAACCAGTAATGTCATCTTCTGGTAAAGGTCAGTCTCGTGTAAAAAGTTTCGATGAAGTCGATACTGCTTGGGAATATGCGATGCAAGGTGGTCGTGTTAACCAGGGTACAGTCATCATTGAATCTCAAATTGACTTTGATTTTGAAATTACATTACTTACCGTTCGTGCTAAAAATCCTGAAACGGGCGAAATTGAAACTCACTACTGCGACCCAATTGGTCACCGTCAAGATGCTGGTGATTACGTAGAAAGCTGGCAACCTCAACCAATGACTGTGGCTGCACTTGAAGAAGCAAAACGTATTGCAAATAAAGTGACAACAGCGCTGGGTGGTTGTGGTATTTTTGGTGTAGAGCTGTTTATTAAAGGCGACAAGGTCTGGTTTAGTGAAGTTTCGCCTCGCCCACATGATACTGGCCTAGTGACTCTAGCGTCACAATTTCAAAGCGAATTTGAACTGCATGCTCGTGCAATTTTAGGATTGCCAGTAAATACAGCTCGCCATAGTGTTGCGGCTAGTGCAGTTATTTATGCTGGGGTTGATGCTAAAAATTTAAGCTACAGCGGCTTAAATACGGCATTAGCTAACCCAAATACTGACTTACGCCTGTTTGGTAAACCAGAAGGTTTCAAACGACGTCGTATGGGTGTGGCAACTGCTCGTGCAGAAAATACTGATCTTGCTCGTACTTTAGCGAAAGAAACCGCTGATCAAGTAAGCGTAAAAACCAACTCTTAATATTTACTTTTTGGTAGACCCATTTTCATGATCAATACATCGCCATTGCTGAACTACGTTACAAGCCATCATGATATTAAAGCCATTAATCAATGGCGAACGGATGTAGAAAAGCAATTGCAGGATTCATATGAAAATGGGCAATCTATTCGAGAAGTCATTAAAGCGCGCTCAGACCTCGTTGATGAAGCACTGATCTTTTTATGGAAACATGCTGAACTTGATCAAACAGGGCTAGGTCTTTTTGCTGTGGGTGGTTATGGGCGCCGTGAAATGTTGCCCTATTCCGATGTTGATATCATGATTTTATCGGAACATGAAATTAACGAAGAAAATGAAAAACATATCTCTACTTTTATTTCTTCATTATGGGACGTTGGAAACTTTAAACCCGGCATTAGCGTTCGCACCATTCAAAGCTGTGTTGAACAAGCTGCTACCGATTTAACTGTTGCAACTACACTTATTGAAGCTCGTTTAATTACCGGTAATAGTCAACTTGCAAAATGGCCACGTCGTATTGTTTCACAAACGTGGACAGACAAAACATTTTTTGATGCAAAAATGGCTGAACAAGCTAAGCGTTACCACCAACACAACAACACTGAAAGCAATTTAGAACCCGACATTAAAAATGCACCTGGCGGTATTCGTGATATTAACCAGATTGGCTGGATTGCTAAGCGTCATTTCCGCGTAAACCGTATTTATGACTTAGTTCATTTAGGTTTTATTTCAGAATTTGAATTAAATGTTTTAGAAGAAGCTGAAAGCTTTCTTTGGGAAATTCGTCATCATTTACATCGCCTAGCGAAGCGTGATGAAAACCGTCTTCTGTTCGATCATCAAAGAGAAATTGCGGCTCAATTTGGTTACGCTCGTCAAGAAGGTCAGCCTGTAAACTACGGTGTCGAGCAGTTCATGAAACGCTACTACCGTACGGCTCAACAGGTTTCAACACTCAATGAAATGTTATTGGCCTACTTTAGCGAATCAGTTATTACTCCGCGCTTACCAAATTACGAACGTAAAATTGAAGTCGTTAATGACCACTTTAAGATTGTCGACAATAAACTTGCCGTACAGCACCACAAAATCTTCGCAGAACATCCAAGTGCTATTTTAGAACTATTCTATATTTTGGCTAATCGACCAGATATTGAAGGTATTCGCGCTCGTACTTTACGCTTACTTATTCTTGCTGCAAAACGTATTAACCAAAATTTTCGAGATAACCCTGAGCATCAAGCACTATTTATGTCGATTATTCGCTCACCTTATCGTCTATACGATACTTTGGTAGCGATGAAACGATATGGTGTTTTAGGAAACTATATTCCAGCCTTTGGTCAAATTATGGGTCTTATGCAATATGACCTATTCCATATCTATACAGTTGATGCTCACACATTATTATTACTGCGCAATTTAAACCGTTTTAAAGAACCTGAATTTGCCAAAGAATTCCCTGTTGTAAGCTCAGTTTTCCAACGTCTCGCTCGTCAAGATATTGTATTTATAGCTGCATTATTTCATGACATTGCCAAAGGTCGCGGTGGAGACCATAGTGAACTTGGTGCAGAAGACGCGATCGAGTTTGGACGTGCGCACGGTTTTACAGAGCGTGAATGTAAATTAATTGCATGGCTCATCCACAACCATTTGCTCATGTCGCTAACAGCTCAGAAAAAGGATATTTCCGATCCGGATGTTGTTAAAGATTTTGCCGAAAAACTTGGCGATATGGAACATCTTGATTATTTATATACCTTAACAGTTGCAGATATTAATGCGACAAATCCAAAACTGTGGAATACATGGCGTGCCTCGCTTATGCGTCAACTTTATACGCATGCCCGTGATGTCATTCGTACAGGTTTAAGTCGTCCTGTTGACTATCAAATGCTGATTGAAGACACCAAATTTGCAGCAAGCGAATTACTGGTAAATAACTTCTCATTGGCAGACGTTGAAAAAGTATGGCAAGAACTGGGCGATGAATACTTCATTAAAGAATCGGCAGATGAAATTGCATGGCACACTCAAGCAATTTTGAAACACGGCGATAATCCAGAGCCATTAGTACTATTACGTGCTCACCGTAAAGCTGCCCAAGATGCCGTGCAGATCTTTATATATACGCGCGACCAACCCAACCTTTTTGCAACGACTGTGGCAGTTTTAGACCGCATGAACTTAGACGTTCAGGATGCAAAAATTATCACAGCAAGTACCGCATTTAGTTTAGACACCTATGTGGTGCTGGATCGCTTTGGTACATTGCTAACCGACCCCGAACGCGAAGAAACGGTTAAAACTGCATTAGTGAAGGCGCTTAGTCAGCCAGATCAATATCCGGGACTTATGCAACGCCGTATTCCACGTCAACTACGTCACTTCGATATTGAAAATACAGTTGACGTAACATTGAATGAAGCGTTACAGCAAAATATGGTTGAAATTTCAACACTTGATCACCCCGGCCTACTTGCACGAGTAGGTGGCTTATTTATGATGCAAGGTTTAGACATCCATTCAGCTAGAATTGCAACTTTAGGTGAACGTGCAGAAGATATTTTCTTTGTCACGAAAAAAGATGGAAAACCGTTAAATAACGAAGAGGTCAAACTCTTCTCGGAAAAGCTTAAAGCTGCATTAGATGAAGCATCTAATCAAATTTGTCAGCACTGAAACTCAACTACTTGGTAACTGTTTAATGAACTCTAGCTTGTCGTTATTGCACCCCTATCCATTTGAAAAGTTAAACCAGCTTTTTAAGGATACTACTCCTGCTAACCTTCCCTTGATTCCTCTATCAATTGGTGAACCAAAGCATCCAGCACCAGAGTTTGTTAAACAGGCAATTATTGACAACTTCAATCATCTATCAACTTATCCAAATAGTAAAGGCTTACCTGAGCTTCGCCAAAGTATTGCAGACTGGTTAAATAAGCGCTTTAAACTTAACAGCATTAGTGCTGAAAACCACATTTTGCCAGTGTCTGGTACGCGTGAAGGGATTTTCTCATTTGTTCAGGCGCTCATTAACCGTGAAGACGTTCCGTATGTGGTAATGCCGAATCCGTTTTATCAAATTTACGAAGGCGCCGCTCTACTTGCCGGTGCAAAACCATACTTCATTAATTGTACCGAAGAAAATGGTTACTTAGGCGATTTTGATGCTGTACCCGCAGAAGTCTGGGAAAAAACTGCCCTTCTTTTTGTATGTACGCCGGGCAACCCGACTGGCACTGTGCTTTCTAAAGAACAATTCAAAAAGTTAATTGCCTTATCTGATCAATATAATTTTGTTATTGCTTCTGACGAATGTTATTCAGAGCTTTGGTTCGAGCAAGCACCTACAGGTTTATTGGAAGTTTGTGCAGAACTTGGTCGTGATGACTATAAAAACTGTGTCGTATTTCATTCACTTTCTAAACGCTCAAACTTACCGGGTTTACGCTCAGGTTTTGTAGCGGGTGATGCAGAATTATTAAAACCATATTTGCAGTACCGTACTTATCATGGTGCAGCAATGCCTGTTCAACATCAACTTGCATCAATTGCGGCATGGAATGATGAAAACCATGTTGAAGAAAACCGTAAACAATACCGTGCAAAATTTGACTTGTTTCAATCTGAACTAGGCCATCTACTACCATTACAAAAGCCAGATGCTGGTTTTTACTATTGGTTGAAGGTAGACAATGATGAAACTTTTGCCAAGCTGTTAATGGAAAAAGCTCATATTAAAGTTTTACCGGGTCGTTATTTATCTCGTGATACAGATCAAGGTAACCCAGGGGAAAATCATGTACGTATGGCTTTAGTCGCCGATTTAGCACAGTGTGAAGAAGTGGTTAAACGTTTAAAAGCAATTCTTTAAGCATATAATAAGGTGTATAGCCTTCATAGTTATTTAGCATGAAGGCTATACAACCGAAATTAACTATAAATAACGAGTAAAATTGCAAAACATATAAAAGCCAGACTAGAACAATAATATAAGCCTATCGCTGAACGTTTAATCAGTTCTAGAACTCGATTTTGAAGTAATAGCCGAACCAACAGTAAGTTCCAACCAAGTACAACTCCAGTCATCCACGTACTCATCAGTAATTTTTGAACTAAACTAAATTGATGCTGAATAAGCAACATCAAGCTACTATAAAACATAATATTTTTGGGATTAAGTAGACTAGATTGTATTCCCAACATTAAGCTCTTAACTTTATCCGAATGTTGGTGCTCCTGATCAATCAATTCATTTTTTTCAGTAGCAAAAGTTAAGTTACTAGACCGAGCAGCCTTAAAACAAAGAAAGCTCAAATAAACCAAATACCCAGACCCAAGCCATTTAAGTACTAAAAGAATGGTCGTACTCAAATTTCCAAGCAACATAAATCCGAACATACAAGCCATCAAAATCAAGGCATTACCAAACGCAATTCCAGCAATAATGCCATATGTATATCGAGAACCTTTTTGTAAAAGGCTGGTGAGAATAAGGAAAAAATCTGGTCCCGGAGATAACAGCGCTAAAAAGTGAGTAAAGGCGATAACTAAAAAAACTTCCATAACGATTTCATCTTTAAAACTGTATGGAATAGCTTAAAAATAAAGAAAAATAATTTATTGTAAATTATTGCGCGGCTGCGAGTTGGAACTGACGAGGAGTAATTCCTGTATGCGCTTTGAAAGCTTTATGAAAATGGCTCTGATCACTGAAGCCTAAATTTACTGCCAACTCCACAAGCGAAATCCCTTGTTTTAATTGAGCTCTGGCTTGATTAATCTTTAAATTAATTTGAAATGCGTGAGGCGTTAAGCCAACATTAGCTTTAAAGAGACGAATAATTGCGTATCGACTAAGACCTACCCGCTGTGCAAGCTCTTCTAGAGAAATAAATCGTTCGGATGATTTGATAATATGAATTAAGTCCAAGAAGTCTTTATACAAATATTGAGTTTTCTGTATTTCTTCTAATATAAAATGAGGTAGTAACAACTGAGTAAGGCAATAGATAAGCGACTGTTCTTTTCCAAGAATCAATTTTTCAGGATCAAACAAACTTTTATTCATACCAGAAAAAGCCTGATATAAAGACTCATCTTTAATAATGAGAGGTCTATGTTGGGGTAAATTTAAATCAAAGCCCTCTTTTTGAAATTCGGCATACCATTGATTAAGCCAAGATATATCCAGATGCAGCATCTGGTAACTCCAAGCCTGATCAGGTAATGGATTACAAGAATGTTCTATGTGGGCAGGTACAATGACTAAGGTACCAGCAGAAATCTTTTGTGCTGTACCAAATGAACTTTGAAAAACGCTATTCCCTTCATCTATAGCTCCAATAGAAAATGTTGGATGACTATGAGACTTATAACATGTTCGACTAAAACAAGATCTTCTGGCTTCAACATAAGGCATTCGCCCATCTTGCCAAAACTCAAATGCTTGAGGAATAGCGTTCATTTAATTTATTAACTTGCTAATGCTTTTTCAATATCAGCTTCTAATGCTTCTGGTTTAGTCGTAGGAGCATAGCGATTAAGCACTGCGCCATCTCTCCCTACCAAAAATTTAGTAAAGTTCCATTTAATAGTACTACTGCCTAAAATGCCTTTAGCTTCACGCGTCAAATATCTAAAAATCACGTGGGCTTCTGGTCCTTTTACATCTACTTTTGCAAACATCGGGAATTTCACCCCATAGTTGCGTTGGCAGAACGTACCGATTTCTTTATTGTTACCCGGATCTTGCCCGCCAAACTGGTTGCAGGGAAACCCTAAAACTTCCAAGCCCTGATCTTTATATTTCTCATAAAGTTTTTCAAGGCCAGCAAATTGTGGTGTAAAACCACATTTACTTGCAGTATTTACAATTAGTAAAACTTTACCTTTGTAATCAGCTAATTGCTTAACTTCACCCTCTAACAGTTCAGCTTCAAACTGATAAATATTACTCATGGATAGGTTTCCTCATCATTTTTTTCTTGTGATTTAAGTTGTAATGATGCCGAGTTTACACAATAGCGCAAACCAGTCGGCTGTGGTCCATCTTCAAAAACATGCCCTAAATGGGCTTCGCAATCATGACAAACTATTTCTGTTCTGACCATACCATGCGATAAATCATCATGTTCTTCAATTGCAGTTGGCTCTATCGGTTTAAAGAAGCTAGGCCAACCACAACCACTGTCATATTTAGTGTCTGATGAGAACAATTCTGCACCGCAGCAACGGCAGACATAGGTACCATGTTGCTTCGTATTCCAGTATTGCCCCGTAAATGCTGGTTCAGTACCCTTTTGTCGTGTGATCCGATATTCTTCTGGTGATAACTCTCTTTGCCATTCCCGGTCTGTTTTATTGACTTTTCCCATGACATGCACCTTTTATTCTGATGTAAACATAAATCGTGTTTTATATTTACGCCATTCATCAAAAAAACACTAGTCTCTGAACGTAAAATTTGTTGGATTTTAAACATCTAAGTACTAGAAAGCAAAAAGTAAGCAAAATTTAAAATCAAAAGTAAGCAAATTTATATTTTATTTTCTTTCAAGGAAGCAAAGATGGTGCTATTCTTGTTTGGCACGGTTGTATAGGACAAAACATGTCTCAGAAAAAAAGTGTGCTTTTCCAGCAACTATTACCAGTTATCAAACAGTATCAGCAATCGGGCTTTACCCATGAAAAAATTGTTGAATTACTAAAAGATCAACACGATCTGAATTTGGTAACAGTTAAAACATTTAAAAGTTATTTATACCGATATGCAAAAGTGAATCCAGCTATGTCTAAAAATATTGCTACCCTCCAATCTATGCCAACTTCTCGAGAAATAAAGAAATCATCGAAGCTTGAGCATGTTTGTTATGACATTCGCGGACCAGTATTACGAGCCGCCAATGAAATGGAAGAGCAAGGACATAAAATCATCAAGCTAAATATCGGCAACCCTGCTCCATTTGGTTTTGAAGCCCCACAAGAAATTATTAATGACGTTGCTTTAAACCTACCAAATGCGATTGGTTATGTTGACTCAAAAGGTATCTTTCCAGCACGTAAAGCTATTTGCCAATATTACCAACAAAAAGGCATCCTAAATATGCACGTGAATGACGTGTATATTGGTAATGGTGTGTCTGAACTTATTGTAATGGCGATGCAAGGCTTGCTTGATGATGGCGACGAAATGTTGATTCCAATGCCGGATTATCCGCTTTGGACAGCAGCTGTTAATCTTTCAGGTGGTACAGCAATTCACTATAAATGTGATGAAGAAAATAGCTGGTATCCAGATATTGCTGACATTGAAAGCAAGATTACATCGAATACTCGCGGTATTGTCATCATTAACCCAAACAACCCTACTGGTTCAGTCTATCCACGCCATATTCTTGAACAAATTGTAGTGCTGGCAAAAAAATATGATCTAATTTTATTTGCTGATGAAATTTACGACAAAATTATTTATGACGGCATTGAACATGTTTCAGTAGCCTCATTAGCTGGCGACCAGCTTTGCGTATCTTTTAATGGTTTATCAAAAGCTTATCGTATTGCAGGTTTCCGTTCAGGCTGGATGGCAATTACCGGAGATAAAAGCCGTGCTGCTGACTATATCGAAGGTTTAGATATGTTGGCGTCAATGCGCCTATGTGCAAACGTTCAAGCTCAATATGCGATTCAAACTGCTTTAGGCGGTTATCAATCAATTAATGACCTGATTCGTCCAGGTGGTCGTTTGTACGAACAGCGTAATATTGCTTGGGAAATGCTAAATGAAATTCCTGGTGTAAGCTGTGTAAAACCAGATGGAGCAATGTACTGCTTCCCTCGCCTCGATCCAAACATCTATCCAATTGAAGATGATGAAAAATTAATGCTTGATTTGTTACGTGCAGAGAAAGTGTTACTGGTACAAGGTACGGGCTTTAATTGGCCAACTCCAGATCATTTCCGTGTGGTTTTCTTACCGGCCGAAAATGAATTACGAGAGGCAATCACTCGTTTAGGTCGTTTCTTAGCCAATCGTCGTTAAAAAAATGCATATCAAAAAAGGCATCTTAAATTGGATGCCTTTTTGATAATTTTATTTAACTAATTTAAAAAAAGAATAATTACAAACACTTCCACGCTTTCATTTTTCCCAAAATAAAACATTGAATTTAAATAACTTCTATTAAAAATTTAATTTATTTAATCTTTAAATTCTGTTTAACAATTTATTTCTATATTTTTTACCATACGTTTAAATTTGTGCGTAATTTCACATTTCGCCCAATCTTCATTATGCAAAAAATGCATGGATCAATATTTTTTTGCATTTCACACTGCTTCAAAATCGAGCAACAATCCCCCTCCATAACAACATCACCATATTCGATTCGGTTAAAACAGATACAGGTATCTAGGAAGATAAAATCGGTAGAACGACCGGACTGAACTAACAAGGAAAGCTTTCAATCATTCAAATCCCATCAAAGAATGATTGAATCAAATGGATAGAGGTTCATATGAAGCAAAAGAAATTGCTCAAGTATATTGTTATTGCTATTTTACTTGGCGTACTGACAGGTTGGATTTGTCACCACTTCTTCAATGAGGGCGAACAACTCAAACAGATCGCTTCTTATTTCAGCATCGGCACAGACATCTTTTTACGCCTCATCAAAATGATTATTGCTCCATTGGTATTTGCCACAATTGTTTCAGGCATTGTATCAATGGGGAAATCTACATCAATTGGTAGTATCACACTCAAGTCAATGACTTGGTTCATTACTGCTTCGTTTGTATCGCTTGCTATCGGAATGGGTTTAGCAAACTTTTTCCAACCTGGTGCAGCTCTAGATTTAGCACTACCAACAGCTCAACAACTTAGTGGCGCTTCTCTCCCAGCGACCACTGGCTTTACGCTGCAATCATTCTTAAGTCATGTGTTTCCACGCAGTATTGCAGAAGCAATGGCAAATAACGATATTTTACAAGTACTTGTTTTCTCAATTTTCTTTGGTTCGGCACTCGCTTTTGTAAATCAAGGCAACGAGAAAGGGTCTGTTATTGTTCGTTTGACTGAAGAACTTAGCAAGATCATGTTCCGTATTACTGATTACGTCATGATGTTTGCACCTTTTGCAGTATTTGCTGCAATCGCTTCAGCAATTACAGTACAAGGTTTAGGCTTGATTGTTGACTACGGCATTTTAATCGCTGAGTTCTATTTCGGTCTTCTGCTACTTTGGATCATTTTGTTCTCTGTTGGTGCAATCGTACTTAAAAAAGATATTTTCCGCTTAGGTAAACTCATTCGTGAACCTGTAACTCTTGCTTTTGCTACAGCTTCAAGTGAATCTGCCTACCCTAAAGTAATGGATGCACTCAATAAATTTGGTGTACCTAAAAAGGTGACTAGCTTTGTATTACCGTTGGGTTATTCATTTAACCTAGATGGTTCAATGATGTACACCACGTTTGCGGTACTCTTTATTGCTCAAGCTTACAACATCGATCTTAGCTTCACTCAACAAATCTTAATTCTGCTAACTCTAATGGTAACAAGTAAAGGTATTGCAGGTGTATCACGAGCTTCAATTGTAGTTATTTCAGCAACACTCACCATGTTCCATTTACCTGAAGCTGGCATTCTTTTATTGCTTGGTATCGATCAGTTCCTTGACATGGGTCGTACTGCCACAAACGTAGTAGGCAACAGTATTGCTACCGCTGTTGTTGCTAAGCTTGAAGGCGAAAAAGTAGCAGATACTGAAGAGTTACCAGAACCTGTATTAATTAAATCAACTCAAGAACAAACAACCGCTTAAGTTTCTCTTTTCTCCCACTCTCCCAACTTAAGAGCAATTTTATATGACCTTATAAAATTGCTCTTCTTTTTATTCTAAAATTAAACAATAAAAATTTATGTGTATTTCCATATTAAATAATGAACTAAATAATGTATTTTCACTCCTATTAAATTTCCTTAAAATAAACCTTAAAAAGAGAATAAAAACCACCCAAACAGAATCTATATTCTTAGAAATAAACATCAATTGATTAATTTTTAATTCATTTCATTACTAATTAATTATATTAAACTATTGAAATTACTATTTAGTTCAACTATCAAAAAATCCATATAATTTTATTAATAAATAATATTATATATAATCAATAACATATAAATACCAAATGGTAAATAAAACTATGTCAAACCCATTATTTTTAAATTTTATAATAGTGATAAAATTATTTACCTCCTTTATGTTAAAAACATAAAAAAATAAGATAAATTAGAAAAACTTAATAGATTTTTTATTTTATTCATGATATTTATTAACGCTAAATAAAGGCAATGACTAAGCAATTGTTGATGAAACAAAATGCTATTCAGGGATGCTTCTTATTCAAACAAGTTACGAATATGTTTTACATGGTATGTGTTTTGCTTAGGAAAAGCTGACATATTCGACAAACTTTTTTTACTTTCGTCACTTCATAAGGATATTTTCGATGTTGACTAAAACTGTTAAATCTTTAGGTTTAGCGATGGGCTTATTGGCCTGCTCTCTCCCACTTTACGCAAAAAATAATGTAGTTGTTGTAGCCACTGGCGGTACTATCGCGGGTGCTGGCGCAAGCTCAGCAAACAGTGCAACCTATACTGCTGCAAAAGTTCCAGTTGATGCCTTAATTAATGCTGTTCCACAAATCAAAGATTTGGCGAATGTCACCGGTATTCAAGCATTACAAATCGCTTCTGAGAGTATTACTGATAAGGAATTATTGGAAATTGCTCGTCAAGTAAATGAACTGGTAAAAAAACCATCTGTTAATGGTGTCGTGATTACTCACGGTACAGATACTTTAGAAGAAACAGCGTTTTTCTTAAATCTAGTTGTTCACACTGATAAACCTATTGTACTTGTTGGTTCAATGCGTCCTTCAACTGCCCTTTCAGCAGACGGACCACTTAACCTTTATAGCGCAGTTGCTTTAGCTGCTTCTGATGATGCAAAAAATAAAGGCGTTATGGTTCTTATGAACGACTCTATTTTTGCAGCGCGTGATGTCACTAAAGGCATTAACATTCATACAAATGCTTTTGTTAGCCAATGGGGCGCTTTAGGTACGTTAGTTGAAGGCAAGCCATACTGGTTCAGACAATCTGTAAAACGTTTTACAAATGCTTCAGAATTTAATATTGAAAATATTAAAGGCGATGCACTTCCAACTGTACAGATCGTTTATGGTTCAGACTCTATGCTTCCAGATGCATATGAAGCGTATGCAAAAGCAGGCGCTAAAGCGATTATTAATGCAGGTACTGGTAACGGTTCTGTACCAAAATATATCGTACCAACTTTACAAAATCTTCACGACAAGAACGGTATTCAAATTATCCGCTCATCACGTGTTCCACAAGGTTTTGTATTACGTGATGCAGAACAACCTGACTCTAAATATGGTTGGGTAGCAGCACATGACTTAAACCCTCAAAAAGCGCGTATTCTTGCTGCATTAGCTCTTACTAAGACTAATGACGTTAAAGAAATTCAACGTATGTTCTGGCAGTACTAAGTTTTTCAACCAGCTCAAACCTTGGTGTTTGAGCTGGTCATATTTTATAAAAATAATGTCTTTTATATTAAAACTGTACAATAGATGTTCAACTCATTCTTCTTAAATAATAAAATCCTTAACAGTTTGCCAAAATATTAACCATTTCCTTTTAACTTTGCGTGTTAAACTATGCTTCGGTCGCATTAAGGATTGGTTTATGCAGTTTGTTCATCTAGGTATTTATACAGAATTTTCGATTACAGAGTCGATAGTTCGCATACCTGACTTGGTCAATGCTGCGGTTAAAGACCAAATGCCTGCGTTGGCATTAACTGACCTCTCTAATCTCCATGCGGCAGTAAAGTTTTATAATTCTTGTTTAAAAAAAGGCATTAAGCCTCTTTTAGGTAGCACAATTCGCCTTGATGATGCTCAACACCGTGCAACCTTACTTGCAATGAGTGATGTCGGGTGGAAAAGTCTAACCGAAATTGTTTCACGCGGTTTTATTGAAGGACAACAGCTCAGTATTCCATGTGTACAAAAAGAATGGATACTTGAACAGCATCAAGATATTATCGTTTTACTTGGTCAGCATAGTGATGTTGGTCAGATGCTTTGCTCATCTAACCCGCAAAAAGCAGCTCCCCTTTTAGAAGCATGGCTCGAAAAATTTGGTAACCGTGTTTATCTTGCTTTAACACGTACCGACCGTCCCGGTGAAGAAGACTTTATTCAAGAAGCAACTAAGCTTGCTGCACAATATAATATTGGTGTAGTTGCACATAATGATGTGCACTTTGTAGAAAAAGAAGATTTCGAAGCACACGAAGCACGTGTTTGCATCGCTGATGGTTATGTACTAGCAGATAATCGCCGTCCACGCATATATAGTCCTGAGCAGCACTTTAAAACCTCAGATGAAATGATCGAATTGTTTTCCGATATTCCTAGTGCTATCGAGAACACCTATCATATTGCTAAACGTTGCAACGTTAAACTGCAACTCGGTACTTACTTTTTACCTGACTATCCAATTCCAGATGGTTTTACCATCGACACTTATTTTGAACATTTATCTAAAGTGGGCTTGGAAGAACGCTTAAATTATCTTTACCCTGTTGAAAAACGTGGCGAAGACTGGCCTGAGATTCGTAAGCCTTACGATGAACGAATTGATTATGAAGTTGGTATTATCCTGAAAATGGGTTTCCCTGGATACTTCCTCATCGTCATGGACTTTATTCGATGGGCAAAAAGTAATGGTGTTCCTGTCGGGCCAGGTCGCGGTTCAGGTGCAGGTTCATTAGTCGCCTATAGCTTAGAAATTACTGACCTTGACCCTCTTCGTTACGATCTGCTCTTCGAACGTTTCTTGAACCCAGAACGTGTATCGATGCCTGACTTTGACGTCGATTTCTGTATTGCCGGACGTGACCGCGTTATTGATTACGTATCGCGTACTTATGGTCGCGAAGCCGTTTCACAAATTGCAACTTTCGGAACCATGGCAGCAAAAGGTGCAATCCGTGATGTTGCACGTGTATTGGGTAAATCTTACGGTTTAGCTGACCGTATTTCAAAAATGGTACCTACCAAACCGCTCGGTGTGGATTTAGCCACCGCCATTGATATGGAACCTCAGCTTAAAGATATTGTGACCAATCCATCTAACCCAGATAACGACGATGCAAGCGAAATCTGGGAAATGGCATTAAAGTTAGAAGGTATAACCCGAAATACTGGTAAACATGCCGGAGGTGTAGTTATTGCACCAGGTAAAATTACCGATTTCTCGGCTGTACTTTGTGATGCAGATGGAACAAACCGTGTTGCTCAATATGATAAAGACGATGTAGAAGCAGCGGGTCTGGTCAAGTTCGACTTTTTGGGTTTACGTAACTTAACCGTTATTGAAGACGCGATTCAAAATATTAATAAAAACCGCGACAGTAATGATCAACTCAATATCTTGCATGTTCCTCTAGACGACGCTAAAGCCTATTCTGTCTTTGCCGATGCAAATACGACAGCGGTATTCCAGTTTGAATCCGTCGGTATGAAACGGATGCTTAAAGAGGCACGTCCAAGCAAATTTGAAGAAATTATTGCGTTCGTATCCTTGTATCGTCCGGGTCCAATGGATCTGATTCCTGACTTTATTCACCGTATGCATGGTGGAGATTTTGAATATCTCCATCCTCTTTTAGAAGGTGTATTAGAACCAACTTACGGGATTATGGTTTATCAGGAACAGGTGATGCAGACTGCACAGATCTGTGCAGGTTATACGTTAGGTGGCGCAGACTTATTACGCCGTGCAATGGGTAAAAAGAAACCCGAGGAAATGGTCAAACAGCGCCAAATCTTCTTAGAAGGTGCTGCTGAAAAAGGGATTGACGAAAGTACAGCAAACCATATCTTTGACTATATGGAAAAGTTTGCAGGCTATGGTTTTAACAAATCTCACGCGGCTGCTTATGCCCTAGTTGCCTATCATACTGCATGGTTAAAAGCTCATTATCCTGCTGAGTTTATGGCAGCGGTAATGACATCGGAAATGCAAAACACGGACAGTGTTGTATTTTTGATTGATGACTGTCGAAACAATAATCTTGAAGTCTTACCACCATCAGTCAACATGTCGACTTATCACTTCCATGCAAGTAACGATAAAACGATTGTTTACGGTTTAGGTGCAATTAAAGGCGTCGGCGAACAAGCAATGCAGTCAGTTATTGACTCTCGTCGACAATTTGGTCCTTATACAGATTTATTCGATTTTTGCCATCGTATTGATTTGAAGAAAATCAATAAGCGTACTCTTGAAGCTTTAATTCGCGCGGGTGCACTCGATTGCTTAGGAATTGAACGTGCAAGCTTAATGGCACAATTGCCTGAAGCTGTTCAAGCCGCTGAACAAGCTCGAAGTAACCGTGAAAGTGGAATTATGGATTTATTTGGTGAGGTTGAAGAAGTTCAACGCAAGCCAGCTAAACCAGTAAAACCATGGAGTGACGAAGTTCGTCTCAAAGGCGAAAAAGATACGCTTGGTTTATATTTAACGGGTCATCCAATTGATGTTTACCGACAAGAACTCAAAGCTTTTATTCCTGTAAAACTAAACGAAATTACTGCGACGCGTCGTGGTGTTACAACGGTTTATGCAGGTTTGGTCATTGATGTCGCAAACTTCCCGAACCGTGTGGTTATTGTACTTGATGATGGTACGGCACGTATTGAAGTCAGCTGTAACCATGAACGTTTCCAACGTTTTAAAGATATTGTGCAAGTTGAACGTGTTGTAGTTTTCGAAGGCGAAATCTATGAGCGAGAAGGCTTTGATCGTCCAATGGGACGTTTAACCAAGGCTTTCACATTAAATGAAATAAGACAAAAACGTGCTAACAGTATTCAAATCAAATTAACAGAAGAGTTCATGCAGCCAACATTGGCAAAAGATCTGCAAAACATGATCTTGCCATTTTGCAATGTAGATATGCATCAACATATCACTCTACAATTACAGATTGATCAACCCTATGCTCAAGCCGAACTTCAGCTTGGTCCGCAATGGAAAGTCGCTCCTCTAGATGAATTACTTGCTAAACTCAGAGATTATTTTGGTAAAGATAATATTTATATTGAATATCAAGTAAAGTCGAAAGCAGCTAAAGCAGCAGACCCTGTTCGTCCACATGCTGTTGCCCCTCCTCCTGCGGGTATGTCTATGGACGATGCATTGGATTTATACCAAAGCGAAGTTTCTCAATATTCGTAATTTCTGGAAATCTTATGAGTTCGTTTGACCACACCACCGTGTCAAAACAATTAGCACAAGTGCGTATTGTCATGGTAAATACGACTTTACCTGCCAATATTGGTAGTGCTTTACGTGCCATGAAAACAATGGGACTAATTAAATTAGTTCTCGTAGCACCAAAAACATATCCTCATCCAGATATACAAGCACTTGCCGCTGGTGCCCAAGATTTATTTGAATATCTTGAGATTGTAGATACCTTAGAAGATGCGATTAAAGATTGTCATTTAGTATTTGGAACAAGTGCTCGTAGTCGCACCATTCCTTGGCCTTTACTGGATGTGAGACCTGCAGCTAAAGAAGCTATTAAGGCAACATCTCAAGGACAACAAATTGCTATTGTTTTTGGCCGTGAAGACCGTGGCTTAACAAACGAAGAATTAGCACTGGCAAATTATCATTTAACGATTCCTGTCAATCCGGACTATGGCGTGTTAAATGTTGCGCAAGCGATTCAAGTTGTATGTTACGAACTTCGCATGTCTACTCTCGAGCAAGAGCAAGTCGATCAGAATGTAGATGAAATGCCATTAGTTCAAGGCCAAAGCATGCAATGGGATGAACCTTTGGTGACTCAGCAACAAATGGAAGAGTTTTATCCTCATCTAGAAAAAATGCTGACTGAAATCGAATTTTTAGATCCAGAAAATCCACGTTTATTACCTTTACGCTTGCGTCGTTTATTTGGTCGTATACAATTAGATCGTATGGAATATCATTTACTTCGCGGTATTTTTAGTCGCGTACAAGCTTTAACAAGTGGTAAATGGAAAAAAGCATTATCTGACAAGGAGGATCAACCCAATGCTTAAGCAGCTTAAAGAAGATATAAAAGCTGTATTTGCGCGAGATCCTGCTGCCCGCAATACACTCGAAGTTCTTACCACCTACCCTGGCATTCATGCAATTATGATGCATCGTGTCGCGCATGAATTATGGCAAAAAGATTGTAAAGGTGCGGCACGCCTACTTTCTTCATTTAGCCGTTTTGCAACAGGTATTGAAATTCATCCAGGCGCTAAAATTGGTAAGCGTTTTTTTATTGATCATGGCATGGGTGTTGTGATTGGTGAAACTGCTGAAATTGGCGACGATGTAACGCTTTATCATGGTGTTACCTTAGGTGGTACAACATGGAAGACCGGCAAACGTCACCCAACTTTAGAAGATGGCGTGGTGGTTGGTGCGGGTGCGAAAATTTTGGGTCCATTTACTGTAGGTAAAGGTGCCAAAGTCGGTTCGAATGCTGTAGTGACCAAAGCTGTTCCTGCTGGAGTAACTGCTGTAGGAAACCCTGCTCGCTATATCTATAAAGATGCCGACAAAACTAAAGATAAAGATGAAGAACGTCGCCGCGATTATGCACAAAGTATTGGTTTTGCCCCATATGCGACAACTGCTGATCAGTCGGACCCTATTTTAGAAGGTATGCGCGTTTTGCTCGATCGTATTCAACACAATGAAACACGTATGAATAATTTATGTCAGCGTTTATCAGAGCTAGACCCTAGTTTCAAAAAAGAAAGTCAAGATGAACAACCTTTTAGTGATGAAGAGCTAAAAATTCTTGAAGAAGTGCGTCGTGAATGTGGTGCACAAAACAAGATATCAAAAACGTAATATTCTTGATTCATAATGTAACACGCTTACCCTTGCATGTCGGTTTAGCTTTTTCTAGACTTGTCACTACCAAATCTGACTTTACTAAAATGAACGGAAGATCCTATGAATTTTAAGCCTTTGGCATATATCATCCTTGCGACTTCAAGTTTAACAGCTTGTACAATGGCACCTGTAAAACAACAAAAAATTGAGCCTTTTGTTTTCAAGGAACCAGAGCTTACTCCTCCTTTTTATGCGTTAAATCCTTTTAACTACGATCAACCGCCAGCATTTGAAGTTGCCTTAAAAGATGCTGCTGCACAGCCAGTAACCAAAATGGTCGTTAATCGTCAAGATGACCCGACTAAACAGCTTACTCTCGACGTCAACAAACTGATTGTTCCGACTGTAAATAATTCACAGCGTTCAATGAAATACGCAGTTTTAGCTGGTGAAAATGAAATTGATGTTACAAGTATTGACGACTTTTTACAGTTAGTAGAAGGCAAAGCTCGTCACTACCCACCTCGCTTTACTGATCGCCAAGAACGTAAAGGTTTCGAAAGTAAACTTAAAGAAGTAACACAACAACTTGATACACTTGCTGCAAACCCAAATGCATCATTTGATATTTTGCTTCGTGCTTTCAAAGCAAGTGTTCTTGCGCGTAATCTTGATTTAGGTACCGTTCATACCACTAGATCTTTAGAATATGCTCAAAGACTTTTAAAAATTAGCCCAGATGATGCAGAAACGAACTTCTGGTTTGGTTTCGGTTTATCTGAAGGTGGTGGTCAACGTGAAGCCATTCCTTACTTAGATAAAGCCATTAAAGGTAATGTTCAAGAAGCGTATCTAGCTGCTGCAAATAACTATATTGCAATGGAGCAAAAGAAAAACGCGATTCAGACACTTAAAAATTATAAAGTGAAATATCCAGATGAATCGGAAATTGCTGATCGTTTAATTCAAGAAATTGAAAAACAAGGTCGTTGGAATGTATGGCAAGTTTTGACTAACCCTGCAATGTCTGCAACTACAACACCAAGTGCAACATCTAAAAAATAAGCTTAGTGCTTCAAAAAGGGCTGTTTTGACAGCCCTTTTTTGTATTTGATCATTTGAAAATTACTTTAAAATTTGTATGATCTACCTACCATTGAGCCACTATATTTTGACCCTAATGTTTTCAATAAAAAGAAACAAAACACTGTTGACGGTCATGCTACTCGGTTCAATTCTGAGTGGATGTCAGGTCGTAAATGTTAAACAACAAGCTTTAAATGTAACCATTGCAAATGAACGCAATAGTATTCTTACGCAAGATAAACTCAGCGAAGCAAGCCTGAATGTTTTATCTATGTCAGGTCAGGAAGCTAAAGTTTGTACAGACACCCCTGAAACCTGTGTAAATCAACTCAAAAACCTTCCTCAAATTTTAGATGAACAATTTTTATCTGCTGCAAGCGAGATGTACCTGGCAAAAGCAATGGCCTTATCAGATACCTCTGACTGCAAAGTAAGTAGATTTACCAAACATAAATCTGAAGAAGAACAAAAAAGTATCCAGAATAGTTATGATAACTGCGTAGACCAGCAATTGAATTTATTAGATAAAAGTATTCGTTATAGCTATGCTTATCTTTTTGCAACGAAACGCTTACCTGCCGACCGTATTTTTGATAATAGACAAGTTCAAATTCGCGACTTCTATAATCAAGCAATTGCCAAAATGGTCAGTGTTTATGATTTAAGGCACCCCAAGAAAAATGTGGTTGAACCACAAATTCACATTGGTAAAAGTGTTTACACAATTGACTTTGAGTTTCATAGACAGTTAACAGGTCAAAAATTAGAAAAATTAATTTCAAGTTATAACTTAAATTTTTCAGGGTTAAGAACTATTAACCGCCGTGATGGTTTTGGCTCTGAATTTGTGGCTGTTTTCCCGAGTTCAGGAAGCGAAGATATTAATGAATATATTCTAGACCCGCTTAAATACAATTATAAAAATGGTGTAAATCCAAATATTCATCATGCACGTTATTTGGCTGCAACTATTGTCGCTGAACCAAAACATGCGACCACTGTTGAAGAAATTATTAATAATCCTGAATTCATAATTCGAGTTTATGACCCATATCGGACAGATAATATCAAGGTAGCTGGTAAACAATATCCTCTGGCTGCTAACTTTTCAGCGCCTTATGGTCTATGGCTGGCCGAAAATAACTTAGGTGTGGCAGCTTATTTAAGCCTGATTGACCGCGATCAGCATTTAACTATGCCGCACCTCTACATGCTTGAACCGTATAATCCAAATAAGAAAATTATTGTGTTAGTCCATGGTTTGGCAAGTAGCCCTGAAGCTTGGATTGCACTCACCAATGATGTTATGGGTGACACGGTTTTACGAGACAATTACCAAGTTTGGCAAGTCTTCTATTCAACCAATATGCCAATTTTGGAAAGCCGTTTCCAAACTTATGCCCTTCTTAAACAAGCTTTTGGTTCTTTGAACCCAAATGACCCTGCTGCACATAATGCTGTTCTTGTGGGCCATAGTATGGGAGGTATTATTAGTCGGTTACTGGTCAGTGATGGTGATATTACTAAGCCTGCTTTAGATTTGATGACGATTCGTCAGCAAAACCGTTTCAAGAAACATCCAATGGTTACTGAGCGATTGCAAATGCATTCAATCAATAATTTTGATCGTGCAATTTTCTTAGCTTCTCCTCATCGAGGTACAGATTATGCCGATCGTTGGTTTACGTTAGCTGCACGTAAAATTATTCGCCTACCAGGTGCATTTTTATCAGCTGTAGCAACGTCTCTCACCACTGAAAATTTAGATGTTAAAGATTTCTTGGGTAATATTGATAATGGTTTGATTCAAAATGGTCCAAGTGACTTAAGTCATCAGTCCAAATTTATGGAACTTACAGAAAATATTAACCCGCACCAGGGGTTAGTCTTCCACTCTATTATGGGGAATATCACCAAGAGCGATGATCCAAATGTGATTACTGATGGTATTGTTCCTTATAAAAGTGCTCATTTAGAAGGTGCCAAGTCTGAGAAAGTTCTTCCGGGTGGTCATTCAATCCAGCTCACTCCACAAGCGGTACTAGAACTGCGTCGTATTTTACGAGAGCATTTAGTCGAACACGGTTTATATAAACCATAAAATAAAAAGAGCCAAAGGTTGTCCTTTGGCTCTTTCGTTTTGAAATTAAATTTTATTGCCCAGAACGGATGATGTAATCAAACGCAGAGAGTGATGCTTTAGCACCTTCACCTGTAGCAATAATGA
>NZ_JBQUYP010000002.1:413216-522127 GCF_056314305.1 Acinetobacter sp. DMC2 | reverse complement strand
AGCGACTCTGATTCTGACAGCGACTCGGACTCTGACAGCGATTCGGACTCTGACAGCGACTCAGACTCTGACAGCGACTCAGACTCTGACAGCGACAGTGACTCAGACTCTGATTCCGACAGCGACTCTGATAGCGACAGCGACAGTGACTCTGATTCTGACAGCGACTCTGATTCTGACAGCGACTCAGACTCTGACAGCGACTCAGACTCTGACAGCGACTCGGATTCGGACTCTGATAGCGACAGTGACTCTGATTCTGACAGCGACTCTGATTCCGACAGTGACTCAGACTCTGACAGCGATTCTGACTCTGATAGCGACAGCGACTCTGATTCCGACAGCGACTCTGACTCTGACAGCGACTCTGATTCTGACAGCGACTCGGACTCTGACAGCGACTCTGATTCTGACAGCGACTCGGACTCTGACAGCGATTCGGACTCTGACAGCGACTCAGACTCTGACAGCGACTCAGACTCTGACAGCGACTCGGACTCTGACAGCGACTCAGACTCTGACAGCGACTCAGACTCTGACAGCGACTCGGACTCTGACAGCGATTCGGACTCTGACAGTGACTCAGACTCTGACAGCGATTCAGACTCTGACAGCGACTCTGATTCTGACAGCGACTCGGATTCGGACTCTGATAGCGACAGCGACTCGGACTCTGATAGCGACAGTGACTCTGATTCTGACAGCGATTCGGACTCTGACAGTGACTCAGACTCTGACAGCGATTCTGACTCTGATAGCGACAGCGACTCTGATTCCGACAGTGACTCAGATAGCGACAGTGACTCTGATTCTGACAGCGACTCTGATTCCGACAGTGACTCAGACTCTGATAGCGACAGCGACTCTGATTCCGACAGCGACTCGGACTCTGACAGCGATTCGGACTCTGACAGCGATTCGGACTCTGACAGTGACTCAGACTCTGACAGCGATTCAGACTCTGACAGCGATTCAGACTCTGACAGCGATTCAGACTCTGACAGCGACTCTGATTCTGACAGCGACTCGGATTCTGATTCTGATTCTGACTCTGACAGCGACAGCGATTCTGATTCCGACAGTGACTCAGACTCTGACAGTGACTCGGATTCGGACAGCGATTCTGACTCTGACAGCGACTCTGATTCTGACAGTGACTCTGACTCTGATAGCGACAGTGACTCGGACTCTGACAGTGACTCGGACTCTGACAGCGACTCTGATTCTGACAGTGACTCGGACTCTGACAGCGATTCGGACTCTGACAGCGACTCGGATTCGGACTCTGATAGCGACTCTGACTCTGATTCTGACTCTGACAGTGACTCTGATTCTGACAGCGACAGTGACTCTGATTCTGACAGCGACTCGGACTCTGACAGCGATTCTGACTCTGACAGCGACTCGGATTCTGACAGTGACTCGGATTCTGATAGCGACAGCGACTCTGATTCCGACAGTGACTCAGACTCTGACAGCGACTCAGACTCTGATTCTGACAGCGATTCGGATTCGGACTCGGACTCTGATAGCGACAGCGATTCGGACTCTGATAGCGACAGTGACTCAGACTCTGACAGTGACTCAGACTCTGACAGTGACTCTGACTCTGACAGCGATTCGGACTCTGACAGCGATTCGGATTCGGACAGCGATTCGGACTCTGACAGTGACTCGGATTCTGACAGCGATTCGGACTCCGACAGCGACTCGGATTCGGACTCTGATAGCGACTCTGATTCTGACTCTGATTCTGACTCTGACTCTGATAGCGACAGTGACTCTGATTCTGACAGCGACTCGGACTCTGACAGCGATTCTGACTCTGACAGCGACTCGGATTCTGACAGTGACTCGGATTCTGATAGCGACAGCGACTCTGATTCTGATAGCGACTCAGACTCTGACAGCGACTCGGATTCGGACTCTGATAGCGACAGCGACTCGGACTCAGATAGCGACAGTGACTCTGATTCTGACAGCGACTCTGACTCTGACAGCGATTCGGACTCTGATAGCGACAGTGACTCTGATTCGGACAGCGATTCGGACTCTGACAGTGACTCGGACTCTGATAGCGACAGCGACAGCGACTCTGATAGCGACTCAGACTCTGACACTGACAGCGATTCGGATTCTGACAGCGACTCGGATTCTGACAGCGACAGTGACTCAGACTCTGATCTGGTTGCGAATGATGACTTGGCAACGCTTGATGCTAATATCGATCCAACTACAAGCCCAGTACCTACACAATCTAAGACATCTGTAGTTTTACCTTCTTATGATGGTTTGATTCTCGATTGGACATGGGCTGTGAACAACGCCTTGCAAGTAGAAGTTCCTCAAGGAACACTTCAAGATTTCAATATTGATATCAGTGGTTTGTATTTGGGTGCAGGTATTGTGAGTTTAGGCCTCGATGTTCTTCGTTTGAATGAAAACACTGGTCAGTATGAGCTTTATGAGCATATTCCAAATGCTGGAACTGCTTTTGCAGCACTTGTAGGATTCTATACAGGTGGCACCACGATTAATGATTTACCTGAAGGTCAATATGCCATCGTCATGACAAATGACCAAGGACTTAACTTTACAGGTTTAGGTTTCCCAACTTTAACAATCCCATCAGGTGGTGTAGCAACTGATTATGGTGAGGTTGTTGTAAGTGGTAACGTCATTGTTCCTGAGGGAGCAGGGGATGTAGCGGATGTCGATCCTGAAGGTCAGCCATTAGTCGTTACGCAAGTAATCTCTGAAACGGGTAACACGTTAACTGTTGATCAATCTGTTAATGGTTTCCAAAAAATAGAAGGTGCTTATGGTGACCTGTATATTGATAAGGATGGGAATTATGAATACATCCGAAATCCGGAAATTCCTAACTCAGTAGGCAAAGTCGATACGTTTACTTATACAATTCAAGATGTTGATGGAAATACGGCAACAGCTAATCTTAATATCCGAATTGATAGTTCTCAAGTAGACATTAATTGGCCAACTGATCCTACTTTGGATGGCACAGTTGACTTAGTTGCTACTAATGACAGCAATGGAGCTCAAGTAGATTATAAAAACTTTGTTGAAACAAAATCGGCAGATCTTGGTTCAATGACTGCTTCCGTTACTCGTACTGGTAGCTTATTTGGTGGTTATACTTATACGCGTAATCCTGGCACGGATACTTCAGATGTTATTACTGTAGATAAAAATGCGTCAGCTGTCTTATCTATTAAAGTTACTACAACTGATTCATCTGGCGCCAATAATGATACCTTTGGTTATAGCGTACAAAAATTGGTAGGTGGTAGCTGGCAAACTGTATATGTTTCACCAACTACAACTTATAGTCATCCATTCCTAGGGGGGTCAAATGCTACGATCATTGATAATAGTTATTCGATACCAGCGGATAGTGTGGCGACACAATGGCGTGTAATTTATACAAGTACTGAAAGTAATGAGTCATTCCTTGTTAATGGTACTAATTCAACTTCAGTTCAAACTTCAGTTCAACCAACACTGACACATTATGATGCATTTACTGCTTCTGGAGAATTTACTCCAGCTACAGGTAATGTAATTACAGATGATAGCGGTAATGGTACTGATGTAACAGGCGGTATAGGTACTAAATTATTTGTAGAAAATGCAGCTGGAGTATTTGTTGAAGCTACTGGTCAAACTTTAGTTTACAGTAATGGAACATTAAATATTGCAGCAAACGGCACATATACATTTACTCCAAATGCCACAGCAGATGGAAGCCAAACTACAAGTTTTAATTATAAACTTATAGCTGCGAATGGTGATGAAAGTAATGTTGCTGCATTAACAATTAATTTGGGTAGACATTATGAAACTGGCGCTGGAAATGATTTAATTTCTGGCACATCAGGAAATGATGTTTATACAACTAGTACTGGTGCAGATACAGTTATATTTAAGCTTCTTAATGCAACGGATCCTACAGGTGGAAATGGTTTAGATACCTGGAGTGATTTTAATAAAGCACAAGGAGATAAAATCGATATAAGTAGTTTATTATCGGGTCAGTCTGTTAATAATACAAATATCGGTCAATATGTAACTGCTACACAAGTAGGTGGTGACACAGTAATTAGTATAGATAGAGATGGAAGTGGAACTTCTTATAATTCTACAGAAATCTTAACTCTTAAAAATACTAATACTACAATTGATGAATTGCTACAAAATAGTCAAATATTATTTTAATTTGATTGTTTGAATAAAAAGAGGATCTACGGGTCCTCTTTTTATTTTGTTTAAATAATTTTGAAATTAAATGTGATATGTTATAATAAGTTAAAAGATTTTTTGAAGTGATAATATGGAAATTAATACATATAGTAAATTTGAGGAATTCAAAGAAAAATTAAAAAACTGGTTGTTAATTCAATTGAAAACTCATTCTGAATATGAGAATGGTATGTGTATTTTTTTATCTATGGGTGATAATAAAAAAAGATGTGAAGTATGGAACACTTTTGATAAAAATTTTAATACAGTGTTAAAAAGAATATATTCATTTTTGGATAAGTTATATTCTAAAAACAGAAGAATACCTGAGTTTTTTAAAATAGATATTGCATGTAATATTAGTGAAGAGAGCTGGAGTGAAGTTGACTTTGATGTTTTAAATCAAGAACATAATAATCACTACAGGAAAGGAATTAGCTTTGATGATAAATTTCACATATGTTTTCTAGAGCAAGAAATATATGGGAAAGCTATTATAAAAGGTATTTCTTTTGATAAACCTAATTTTTTTGATGAAAAAAACCTTAATGATGCAATAAAATCTAAATATAAAAATATTACTAAGGTATTTAAACTAGATGATATAAAAAAAGTATGGGTTTTTGATACTGTATCTGCTTTTTATGAAAATGAGAAGTTTATTGATTTACAGACTGGAGGAGTTGTAAACGGAATAAGATATAAGTCTGAAAATTATAAGGACGAAATAAAAGAACTTATTATTAATAATTCCGAGTTTTTATATAATCAAATTTTGGATGATGGTCGTTTTATTTATGGTTATTTTCCAGCTTATGATCGAGAAATTAAGAGTTATAATACTGTTCGACATTGTACGTCGATATATGCATTATTGGAAACATTAGAAGTAGTTTTTAATAAAAAATATTTAAATAAAATTGAAAAATCTATTGAATATGCCTTTGATAATTTTTATAAAATTATAGAAGAAAAAGGATTTATGATTGATGGTGAACAAGATTTAGAAATAAAATTAGGATCAAATGCAACTGCAATTTTTATGCTTGCTAAATATCAAGAAATAACTGGTAATGATAAGTATTTGAAAAATGCTGAAATGCTAGCAAAAGGAATACAATATATGATTGATGAATATGGTCAAACTAGCCATATTTTAAATTATCCGTCATTATGCGTAAAAGAAAAGTTTAGAATTGTATATTACGATGGAGAAGCTGCTTTAGGGCTCCTACGTTTATATCAGATTAATAAAAATAAAGACTTACTTGATACTGTTAAGCTAATGTTTGATAATTTTATTTCTAAAAAATATGATAAATATCATGACCATTGGTTGAGTTACTGTACAAATGAATTAACAAAAATCTGTCCAGAAGAAAAGTATTTTAGATTTGGAATGAATAACTATCTTAATCATATGGAATTTATTAAAAATAGAAAAACTGCTTATGCAACATTTTTAGAAATGATGATGTCAGCATATAAAATGGTTTCATATATGAGAGATAATGATTATCTCGAGTTGTTTGAAGAAGCCAAGTTTAATGAATTAAAAGAATTAATTAAATATAGAGTTGAGTTCCAGCGTTCTACAGGATTTTTTTATCCTGAATTAGCAATGTATATGGCTAGGCCAGATAAAATTAAGAATGCATTCTATGTTAGACATGATCGTTTTAGAGCACGAATAGATGATCAAGAGCATAATTTATCTGGTTTAGTAGCTTTTTATAACTATTTTGAGTGATATATGAAAAGACAATATAAAGAGCTAAAAAAAGTTATGAGTGAATATCATATATATTTTACTCGTAATGGTAACTCAAGATTCCTCGACGAAGATTACATTAATTTTCTCGAAAAAGTAGAAATTGAACCCTTTTGCGCATTTTTAGTCGGTAACAATATTTGGAATATGGGAGCATTTTCCTATAGTTGGTCTCTATTGCCAATTACTACTAAAGTAGGTCGGTATTGCTCAATAGCAGAGGGAGTAAGGGTACTAGGTTTAAGGCATCCTCATGAATGGCTAACGACTTCAGCAACAACATATGATCGAAATTTTATAATTTATCAAAAATATTTAGAAATTAATAAGATGGATCAAAATGCTCGAAGGTTACCAAATAATATTGAACAAAAAGTATTGGATATTGGACATGATGTTTGGATTGGGGCAAGGGCATTGTTGAAACCAACAATAACTATTGGAAATGGGGCAGTAATTGCTGCAAATTCAGTCGTTACAAAAGATGTACCACCTTATGCAATTGTGGGTGGTAATCCAGCCAAAATTATAAAATTCAGATTTGATGAAGATACTATTGATAGATTATTAGAGTCAAAATGGTGGGAATATGGATTTTCAGACATCCAAAATCTAGAAATAGATAATATTCAATGTTTTCTAAATGAATTTGATTTTCAAAAAAATAATATAGAAAAAATGAAATTGGAAAAATTAATAATGGAGTAAACTATGAGCACTATTACAAGTACAGATACGAAAGTAATAGGATTAACTGAATTTAATTCAATTATGAAAAAAATTGAGAGAATTTCTGCTAAATCTTTATCAATCTTTATTATTGATAATGAGCATATTATTGAAGTTTATTCTAAGAATAAAAATATCAAAATTGTACCTGGTTCAGTTATAAAATTATTAACATTATTTTTAGTATTTGATTTAAATATTTCTTTAAGAGAAATTGTAAGAGTTAAAAAAAATAATTTAATAGTTGGGAGTGGTTATAATTTATTTGAAAATGATCTTATAACAATCAATGATTTACTTAAAAACATGATATTTAAATCAAGCAATACGAGTGCCGAAGTCTTAAAAGAAGTAATTGAAGAAAAAACGAATATTTCTTATGAAGAACATGTAGAAAGATTAATAAATAGAATTGGGATGAAACTTACAAATATTTTAAATTCGCATGGTTTATATAAAAGTAAACAATATACAACTGTCGATGACTTATTAAAATTAGTTATTAATATATTAGAAAATAAAAAAATAGAGTCTTTTCTATTTTATAGTCATCAGAGTATTGTTGTTCAAAGAAATAAAAGTTATGTCAATATTGATTTTGATACTAATGAAAGAATATTTATTAAAACAGGAACACTTTTTCCTAATGTATTTAATAGCGTACAGATAGTAAAAAAACGCAATAATTATCTTATTGCTTGTCTAGGATATTCAAAAAATGATCACACTAGATTGATTGATCAAGAAATGATTAATGATTTAATTGGAGTAATATAATGTCTGTATTTGGAATTTTAAAACCAGCAAAAAATTTAACTGATGTAGAAGAAATCTTCATCATTGTTGCTCAAAGCCGTGGGCATGAAGCTTATGTTTTTACAGCAAAAGATGTGTGTTTTGAAACTGAAAAGGTGATAGGCAAGACTATATTAAATGGAAAAGTTTTAGAAAAAGAATTTAACTTTCCTAATGTAATTCAAAATAGACTCGCTGTTAAGGCAGAAGATAAGGAAATATATTTAAAATTAGCAGAAAGAATTCCTTTTACATCAAATAGAATTGGGACAAAAAAGAATGTTGATCTAAAACTTCAGAAAATTGAAGATATTAACGAATTTTTGATAAGTGTTGAGGACTGTAAAGAATTTGAGGATCTTTTGGGTGCAATTCAAAAATATAAAAAAGTTATACTAAAGCCCTTATCAAGTAATCAGGGGAAAGGAATTTTTTCCGTCGAGTTTTTAGATAAAAAATATATAGTAAAACAGTTAGATAGAAAAAATGAGTTTAATAAAAATGAATTGAGAAGTTTTTTTGATAAAGAAATTAAGAATAAAGGCTATTCTCTAAGCAGATATTTCAACAGTTCTACAAATAATGCACTAAACACAGTCTTCCGGATGCAAATTAGTAGGGGGGCTGGTGGTAAGTGGAAATTAATAAAATTTTTCCCTTATGTAAATATTAATAATAATATTGATATTACGAATGGTATGCAAGGAGCATTAATCACAACACGTGAAAAATTGTTTTTAGAACAATATTATCCAAAGTCATTTGAAAAAATTAATAAAAGTATAAAGAAAATTTTCGAAAAATTTCCACTCGCTTTTCAAAAGCAATATGCATGGCGCTTAGATTCATTAGGTTTAGATTTAGGTATCGATCAAGAAGGGAATATTGCTATATTTGAAGTTAATGCCGGGCCAGGAATTGGATTTATGGCTTATCCGGTAGCAAAAGCTCAGGTTGATTATTACGAATGGTTGCAAGAAAATGCAAAACCACCTTTCAAGAATAACTTTTTACCTATAAATCTAAGATAAGAGAATTCTAATGTTAAAAGAAAAGGGTATATATATGCTTTATCCTGCAATTAAGCAGGAAAAAAATGGTTTATTAATTGCGCTAATAAAAAGAGCAGATTTATTTAGTAGAAATGGAATTAAAGTAAATATATGTACTCTTTCCTATAATCCTATGGTTAATCTTCTTTATAAGGATTTGTATACAAGCAAATTGTTAGATTTAGATGCAAGTAAAAATATTAATTTTTTCAATTTATATTCTTACTATCAAAAAAGCAAATTTTCAATTGATTTTAATCCAGAAGATAGTAGTAAAATTACCATCGAAGAAAAAAATATTGAAAGTGATAGTTTAGGGAATATTAAAGTTTTTGATGAAAGAAATAAACTCTGCAAATATTATGTTAAAAATAAGCAAGGTCTTTTGAGTCATATAAATATTTTTGAATCTGGCAAAATAGTTAAAAGATTAAAATTTAATGAAAAAGGGATTTTAAGCTCATCACAAGTTTTAGATAGTAACAGATTAATTCTTGCTGAAGATTTCTATGATATTAATAATCATCTTGTCTTATCACGAAATTATAATAAGGAAGGGAAGGTCGTTAGTCTATATTTGTATGAAGACGGTGGCATAATTTCACGAAAATTTAGTTCGGAAATTGAACTATTTGAATATACTTTATCTAAAATTAATGCAAATGAGCATAAGGTTTATATTATTGATAGAGCTATAGTTTTTGCAAAAAATATACTATTGAATAAAAGGGAGAACTCTACTGTTATTGGCATTATTCATGCCGCACATTATTCAAAAGCTAGAGAAAAAGATTCAAAAACTAATGCTCACTACAAGAGTTATATTGAAAACTTAGAGAAAATAGATGATCTCATATTTTTAACAGAGAAACAAAAAAATGATTTTAGTGAAAGATTTGGTTCCTATCCAAACTACACTGTTATTCCCCATTTTTATAAAAAAGCAACATTCGAAAATAGCTTAAATTCCAGACAAAAATATAAGTGTGTTTGCTTAGCACGGTTTGATAAAGTAAAAAGATTAGATCTACTTATAGAATTGTTTGGTGAAATTCATAGAAAAGTTCCTAAAGCAACCCTAGATATTTATGGTTTTGGACCTGAAAAGGAAAACTTAATAAAAACTATAGAAAATAATAATTTGGTAGGTGTAGTACGGCTATGTGATTTCGTTTCTGATGTAAATTCTGTACTCAAAAATGCAGATCTAATGTTATTTACTAGTGGATCTGAAGGATTCTGTATGGCTATATTGGATTCTTTAAAAAATGGTTGCCCAGTAATTTCTTTTGATATTGATTATGGTCCAAGTGAAATGATTATTAATGACTATAATGGCTATTTGATTGAAGATAATGACAATGAGAAATTTATTAACTCTACTATAGAATTATTGAATAACAGGGAGAAAATAAGTTTCTTCCATAAGAACTGCGCTAAATCTGTATGGAGATTCAATGATGAAAATAATTTTAAGTTATGGAAAAATATTATCTTTAAATAATATTTTAAAGATTATTTTCTTTTTTGGAGTCTCATTAATGAGCTTGGCTTGTTTGGCGGCGGACAAAAAAAATATGACGGTCGATGAAGAAAAAAAATATTATAAATCTGCAAAAGTTAGGGTGATTTATAGCCTGAATGAGATAGAGCAGACAGATATCAATAAAAATAATATTCCAGATTATATAGAAAATATTGCAATTCAAGCTAATGCAACTATAGATGCACTGGACTATTTAGGTTTTGTTAATCCTCTTAATAGCCCTCGATATAAATCTCAAGTGAATTATATTGATATTCATGTGGTTAGCATAAGTTATAACGGTATTGCTTACGATAAACCTTACCTAGCTAGTTTTGATGGAATAAAAAAAGATAAAGCATTATTGATTAAATTAAACAATAGATTAGAAAATTTTCCAGGAAATTACTGGACTGTTGTTGCTCATGAGATATTTCATCTTTATCAATACGGATATAGTCCATTAAAACCAAGTTGGTATCTTGAAGGTATGGCAAATTGGTCGGAAAGATTATTAAGAAAAGATGATATTGATAGAAAGGGTAGAATTCTTTTACCAACTAGTACTAGTAGTTTACAAAATAACATTTATCAAATAGCTTACAATAAGTTGTGGTATAGATTAGCTTTTTTGTCTAATAAAATGAATGACATTAAATTAAATTTGCCAGACAGTATAATAAAACGAAAATACGTTGATGGGAGCCCAGTTTTTAAAGATAATTCGTTCTCTGGTTATATATTTATGAGAAATTTTTTATCAAATTTATCATTAGTAGCAAATGATAGGAAGCTTTTACTTCCTTTAAATAAATATAATAACTTTTATAATTCTTCAATAATTGTTAATTGTCTTAAAAAAACAATAGTAGAATCTGGCATAAAACTAGATTCTGATGAGAAGGACTTCTTAAATTTATAACTTTAATCATACTACAAGTTTTAGAACTCTTTTCTTAAAATTTTAGTAATAATTATTTGTATTTAAAACATGTATTTAAAACATTTTTTAAGATGTGCGTAGCTTTAGTGTATGTAAAGTAAGAATATTTTTTTTAATAGGTAAAAATATTTTGAACTTAATTAATTCATAATTGATACTGATGCATTCTCATGTAAATATAATCTTGAGGGTGTTAATTATATAACTATCCTCGTATTTCAGGTTTGAGTGATATTCACTAAGTCCACCGCCTTTTAGGAGGTGGACTCTTCTTAATTAATAGAGAACTTGGAATTATATTGATTTCTTTTATCCTAATTTAAAAGGGTAAGATTAAATTTCACTTAAAATTATTTTATTGATATATCTATTGTTGATAATCCTAATTCTATAAAATTTATTTTAAGAGGGATTTTATGAAAATGGATATTTAAATATTTAACATGAGGATTAAAATTAATGAAGAATTTAATTCTAACTCAGCTCGTACTTACATTGACACTAATCTTGATAGGATGTGTTAATCAGCCATATGGGCATCAATCAGTTTATTCACCAGCTTCTATTAATACCATTGCTAGTCATAAATTGTATTTGATAGCAGAAAAATCAGGCCATCCTAGCTTAGGTACTGGTGAAGTTACAACAGATAAAGCTACTCAATACGCAAGTAATCATAAGAAAACAGTGATTTGTGATAAACATCATTACTATGCCGCGAGTGATGTTAGTAGCGATGTGAAACAGACAAAGATTACTTTAGTAAGTGGTGAGAAGATTAATGTCTCTAAATCGTGTTGGGTAGAAGATGCAAACCCACAAAATTCAATTTACGTTTCTAAATCATCTGTCAGCCATGGTTTTTGATAACTAAGTATAAAAAAGTAGACTAAGCTTTAGGTAGCTTAGTTTTTTTATGAATTATTCAAATAATTTTAAGATCTTGTCTTTAAATCCATTAGCTATTTAAACTAAAGCAATTGATTGATGCGATAGCTTGAAAATAATCTTTATATAATTCTATATTGGAATCTATTAGTTTGTTTTTTTCAATTTTTATTAAATATAGCTTATTAATATTTACTTCATTATGACTTAAAATAAACTCTATTATAGTACCTATTTCATCTTTTTTATTTAATTTTACTATAAAAACAGAAAAACCTATTTCTTTCATTCTTTTTGCATAGAAGTTAGCATAAGTTTTTGTACTTTTCATTAAACCTGTATCAAAAATAATAATTGTTGGAAAAGGTCCAATTCCTGTGGGAATATAAATCTTACCTGTGGTTGAGCCTATTAAAAAATTCAAAAAAATATCATTCATATTAAATATTTATCATATTTTAAAATAAATAAATTTTCATAACAAATACTTTAAGAGCATAAAATCGCTTTTTTAAAGCTAAAATTTATAAATTTCAAATGGTTGAATTGTTAAGTCAGTGTTTTAAATTGATTTTGATTGTCAAGATTTTCTTGATAATTGGATCATTTAAATTTATGCAAAATAACTCTACGATGTAAATATAACATAATCAATAGTAAATATATAAAATATTTTTTTTTAATATATTGAAAATAAGTATTATTTTTACTTATTAAGCACACCTCTATTTAGTAATTATTCTATAGGGAAATAATTATAATAGAAAGTTTAAAAATTACTTTTAACAAATCATAGGAAAAAGTAATTTATAATAAACTATTTCTAAATTTAGATCTTAAAATATTATTTAATTTCAAAGGGTTGAATATATTTTTTCTGGGCTTGAAATTTAATATTATCTCGAATTAAGTATACTTGGTAGTCTAATACTTATTAAAAATAAATTAATCATTACTTTCCTTTTTATATTATTCCATGTGCATATAATAGAGTCTAAAGTTAAAAAAATTAATGATTACAATGCATTACCTTTCGTTGCATTATTTAAAATCCTTTGAATTACTGTTCTTGTAACTGAAAATTCTTTAGCGAGTGAATAGACACTATAACCTTTCTTAAATAGTTCAATTACTCTATTTTTTTGTTCATTATTTAATATTTCTGGCCGACCAACTTTTCTTGTTGGTTTTTGATCCTTCAACCTCTTATTGTCCGACTTGAACAACTTCTCAAATTCGGCTGATAATTTGAGAAAATGGAGGAAGAAAATTTTCAAATCACCATTAATTTCATTTTTAGAATAATCCAAGCAAATTAGTCGGATTTTTTTTTGATCAATTTTATCAACTATCCCTAAAATTTCTTCAAAACTATTACCCAAGCAATCCATGCTTTTTATCACTAAAATATCGCCTTCTTCTAATGAATAACTTATTAAGTTAAGAAATTTATCTCTATAAATAATAGATTTATCAACAGATACTTCTTCTACTACTAATCTATTCTTTTGAATCTTATAACCATACTCACTAAAAAAGGAGATATATCTAGAAAATTCAAATTGCAAATTAGGCTCTATTCTAACATAGGCATATGTACGCATATTAAAAACACCAAAATTAAACAAAAACAAAACAAATCTTAGCATCTTATTTTTTTAAAAAAAACATGAACTAAATCACAAAAGTGTACTATACAGTGTTTAAAACATATTAATTAAATGCATAGTTAAAGCATCACTGTTCATCAGATTTTTTGATCATTATTATATTAGTTATGAATTTTATGAGTTTGTTGTGGGTATTTTTTTTCATGTTTAATTACCTTGTTACTAAGTCTTTCTAAATTTAATATTAATCTAATATTAAAATCTAGCTTTATTTTTTTACTGGATTAATTTGAATATATATAACATAAAAAAGTAGCATATGGCTAATGATGTAATGTTATTTTTTTTAATATCTTTATGATAAATAAGTGTTTTTTATTTTTACTTTATGTTTAAATTTATTAAAATAAAATGCAGGTTTTAAAACATCTTCGTATAATGATTTATGAAAAGTTATAATTTTAAATTTTCTTAATTTTTAAATTTATATCATTTATTTTTTCGTTTTGTCTCTATTTATAATATTCTTATATTACTTTATAAGATCTAAATTTAAATATTAAAGTACTTTTTTACTAATTTGTTATTTATATAATGTTTTAAAATATTATATTTTTAATTGTTGTGATGGTTGAGCTTTTAAAATAGTAGAAATATGAAAATTATTACACTACTATAAAACTATGAAATTAATAAACTAATTATATAACAATCAATAAGTGAAGAACTAAGAGTATATTTTTAATTTACTTTAGTAGACATACTTCACTTCGCTCTAAGGGATAGGGGGGAGCTATGCGTATTTATGCATATATACGAACAAATTCAAATATTGAAGATCTAGGAAAAGAAAAAGAATCTTTTATTTCCTTACTAGAAAGCTTTAATCATAAAGTTCATCCCAATAGAGTAATTTTTGAATTGGTAGCAGTAGATAAATCTATTGCTATAAGGAATATTTTTTTTAATCTAATTAACTATTCCTTGGAAGAAGGTGATTTTCTCATTGTTAAAGGGATTGATTGTCTTGGGAATAGTTTTCAAGAAATATTATCTACAGTTATCTTAATTGAGAAAATGAAAATTAAATTAATTATATTGGATTATGCGAATTTTGAATTGAAAGAAGATATTAAAAATAACTTTATCCATTTTATAGAAATTTGCATTGCTTTTGAAAAGCTTTTTATATCTAATCAAGTTACACAAAAAAATCATAGATTATCTAAAAAGGTAGGTAGACCTGAAAAATTAACGGATTCTCAAAAACAGGATGTTATTAATAAATTTAAAAAAGGATTTACTGTATATTCTTTAGCTAAGGATCTTGCTGTTTCAAGGACTGTAATACAAAGAGTAATTGAAAAATCCAATGATTAATTTTGTGAGTAATATTAAATCTAATAATAGATTGAAATGATTTATTTTTTGTTACGTATTAAATTGTGTTTTAATTTTTAATTTAATGCATATTAAATTAAAAATTAATTTTAAAATTAAATTCATATTGATATTTTTATTTTTTATTCATATTGTTGTATGTGTTGTATAAAATAATTTTAATTTATTAAAAGTTATCTATTTAGTTGATTTTTATGATCTGGTAAAATTAAATATGGATAAGAGTATTGATTTAGAGAAATGGAAGTGCTCTAGATGTAATGGTTTTATTGTAGTTGATCATTCAAAAATTCAAAAAGAAGATTCTGTACAGTTTGTATATAGACGAATAACTAATAATGATTCTATTTATTTTATTTATAGAGTTGGTCTAGTGGTTAGCCGAAAGGAAAAATTATTAACTATTAAATATAAGAGCAGGTTATATAAGGTGCTGGATAGTGGTACTTATCCTGTAAATGCTCCAGCTCTTATTGTCTATAATATGTTTTGGATTTGTGGTTGTTAGTGTCTGAATATTAAAAATGCTTATTTTATCCAGTTGAAATTAATATAAATTTAAATTTATATATTGTTGATTTTGTTATTTATTTTATCTGCTATTTTTCTAATTTAATGAAATATGTCTTAAATAAAAAAACCGCTATAGATAGCGGTTTTTTATTCAGCAGATGCTTAAACTTACCAGCTTAACGCACCACCAGTTTGGTAGTCAGTTACGCGAGTTTCAAAGAAGTTCTTCTCTTTACGCAAGTCCATCATCTCAGACATCCAAGCAAATGGGTTAGTTACACCAGCAAATTGCTCTGGTAAACCAAGCTGCGCTAAACGACGGTTACAGATGAATTTCAAGTATTCTTCCATCATGCTTGCGTTCATGCCCAATACACCACGTGGCATAGTGTCACGCGCATATTCGATTTCAAGCATTGTGCCTTCAACAATCATTTGAACCACTTCTTGTTGGAACTCAGCGCTCCAAAGGTGAGGGTTCTCAATCTTGATTTGGTTAATCATGTCGATACCAAAGTTCAAGTGCATAGACTCATCACGCAAGATGTATTGGAATTGCTCAGCAACACCGTTCATCTTGTTACGACGACCCATACTCAAAATTTGAGTAAAGCCACAATAGAAGAAGATCCCTTCAAGAACACAGTAGAACGCGATCAAGTTACGAAGTAAACGTTGGTCGTTTTCAGGTGTGCCTGTGTGGAAATTAGGGTCAGTTAAAGATTGAGTATATTTCAATCCCCACGCTGCTTTACGAGCAACAGATGGAACTTCACGGTACATGTTGAAGACTTCGCCTTCATCCATACCTAAAGATTCGATACAGTATTGGTAAGCGTGAGTGTGAATCGCTTCTTCAAATGCTTGACGCAAAATGTACTGACGGCATTCAGGGTTAGTAATGTGGCGGTAAATTGCCAATACTAAGTTGTTTGCAACCAAAGAGTCCGCAGTCGAGAAGAAACCTAAAGAACGCATAACAATCGTACGCTCATCTTCAGTTAAGCCGTTTTCAGACTTCCAAAGCGCGATGTCTAGGTTCATGTTTACTTCTTGCGGCATCCAGTGGTTTGCACACCCGTCAAGATATTTCTGCCAAGCCCATTCATATTTAAATGGAACAAGCTGGTTCAAGTCCGCACGACAGTTAATCATTGCTTTGTCGTCAACTTGAACACGTTGCGCGCCCATTTCTAGCTCTTCAAGGCCAGGGGCAACATCTAAGTGTTCTAAGGCTGCAGAGGCTCTAGCCACCGTATCGGAGGCAACTGTTGGTCGCACGGAATGGGTTCCAGCGGATTGTGGAGCTGCCACGCTCTGCGATGATGACTGCGCAGCAGATACATTCTGCGAATCAGACGTTTTTTCCGGTTGGATGGGCGCAGACTTGTGTTCAGGTGCAGCCGGTTTTTGCGAATCATCTTCAAAATCGTCCCAACTAAGGATAGACATATCAATTCTCTCAAAATTTATACGCCCAATTAGGAGAAACTTATGAAACAAATATACCAATATTGTTCAGAAATTCAGTGGGCGAATTTAGTTCTTAATAAGTTGAGTACTATTGTAGTTATCAAATGATAATTTTGATAGCTGTTTTAAGGGTGAATAGATGATTTTTGAGCATAGGGTGGATTATATAATTGTTTTTGAATGCAATAAAAAATGTAAAAAAATCATTAACTTGTATTTTTGTTTTATAGCCTTTATCACCCCGATCTAGGTCGAGGTAATAAGGGACTTTGTTTATATTTAAGGGATAAATTATCCTTTAATATTCCTAGGATCATTTCCGTTTGGAATAGTGTTTTTTTCTCTGATAAGTTGATTAACTCCTTTAATAGTCAATTCACCACCACCAGAGTTTTTCAACATAGTTCTTGCAGAATCAATAGCATCACGTTGTGTGGTATGGGTTGAAGAAGCACGGCTATTGCCATTAGCTTTATTTACCCATTCATTACCACGTTTATATACCATTCTGTCAGTTGATTTGCTCATAAGAATACTCCTAAATTTTGAGCCATTAACATCGGTTAATTTGACGATGGCTTTAAACTAGTTCAGAATATTCCCTAGCTGTTTCGTAAGAATAGTCATCGCCCAAAAGATAACCTTATGTCTTTTGGGAAAAGGGAGACATCGTTGACGCGATGTTTCCCTTTTTCATTTTGGTATTTAGAGAAGAATTTCTCCTACATAACCAAAAGAAATAATTCATTAATTTTAAAATTATTTATTTTGCTTACGCTGTTGCTTACGTATTGTGAAAAATGCGTAAATCAGCGGTATATAAAAGAAAAGAAAGGCAAAGATTAAAACTCCAACACCAAGCATATAGTTATGGCTGAGATGAAAAAGCATAATCTTTACCTCTTAAAATTGCTCTTTAGTGAAAAAGAGCAATTTTATTGAATGTTATTGGCAAGCTTCACAATCTGGGTTGTCGATTGAACAAGCCATTGGAACTGGAGCCGCTTGAGTAAAACCATCTTCTTCAACAGCTTCTGGTTTTTTCGCTTCTACAACAGGGGCAGCAACTGCCGCTGCTTCAACAGTCGCAGGTTTAACTGCGTTTAAAGCACCTGTGTTGATTGTAGATTTTTCAGCAGAAGTTGCGCCTAAAGCTCGGAGGTAATAAGTCGTCTTAAGACCGCGTAACCATGCCATCTTGTAAGTGATGTCAAGTTTCTTACCATTTGCACCAGAGATGTAAAGGTTAAGAGACTGAGCTTGATCAATCCACTTTTGACGGCGTGATGCAGCATCAACGATCCAACGTGTATCTACTTCAAACGCAGTAGCAAAGATTGCTTTTAATTCTTCAGGAATACGAGCAATTTTTTGTACTGAACCTTCAAAGTGTTTCAAGTCATTAACCATCACTGTGTCCCAAAGACCACGATCTTTTAATGCACGAACGAGGTAAGGGTTAATAACAGTGAACTCACCAGACAAGTTAGATTTCACATATAAGTTCTGGAATGTTGGCTCAATAGACTGAGAAACACCACAAATATTAGAGATGGTTGCAGTAGGAGCAATCGCCATCACGTTTGAGTTACGCATACCGTCTTTTTGAACTTTGGCACGTAAAGTGTCCCAGTCTAAACGTTGAGTACGGTCAACTTCGAACATGCGTTCTGGACGAGATTTCGCAACAATTTCTAAAGAGTCGATTGGAAGGATACCTTGATCCCACAATGAACCTTTAAATGTTGAGTAAGAACCACGTTCAACAGCCAAGTTGCTTGAAGTTTCAATCGCGTAGTAGCTAATCACTTCCATTGATTCATCAGCAAAATCAATAGCAGCATCTGAACCGTAAGCGATGTTCATTTCATATAGAGCATCTTGGAAGCCCATGATACCCATACCCACTGGGCGGTGTTTCAAGTTCGAGTTTTTCGCTTGTGGTACAGCGTAGTAGTTAATGTCGATAACGTTATCGAGCATGCGTACTGCTGTTTTAATTGTGCGAGCTAACTTCTCACGGTCTAACACACCACCTTGAACATGTTGTACAAGGTTGATTGAGCCCAAGTTACATACTGCAATTTCGTCTTGATTTGTATTCAAGGTAATTTCAGTACATAAGTTAGATGAGTGAACTACACCAACATGTTGTTGTGGTGAACGTAAGTTACATACATCTTTGAACGTAATCCACGGGTGACCAGTTTCAAACAACATAGAAAGCATTTTGCGCCATAAGTCTTTAGCACGTACTTTCTTGTGTAGCATGTTGGTTTCTTTCGCTACAGACTCATAGTAAGCATAACGCTCAGCAAATTCAGCACCAGTTAAGTCGTGCAAGTCTGGAGTTTCAGAAGGGGTAAATAGTGTCCATTCACCATCTTCAAATACACGTTGCATAAACAAGTCTGGAACCCAGTTCGCAGTGTTCATGTCGTGTGTACGGCGACGGTCATCACCAGTGTTTTTACGAAGTTCTAAAAACTCTTCGATGTCTAAGTGCCAAGTTTCTAAGTATGCACACACGGCACCTTTACGCTTACCACCTTGGTTTACGGCAACAGCTGTATCGTTCGCAACTTTTAGGAATGGAACTACACCCTGAGACTTACCATTTGTACCCTTAATGTAAGAGTTCAAGGCACGTACAGGTGTCCAGTCATTTCCTAAACCACCAGCCCATTTAGAAAGCATAGCGTTATCACGCATTGCGCCATAAATGTCGTAAAGGTCATCACCAATAGTTGTTAAGTAACAACTAGAAAGCTGGGGACGTAACGTACCTGAGTTAAACAGGGTAGGCGTAGACGCCATGTAGTCGAAGCTAGACAATAAGTTATAGAACTCGATTGCACGTTCTTCTTTATCTTGCTCATTTAACGCAAGACCCATCGACACACGCATAAAGAATAATTGTGGTAATTCGAAGCGAACGCCGTTTGAGTGAATGAAGTAACGGTCAAATAGAGTCTGTAAACCTAAGTAGGTAAACTGATTAGAGCGTTCTGGCTGAATTGCTGCTGCCAGTTTCTCTAAATCGAAATCAAGCAAGTCTGGTGAAAGCAAGTCAAGCTCTACACCTTTTTTCAAAAAGGCTTCGAGTGCATTGTTTTCAGGCGTATCTGTAGGTAAGCCTAAGAATGCTAAACCTGTGCTCACTAATTCACTAGAAAGCAAACGTGCAGTTACGTAAGTATAGTTTGGTTCTTGTTCAATACGAGTACGTGTTGCCATCATCATTGTAGTGGCAATATCAGACTCTTTTACGCCGTTATATAAGTTTTTAACGGTTTCATCGACAATAGCCTGAACGTCAATACCTTCCAAACCTTCAGCTGCTTTCGCTACAGTTGCTTGCAATGCACTTAAATCAAGTGGCTGAAGCTGACCGTTAGCATCGGTCACTTGTAACGTAGGATGGTGGTTTGAGTTTGTTTGCTGACGAGCAGTAGTACGTTGTTCGCGGTAAATCACGTAAGCGCGGGCAACTTTCTGTTCTCCGGTACGCATTAAAGCAAGTTCAACCTGATCTTGAATTTCTTCAATATGGATCGTACCGCCTGATGGTAAACGACGAGTGAAAGTATTTAATACCATTTCCGTCAGTTGGGTAATACGGTCGTGAATACGGCTTGAATCCGAACTCTGTTGACCTTCCACAGCAAGAAAAGCTTTACCAATCGCAACAGAAATTTTCTCTGCATCAAATGCAGCAACATCTCCAGTGCGTTTGATCACCTGAATTTGACCGGGAGTCGAAGTAATTACGCTCATGCCAGCATAGCTCCATTGTCACTTTTGTTATGTTTATAGACCGTTTGAACCGAGCAAAAAGTATGCCACGATGTTTGAGGGATAAACACAAGACTTAGTAGTTAAAGTTTATTTTGAACACAAGATACGGGATTTTTCATAGCAGATCAATCTTGACTTTTTAGTAATTTTTTATCTGTATGATTTGATGGGAGATAGCATAGCAAAGCTGTTAAAAAACACTTATAGATAAGTTTGTGGATAACTCAAAAAACAAACACTTAAATAAATTTAAACTAAACAGAGAAATAATTTGTTTAATATTCATACATTGGAAATATGAATAGAATATGAAATTTAATAACAATAAATAAATGTTAAAAACACGTGAAAATTCAAAGGCTAATAAAATGCAACAAAATACGATTGTCATGTATCAGTTTGGTGAACGCCTACTTGTTTACAATGTAAACGTGTGTATATTGCAAATGATAAACGAATGTATCTGCAAGATTTTTAAGATGCATTGAAACGAGATTTATAGGGGCAATGATATGAGCCAAGAAGAAAAGTTACCAAAGATTCTGATCGTTGAAGATGATGAGCGCTTAGCGCGATTAACTCAAGAATATTTAATTCGCAACGGTTTAGAGGTTGGTGTAGAAACTGATGGTAACCGTGCAATTCGTCGTATTATTAGTGAACAACCAGATCTAGTGGTCTTGGATGTCATGTTGCCGGGTGCCGATGGCTTAACTGTTTGCCGTGAAGTTCGTCCACATTATCATCAACCAATTTTGATGTTAACTGCACGTACAGAGGATATGGATCAGGTACTTGGTCTAGAAATGGGTGCAGATGACTATGTTGCTAAACCAGTTCAACCACGTGTGCTATTAGCGCGTATTCGTGCACTATTACGTCGCACAGATAAAACTGTAGAAGATGAAGTTGCACAGCGTATCGAATTTGATGACCTTGTAATTGATAATGGCGGCCGTTCTGTAACACTGCATGGTGAGCTTGTTGATTTCACTAGCGCAGAATATGACCTATTATGGTTGCTTGCATCAAATGCTGGCCGTATTTTATCGCGTGAAGATATCTTCGAACGTTTACGTGGTATTGAATACGATGGTCAGGACCGTTCAATCGATGTCCGCATTTCACGTATTCGTCCAAAAATTGGTGATGATCCTGAAAATCCAAAACGTATTAAAACAGTACGTAGTAAAGGTTACTTGTTCGTTAAAGAAACCAATGGGTTATAAGATCTGAATAAACTTCCTATAAGGTTGGTCGAGTGTTTAAACACAGTATATTCCTGCGAATCTATGCGGGACTGGTAATTCTTGTTGTTTTGGTTGCGGTTTTTGGTTATTTGCTTGTACAAATTATCAATTATCAACGTGCTCAAGAATACCGTGAATCCTTAACTGATGGGATTTCTTATGTCATTAGTGAGGGGGTCGCTCGACAACCCGGGAAGCAACAGAAAATAGACTGGGTTTCAGATGCATCAGATTTATTGGAACTTCCAATTTATTACACTGATGCGAGCAAGGTTGAGTTATCTCGTACTGAGAAAAAACGGATCGAAGCTCAAAAGTCTGTTGTTCGTTACGATGCTAGTAATAGTATTGCGTATATCATTATTGGTTTACGTGACGATCCTCAGCACTTTTTATCGATAAAAGTAGACAAAATTAGTGAGCGCCAAATGAAGGCTCTCCCTATTTTTGTACTTGATTATCTAATGTTTTATCCGGGGCAAGAGCAAGAATATCTTGCCAAGATTCAAAAACATTTTTCATATCCAATTAATATCTACAATATTCAAGATATTAATCTAGACTCTGAGCAAATTGGTCGTTTACGCCAAGATCAAAGTGTCATGTTGTACAAAGATAGTGCAACAATGCGTGGCACAACCATTTCAATCGTATCTCCAATACCAAATCATCCTACACAAGTTCTGGTTCTTGGACCGGTTCCAATGTTTAACTGGATGCCTTTACAGCTTTCTGCCGGAATTACCTTATTTAGCCTATTCTTATTGAGTTTGGGGGTTTATGGTCTCATTTTGCCGTTAGAGCGTAAAATTCGCCAAGTACGTTATGCGTTAAATCGTATGAAGTCAGGTGACTTGTCATTGCGTGTTCCTATCGAGGGAAGTGATGAAATGGCAAACTTGGCGTCAAGTTATAACAATATGTCTGATCATATTCAGCGTTTAATTGAGGCTCAGCGTGAGTTGATGAGAGCTGTATCTCATGAGCTTAGAACACCAGTTGCTCGTATCCGTTTTGGTACGGAGATGTTGGCAGAGGAAGACGATTACAATCATCGTATGCATCAGGTCGATATGATTGATAAAGATATTGAAGCGCTCAATACTTTAATTGATGAAATCATGACTTATGCAAAGCTAGAGCAGGGTACACCTTCATTAGATTTTGCTGAAATTACGCTATTTGATGTATTAGATCAGGTTGCGGTAGAAACCGAAGCTTTAAAAACGCAAAAAGAAATTGAACTTGTTGCTCCTCCTGTTTATTTGAAAGTCGATGCAGAGCGCCGTTATTTACATCGGGTGGTTCAAAACTTGGTGGGCAATGCCGTTCGTTATTGTGATAACAAAGTTCGTATTACAGGTGGTGTTCACAGTGATGGCATGGCCTTTGTTTGTGTTGAAGATGATGGTGCCGGAATTCCTGAGCAAGATCGTCAAAGAGTATTTGAAGCCTTTGCTCGTTTAGATGACAGTCGTACGCGTGCGTCAGGTGGATATGGCCTAGGATTGTCTATTGTAAGTCGTATTGCTTACTGGTTTGGTGGTGAGATTAAAGTAGATGAAAGTCCTACCTTAGGTGGAGCTCGCTTTATCATGACATGGCCTGCAAAACGCTTTAAACAACCTCCTTTGAAAGCCAATAAAAAAGCACCTTCATAAAGGTGCTTTTTTATTGCATTACTTATAATTGAGTTGCATCTGGTTCCAAAATAGGTTTCCCGCTTCTTAAGCTGGTCAACGCATCGGAATTAAAGTCGATCAGTAATGAATTGTTTTTTGCATCAATCTGGTATTTTTGAATAAGAGGTTGATCTCCATTAAGCGTTTCTATTTTATATTCATCTGCAATATGCAAAATACCTTCTAGGTTTGTTGTCGTTGACGCAAAATCCTGTCTAAATATTTCATAGACATCTCGCAAGTCAAAAATTGCATTGTTCGCATCTGGATGTTTGTGAATATAGCTTTCTATATGTCGCACAAGTAACTGAGCAAACAAGTAGTAGTTTGGTTTGTGCGTATATTCTAGAGTCATGCATTTTTCTCCTTATTATCTGTTATTAGCATACATGGCAAAATACAGGTTATTGTATAAAATTCATTACACTAGATGATTAAATGAAAACCTATAAAGATATAAAGACCCGATTACGCCCTTGGCGTTTTGCTTGGTATAAAGCGTCATCTGCTTCTTTAAATAAATTTTCAATCGCTCTATGTGATGAAGGGGAATATAAACTTATACCAATACTGACTTGTATAAAAATTGGTAATTTCCCATAAATATAAATCGGTTGCTGACTAATTTTAATTCGTATTTGCTCTGCAAGGTCAAATGCACTCTCTTTTGTAGTATCTGCAATGAAAATTGCAAATTCTTCACCGCCAAATCGTCCTAATAAATCATGAGGATGCAAAATATTTTGAATAGTAGTGACACAGGTTTGTAGGGCGCGATCACCTATTTGATGGCCGTAGTTGTCATTAACTTGTTTGAAATGGTCTACATCAAGCATGAAAAAGGCTGAGGTTTTATTTTCTTTATACACTTTTTCTTGAAGTAGTCTGACCGACTGCAAAAATTGGCGTCGAGTGAGACTTGAGGTTAGCTCATCATGCGCAATCGCGTGTTGAAGCTTTTGAATTAATTCTGAGTGTAAAACGCTAATACTGGAAACCGTAAGAGGGGCAATCGTCATCATGATTAATCCAATACGAATTGAAATCGTATTGCTGAAATAGTCATTTGGATAGAGTAAAAGATAATGTCCAGAAACATGATAAATAATGTAGGCACTAGTAAGACTTGTAATGAGTGCAACAACAATAGGTTTGTAGCGAATTGCACACCAAATCAGTGCAGCAATTGGGTAGAGTAGCGAACCGGGACCAGAGTCATAATAACTGGCTGCAATAGAAATGAGGACGGCCCCGAAAGGTAAAAGATCGGTTGCTTGTAAGCCACGATTTCTTGAAAAATAATGTTTTATCTGACTATATTGAGGTAAGTTCAATATGATCGGTAAAAGAAGCAAAGCATTTTGCAATTCTGAAGTGAACCAGTAGCCAAATTCATCCCACAAACCACCCAGCATAAATTTAGTATTAAACATGGGCACGAAAGTTGCTGCAAACAATCCACCTGCTACGCTTCCTACTCCGCATAAAGCAAATAAAAAAAGGTAAGAATAACCTCGATAGGCCGCTTTAATATGCTGATTAAAAAACATATAGAGTGCAAATGTAGTAACAACATAAAGAAAATTTGACGTTGTTAAAACGAGTGTAAGAGCAAATGGAGTACCCTGAAGTAGATCAGCGATGACATAGCCGCTATAAGCCCCTACAAATGAGCTTAATCGCCGTGTGCTTGGAAAACGAATAAGTAAACCAAGCAAAACCGAGTTAGCGGGCCAGAAGAACGCGAGAAAGCTTAAAGGACGAGATGCAATGCCAATAAAACAACATACTGCAATAATGAAGCTAAACAGGAGAAAAATTTTTAAAGAGGAGAAAAATGAAAATTCACGAAGTGAGTATGGCATCAGCTGCCCTTAATGATAAATACTCTTATCCAAGAGTAATAAAATATTATGCATGACTAAACATTCATCATAATTCAGAGGAGAAGCTGAATACAATAAAAAACAAACTAATATTATAAAAAAGTAAGTTATTAAAACTTAATAGTCGATGAACTGTGTAAATATTCTAAAATTAAAAAATGAAAAAAATCATCATAAACAAAAAAACTATTAAATAAACCGATTATGTGCGGTGAAACCCCCCTTACAACCCATAGAAGAATAGTTTTGTTTAGAAAATCATCCGAAAGACTAAGACGCTTCAACTAGCATGCGAAATTAGAAATCAGGTACAATTGGCGGGATTAATTTTGTGTTTGGTGTATTTGAAGGCCAATACATACATTCTTTGTTAAATAATAGGCCTGCCAGGAGTTATCCCCGCATGAGTGCCATTACTCCATACGACTGGGCGATTATCGCCTTCGTGATCGGCGTTACATTTCTTTGCGTCTTTATGCTCACAGTTCCCTTACTCCTCGGGGGGAAATCGTGGGGGCGTGCTAAGCAAGAGCAGTTTGAATCGGGTGTCGTGAGTGCTGGTGGCGCTCGCATTCGCCTGTCTGCAAAGTTCTATTTAGTTGCAATTTTCTTTGTTGTCTTCGACTTAGAGGCACTTTACCTCTATGCATGGTCTACTTCTGTGCGTGAAGTAGGGTGGTTGGGATATACCACTGTCGTGATCTTTGTCGTTGATTTATTGATTGCGCTTGTTTATGCCTTCTCTGTAGGTGCTTTAAGTTGGTCACCAGCAGATCGCCGTAAATCAGCAGGTGAGGCGATTAAAATCGGTTCACCAACAATGAACATTGCTGAAATTACACGCTTTAACTCTATTGAAGAGCTCGTAACTGACCCTACAGGCCAGATTCCAGCTCAATCATCAGGTCGTGTTAAGTCAAAAACTACACCTGCATTGTCATCTGAAAAGGAGTAAGTCGGGATGAAATATACTCTGACCCGCGCGAATCCGGATGCTGATCAATACCCATTGCAAGAACGTCAAATCGTGACAGATCCACTAGAAGAGGAAGTGAATAAAAACGTATTCATGACTCGTTTAGAGGATGTCTTGCATACAGCAGTAAACTGGGGGCGTAAAAACTCCTTGTGGCCATTTAACTTTGGTACCTCTTGTTGTTACGTTGAATATGCAACGACCTTAACAGGTGTGCATGACTTGTCACGTTTCGGCGCAGAGGTTATCCGTGCTTCACCTCGTCAAGCTGACTTGATGATTGTTGCAGGAACCTGTTTCGTAAAAATGGCACCAGTTATTCAGCGTCTATATGAACAGATGTTAGAGCCTAAATGGGTCATCTCGATGGGTGCTTGTGCAAACTCTGGAGGTATGTACGACATCTATTCAGTAGTTCAAGGTGTAGACAAAATTATTCCTGTTGACGTGTACGTCCCAGGTTGTCCACCTCGTCCTGAAGCATTAATTCAAGCTTTAATGCTTTTACAAGACCAGATTCAATTAGAGCGACGCCCGCTTTCTGCCGTGATCGGTGATGATCTTCAGCCAGTGTATAAGCCAAAGATGATGCCAGAACGTGACCGTAAGAATGCAGAGCGTATTGCCGTTAAAAACTTACGCTCTATGGATGAGATTAAATAATTTTTTGACGGTGCTTTGACATATCTAACCGATATGTTCATCGAGAAAATTGACAGAATTTGTATTAAATAGGAAGCCAAGCCAATGGCTGAAACTGACATTGCTATGCCAGAGTCAACACCAGTTGATTCACGCCCAGCATTTGCAATCGTAGAAGAACTCAAAACCAAATTTGGTGAGAACTTTTACGTGCAGGCGACTTTTGAAGAGTTTCCAACAGTCTGGGTTGAGCGCGCACGCGTGCAAGAAGTCCTTATGTTCCTACGTAAAGTGGAACGTCCATATGTAATGCTGTTTGACTTATCTGCGATGGATGAGCGTTTACGTGTTCATCGTGATGGTTTGCCAGCATCTGACTTCACTGTGTTCTATCATTTATTATCGCTTGAGCGTAATAGTGACATTCGTATCAAGGTTGCCTTGAACGAAAATGATCTAAACCTTCCGACAGCGACTAATATCTGGCCAAATGCCAACTGGTATGAACGTGAAGCTTACGATATGTTCGGTATCAATTTCGAAGGGCATCCAATGCTTCGTCGTATCTTGTTGCCAACCTATTGGGAAGGTCATCCGCTTCGTAAAGAATATTCAGCACGTGCGACAGAATATACGCCGTACATGCAAGACAAAGCGAAACAAGACTTTGAACAAGAGCACTTACGTTTTGTGCCAGAAGACTGGGGTCTTAAGCGTGGTAACGCTGACGAAGATTTCATGTTCTTGAACTTGGGTCCTAACCATCCATCTGCACATGGTGCGTTCCGTGTTGTATTGCAGTTAGATGGCGAAGAAGTGAAGGACTGTGTTCCTGATATTGGTTATCACCACCGTGGTGTGGAAAAGATGGCTGAACGTCAAACATGGCATTCTTTCATTCCTTATACTGACCGTGTCGACTACTTAGGTGGTTGTGCTCAAAATATGCCTTATGTGATGGCTGTAGAGCAAATGGCCGGTATTAAAGTTCCTGAACGTGCGCAAGTGATTCGTGTCATGTTGAACGAGTTGTTCCGTATCAATAACCACTTATTGTTCTGTGGTACGGCAATTCAGGATGCCGGTGGTATGACGCCAGTATTCTATATGTTCGCAGACCGTCAAAAAGTTTACGACATTGTTGAAGCAATCACGGGTTACCGTATGCATCCAGCATGGTTCCGTATTGGTGGTACAGCACACGACCTTCCAAACAACTGGCAAAAGCTTGTTAAAGAATTGCTAGAGTGGATGCCTAAGCGCTTAAACGAATACTACACAGCAGCATTGAAAAACTCTGTGTTTATTGGTCGTACGCGTAACGTTGCGCAATACGATGCCAAATCTGCACTCGCATGGGGTGTAACTGGTACTGGTTTGCGTGCGACAGGTATTGATTTTGACGTTCGTAAATATCGTCCATACAGTGGCTATGAAAACTTCGATTTTGATGTGCCAGTTGAGTATGAAGGCGATGCATATGCACGTGTACTCGTTCACTTCCGTGAAATTACTGAGTCGTTAAAAATTATTCAACAGTGTTTGGATAACATGCCTTCTGGTCCATATAAAGCGGATCATCCATTGGCTGTTCCACCACCGAAAGATAAGACATTACAAGATATTGAAACCTTGATTACGCACTTCTTGAGCGTTTCATGGGGTCCTGTCATGCCAGCGGGCGAGTCATCATTTATGACTGAAGTGGTTAAAGGCGCAAGTACTTACTACTTGACTTCAGATAAAGCGACGATGAGTTATCGTACTCGTATTCGTACACCGACGTTTACTCACTTACAGCAAATGCCTTCAGTGATTAACGGAAGTTTGGTATCTGACTTAATCATTTATCTGGCGACCATTGACGTGGTTATGGCTGACGTGGATCGCTAAGAGGTAACACATAATGATGATTTTGACTGATAAAAAGCCACGTGTGAATGTTGAAGGAATTTTGACTGCGGACGAAATTCACGATATCGAACATCACATTGGTCACTATCCATACCCTCGTGCAGCCTCTTTGGATGCATTGAAGTGTGTACAGCGCCGTAATGGTTGGGTAGATGACGCTCAAATGAATGCCATCGCACAGTTGTTGTCGATGAGCGTTGCTGATTTGGAAGGTGTTGCAACATTTTACAACCGTATCTATCGCCATCCGGTAGGTCGTCACGTGATTTTGCTTTGTGACTCAATTGCTTGCTTCTTGATGGGTGCAGAAACACTTGCTGAAGCATTCCAGCGCGAATTAGGAATTCAGTATGGTCAAACGACGCCAGATGGTCGTTTTACGCTGCTTCCAATTTGCTGCCTAGGCAACTGCGACAAAGGCCCAACTTTAATGATTGATGAAGATACTCACGGTTTAGTTGAAGTGACATCAGTCAAACAGTTATTGGAGAAGTATGTATGAATACTGAACCAAAACCAATTTATGGCGACGGTAATCCAGAAACTCATCCATTAACTTGGCGTTTAAGTAAACGTGACGAAGTTCGTGGTGCTGATGATTACGAAGCACTTGAAGGCTATGCCGGCTTTAAAAAAGCATTAGGCATGAAACCTGCTGAAGTGTTAGACGTCATTAAAGCTGCAACCGTAAAAGGTCGTGGTGGTGCGGGTTTCCCAGCGGGTATTAAATGGTCATTAATGGCACCAAATGATGGTGGTCCACGTTACTTGATCTGTAATGCCGATGAAATGGAACCGGGTACCTTTAAAGACCGTTTGTTGATGGAAAAACTTCCACATCAATTGATCGAAGGGATGTTAATTGCGGGTTATACCTTAGAAGCAACTCAAGGTTATATCTTTATCCGTGGTGAATACATCGAGGCTGCTCAATATCTAAATGAAGCGTTAGAACAGATTCGTGCTAAAGGTTATTTAGGCGAAAACATCTTAGGTTCTGGCTGGAATTTTGATCTGCATGTGCATACGGGTGCAGGGCGTTATATCTGTGGTGAAGAAACTGCATTGATTAACTCGCTTGAAGGACGTCGTGCTAACCCTCGTACTAAGCCACCGTTCCCGCAAGTTGCAGGAGCATGGGGCCGTCCAACAATTGTGAACAACGTTGAAACTTATAACAACTTGCCAGCAATTATGCTTCGTGGTCCAGAGTGGTATATCGGTTTATCAGCAGGTAAATCAAAAGACCCAGGCACTAAAATTTATGGTGCGTCAGGTAAAGTGAAATTCCCAGGTCTTTGGGAATTACCATTTGGTACAACTGCGCGTGAAGTGATTGAAGATCATGCTGGTGGTATGCGAGAAGGCTTAAAGCTTAAAGCATGGTTACCAGGCGGTGCTTCAACTGACTTTTTACCAGCAGATACCATTGATTTACCAATGGATGCAGACACGATTATGAAAGCAGGTTCTCGTTTGGGAACATGTTTATTGATGGTTGTAGATGAAACCCAGTGCATGGTATCGCTTACTCGTAACTTAGAAGAGTTCTTTGCGCGTGAATCATGTGGTTTCTGTACACCATGTCGTGATGGTTTGCCATGGGCTGTTAAAGCGCTTAAAGCACTTGAAGCAGGCGAAGGTAAGAAAGAAGATATCGACCATTTACAAGAATTGACTCGTAAATTATGGATCGGTAAAACTTTCTGTGCCCACGCACCAGGTGCGATGGAGCCGCTTATGGGCGCACTCAAACATTTCCGTGGTGAGTTTGAAGCGAAAGTGACGACTCGTCCTGTCGTGCAAACCAGCAACGTAGAACAAGCTTAAGGAATTCGACTATGGCTACAATTCATGTCGATGGAAAATCGTATGAAGTCAACGGCTCGGAAAACTTGCTACAAGCATGTTTGAGTCTGGGCATCGACATCCCATATTTTTGTTGGCATCCATCCTTAGGTTCGGTTGGTTCTTGCCGTCAATGTGCTGTTACGCAATATGCGAATCCAGAAGATACGCGTGGTCGTTTGGTCATGTCTTGCATGACACCAGCATCTGACAATACCTATATCTCAATTGAAGACAAAGAAGCAACGGATTTCCGTGCATCTATTGTTGAATTTTTGATGACGAATCACCCACACGACTGTCCAGTCTGTGAAGAGGGTGGTCACTGTCACTTACAAGATATGACTGTAATGACGGGTCATGACCGTCGTCGTTACCGCTTCACAAAACGTACGCATTACAACCAAGAACTCGGCTCATTCATTGCACATGAAATGAATCGCTGTATTGCTTGTTACCGTTGTGTTCGTTACTACAAAGATTATGCGGGCGGTACAGACTTTGGTGTGTATGCCAATGCATCTCGTGTTTACTTTGGTCGCCCAGAATCAGGTACTTTAGAGTCTGAATTCTCTGGTAACTTGACTGAAGTATGTCCAACAGGTGTATTCACTGATAAGACTCATTCAGAGCGTTATAACCGTAAATGGGACATGCAGTATGCACCAAGCGTGTGTCAAGGCTGCTCTTCTGGTTGTAACATTTCTCCGGGTGAACGTTATGGTGAAATCCGTCGCGTAGAAAACCGTTTTAATGGTTCGGTTAACCAATACTTCCTTTGTGATAAAGGTCGTTTTGGCACAGGTTATGTAAACCGTGCAGACCGTCCACGTCAGCCTCAGTTCCGTAACGGTGAAACTGTTGCAACTGTTTCTGTTGATCAAGCTTTAGACCAAACGATTGCAAAGCTTCAAGGCAAAAAAGTCTTGGGTATTGGTTCTCCACGCGCAAGCTTGGAATCGAACTACGCACTACGTGAGCTTGTAGGTCAGGCAAATTACTCAACTGGTGTTGCACAAAAAGAGCAAAAACTTGTTGAACTTGCTGCATCTATCATGCAAACCGAGGGTATTTACAACCCGAACATGCGTGAAATTGAAAGCTACGATGCTGTTCTGATTTTAGGTGAAGACCTGACTCAAACTGCTCCACGTATGGCATTGTCTGTTCGCCAGGCTGCGAAAAACAAAGCTCGCGAAATGGCTGCGAAAACACGTACTCCAGATTGGTTGGCTGAACCTGTACAACGTATTGGTCAAGAAGCAAAATCTCCAATCTATATCTTGGCTGCAACTCAAACTCGTCTTGCCGACGTTGCAACTGGTGAAGTTGTTGCTTCTCCAAATGATATTGCACGTTTAGGCTTTGCCGTAGCAGCAGCTGTGAAAGGTGATGTATTAACTGGTTTAGATGACGATGCAAAAGCATTCGCTCAAACTATTGCTGACACTTTAAAAACAGCAAACAAACCATTAATCATTGCGGGCACAAGTTTGCAAGATGCTTCTATTATGGAAGCTGCGGCTGAGTTGACTCAGAACTTAGGTTCTAAAGCTGGTTTAAGTCTTGTGGTTCCTGAAGTGAACTCTATGGGCTTGGCATTGTTTGGTGGCTTAAGCCTTGAACAAGCATTTGCTCAAGACTACGACACACTTGTTATTGTTGAAAATGACTTGTTCCGTCGTTTACCTGCTGCTCAAGTAAAAGCTGCACTAGATAAAGCTGAAACAGTAATCGTGCTTGATCACAGTGAAACTGAAACAGTGAAACAGGCTGATATCGTTCTTTCAGCAGCAAGCTTTGCAGAAGGTGACGGTACTGTTGTAAGCCAAGAAGGTCGTGCACAGCGCTTCTATCAAGTTTACGATCCAAGTTATTACAAGCCTGAATATGCAATTAAAGAATCATGGCGTTGGTTACATGCCATTGAAACTGGCATTAAAGGTAAGGCTGTAGATTGGACATTGCTTGATGATGTGATTGAAAGCATCGTGAAAAATGTACCAGTACTTGAAGCAATTCAAGATGTGGCACCTGATGCTGGTTACCGTGTACATGGTTTGAAAATTGCACGTGAACCACGTCGTTATTCAGGCCGTACAGCAATGCGTGCGCCGTTATCGGTTCATGAACCGAAACAGCCTACCGATCCAGATTCAGCATTAACATTCTCAATGGAAGGTTATGTTGGTCCGCAAAAAGCATCATCATTAGTACCGTTTGCATGGGCTCCGGGCTGGAACTCTCCACAATCTTGGAACAAATATCAAGATGAAGTAGGTGGTCACTTAAAAGGTGGTGATTCAGGTGTTCGTTTATTTGATCGCTTGGCAAAACGTCCTGCACGTAGCTATGTTGCTCCAGTGCCTGTAGTTGCAAACCCTGAAAGTTTCCGCTTAGTACCAATGCATCATATTTTTGGTTCTGGTGAATTCACTATTAAAACACCTGCAATGGAAACTCGTATTCCAGAAGCTGTGTTTGCAGTGGGCGAACAAGATGCAACTCGTTTGAACCTTCAAGAAGGTCAACGCATTACTGTAAAAGCAGGCGAAACCAGCGTGAGCTTGCCTGTACAAGTAATTGAATATTTACCTACAGGTTATATTGGTTACCCAGTTGGTTTAGCACCAATGGTGTCACTAGCTGAGCCTGTTTCAGTGGCTTTAGGAGTGTAATTCATGAATCAAGAAATTATACGTCAAACGCCACTTTGGGCTGAGAACTGGCCAATCGCCTATGCTGTAGTTCAAGCAGTTGTGATTTTGCTTGTTGTTGTTTTAGTTGCAGCGTTGATGTCTTTTATTGAACGTCGTTTACTTGCTTGGTGGCAAGACCGTTATGGTCCGAACCGTGTCGGTCCTGGTGGTATGTTCCAGATCGTTGCCGACATGCTTAAGATCATGTTCAAAGAAGACTGGACACCAAAATTTGCTGACAAACTTACATTCCGTTTAGCACCAGCTGTTGCAATGGCAACAGCGGTTCTTTCATTCATGGTAATCCCGGTGAGTCCTTCACTGGGTGTTGCCGACATGAGTATCGGTTTGTTGTTCTTCATGGCAATGGCTGGTATTGCAGTCTATGCAGTATTGTTTGGTGGTTGGGCTTCAAATAACAAATACTCATTGCTTGGTGGTTTACGTTCAGCTGCTCAAACCATTTCTTATGAAGTGTTCTTGGGTATCTCATTGATGGGTGTGGTTGCAATTGCAGGCTCATTTAACCTTCGTGAAATTGTTGAAGCACAACGCGATGTTTGGTTCGTTATTCCACAATTCTTAGGTTTCTTGATTTTTGTGGTTGCTGGTGTTGCGGTAACTCACCGTCATCCATTTGACCAACCAGAAGCAGAACAAGAATTGGCTGAAGGTTACCATGTTGAATATGGCGGTATGAAATGGGGTATGTTCTTCGTTGCTGAATATGTCAACGTGGTACTTATTTCTGCATTGATCGTAACTTTATTCTTTGGTGGTTGGTTAGCACCATTCAATTTAGAAATTCCATTTGTTCCGCCAGTATTCTGGTTTGTGATTAAAACAGCATTCTTTGTAATGATGTTTGTTTTGGCTCGTGGTTCTTTAATGCGTCCACGTTATGACCAAGTCATGAACTTTGGTTGGAAAATTTGTTTGCCATTGGCGTTGGTCAACTTGTTAGTGACTGGTGCTGTGATTCTGATGAATCAGGCCTAGGACAGCAGGGAGTACAAAATGTATAAATTTCTAGCTGGATTCGGATCGATTGTACGTTCGTTGTTTATGGTATTTAGCCATGTAACGCGTAAACGTGACACGATTTTATATCCAGAAGTACCGGCTGAACAGATTGTGCCGCCACGCTTTCGTGGTCGTATTGTGTTGACGCGTGACCCAGATGGGGAAGAGCGTTGTGTGGCATGTAACCTATGTGCGGTTGCGTGTCCAGTTGGCTGTATCTCACTACAAAAAGCAGAAACAGAAGATGGACGTTGGTATCCGGAATTTTTCCGCATCAACTTTTCACGTTGTATTTTCTGCGGTATGTGTGAAGAAGCTTGTCCAACCACTGCAATTCAGCTCACACCAGACTTCGAGTTAGGCGAATACGTACGTCAAGACCTTGTTTATGAGAAAGAAAATTTACTCATTTCAGGTCCGGGAAAATACCCAGACTACAACTTCTACCGTGTAACGGGTATGGCGATTAACGGTAAAGAGAAAGGTCAAGCACAAAAAGAAAGTGCACCAATCGATGTACGGAGTCTATTACCATGATGTGGCCGTTTTATTTGATGGCACTCGTGGCCATCGTTTCTACGGTTCGTGTAGTGACTAACACGAACCCTGTACACGCTTTACTTAGTCTAATTGTTTCATTGCTTGCTGTTGCTGGTATTTTCATGATCGTGGGGGCGCCTTTTGCAGGTGCTCTTGAAATCATCGTCTATGCCGGAGCAATTATGGTTCTGTTCGTATTCGTTGTGATGATGCTTAACTTAGGTCAACACACTGTTGAACAAGAACGTAAATGGCTTTCTTCAGATGCTTGGGCATATCCAGCACTCATGAGTTTCTTACTCGGCTTGCTTTTAGTTTGGATGCTTGGTGGTGAATACACTACTATTTCAGCACCGCTTGGGGCACAAGTGATTGGACCAAAAGTAGTTGGTCAAGCACTCTTTACTCACTATTTATTATTGGTTGAAGTTGCCGCGATGTTATTGCTAGCAGCCCTTGTTGCAGCATACCACTTAGGTAAACGTGAACCAGGTGCAGAAGAGGAAAAAGAATAATGGGCCAGATTCCTTTAGAACATGGTTTGATTGTTGCAACCATCCTTTTTGCACTCGGTTTTTATGGTGTAATGGTGCGACGCAACCTATTATTTATGTTAATGAGCCTTGAGATCATGATGAATGCTGCAGCATTGGCATTTGTTCTTGCGGGTAGCGTATGGGCACAACCAGATGGACAAGTGATGTTCATCCTGATTTTGACCCTTGCAGCAGCAGAGGCATGTATCGGTCTTGCGATTGTCCTTCAGTTCTATCATCGCTTCCATCATTTGGATGTGGATGCTGCTAGTGAGATGCGCGGATGAGTTATTTATATCTAACAGTATTATTTCCGCTAATCGGTTTTATTTTATTGGCGGCGGGACGAGACAAACTCTCTGAAAATGTTGCAGCAATTATTGGTGTAGGTTCTGTAGGTTTATCTGCATTATTTGCACTAATTGCTGGAATGGCATTTACCACAAGTGGTCAGCAAGTTTTTGTTCAAAATCTGTGGACATGGTTCAATGTTGGTGGTTTTGCACCAGGCATTAGCTTACATTTAGATGGCTTATCTTTACTCATGATGGGCATGGTGACAGGTGTTGGTTTCTTAATCCATATCTTTGCATCATGGTACATGCGCGGTGAAGAAGGTTATGCGCGTTTCTTCTCTTATTTCAACCTGTTTGTTGCCAGCATGCTTGTGCTTGTATTGGGCGACAACTTAGCGTTGTTATTCTTAGGTTGGGAAGGTGTAGGTCTTTGCTCTTATTTGCTGATCGGTTTCTATTATGCAAACCCTGCAAATGGTTGGGCTGCGATCAAAGCATTTACAGTTACCCGCGTAGGTGACGTATTCTTACTTATCGCTTTATTCTTGCTTTACCAACAATTTGGTACGCTGAATACTCAGTACATCGTTGAACACGCAGCAGAAGTAATGACGAAGAGTTCGTCTCTTACGATCTGGACTGCATTAATGTTGTTCTTGGGTGCTGCTGGTAAATCTGCGCAAATTCCATTGCAAACATGGTTGGCAGATGCAATGGCAGGTCCAACGCCTGTTTCTGCATTAATCCACGCTGCAACAATGGTAACGGCTGGTGTGTACTTATGCTGTCGTCTATTCAGCGTATTTGAACTTGCTCCTGAAGTGATGCAATTCATTTCAGTAACTGGCGCGGTAACTTTGTTAGTTGCAGGTTTTGCTGCACTCGTTCAAACAGACATCAAACGTATCTTGGCTTACTCAACAATGAGTCAGTTAGGTTATATGTTTATGGCTGTAGGTGCGGAAGCTTATCAAGCTGGCTTATTCCACATGTTGGCTCACGCATTCTTTAAGGCATTATTATTCTTGTCTTCTGGCGCGGTGATTTTGGCTTACCACCACGAGCAAAACATCTTCAAAATGGGTGGTTTGTTCAAACGTAACAAATTCCTGTTTGCTTGTTTCGCGATTGGTGGCGGTGCATTAGCAGCGATTCCATTCTTGACCATTGGCTTCTTCTCTAAAGATGCGATTCTTGGTGAAGTTTGGGTACAAGGTCAATCAGTTGCTCTATATCACACCTTATATTGGGTGGGTGTAGCAGGTGCATTCCTGACTTCAATCTATACATTCCGTTTAATCTGGGTTGTATTCTTTGGTCAAGAAAACACGCCTTACCATGAAATTAAAGGTGCAACTTACTGGGCTCCATTGGGCATTTTAGCTGTACTGTCTACTTTTGTTGGTGCTGTATTAAAAGCGCCTGTAGCTGGTATTCTTAATACTGCAAAAATCCCTGAATTCCATGTGGCTGAACAATTTGTTGAAGGCATGCATGGGGCAGAGCATTTAGCAGTAGGAATTGCGCTAGTTGGTCTAGTTGTTGGTATAGCATTATTTACATTTGCTTATGGTGCAGTGAAATCATTTGCTCAAACAAGTTTGGGTTCAGGTTTGGCACATATTTGCCGTACCGCTTTTGGTTTTGATGCATTGTATGACATCGTTTTTGTTAAACCTTATTTATTCTTCGCCAAAATCTTTGGCCGTGACCCGATTGACAGTTTGTGGTTAGTTCTTCCTGCACTTGTTAAAGGCGGAAACAGTTTTACAAGCTCACGTCAAACCGGTTCATTGCGTGAATACGCATCAAGTATGTCACTCGGTGTAGTGGTGTTATTGATGATCTTGATCGTTATTCAGGTAGTGGGGAAATAAAATGGAAAACAATTTAATTTTACCCGCGCTGATCCTTGTTCCGTTCATTGCTGGTTTTATTTGTTGGTTAGTCGATAAGCTCGACAAAACCTTGCCACGCTGGATTGCCTTAATTGGTATGCTCATTACTTTGGGCCTAGGTCTTGCACTTTGGCAAAATGGAACTTATAGCTATGAGATGGGTTCAAAAATCCCAACTTGGTCTGCTGAGTTCTATTTACCGTGGATTCAATCACTCGGTATCGGCATTCACTTAGCTGTGGATGGTTTATCTTTACTCATGGTGTTATTAACAGCGTTACTTGGTGTACTTGCTGTTGGTTGTTCATGGGGCGAAATTCAAAAGAACGTTGGTTTCTTCCACTTAAACCTTTTATGGAGTTTAGGTGGCGTTATCGGTGTATTCTTAGCGATTGACCTGTTCTTGTTCTTCTTCTTCTGGGAGATGATGCTTGTACCAATCTACTTCCTGATTGCGTTATGGGGTCATAAAGGTTCAAATGGTCGTTCACGTGTTTACGCAGCTACTAAGTTCTTCCTTTACACGCAAATCGCTGGTTTAGTGATGTTAATCGGTATTCTTGGTCTTGTAGTTTATGGCTACATGATGACCGGAATGATCGGTTTCGATTACAACTATTTATTAGCTGTAGCTAACCACTTACCTGCGGGATTAGCATACGGTTTCATGATCTGTTTCTTCATCGGTTTTGCGGTGAAGTTACCAGTATTCCCATTACACGGTTGGTTACCAGATGCGCATGCTCAAGCACCTACAGCAGGTTCTGTAGACTTAGCGGGTATCTTGATTAAAACAGCGGCGTATGGCTTACTTCGTTTTGTTATTCCATTCTTCCCGACAGCTTCTGCACAATTTGCAGACATTGCGATTATTTTCGGTTTGATTGGTATTTTCTACGGCGCATGGTGTGCTTATCAGCAAACTGACATGAAACGTTTACTTGCGTATACGTCGATTTCACACATGGGCTTTATTTTACTTGCGATCTACGCAGGTAACATTTTGACCTTCCAAGGTCTAATGATCATGATGTTGGCACATGGTTTGTCATCAGCTGCATTGTTCATTATGTCTGGTCAAATCTACGAACGTTTACATACACGTGACTTGCGTTTAATGGGTGGTCTTCGTGGCCAGCTTCAGTACTTGCCATTTTTCTTGATGTTCTTCGTTGCTGCTCTTGTTGGTGTGCCAGGTTTAGGTAACTTTATTGGTGAATTCCTGATTTTGATGGGTTCATTTAATAAATATCCTGTATTCACGATTCTTGCTTCTATCAGCCTTGTATTTGCAGGCTTATACGGCTTGATTTTGATTCACCGCGCTTTGTTTGGTGAACCAAATCCTGAACAAAAGCAACACTACACTAGTCCACTAAAAGACTTATCTGCTCGTGAAGTTGGTATTTTGATGATTTGTGCGATTGGTCTCGTTTGGCTTGGTATCTACCCACAAACATTCTTGGATGTATCTCATTCAAGCATGCAGTGGTTCGTCAATAGTTATGTGCCAGTTCAAGAAGTCGTTGACACTGTTCAGCAAACAGCTACTCAACTTGACCATGTGGAGATCCAATAATCATGAACTTCACAGTATCATTCGCTACGCTTATGCCTTTAGCTCCGGTGATGATTGTTGCTTTAACAACAATCGTCGTCATGCTGTTAATTTCAATTAAGCGTAATCATAATTTAATCGCAACAGCTTCTGTTGTTGGTTTAAACCTCGCTGCACTTTATATTTTATTTGCAGTATTTGGCGGTAAGTTTGTACCGTCAAATGTGATGGGCATGTTTATGGTTGATCCATTTACCATGTTCTATCAATTTATGATTTTGATTGCGGCGTTGGCTTGTTGTACTTTGTCTCACGCTTACATCGAAACCTATAAAGATAACCGCGAAGAACTCTATCTTTTGTTACTTGCTTCAGTAGCAGGTGCAATGTTGATGGTTGCAAGTTCTCACTATGCATCGTTCTTCATTAGCCTTGAGTTAATGTCGATCCCTGTATACGGCTTACTTGCTTATACTTATCAACGTAGTAGTTCACTTGAAGCTGGTATTAAATATCTTGTACTTTCAGCGACAGCTTCTGCAATGTTGTTGATGGGTATGGCATATATCTATGCATATACTGGTTCACTTTCATTCTATGATTCTGTACAGGCTTTATTTGGCGCAATCAAACAGCCAATGGTGTTATTAGGTTTAGCACTCATTATCTTTGCTGTTGCGTTTAAATTATCGCTTGCGCCGTTCCATAAATGGACACCAGATGTCTATGCAGGTGCACCAGCGCCAATGGCAACTTTCTTGGCGACTGCTGCTAAAGTTGCAACCATTGGTTTGTTCGTGCGCTATATGCTTGCTTCAGGCGCAATTATGGTAGATTCGTTAGTTACTATTTTGACAATCATTGCAGTATTGTCGATTTTAGTTGGTAACTTGCTCGCTGTTCGTCAAGTTAACTTAAAACGTATTCTCGGTTATTCATCTATTGCTCATTTTGGTTATTTGTTAATTGCTTTAATTAGCATGACTTATGCGAGCTTGGGTAGCGTAACTGTATATGTGGTGTCTTACGTATTAACAACTATCGGTGCTTTTGGTGCTGTAGCGTTAATGTCTAGCCCATATAACAACGTAGATGAAGCACAAAGTCTTGCAGACTACCGTGGTTTGTTCTGGCGTCGTCCAGTACTTACAGCAACGTTAACAGTCATGATGTTATCTTTGGCTGGTATTCCATTAACAGCAGGCTTCATTGGTAAGTTCTTGGTTGTAATGGCTGCTGTAACAACTCAACACTGGTTCTTGGCTGCAATGATTATTGTGGGTAGTGGTATTGGTTTGTACTATTACTTACGTGTGATGGTTGTAATGTATATGACACCACCAGAAACTCCTCGTATTGATGCAGACGCTCATTGGGGTCAAAAAGTAGGTGGTTTAATGGTATTAGCTGCTGCTGCATTAGTTATTATTTTGGGTGTATATCCAGATCCAATGATTAATTTAGCATTAAAAGCAGAAATTTTATCTCCATTACATTTCATGCTTTCACAACAACACTAATTCTAGTGTACAAAAAAGCCTCCAAATCTGGAGGCTTTTTTTTATTGAGCATTAAAAAAAGATTATAATAAATACGTTTTTATATTTTTAGGTAACATCTGTGGCCATTCAAGAAATTCGTCACCCACTTATTCGTCATAAATTAGGTTTGTTGCGTCGTTCTGATATCAGTACTAAGAATTTCCGTGAGCTTGCTCAGGAAGTGACTATGTTGTTGACTTATGAAGCAACAAAAGATTTACCAGTAGTGGATTGTGAAATTGCTGGATGGGCTGGAACTGTTACTACACAGCGTATTGCTGGTAAAAAAATAACGGTTGTACCGATTTTACGTGCAGGAATTGGTATGCTGGATGGTGTACTTAATCTGATTCCAAGTGCAAAAGTAAGTGTTTTAGGTCTTGAACGTAATGAAGAAACATTAGAAGTTCGTACTTATTATAAAAAACTAGTTCCAGATGTGGCTAATCGTCTTGCAATGATTATCGATCCAATGTTGGCAACAGGTAATTCATTAGTTGCTGCGATTGATGTATTAAAGGCGAGTGGCTGTAAAGATATACGTGTTATGGTATTAGTTGCTGCTCCGGAAGGTGTTGCTAAAGTTGAAGCAGCTCATCCAGATGTACAGATTTATACAGCATCTATTGATAATGGCTTAAATGAACAAGGCTATATTGTTCCTGGTCTAGGTGATGCGGGCGATAAAATTTTTGGTAGTGTCCAAAAAGACTAATTTTTGAAATAACGATAAAAGAGACTTAATCAAACCGTAAAGTTTTGAGTGCGGATTGAAAGTCTCTTTTTAATTTTCTGCTGTAACAACAGTATTGAAAAAGTAAGGTAAAGATCATGAAGCAAGAATTTTATACCGGAAAAGTTAAACAATATGATCCTGATAAAGGATTTGGTTTTATTTCGACTACTGAAGGAGATATTTTCTTTCATATTTCTGATTTCCCTGCATCCGAAGGTGAGCCAAAAAGAAATGAAAAAGTGAGATTTCTTGCGGCAGATAATCAGGGGAAATTTAAGGCTATCAAGATCGAGCGTATCGATCCTAATCCGGCTAAAACAAAAAAGAATAAAATCGCTGATCATAATAAAGCGATTACGTCAGAGTTGTTATCACATTTTCGACGTTAATAGAGACTCTCGATCTTCAAGGCTAGCTTAGTGTTGAGTTTAGCTGTGACGGACAGAGATGATTGTTGATAATGTTTTGAATGAGTAAGTAATATAATTTAAGGGAGGCATTGGCTTCCCTTAGTTGTCTTAAGCAATAAATAATAAAATGGTGAGCCTTGTGAGAATGACTCAAGATGGCACTAGAAGATCAGGTCTTAAACTTGATCTTCACAGAATTGCAAGAATGCTTTAAGACCAGGGCCTTGGTATTTTTGACGATGTACCAACATGTAAAGTGGGCGAGTAAGTTGCCAGAATGGTGTTTCTAAAATCACTAATTGTCCTTTTTCAATTAAAGGTTCAATAGCGAGTTTAGAGATACAAGACATTCCTAAACCACCAGCAACGATTTTCAAGATTGCTTCATTGTGACCTAGGGTTAGGCGAATATTGGCATCTGGGAGATCTTGCAAAATAGCATTATCAAACACTTCACGAGTTCCCGAACCTTCCTCACGTAAAATCCATTCAACTTGATAAAAATCATTTGCTGTTAAAGGTCGATTTAAACGTGCTAGAGGGTGATTAGGGGAGCAGCATACTGCAAGCTCATCATCTCGCCAGTGAATACATTGAAGTTGAGGCAGATGACATGAGCCTTCAATTAATGCCAAATCAAGCTGAAACTGATTGACTGCTTCAATCATTTGGCGTGTGTTACCCACCTGTAATTGCAAATGTGCCTTAGGGTGATACTGTAAAAAGTTTGCCATTAAATCTGGCATGAGATAATCACTGATCGTTAGAGTTGCCCCAATACGTAAATCAATGCTTTGTAACTCACCTTTTGCAGCTTGCTCAAAAGCTTCACAGCGACCTAATATTTCTAGCGCTTGAGGCAATAAAAACCGACCAAGATCATTGAGTTGTAGTCGTTTACCTAAACGATCAAATAGAGGGGCACCAAGACCATCCTCTAAATCGGCTAAAGCCATACTTGCTGCACTTTGCGTCAGTCTGACCGCATCACTGGCTTTGGTGACAGTTCCTTCTTGAGCGACTGCTACAAAAACAGCCAACTGGCGTAATGTCATGCGCATGTTTAAAAAGCCTTAACGTTTAAAAGTATTCATTATTTCGGCTGTCATGCTAACATGAGCGCACTATTTCATGCCACGTTGAAATCATGTCAATTGAAAAATTTAGCGTAGAAAAAGTTTTATCTGTACACCGCTGGACGCCAACTCTTTTTAGTTTCACCATGACTCGCCCTGCACATTTTAAATTTACGGCTGGTCAATTTGCGCGTATTGGACTGAAAGTTGGAGATGAACTGGTTGTTCGTGCCTATTCAGTGGTGTCGTCTCCATTTGATGAAACGCTAGAATTTTTCTCGATTGTAGTGCCTGACGGTGCATTTACCTCTAATCTTCAACATTTGAAGGTGGGTGATGAGCTTTACTTAGAAAAAATCCCTTATGGTTATCTTACTCTAGCTCGCTATCAACAACCTTTACCGCACGATTTATGGTTATTGGCAACGGGTACGGGTTTAGCGCCGTTTTTGTCGATGCTACAAGATTTTGATACATGGTCTAAATATCAAAAGATTAATCTGGTCTACAGTGTCCGTACCGCAGCTGAATTAGCTTATGTCGACCGTATTCAAGAAATTGCTGAAACTTTTGGGGAAGGGCACATCGGTTTTAAATTTATTTCAATTATCACTCGTGACCCATCAGCACAGTTACATGATCGTTTACCAGTTTTGATTGAGAACGGTGAATTAGAAAAAGTTGCTGGTATCGCACTGACCCCTGCAACAAGCCATGTCATGCTTTGTGGAAACCCAGAAATGGTAGATGACACGAAAGATGCTTTAAAGCGCCGTGGTTTGACGATGAATCGTCGAGGTGAGGGAAATATTGCAGTAGAAAATTACTGGTAACAAACAACAATTAAAAGAACTTTAAAATTATTTTTATGGATATGTTTATTAATGGACAAACATATCCATAAATTCACGAATTTCTGCAATTGCACTGTCTACATCGCTTGAAAGCCAAGTCGGTTCAAAAAGGCCTGCATAATGTTCTAAACGATCTTGAGGAACAACTAAGCGAACAGGGCAGTCTTCTTCAAGTAAACGCCAAGGTAAAATTGGAACTTCATTGTCCAGAAAAATATTGATATTACGAATATCAACAATCATGGCGTTAATGCAGTCAGGAAATGGCATGACTGAAAACTCTTCAGTACGACGACGAAAATACTCCAGATCACCCCACTTGAGTTCATAACTTGGTTTATTAAATTCAATAATACCAATCAGATGTTCATCTCTCGTCTGGTGTATATAACATTGATGTGTGACGTCAGTGTCGAGATCAAGAGTTACGTTTTGCTGACGATACATCATAAAATAGAGCAGCTTTAAAACAAGGGGGCTTATTATAGCCTATTTTATAAAAAGTAAGCGCTAAAACATATTGTATTACAAATGGGTGATAGGCGAAGTTTGTGAATAACGAGAAATTATTTTTAAACGTCTAAATTAATGTGTGAAAATTTTATACTATTTTTATTATTTTAAAAGTAGAGTTTTGCAACTACAGACACCTTCGAATAATGCTTTTTCACACAATGCAACAAAGCAAATTGCTATGATGAATATAAAGTTAATGATAATAGAAGAGGGGAAAGAAGATGCATGACTTTTCAAAACCACCTCATGTGACGAGTCCTGAAGAAACTGCGAAAAAAAGAAGATTGCCAGTTTACATTTTAATTATTGTTGGGCTTTTTCTTATTGCGCTTATTGTCTATATGGTTGCTGACCACAGCCAGACTCCTAAAGAAGAAGGAGCTTTTCAAAATGAAACTACACCACATGTAATTAAAGGTAGTTCTGATTTGAATTTAAAGACCTATGAGGGGTAATAAGCGAATCAGTTTAACTTGATATCAAGCCTTTAGGTGTAAACCTGAAGGCTTTTTTGCAACCTTTTGCATCAATTTGTTGTATTTGTGCAGAAGTGTGTTGATTAGAAAATATTCAAAACATAATGTGAGATAGACCGCATTCATCGTCATTTTTTACAACGAATGGTGTTTCCTAGAGATAACACTGAAAAGAACATAACAATTGAGGACATAACAATATGAATGAATTTTTTGATGGGCCTCGCGGCGCTCAATTTGATGCGATGTATTACTGGGATCAGTTTCATCCTATCCTGGCTGCAGTAGTGATCTTATTGGTTGGTTGGATAATTGCTTTATTAGTAGCAGCAGGTGTGAAAAAGCTTCTACAAAAAGTAAATACCAATGCCAAACTATCTTCTGCTACTGGCAGAGCGCCAAATATTGAAGGTCTGATCTCCAAGGTTGTATTCTGGTTTATTCTGATTTTAGCTGTTGTCGCGGCTCTAAATGTGCTCAACATTAGTGGAGTGAGTGGCCCATTCAGCAATATGGTGAATCAGGTACTGGTCTACATTCCAAATATTATTGCTGCTGTAGTGGTGGGTTTCATTGGTTGGATCGTTGCTCGACTGGTGCGGGCAGGGATTACCAATGTTTTATCCAGAACCCAACTCGATGATAAATTAAGCAGTGAAGTGGGTGTAGGTGGAATTAGCCAGAATATTGGTGAAATTCTTTACTGGCTTGTATTGTTACTTTTCCTTCCGATTGTTCTGTCAATATTAGGACTTACAGGCTTACTCATTCCAGTTCAAAATATGGTAAATGACGCTGTAGCTTTCTTACCAAATATCTTTATTGCTGGCGTGATCGTTTTTGTTGGTTATATCTTGGCAAAAATTGTACGCGGTATTGTTGAAGGTCTAGTAAATAGCTTAGGTGTTCAGGCTCAAGCTGAAAAAATTGGTCTTTTCAAAAGCTCTAATGTAGGCAAATTCTTAGGTTCATTTGTTTTTGCTATCATCATTATTACTACATTAATTGTAGCGTTCGAAGCTTTAGGTATTGAGACAATTTCTCAACCTGCGACAGCAATGCTAAATGAAATCTTGCAAGCAATTCCAAACATTATTGCGGCTGGTTTAATTTTACTGGTTGCTTATATTGTTTCTCGTTTTGTTGGCCGCTTAGTAGCTGAACTCATTGCAGGTACAGGTGTTGATGAAATTCCTGCAAAATTAGATGTGCAACGCTTTTTAGGTCAAACTAAAGTTTCTAATGCAGTTGGCTGGCTAATTGTATTCTTTACTATGCTGTTTGCAGTATCTGAAGCAGCGGACCGTCTTGGTTTCGATCAAATCAGTGGTCTCATTGCAATGTTTATCCATTTCGGTGCAAACATTCTATTGGGTGCTGTAATTTTAGTAATTGGTTTCTGGCTAGCGAATATTGTAGCGAATGTGGTTCAACGTGGTGAATATAATAGTTCGCGTTGGTTAGCTAGTTTAGTTCGTGTTTTAATTATTGGTCTGGTACTTGCGCTTGGTTTAAGAGCGATGGGTATTGCAGATTCAATTGTTAACCTTGCATTTGGTTTGACTCTAGGCGCGGTTGCCGTAGCTTTCGCTCTTGCATTCGGTTTAGGTGGTCGCCAACCAGCAGAACGACTTTTAACTGATTTACTTGATAAAGCGAAAAAAGAAGCCAATCAACCGAATCCTCTTTATCAACCACCTTCTAGTACGAGTAGTTCAGCTCCAGCTACAACTATGTCGCCAACTCCATCTACACCAACAACGCCACCATCAACAGCTCCATCTGATGCAAAACCAACAGATTCTGTACAGGTGAATCCAGCACAACCGCCAGTGAATAAACCGTTTGGTTCTACAGGCGAAAATGATGAAATTTAAGGGAATTAAATTAAATTTCAGATAAACAGTACAAAAAATCTTTGATTTTTGTGATAAGTTCGACCACTCTATATTGAGTGGTCGTTCTTTTTTGACCGTTATAAAAACAAATAAGTGAGGAAAATACGATGAAGAAACCAGGTCGTTTTTTAGCACCGATTGTCATTGCCGGAATTACGGTAGGGTTTTTAGCAAGTGCTTATAAATTTGTATTTAGTAAGTCGGAAAGCTCAAAACAGACTACTTCTCAGCCACAAGATTCATCGAATGCATCAAGTGGTTCGAAAAACTCAAATTAGCTTATACATATTGGGCAGCAGCATAGGCAGAAGACCATGCCCACTGGAAGTTGTAGCCCCCTAAGTGGCCAGTGACATCAAGCACTTCTCCAACAAAAAACAGTCCTTTCTGCTTTTTACTTTCCATGGTCTTAGAAGATACTTCTGTTGTATCTATTCCACCTAAAGTAACTTCAGCGGTACGATATCCTTCTGTGCCAGATGGTTTAACTGCAAAACCATGTAGCTGCTCGGCAATATGATCTAGCTGTGCATCACTGATATTGCCAATCGCTATTTCGCTTTGTTCTGGCCATATGAGTTGTTGTAACTCTTGGATAATACTTTTGGCAGTAAACTCATTAAGTAGAGTGCGTAATAAAACTTTAGGCTGTGCTTTCTTTTTATCTTTTAAATAGGTCGCTAAATCTTGGCTTGGGAAAAAGTCAATTTTAAAACTTTCGCCTGAGTTCCAATAGTTTGAAAGCTGTAGAGAACTTGGTCCACTTAAGCCACGATGGGTAAATAATAATGCTTCAGTAAAGCTATTTTTTGAGTTGCTTAACGTCACATCTAAAGCATTACCACTTAAACGTGTGGTCACTTCTTTAATGTGATCTGAAAAAGTAAATGGAACTAAACCAGCACGGGTTGGAAAAACTTGATGTCCAAATTTTTGTGCTAGTTCATAGCCAAATCCAGAACCACCCAAAGTTGGAATGGATAAGCCACCAGTGGCAATAACTAAAGAATCACAAGTGTAATGTCCTTGATTGGTGTTTAGTGAAAACCCACCTTTTTCTAAGGGGGTAATTTGGCCAACTTCGCAATGGGTTTGAATATCCACATTTTTGGTTTTATTACACTCACTCACAAGCATTTCTAAAATTTCTTTAGCGCCGTTTAGCGTAAATAATTGTCCGTGTTTACGTTCTTCATAGGCAATTTTGTAGTCACATACTAAACCGATAAAGTCCCAGTTGCTATAGCGTGACAGGGCAGAAATAACGAAGTGCGGATTATGAGAAATATAGTTGTCAGGTTCGACATACAGATTGGTAAAGTTACACTTACCGCCACCTGACATTAAAATCTTTTTACCAATTTTATTGGCTTTTTCTAAAATTAAAACCGAGCGTCCACGTTTAGCAGCATGTGCAGCCAACATGAGTCCAGAAGCACCTGCACCTAAGACAATGACATCGACATGACTGTTAGACATAAGAGATTCTCGATTAATCTTGAAAATTAAAAAGGGGCATATACTATCATGCCGAGCCTTAGTCATGCTAAAGACATTTACAGCTCTGGTGAATAAGGCTCCCTAAATATTTGTGAGTCAGTAGCTTGGTTTATTTCTTATATCTGCTTGTAAACCACCAGAATGAATTGCCAGAATACGAGTTCCTGCAGAGAAGTAATTGTTCTTGATAAGGTCAAACAGACCGAACATCATTTTTCCCGTATAGATCGGTTCAAGGGGTACAGCGTATTGTTCTTCAAAATTTTCTATAAATGCCAGTAAATCAGATGAAGTTTTCGCATAACCACCGCAGCAATAAGCATCTGTCAGCGACCAATTTTGTTTTTTAGTCCACTGCATAATATCTTGTTGTAGAAAGTCGCCTTTTAATGCTGAAAATCCTAGAACCTTTTGATGCGGTGCGCTTCGTTCAATGAGTCCTGAAATCGTTCCTCCAGTTCCAACTGTACAGCAAATTACATCGTATTGTTCTAAATCACTCTGACTAAGAATTTCCTGACATCCTTGTACTGCTAGCTCATTAGAGCCGCCTTCAGGAATAATGAAGGTTTCAGGAAATTGATTAAGCAATTGTTGAAGATAGTTTGCGTCATCCCTCAAGCGATATTCAGTGCGCGAGACAAAATGTAAATGCATTCCTAAACTTTGAGCTTTTGCCAAGGTGGGGTTAAGAAGCTGGGTCGCTAATTCTTCCCCACGAATAATGCCTACACTTTTAAAGCCAAAAAGATGAGCTGCATACGCAGTTGCGGCAATATGATTTGAATAAGCTCCACCAAAAGTTAAAACGCCTGATAACGCTTGTTGTTTTGCGGCAAGCAGATTGTATTTTAGTTTGAAAAACTTATTACCCGAAATTTGAGGGTGAATTAAATCTAACCGCTTAATGTCGAGATGCAGGGGGGAGAGTAGTTGAATATATTGATAAGGAACTGATTGAGCAATGTGATCAAACATTAGAAATTGAGAAAATAATGATTGATCACATTGTAACTTTTTAAATAGAACTTTAAAAAGCTGTTTACGAATTTGTATCGACAGAAGTAACCACTGACATGCCAGGACGTAAATGTTCCATTCCTTCCTGATTTGGATCAATAGTAATGCGTACGGCAATTCGTTGCACAACTTTAGTAAAGTTACCTGTCGCATTGTCAGGTTTTAACACACTGAACTCGGAGCCAGCAGCAGGCGAGATCTGCTCAATATGTCCCGTAAATTTTTTGTGTTTCATCGCATCGACTGTAAACCATGCCTTCTGACCAATTCGCATATTGGCAATTTGGGTTTCTTTGAAATTGGCGATCACCCAAGTTTGCTGTGGAATGAGGTAGAGTAACTGTGAGCCTGCTGCTACATATTGCCCAACACGAGGATTAACTTCACCAAGTTGGCCATCCATCGGAGCAACAATAACGCTATAGTCTTTGGTGGTTTGTGCTTGGTCTAACTGTGCTTTAGCACTTGAAACTTGTGCTTCTAAACCAGTTTTTGCAACTTGTGCTGTTTTAAGTGCTTCATTTGCAACTAATACATTAGCTTCTGCTTGCTTAAGTGCTGCAAGATTATTTTCAGCATCTGCTGCGGCTTTATCTTGCTCAGATTTAGAAGCTGCGCCACTGTTTCCTAGCTGTTGATAGCGTCTAAGCTGGGCTAAAGAAAGTTCATATTGAGCTTTGGCTTGATCCACTTTGGCTTGTGCCGCCACAATGTCAGCTTGTTTCTGGGCAATGGATTGCGTTTGATTGGCTAAGGTATTTTTAGCTTGCTCAACACCTGATGCTGCTTGTGTTACTTTTTGGTCATAAGTCGTTGCATCAATATGCATGAGTACTTGACCTTTTTTGACATGATCAAAGTCTTTAACGACTACATCTTTAACGTAACCATTAATTTGTGACGATAAAATGGTGGTTTTACCTTTGACATAACTATTGTCAGTTTGCTGAACACTCGTTGCAAATGGCCCGATTCTCCATGCCCATAAAATCACTAAAACACCGACAATAAGAACACCTAACATCCATAACAGTGTTGAGCGTTTTGTCGGAATCAGTTTACTTGCAGGTGCAGGTGCAGGTGCAGGTGTTGGCTCGTTGGCGGGTGCCTGAGCTGGTGTTGGTTCCGGTTTTTTTTGATCATCTGACATATATCAATCTCAATTTCTATTTCATCAAATACGAAAGCCATTAAGGACGGCTAATTCCTCTGCGTTGTAGATATTTACTACGTGCAATATTAAATCCACCCCATAAGAGTAGTGCGACGGCAAAAATACCGTTTAAAGCAATAACGTCATTGTAGGCACGAACCTGGGCTTCACGAGTGACCACTTGATTAAGTGAACGCATAGATTGAGCTGTTTGTAATGCTGGGTCAGTAGTGGTGATTGATGCGCTGCGTTGATAAGTAGAGAGCCTTTGAGCGACTAGAGGGTCTGCTTGTTCTAAATCTTTAATAATCTCTGCCTGATAGTTTTGCGTACGATGTTGTTGATAGGTCGAGAAGAAAGAAGACCCAACAAGACCACCGAAAGTTTGGGTAGCTGAAAATAATACGATAAAGGTCACTACATAAGATGGGCCTTTAGCAAGTGTTTGCGCAAAGCCAATCAGAAGTAATGGACCAATAAATAGACCACCAGCAAAACCGACTAAAAACTGACTTGCAAAGAAATTCACAGGTCGAACATCACTGGTTAAGTGATAATCTAGTCCACAAGCAACTAGAATGAGGAACTCTGCAAAAAGTAAGTGGAAGATAATTCGTTCGCGTGAAAAAGTCAGTGCACTAAAAAGTGTTCCGCTTAAAATCCCGACTAATATGACAACATAGAGGGGCACAAATTGGTCAGGGCCCATTCCCATTGTTTTTAAGAAGTTAACAGCAGCATAGCTTTGTTCAGACATTAAAAGTCGAATAGCAAAAGCACCAAAAATGAAACGTAGGGTCGAAGAGGCACCTAACCAACGCGTCATAATTAATGGATTGGCGCGATAGTGTTCATAAAGTAAACCTAAAACAACTAAGCTAAAACCTGCAATTAAGACGTAAGCAAGCCATTCGCTATTAAACCACCATAAAATTGGGCCTTGCGTGAGCACAATACACAAGCAGGCAAAACCTGGAGCCAATAAAGCAAAGGTAAAGAAATCTTGCTTCTCAAAAACATAGATTCGTAAGCTACGCGGTAATTTCAATGAAACAACCATGGCTAAGCAACAAAGTGCTAAACCAAGCTCAAAGGTGTAAAGAACAGACCAACTGTCTGTACTGACAAGAAATGGAGAAATAATCCAAGCTAACGGTACGCCAAGTTGCTGAAAGCCGAATGCGATATATATTCCTTTTGCCATGTCTGCTTTTTTAAAGGCTTGCATGGTGTAATACATGCCTAATGAGCTCAGTGGCGCGCCAGCTAAACCTGCCACAACCCGTGCAAATAAAGCCATTTCATAGGTATGTACAAAAATATGTAAAACCAGCACGGCAATAAAAATAACCAGCCCTATTTCTGAAAATACTCTCAGACCATATTGTTGTCTGGCTTTAAATAAAATCAGGTTTGAGCTGACATTTGCCATGACATATGCCGCAGGCAGCCAAGCAGCTTCGGAAGGTGTTAGTCCATATTCACCTTGGATTAAGGGTAAGTTTGCCGTAATAAAACCATTACTTAAGCTTGCGGAAAGCGCGACAAATAAACCGATAAAGAAGTAAATAAACCGCTTAGGTATAGAATGCGCAATAGCTGCCGGTGAGCCAGGTAGAGTCGGTTGCTCTTCTGGTGTCCAGTCGGGTGGTGTTTCTAAATAACGAGGCGTTTTACTCATTCTATCCCTCGAATTTTTTGTATTTGAATACCATGAAATAGTAATTCAATTGCTCGTTTTGCTAAGCGAGTCTGTTCTTCTGGCTCATGTCCTTGAAATGAAGAACCCAACATTGCAGTGACCATTGCATAGTCATCGGCAGTTAGATCAGCTCTGCACAATTTTTGTTCTATCGCATTTTCAATCAGTGGGTTAAGTGCATTATTCCGCCGTTCATAAATTTTTAACATAATTGGGTCTTGTCGATCAATTACTCTCCAAAAATCTTGCAAAATTGCGAGCTTGGGAAGTTGCCCAATATGTCCTTCAATTAAACGAAATAAACCGTCCTCGAATTGTTGAAAATGAGCTGCTTTTTGCTCTAGCTGTGTAATCGCACGCTCTAAAAGCGCGCTAATTAAAGCCTTGCGATCACAAAAGTTGCGGTAAAAAGTTGCTCTGCCGACACCAGCATGGTCAATTACAACTTGTAAGGGAACATTAATGCCATGAATACGAAAACATTCTTCGGCTGCATTGAGTAATTCATCCCGATTATGGGCAGCAATTTTTTGACGTTTACTCATGTCATCGATTGGGGAGTTTCAAAGGTTATATATTTAACGGACATTTTTGTCCGTTGTGAAGGTATAAATTGTAAAAACATGAAAATTCAATTTTCAGCATTTATATCTTCTGCATTTTTATATGCGTCATAAAAAGCTGTTAGAATACCGCGCAATTGCGTAATGCTAGGTCAATACAATGTTTGAGTCCCTTATTCCTCTTTTTTCAATTGCGATGGCATTGATGCTTGGAGCAATAAGTCCTGGGCCAAGCTTTATTTATGTGGCACAAAATTCAATTTCTAAATCACGTAAACATGGGTTGTTTACAGCATTAGGGACGGGGACAGGCGCAGCTCTGTTTGGCCTGTTAGCTGTTATGGGGTTACAAGCCGTGTTATTGGCAGTGCCTTCTGCTTATTTGATTTTAAAAATTGGTGGTGGGCTGTATTTGCTTTGGCTGGCTTTTAAAATTATTAAACATGCTAAAGAACCAATTGCCATGGAAAATGATGGCAAATCAAAAATGACCTATAAACAGGCATATCGTTATGGTCTTATTACGCAGTTAAGTAATCCGAAAATTGCAGTCGTGCTAGCGAGTGTATTTACTGCTTTGTTACCAAAAGAAATCCCAAATTATTACTACGTCGCATTACCAGTGATTTGTTTTATGATTGATGCTGGTTGGTACTCATGTGTGGCAATGCTGCTCTCTTCAGAGAAGCCTAGAACAATGTACTTAAAAGCAAAAACTGGTGTTGACCGAGTCGCTGGAAGTATTGTGAGTGTATTAGGCTTAAAGTTAATTTTCTTCAAATGATAAGTCTTTAATTAAAATATCTAAAAAATCCAAAGCCAGCTATTTATAGTCTGGCTTTATTTTTGCGTAAAATATATACAAATTGAAATATCTTTTTTAGCACTTAAACACTTTAAAAGTGGTAACTTAATAAATAAAACAAAAAGAAATGAGGATCTCGTTATGAAAAAACTAATGGTGAGCATTTCTGTAGTTTTTCTCATCTTAACTACAGGATGTGAGATGAGAACAATGAGCAAGCAACAGCCAGCAAGTGAGCGGACCATGAGTATTGTGGGTACTCCGGTTCATGAAAAGGATTATAAAATTTCCGATATACAAGTGAATAATCATGAGCAAGCTAACTATTAAGTTACTTGCTGGATGTGCAACTTACTGTATTTTGAATATGGTAAATGCATGTGAGCCTGCTTCTTTAGATTGGAAGCTTTTTCAGGAAAAATATGATTTAAATCATGATGGCATGTATAGCCTAAAAGAATTTCAACGTGTTGAAGATTTCTATCCTTACAACTGGCCCAGTGATAAACGTTTTCAAGGTGAAAATAAGCAAACAGAGCTATTTCATTATCTAGATGAAAATAAGAATGGTTATTTAACAAATGAGGAGTTAGGAAACATACATGTTTTATTTAATAACCCTTGTGAAGGGTGGCCGTGGTCATAATTTGAAAGTACTCGCTTTCTAAATTTATTTAATATTTTAATTCACTCAGTTTTGATATTCCTAAAATAAAAAAGCTTCCAATTCAGGAAGCTTTTTTATTAAGGCAGATTAAGAAACTTTATCGCCTGGTTTTGCACCGCTATCTGGAGAAATAATGAAAATACCTTCACCATTTCCAGCAGCAAGTACCATTCCGTTTGAAATGCCAAAACGCATTTTACGTGGTGCAAGGTTAGCAACCATGACAACCAATTTACCTTTTAAATCTTCTGGCGCGTATTGGCTACGAATGCCACTGAATACATTGCGTGGTTCAGCTTCACCAACGTCTAACGTCAGTTGAAGTAACTTATCTGAACCTTCAACTGTACCTGCTTCCACGACCTGAGCAACACGCAAGTCAACTTTTAAGAAGTCCTCGATGCCGATAATTTCAGCTTCACCCACTGCTGGAGCAGGGGCAGCTTTTTTCTCGGCAGCTTTGTCCTTTTTCGCCGCTGCTTTAGTTGCTTCTGGAGCAGGAGTACCTAAAGACTCTTTAGATGCATCCACCATTGCGGCAACAGCTTTTGGATCAACACGTTGCATAAGCGGTTGGAACTGTGCAATCTCATGGTTTACAAGAATTTGTTTACGTGACTCGAAATTGAAGCTCTCAAGTTTTAAGAAACCTTGAACTTGCTCAGCCAAAGTTGGAAGAACTGGAGCTAAGTACACCGCTAATTGACGGAATAAGTTGATACCAACTGAGCACACTTCAAGAACTTGTTGTTCTTGACCTTCTTGTTTAGCAAGTGCCCACGGTTTTTTCTCGTCAATATATTGGTTTGCACGATCAGCAAGCGCCATAATTTCACGAATAGCCATTGAGAATTCACGTGCTTCATACGCGCTAGCGATTGAATCACCTGCATCAATAAAACTTTGTACCAACTCAGGTTCTGCACATTTAGCAGACAAAGTATTGTTAAAGCTACTGTTGATAAATTTGGCGCAACGGCTAGCAATATTGACTACTTTACCGACTAAGTCAGAATTTACTTTTTGAATAAAATCATCAAGGTTTAAGTCAGAATCTTCAACTTTATCTGAAAGTTTAGATGCAAAGTAGTAACGTAAATATTCTGGATTCAAATGCTGTAAATAAGTCTCTGCTTTAATAAATGTACCGCGAGACTTAGACATTTTTTGTCCGTTCACAGTCAAGAAACCATTTACAAATAAGCCTGTCGGAGTGCGGTAGTTTGCACCATCTAACATTGCAGGCCAGAACAACGCATGGAAATAAACAATGTCTTTACCAATGAAATGGTAAACATCGTTTTGACTGTCTTTTTTCCAGAAATCATCAAAGTTTAAATCTGGGCGTTTAGTTTTGATGTAATTTTCAAAACTAGACATATAACCAATTGGTGCATCTACCCAAACATAGAAATATTTATTTGGCGCATCTGGAATTTCAAAACCAAAATAAGGCGCATCACGAGAAATATCCCAATCGGTTAACCCTGCTTCAAACCATTCATCGAGTTTGTTTGCAATCGAGACAGGTAAGCGACCTTCATCACGGGTCCATTTCTGTAAATACTCAGCAAAGTTCGGTAGTTTGAAGAAGTAGTGATCTGATGATTTTTCAACTGGTGTTGCACCACTTAAAGTCGAGCGCGGGTTAAGTAACTCGGTTGCATTATAAGTCGTACCGCAAACTTCACATGAGTCGCCGTATTGATCTTCTGATTTACATTTTGGGCATGTACCCTTAATGAAGCGGTCAGACAAGAACATGCCTTTTTCTGGATCAAATAATTGAGTTACAGGGCGAACTGCAATATTTCCAGCTTCACGGTTTTTAATATAGATATCTGTTGAACGTGCTTTATTGGCATCGCTATGCGTTGAATCATAGTGATCGAAATGTACACCGAAGCCATCAAAATCACGAATATGTTCTTTCTGAACGTTCGCAATTTGCTCCTCAGGGCTAATACCGTTTGCCTCAGCACGTAGCATGATGGCAGTACCATGAGCATCATCCGCACATACATAAGTCACATCATGACCCATTGCCCGCATGGCACGAACCCAGATATCTGCCTGGATGTAACCGAGTAAATGACCCATATGAATTGGACCATTAGCGTAAGGAAGGGCATTAGTGACTAAAATTTTACGCACGGATTTCATTCTCTCATTCGTATTTATAAGGTGGAAGATTTTAACTGATGAAGGAGGAAAAACAAAGCAACGCTTTGTCCGACTGCAAGATGAGAGCTAAGCTTGAGTGGTGGGATAAGCAAAGGTTAATAATCTTTGCCCAAGCGTAAGGCGAGAGCTGTGCTTGAGTGGCGGAATAATATCTTTGTTGGGCAACAATGAGTATTCGTAAAAATCAGGTTTTAATTGCGAAGTTATTTCTCTTTAGAACAGATAAACAAATCGAAAAATATTTGAATCTTCCTGTATTGTCTTTGTTTCAAATTGCAGTTACGGTCAGAAAACAAGCCATAACGATGTATAACTAATAACTTATTCAGGTAATTTTTTAATTAACTACGAGGATAACAACGATGACTACTGAAAATAAATTAGATGATTTAAAGGCAAAAGCGGCAGATGCAAAAGTTCAAGGTGAAAAAGCTTTGGATGATTTAAAGGAAAATGTAAAAGAGAAACAAGCTGCTGGTAAAGAAGCAGTTGAAGATACAGTAGACAAATTAAAGGCAAAAGCGGCAGATGCGAAAGTACAAGGTGAAAAAGCTTTAGATGATTTAAAGGAAAATGTAAAAGAGAAACAAGCTGCTGGTAAAGAGGCGGTTGAAGACAAAGCAAGTGATTTGAAAGGCAAACTTGAAGATGCTCAGCACACTCTGCAAGACAAGTTCGATCATTTACGTACTGAAGCGAGCCATAAACTTGATGATGCCAAAGCCAAGGCAGCAGAGCTAAAAGATGAGGCTGCAACAAAATTTGATGAGTTAAAGACTCAGGCAACGGCAAAGTTTGATGAGTTGAAGAAAACAGCAACTGATAAGTTAAATAAATTGAAAAACCATGATTCTGCTGAATAAGCTGATCTAAACTAAAATCTGCACTCCTTACCTAAAAGATGAGATTGTAAGTGAGTAATTATTCATCCCAAGGTGAGCGAGTGCGGACCAATACTGTTACACTATCTCCATTAAGCTGTAATGATCTGTTTTTGGAGTAAACAATATGTCTTGGCTTTCTTCACTAAAGTCTGTTTTTTCACCCGCACAAGAAGTGAAAGAAGATGAAATCCAAACCGTACTCCAAAATTATTTACTACCCCATTCAAAAGATGCTTTAAAAGATCGCATTAGTCAGCTCCAAGTTCAGGGTCGTGTATTACAACTTACAATTAATACCTTTCCTGATGAAAAAGAGCACTTGCAGCAAATTCATGATGATTTGGCTGGGGCTTTAGAAAAGTGTGGTATTGAAGAACTAAACCTGCATGTGGTGCAACAGAAGCGTCCTACACAAGATAGTTCAGGGCAAGGCTGCTCATCTAAAGCGCCAAAAGAAAATGCTAACTTACCGCCTGTGTTAGATGCTTCACCTAAATCAGAACCAGACCCAAATAATCCTCCTATTCAAAAAGCCGCTCCTCAACAAAGAGATGTTCCACTTCATCCACGTATTAAGCATGTTATTTTAGTTTCATCTGGTAAGGGCGGTGTTGGTAAATCGACCACTACTGTCAATTTGGCACTTGCTTTGCAAAAGATGGGACTTCAGGTTGGGGTGCTGGATGCCGATATTTATGGTCCAAGTATTCCGACAATGTTAGGCAATGCTGGCAAAACTCCGTTGATTGAAAGTGAAAATTTTGTGCCTTTAGATGCCTATGGAATGGCAGTGTTATCGATTGGACATTTAACTGGTGATAACAACACACCTGTCGCATGGCGTGGGCCAAAGGCAACGGGTGCTTTAATGCAACTATTTAATCAAACGCTTTGGCCTGATTTAGATGTATTGATGATTGATATGCCACCAGGTACTGGTGATATCCAGCTTACACTTGCTCAGCGTATTCCAGTCACAGGTTCAATCATTGTGACTACGCCACAAAATGTTGCATTATTAGATGCAACTAAAGGAATCGAGCTATTTAATAAAGTTGGAATTCCAGTATTAGGGGTCGTTGAGAACATGTCGACTCATATTTGCTCTAACTGTGGACATGAAGAGCAAATTTTTGGTATTGGTGGCGGTGACAAGCTCTCTGAGCAATACCATATTCCATTATTAGGGCGCTTGCCTCTAAATGCTCAGATCCGTGAGCATGCTGATCAGGGTAAACCTAGCGTTGTAGCAATGGATGATGCGGCTGATAGTTATATTGATATTGCCAAAGCGATGTGGGAACAGATTGAAAAAATTCCTCAACGTACACGTGATGACAAGCGGATTTTTTAAATTATTAAAGCCCGACTTTAAGTCGGGTTTTTTATTGTCTGGTTAAAATAAAAAATTAAATTACTGAATTTTAATAACAAAGCTAAACTTGAAATTGGCATGTAGATTGCTACTTTACACTTTTTAAAAAGAAAGGGTAAAAAATGCAATTTAAATGTGCTTTTGGCGTAATCAGTTTATGTAGCGCTTTATTTTTAGCCGGATGCAATAATGACGACTCTTCTGTTTCACAAACACCAACAGTTCAGGAACAAAAACAGAAATTACAGCCGATTGTTATTCAGGGTGCCTTACCTGTAGAGTCGGAAAGAATGGCTTCAAAATTAGAGAATAAGGTTGTTGAACAAATTGGTGGGTGGACATTCTGGAAGGGTACCTATAACGGTTATCCAATGATTATTTCTAAAACGCACATGGGAATGAGTAACTCGGCTGCTGCAACTGCTTTAGCTATCGAACGTTATAAACCGATTGCGATCATTAATCAGGGAACAGCAGGTGGGCACGACCCAGATCTACACGTTTACGATATTGTTTTAGGAAAATATGCGACCAATATTGGTGCATTTAGAACTCCTAAACAGCCATTGGGTGCTGGGTCAAATTCGCTCACTTGGGTTGAAGCTTTTGATGTTTTGCCAACAGATGAGTCTGATCCAGAACCGATTGCAATACGCAAATTTGAAGGTGATCAAGAGCTATTAATGGCGGCACATAAAGTCCGGTATGACAAAGGTGAGGTAGTTGAGGGAACGATTGGTTCAGCAGATGTTTGGAATAACGAACTTGATCGTATTCAATTTTTCCATCAGCGTTATGGCACTTCAGTTGAGGAAATGGAAGCGGCATCAGTTGCACAAATTGCAAGTCAGTTGAATGTTCCTTTTCTAGGAATTCGAATTTTATCTAATAATATTACCAATAACGGAGCTTATGACTCAGGTACGGGAGAGGCTTGCCAAGAGTATGTACTCAATGTCGCCGAAGAGTATATGAAATCAAAACTACCAAAATAATAATTTAAGACTTAGCAAGAAGCTTGGAGATTTATAAAACTTCTTCTTCTTGCTTTTTATGACGGTGTCTACTTTTCCAGTTTTTAATAACCATCCAACGCCAGAAAATTTCTGTAGATAGATATAAAATAACGGCAAATACAAAAGCTTCGACAACCAGACCCGTCATCAAAATTTTTGCGAGACTAAAATCAATGTGTCCATGTCCGAAATGAGTAATCCAACGGGAAATTTGGTGTAATACACCTAGTAACATTTCTTTGTTGATCATATGCACATGAAAAATATGTGCGCCAAACCAAAAACCAATATACAGAATAGGAACTAGAGTAAGTGGATTACTAAGCCAAGCCAGCATTAAGCTAATGGGTAAATTTACTTCGAATAGTAAGACTGCCATCACAATAAATACACTGTGAAAAGGGATAGGCAGTAAACCAAAAAAAGTCCCAACAAAAACAGCTCGAGTAATTGATTTTCGATTGACATACCAAAGCACAGGATTCAAGGTCTTTTTACCAAAAATCCTTAGAAATTTCATATTTGAAACTTTCTCGGGCGAGGGAAGCCAAGATTGAAAAAAGTGCTTTGCCATAATCATTAAAGTAGTAGAGCGCGGTGCTCTATATAAAAAAATCAGAAACAATATATGAATTGAAACTTATTAAAAGCTTAAAATTTAAACTTACCATCACTATATATTTTTTATTATAAAGGCTTTTGATGGAAAAATAGACTTAAAATAAAAATACTTATGTTACTTAAGTAAGAAACGATTTGAAAACCATAACAACTGACCGTAAAGTTTTCTTTATCACTTTTTGTGATAATTTTATAAGTATATGTTTTTAATATTTTTATTTAGCTTTTAAAAATGATTTTAAAAACTTTGTCTTACAATTACCTTTTGCCATGTAATAAGATATCTATTAATCTGAGATGACTATATTGTGAGGTCATTCAATGATTTCATGGCTTTTTATTGGCTTAGTAGCCACAATTTTACTTACCCCTGGTCCAACTAACACTTTGCTTGCTTCTTCAGGCGTGCAAGTAGGATTACGGAAGTCAGTAAAACTTATTCCAGCAGAAGTTTTGGGCTATGTGATCTCTATTTCTGCATGGGGAATGCTGATTGGGAAAGTGTCCACCACATTGCCATTGCTACCGCCTATTCTTAAGCTATTGAGTGCTTGCTATATTATTTTCTTAGCCATTAAGTTGTGGCATACGGCAAATCAAGAGGTTGAATTAAATCAGCCTACGATCCGTACTCGTGAATTATTTTGCGCAACCTTATTGAATCCTAAAGCCTTGCTCTTTGCTTCAGCAATTTTTCCTGTGGCTGCATGGAGTGATTTTCATATTTATTTTATTCATATGATGGCTTACTTAGCGCTTATTACGCCAATTGCCTTATTCTGGATTTTCCTGGGATCACTTTTAGCTTCTAAGAAGGTTGCGTGGTTAAATCAGACCAATTTGCAAAAAACTGCTTCACTCGTTTTAGTCAGTTTTTCAATTCCTATCAGTTATTCTGCTTTACTTAGCCTATAAAAGTACTGCTGAGCTATTCTTATCGAGAAGAGTAGCTCAAGCGTTGTTTTCATAATTGCTTTTTTACGTTAAAGTACGTCGCAATCAATGAAATTACCTTTTGGATAGAAAATACATGGCTATTAAGTCTGATCGTTGGATTCGCGAGATGAGCGAAAAACACGGCATGATTGAACCTTATGCAGAGAATCAAGTCCGTTTTGATCAAAATGGTGAAAAGTTGATTTCCTACGGGGTCTCTAGCTATGGTTATGATGTACGCTGTGCCCGTGAATTCAAGGTTTTTACTAACGTACATTCTGCAATTGTCGACCCAAAGAATTTTGATGATAAAAGTTTTATCGACATTGAGTCTGATGTTTGCATTATTCCGCCAAACTCATTTGCTTTAGCACGTACAATTGAATATTTCCGTATTCCTCGTAATGTATTGACCGTATGTTTAGGGAAATCTACCTACGCTCGTTGCGGTATTATTGTGAACGTGACGCCGTTAGAACCTGAATGGGAAGGTCACGTAACTTTAGAATTTTCAAACACTACTAATTTACCTGCCCGTATTTATGCAGGGGAAGGTGTAGCACAAATGCTATTTTTTGAAAGTGATGAAGTCTGTGAAACATCTTATAAAGATCGTGGTGGTAAATACCAAGGTCAAACAGGTGTAACACTACCTAAAACCTAATTCTTTTGATATTGAGAATAGTATTAAAATTTGTGGGTCACTCAGGTGGCCCAATTTTATGGATAAAATTTACATGAGGTGCGTTTATCGGAATAGTGATAAATGACAGTTTCCTTTTGTAAAAAATAATATAATATGATCAATAATTGATTTGTTTTTTTGTTCTGCATCACAGTATTAAAAAACAAATGTATTGGATATAGGTTGTCTTTTTAGTCGTAATTGTTTAGTTATCTACTAAATTCAGACAGGCCAAATAAAAAGAAATTAAACAGGATTATGCCCCCAAGGATACGGAGGTCGGTCATGCGACAGTTTACGTCTCTTCATGTAGCGATAGCGCTTGGAAGCTTATGCTTTTCTTCAGCGTATGCTGCTTCTACATTAGTCCCTATGTCAGATTCGGAACTCTCCGCAACTCGTGGCCAAGCTTTAATGAGTATGTCTTATATTGCGCCTACCGATTCTGCAAATTTGGAAAAACTGCGTGACAGTAATAGTAACGTAGGTTTTTATAAATTGGGTTTAGATGCCGATTTAGAACTGAACGCGAATATTAAAAAATTGCAGCTTGGATGTGGTGGAGCTAATGGCGCTGGTGCGTGTGATATTGATATTGATAATTTAAGCTTAAGTGGTCTTTCAGATACTAACGATGGCCGTGCGAGTTCTTCAGCAAAACTAACTAACCCGTTCATTGAGTTTGCGATAAAAAATCCTAACAGTGCATCAACTCGCGAAGTAGCTGGAGTAAGGCTAAGTGCAGAATCCATTCAAGGCTTACTTACTTTTGGTTCAGAAAATACAACTACAAAAAATGGTATTAACTCTTTTAGTGGTTATATGGTGACTCAAGCGACTGGAGGTACGGTTAGTACTTTACAAGCAGTGTCAGGACAAGCTGGATTAACTCAAACAAATTTAGGAACAGCAATTACTGGTAAGGTAAAAAGTACAACAGGGTTTATTACAGCAGACTTCCAGACAACAAGTTATGATTTAGGCTTAAGTAGTGCTTCTGGTAGTTTATCTTTACCTTCCCAAGTTATTTCTGGAAAACGTATTACGACGGCTAATTTAACAGGTACTGCTGTAGTTAGTGGAATTAATTTATCTGGGCCTATCCAGGCAAATGCTCAAGCATGGGGAGCTATTCCACTTACTATTAGTGGGAATCTGTCTGGTACAATTAATAATTTAGGTGTAAATGTAGCTGTTAATGAGGATTTAGGATATTTCCATAAAGTTAATTTGAATGGCACAGCGGCTTCTCTATCATTACAAGGGCAAAATTTACAGTGGACAGGAGCGAAGTCGGTTTCTCAGGCGGGCTGGTGGTTAGAATTATCAAATCCAATTGATATTGGTGATGTAACACCTCAATCACAGGTTAAAATTACGGATGACGTGGTAAAAGCCACATTAGGTAAGGTTAGTCAGTATTTGACAGCTAACCCAGTTGAATGTGGGCTTCTTGCTAGTAATTGTTTACTAGGTAATATCGATGTAAGTACTGTCGATTTAACTGGTCAGTATGTTCCTATGACTTTGAATAATTTGGTCTTAAAAAATCAGAGTTTTGCTCCGAACTGCTATGGAAATTTAAAGTTCTGCTAATTTGAAAATAAAGTAGCTAGTGTTGCTTAACATTCATCGGAAAAGTAAATTTTTACATGCTTTTTTTTGCATTTGTGCAAATATTCCGCATAATAGAAATGTGGAAAGGTTGGCAATATCTTTTAGATTTGCCTCATTGTCTAAGGTGAAAAGGATAGCTTCACCTGGCATCAAGGAATGTTCAAGAAAAATAAATATGGTGCGCGGCATCGTATAAAACAGGAAGGTCAAGATGACTACACTTAATTATACGGTAAGGTTTCAAAAAACCGTTTTGGCAAGTTTAATCGGGCTTTGTATAAGCCAACCTAGTTTCGCACTCGAAGAACTTTCTGATGCGGGCTTGAGTGAAACTACGGGTGAAGGTATTGCTATCTTGCCACAGAATACTTATATGGTATTTCGTGGTGCAGGTGCAAATGAAACCTCAACTCAGATTTTAACTGATCGTACTAAAGATACAGGTTATATCAATTATGTACCTGTTGGTCCTTTAAGTATGACAGCCGCTGATACCAATAAAAATGGCTCGATTGATTCTGGTGACCGTGCGGTAGGTAAAGCTGATATTTTTCTTTATGGCTTAGCACTTTCTAAATCTGATAATGATACAAATACCCGTATTGCTTCTACTGATGCCGCCGCTGCAATTTCGAGTTGGGGTACTGCTGTTAACCCATGGATTTTTAAAGTTGCAACTGAAAACTCGGTACCAAATTTTAGTGCAAATAATTGTACAGGTGCGACAGATCCTACTTGTCAGGTAACTTACTTAGCCCTAGAAGCCCCTTTATATGAGGTTGGAACGAAAGATACAGCAGGTATTGATGCTTATAAGCTGAAATTAGGCTTATGGACAGATATTTTTGTCCGCAATCCAAATAAAATAAATGGTGCATCAGACCAATTTAATTATGGTGACTCAAATGGTTTGATTGGCACAAGTACTGATGCAACTCGTGCGAACCGTCTTCGTTTACAAGGTATTTGGAATAACTTTAGCTTAAATGGCAGTCGTTTGCAGCTTTTCCAGACACTAGGGGGAGCGACATCTGCTGGCGGAATGAGCCCTTTCTATAATGATACTTTAGGTTTAGCAGGAGTTATTCGTTTAAATAGTGGCGATGCCTCCAATTTAAGAGCAACGATTACGTCCAATACCCCAACGTCTGCGGTAGGACCTTGGGTAAATCGGTATAGCACCCAATATACTGGCGCTCCAAGTAATAGTTCACCTAGCTCGGATTGGTTATATCGTATTCGTAGCCAGACCACCACTGTGACGTCAACGGGCTCATGGACTGCACCCACAGACAGCGCTATGAATAACGTATTACGTTTGAGTACACGTGAATCTGGAACTACTCAAGGTAATTTGGTAACACCTGCAATTAATGGTGGACCTGCTCCAACTTTTGATGCGAATGAAGGTTTATACCTTTATAACCCAAACATTAACCTTGTTTTGGGTTCTTTATATCAACCACTAGTTTTAAGCTCAGATGGTAAAAACTTTAGTTTAGAACTTGCTCGCATTCCAAATAAACCAGAAATTTATAAGAAAATTTATACAGATTATAGTGGTGCCGATACGAGTTATTTAGGTTCCACTTGTAATATTTACCAATGTGGTACCAGTGTAACTTTAGGTGGTAAAACTTACCAAGGCTCTAGTGCGACGCATAGCAGTATTTCAATTGGTTCAACAGTTTATAATGCAACTAATAATACTTTAGAGGCATTTAAAGGAAATAGCACACAAGATGCTGTAGGTATTTCATTTGGTAAATTACCTACAGGCACAGTGGCTGCGATCACGCAAACTAAAAACTTCTATCAATTGCAAAATCAGGAACGCCGCGCAGGCAGCTATAGCTGTGGATTTTTGAACTTAAGTACTTGTTATGATACTTGGCAATATCGTACAGCAACGGGTTGGACTGGCAATGCAGGGTCAGGTTTAAGATTTGATTCTCAGAACGCGAACTGGGCTAATATTGATAGTACTTCCTATTATAACCCGACAGTAAATAATACGGGGTATACCTTAGCTGATGCAGGGAATGGCGCTCAGTTTGCTGTACCAGCTGGCACACCTTTACCAGATGCACTTTATAACAATGGACGTTGGTCTACTACTACTCCAAATGCAGATTTGAATACCTATAAGTTATCTGGAGCACAGATTAGCTCAGCGATTACGAACAACATGGGTTCTGCTGTTATTGATGGTGTATTAATTCAGCATTTAAAACTGACAACTAAAGGCCTATAAGAGGAGGAGCGTAATATGAAAAAAATAAGTACTTTAATCCTCGCTCTTTGTGCAACCGCTACTCATGCAGAGCTACAAACTTTAGATAATGACGCTTTGCAGGCGATTAATGGTCAAGCTGGTGCTGATTTATCTTTAATGCTTAATTTAAACCAGACGGTTAACGGTGTCTTTGACAATGGTAGTGGTGGTGTTTGTGAGAACGTTGAGTTCTGTCATATAGGTTTAGCGATTAACAAACGTTTTGTACAAGCAGATGCAACTAAGCCAAGTGGTTGGGCTGAAAATAGTGATAGTGGTAATAAACTTTGGCTCGTATTTAAAGGTGTACAAGGAACTTTAAATATTCAAAAAATGGGCTTGGATGGCGCTGATTTAAAATATCTTGATAAAAGTAATACTGAAATTATTAAGCCTGCTATTCAGCTTAGTTTTAGCTCAGCTCAACCGATTTTATTCCGTAACTTTGGTTTCAATGCTTTATCAATTGAGCAAGATAACTTTACTAGCTCAACAACAACGCAAGGCTCAAGTTCAAATATGTATGATTATGCATATTTCAAAAAACCGACATATGCTGCGACTGCTAATAGTGCAGCACAGCAAGTTGCTACAGCAACTCCGTCGGCCTATGACTATGGACGTGAAACTGGTTTCATGGGTTTAATGATGAATGGGAATTTGGCTATTCAAGGAAAAGTCATGGTCTTTAGCTGTGATGGTAGCCATCCTCGTTGTTAAGGGTTAATGTAGATTTCAAAGGAACTGAAGTGATGAAAAAAAATAAAGAAAATCACAGCTCAAAGTTTATTTTAAATACATTAGCAACCAGCATGTTGTTAGTGAGTGGTCAAATTTATGCTTTAGAAGCTTTAACAGATGCTGATTTGAGTGCCGTCAATGGACAAGATGGGATCTCGATTCAAACTACGTTTAATGAAATTAATATTGATAATGCTTACTGGGATGACCATGCAGGCACACCAACAAGTGCTGATCAGGTATTAAGAGCTCAAGCAAGTGGTGTAAAAGTCCAAAAAAGTAATGCATCTAGCCAAACTTTAAGCACTAATTACCGTTTAGATGTAGGGAGTAACCCAACTACGGGTAAAACTGGACTCGACTTTTCTATACAAAGTAGTCCATCACTTATTACCGTAAATAGCGTTAAAGTTTGTAATAGTTCAGCTACATGTTCGCCAACTTTAGGGCAGTTGGCTATTCAAACGACCTCTCCTTTAAATTTGGCACTTACAACCCAAGATGGGCTATTTAATGCAAATAGCCAGTCAAGCATGACACTTGGTATTAATAATGCCAATATTTATCTAGGACAAGTGGATGCGCGCAGCCAGTTAAATCAGTTAATTTTAAGAAATTTTAACTTTAATTTTGTTGGTAAAGGGGCCATGTTGATTGACCCAACTCGTGGCTTAGTTTTACAGACAAATACTGGAACTAATGTTGCTGGTGTAGGACAAATTCCGAATACTACCTATGGCTATGTTGATTTTAACCGTGTAGCAGATTCAGCTTCTGGTTTAACTGCGGGTACATATGTTGACAGTAGTGGCAAAGTAACCAATTCAGGCCTGAATATTGAGGTGATGCTCAGCTCTAATGTCGATAAGTCTAACCCTTATGCTTTAGATGCAACTAATAGCCCACAAAATGCGAAAGGTTTGATTCGTTTAGGTGCTAGCGGACGTATGGTAAATAGTTATTTACAAGTCCGTGGTATGGATGGTACAGCGGATACAACAATTTTAGGTACGGCAAATACAGCTTCGGGAACAGCTTCAAGTAATAGCATTTTAGGTAACTCTGGAATTGCCTTTCGTATGAAAGGTGAATTCACCAAAGATAATGATTCAATGCTAGGTGCAGATGGCAAAGCGACAACTTTAGAAATTGGTGGAGCAGGTCTGAATGCTTATGGTTTCGAGTTTGGCAATTTAACTGGTCTTAACTCAGCTACGCGTGGTTATTTCGACAGCGGAAATATTTATCTAAATCTTGCTGATACGAAAACATTATTAATGCCAAACAACGCAACCTTAAATGCAATTCGTTTAGGTAGCGGTACTTTAACGACAACTGCTGATTATCAGCATAATATTCACCGTGATACGGTGACTAATCCATTTAGTTTAATTCTTGCGATGCGTGGAGCAGAGTTTCAGGCATTTTCAAGACGCGGTCGTTTTACGACAAGTGCGAATGTCGCGGCTGCCAATCAGTTTGCAGATAATGGTGCAAATAACCAGTGGGGCTTAGCCTTACCTTTTTATAACTTAAATGCTAATGCTGCTGTATATGGTTTAGATGCACCTGCAAATAGTGCTTATTACTATACAAAAGATGCCAATGGTAAGCCTGTTCGAAATGTAGTGGCGACATCTGGAACGACTTCGCGTTTAGGTTTTGGTATTGCGGCTGGAACTACAGGACGTGATGCGACTGGAACTAAAACGACCTCAATTTTATTAATTGATGGTTCTCCAAATGCTAATAATGGCGGTAGTCCTACTGATTATTATATGGGGTTACGTAACATTGATATGTTCGTCAAAGGCAATGGAAGCATAGGCTTAGAAAATGGCAGTCTTAATATTAGTTTAAAAGAGATGCTACTTGCTTTATCAACTGAAATTGCAGCAGGGTATTTACCGGGGGCAAAATATAAAACTTGTCCAGCTACCGGGTCGTGTACCTCACCAATTGATAACTTTGCCAGAAATAATGATGTCTTATTTGGTCTAAAACTGCGTTTAGGCGGAGATCTTAACTTATCGATCGTTCCAAACAGTTCAATTGCAGATGGTAGTGCTTTAACTGTACTGGGCGATTTCACGATGCCTGCCACAGCAACTGGAAATACGGTTCAAATTAGTGATCCGATCGATGGTTCTGCGATTGGTTTTGATAATATTACTGGAAAGCTCGCGTTTAATACTGCTTTAGTTGTTGGTAAAGACAGTGCAAGTGGTTTAGGTAAAGTTGGCGTAAATACGGCGGTTTATTTTAATCCTGATAAGAGTATTGATGGCGCATTACGTGTTAAAGATATTAACTTCTATCCTCCATCAACTGGTGCCGGTGCACGTTTAGGCGAGCTTGCGATTACTGGTGGACGTTTAAATAGTAGCTTTAGTATTGTGCCTAGAAATGGTGCTTTTAATTAATCAAAAAAAGTGGCAGCCATTGCCACTTTTATAAAAATTTATTTTGAATGTGATTAGATTTGCATTCGTCGGGTTATAGGGATAATTGCTTTGTACTTGAATATTATTCTGATAGTCTGAACAAATAATAAGCGTTTGTCTCTTAAGGATTAGAGCGACATGAAGAATAAAAATATAGGGTGCTGGTTGCTACTTGCCAGTAGTTCAAGTGTTTTTGCAATGCAGCCTTTAGATGATCAAAGTCTTGCGGCTGCGACGGGCCAAAATGGTTTAACCTTAGGTATTCAGGCTGATAAAGTTAAATTTAATCAAATCGCTCTGATTGATACAAACGGTATTGCTTCAACTTCTTATAATAGTAAGGCTGGTTTTGTGATTGCAGGAAATTCTACGAATCCGGTTCCTGGCATAGAGTTTATTAAAGCTGCCGTATCGAGTAATCCTTCTTTTAATATCGTAATGGATACTGATGCAGGTGGTGGAAATCCTTTTTTAAATTTAGCGGTATCTATGGGGAGTGATGTAAACGGTATTCGACTTTTACCATTTTCAGTTTATTTAGCCCCAAGTGCATCTTTATCTAGTCCATCCGATTATGCATTAACAAGTTATGCACCAAAATCAATTTTTAGTTCAGGAACGACAGTCAATACGGGTGTAAAAGAACTGATCCGTTCTACTGGCAATTTAGATATTAACTTTGTACAAACCAATAAACCTCGTTTAAATATTCAGCTTGGCCATGCTGCTCAATCAGTTATGGTTAAATTTGGAGGGGCAATTCAATCTATTTGTTCTGCTGCTGCAGGTTGTCCAATTACTTTAGTGTCTGATAATACGGGTGCTACATTCGGGTTTAAATTTGCTGGCACAAATACCTCAACAGGTTTTGTACTTGATGGTTTCTATGCAGGTGTTGATCCAACTGGATTAACTTTTGGAAATACAGGCGTATCAAGTAAATTTGATGCTTCACTTAATAATGTCACTTTAGGAAATATGGGTACTCAAAATACAACAACGTTTAATAATTTACCGAATGGCTCAATGGGGAGTTTTGGTGTCACTGGCGTTTCTGTAACTGACTTTAAAATGAAAGTAAGCGGCTTTTAAAAAGTATAATAGCTTAACCTGAAATACGAAAGAGGGCGGTTGTAAAAACAATCGCCCTCTTTTTTTTTGACAATATTGCGTTAAATGTTTTCTGATCTGGTGTGTTCTAACTGTTGGACAATTTCATCCAAAGCTTTAATACGTTTTACTTGGTCCCATAGGTTTTTCGCTTGTGGATAGGCTTTCGTCATCATTCCTAACCATTGCTTATAACGACCCACCATACCAATTTCTGTCTTTGCCTGACCGTTTAAAAAACGTATTTGTAAATCAACCAGTTGTTCCCAACTGAATAATGCCTCATTCATATTTTGGCGAATGCATTGGGTTAAATCTGGGGTCGTCACAGCACCACGCCCAATCATTAAGTCTTCACAACCAGACTGTTGCTGACAGGCTCTAGCATCAGCATTGTTCCAGATTTCACCATTCGCAATGACATTAATTTTTAAAGCTTCTTGAATGGGTAGAATTTTTTCCCAATAAGCTGGGGGCGTATAGCCATCTGCTTTAGTTCGAGCATGAACCGTTAACCAGCTTGCACCAGCATCTTCAACAGCATGGGCATTTTCCATGGTGTGGTTTTCATCGAGATAACCTAAACGCATTTTTGCTGAAACAGGAATGTGTGCAGGTACCGCATCTCTCACTGCTTTAATGAGCATATGTACAACATCAGGTTCATCAAGAAGGACTGAACCACCACGATGTCGATTAACGGTTTTTGCAGGACAACCAAAATTAAGGTCGATTGCAGGAGCACCTAATTCAACCACTTTTGCAGCATTTGCTGCCAGCATATCTGGGTTGTTACCTAAGAACTGGACATGAACAGGTGTTCCCGCAACTGTTTTACCTTCATTTTTTAATTCTGGACAAAAACTATAGTAAATATGGTCTGGCAAAATGCTGTCTGTAACCCGAATAAACTCGGTCACACACCAGTCGAAATGACCAACAGATGTGAGTGTATCCCGCATGATCGGGTCAGTTAAACCTTCCATTGGAGCGAGTATGAGTTTCACAGTCTGTGTCACCTGAGCAAAAAGAAAACAGCGTTATACGGGATATGTATAACGCTGTCTAGTATCGAAGAAATTTTAATTTACTTAACGGCCCAAGATCATCTCAAGCACAAATTTACTACCAATAAAACCAATCGCCAAAAGCACAAAACCGATTAAGGTAAAACGAATCGCTTTTTGACCTCGCCATCCGAGTTTGTAATGGCCAATCAAGAGTGAGCCATAGATAAACCAAGAAATAATACTAAATACGGTTTTATGAGCGAGATGCTGTGCAAAGAAGCTATCGATCGTCAAGAAACCAAAAGTGAGTGCAATTGTTAATAAAATAAAGCCAGTAATAATTAGGTCAAATAACAAAGACTCCATCGCCTGAATTGGCGGAAGTAAATTGACCCAAAAGCGTTTTTTTTGTTTCTTTTTGAGTTCACGATTTTGAAACCATAGCAAAATAGCGTGAATGGTTGCCATCAATAAAACTGCATAGGCAGAAAGTGAAAGAATAATATGAGTATCTAAGCCTAACGAATGCTGCTCAATAAATTGATCTGGTCGACTGAATCCAAAACCTAAAATTAGACCAATAGCCGCTACAGGAATGCCTAATAAATTTAGCGGTACGATGGGACGAAAAATGCTAAAAATTAAACTTAACAACAGCATAAGCCACGATGTAAACGATACTAAATTAAAAACATCGTAGTTAATTCCAGCTGGTGTCAGCATGGCGTGACATAAAACTGTACCGTGCAACAGGAGCGCCAAAGTCGCAACAAAAGCAAATAACCATGGGTTTGGTTCACGTTTTGACATTAAACGAATAAACAGATACCAGAAAGAAGTGGTATATGCGATGAGTGCCAAAATTGTGTAAACCAAGGGGAGGCTAATCATGTCAAACCTTTTTCAGGATTAATTCATCTATATAAGATATAAATTCGCTGCGAACTAAAGTATCCTATAGCATTCTATGCATAAATTTTCTATTTCGAGAAAGATTTTTTTGCAACTAGCCATTTTAAGCGGATTTTGCAATGTTTGATACCTTAACAGAACGACTCACACAGAGTTTAAGAAATGTTACTGGCTCAGGGCAGCTGACCGAAGACAATATTAAAGATACCTTACGTGAAGTACGTATGGCACTTCTTGAAGCCGATGTCGCGTTACCTGTAACTCGTGAATTTATCGCGAAAGTTAAGGAAGAGGCATTGGGCCAAGAAGTGATGACTCAGTTATCACCAGGCCAGGCATTTGTAAAAATCGTCTATGACGAACTCACCAAGATGATGGGTGAGGCGAATGAAACACTTGATTTAAGTGCTAAGCCTCCCGTTGTTGTATTACTTGCTGGTTTACAAGGTGCGGGTAAAACAACAACTGCCGCTAAGTTGGCACGTTTCTTAAAAGAACGTCAAAAGAAAAAAGTAATGACGGTTTCTGCGGACGTTTACCGTCCAGCAGCAATTAAACAGTTAGAAACTGTGTCAGCAGAAGTTGGTGCAGGTTTTATTGCATCAGATGCTTCTGAAAAGCCAATTGATATCGTTAATCGTGCAATTGAACAGGCAAAAATCCAGTTTGCTGACGTGTTAATTGTTGATACCGCAGGTCGTTTACATGTCGATGAAGACATGATGGACGAAATTAAAGAATTACATGCTGCCGTTAAGCCGACTGAAACCTTGTTTGTGGTTGATGCCATGACAGGTCAGGATGCTGCAAATACAGCTAAGGCGTTTAATGATGCATTAGCACTTACGGGTGTGATTCTTACTAAAACTGATGGTGATGCACGTGGTGGTGCTGCGCTTTCTGTACGTGCAATTACAGGTAAGCCAATCAAGTTCTTGGGTATGGGTGAGAAGCTTGATGCTTTAGAACCATTCCATCCAGATCGTGTTGCTCAACGTATTTTAGGCATGGGTGACGTACTTTCTTTAGTCGAGGAAGTTGAACGTAAAATCGACAAAGAAAAAGCCGAAAAAATGGCTAAAAAATTGCAAAAAGGCGGCAGCTTCAACTTTGAAGATATGCTGATGCAATTTGAGCAAATGAAAAGTATGGGCGGCATGATGGGCTTCTTAGATAAGTTGCCTGGCATGAGCGGTGCAGGAATTCAGCAGGCGATTGAGCAAGCAAACCCTGAAAAACAGGTCAAGAAAATGGAAGCTATTATCCAGTCAATGACCGTTAAAGAGCGCCGTAATCCAGACTTGATGAACCCAAGTCGTAAAAAACGTATTGCCGCGGGTTGTGGTATGGATGTTGCTGAAGTGAATAAACTTATTAAGCAACAAGCACAAATGGCTAAAATGATGAAGAAATTTGCCAATCCATCTGGTATGAGCAAAATGATGCGTTCATTAGGCAATATGCAAAAGCAATTTGGTGGCGGCGGTGGCGGCGGAATGGGCCCACTGTTTGGCAACAATGACCAAAAGAAATAAACTTATAAAATAAAAGGCGCATATAGCGCCTTTTATTTTGTTCTGTGTTTTAGTCTTTAGGATAATGAGCAATATATTGTTGTAGTCCTTTGAGCAAAAGATCTGTTTCTACGACTGGATCATATTTTTTCAAGAACTTAGCAAAAAGAGGTGCATCTCCACCTGTAAGGAGCAATTTTTTAGGAGATTGCTGCATGATGCTTTCAATTGTGCTAATGAGGCCTAGCAAAATACCGTGGTGTACGGCATCGACTGTGTTATTGCCCGGGTTTAAATTATCAAAAGCTGAGTCTGGAATTTTAATGCCTTTAGTATTTTGAATGAGTGCATCGCGCTGTAAATAAAGATTTGGCAGAATATAACCACCTAAATGTTGTTTACCTTGCGTTAAATCAATCGTTAAGGCTGTCCCACATCCAATAATGCAATAATTTTCATCTGTTTGAGCTACAGCGAGTACTTGTAGCCAACGGTCAATCCCGAGCTGACTTGGAATTTCATAGCCGCATTTTAACTTAGCATATTCAGCATGTACTTTGGCAAAAACAACAGGAATTTCAAGCCATTTTAAAATCTGCTGAATACGTTGATTGTTCTCAGTATCGAGTACTGAAGAAATCCCAATGCGATGCAGACCTTGATGTTTAAAGTGTTGAATTAAACCTAATAATAAATCGGCAGGGGACTGTAAATGTAGCTCAGCTGCATGTTCAATAATTTGCTGATTTTCAGTAATCCAATATTTTAAACGGGTGTTTCCGATATCAAGCCATAAACTTTTCATGGAAGAACACCTGTTTATTGATTCACTTGTGGTCTTAAGCGACCTTGATAAAACTGCTGAGGTTCAGGAGTCTCAAGAATTACTGCACCTTCATTGGATATTCCAACAAAACGACCATGTACTAATCCCTGACTATGTTCGAACTGCACCAACTGATTAAGCCATGCGGCGTGGTGGTTAAAACGTCCAGCTAAGTTGTAGCAACCATGATCAAACCAGCGCGCTGCATTTTGAATTGCAACATAAAGCTCTGAAATGAGTTCAAGACGACTCATTTGTTCTAGGCCTAAATCCTCTAGAGATGTAATCGGTTGATCACTATCAGTCACTGGTGGTGTTTTTAAATTAATGCCTACGCCCACAATAGCCTGATGCTGGGAAAGCGGTTCGACCAAAATTCCACCCCATTTTCCATGCGTACTATACAAATCATTTGGCCATTTCACTTGCAAATTCAGCGCTTGTAACTGCGGGATTTGCAGAATATTTAGAGCAACTTCAAGTGCTAAGCGACCATCTAAGGGTGTTCGAGTTTGCACCAATGTGCTTAAATAAATGTTTCCTTCAGGTGAAATCCATTGCCGTTGATGTTGACCTCGCCCTTGAGTTTGTTGAGCACTACAAACCAAGCCCGTTGTAATGCCTTTTTGGGCAATTTCACGAATATCATCATTGGTCGAAGTTGTGGTTGCTTTTAATAAAACCACTTCTGGAAGCTGGTTTTTTGCGCTTAAAAGTTGTTGTAGTTGGCGAGTCTCTAAATCCATGTTGAATATGAGCAGAGTGGTAAAACATTTATGGAGTTAATCATATATTTACTCATTGGCGCAATTGCTGGTTTTACTGCCGGATTGTTTGGAGTTGGTGGTGGACTAATTATTGTACCAATCCTCTATGTGGTTTTTACCCAGTTGCACTATGACCCAGCAGTAATCATGCATATTGCAGTCGGAACATCGCTTGCAACCATTATTGTGACATCGTTTAGTTCAGTTTCGGCCCACCATAAAAAGGGGGCAGTTCTTTGGCCTGTTTTTCGTAATTTAGTGCCTGGACTAGTGATTGGTTCATTTTTAGGAGCGGGTATTGCCGATTTGATGTCTGGTCAGCATTTACAGCTCCTTATTGGTGTTTTTGCGGTTGTGATGGCCTATCGCATGTTTAAAGGGGCAAATGTGGTTGTTGACCCAACACGTCAGCTTCCTTCAACACCTATGCAATTTATGGCGGGTGGTGGCATTGGTATTGCCTCTGCAATTTTTGGTATTGGAGGCGGTAGCTTAACTGTTCCATATTTAAACCGTCATGGCGTCGTCATGCAAAAAGCAGTCGCGACTTCTGCCGCTTGTGGTTTGCCAATCGCTATTGCGGGTGCAACTGGTTTTATGTGGTTTGGTGCCAAAGAACACATCTCTGTACCTAACACGATTGGTTATGTGCACATCTATGCGTTTATTGGCATTAGTGTCATGAGTTTTGTTACAGCCAAGTTTGGAGCAAAAGTTGCTCATGCATTGTCACCACAAATGTTGAAAAAATGCTTTGCCTGTTTGTTGGTCGTGGTGGGTAGTTATTTTATTTATAAAGGGATTATGCACTAGAGAATAAAATATTAATCTTGCTAGAACTACGATTTAAGAGCTTGAGTTTTTAGAAATTCGAGCTTTTTTTATTTAGTAAGATAAGAAAATTCGAGGCTTTTATTCATCCGATTTTGGTGTTGTTTTTAAATGGGTTGGCTTAAAATGCAATAAAATTGTCAGACAATGACATAGTTTTTAATCGGTACGATCAGTTAAAAACAAGGATGCGAAAGAAAAGCATGGATTAATGCATATAAAAAGTAGCGGGTGATTTATGAATCTCGAAGAGACAGAAAGTCTTTCTGAGCAAATTGTCAAATATATTAGCGAACAGATCATTAGTGGTGAGCTGGTTGAAGGCGAGCGTATTCAAGAATTACGTATTGCCAAAGAGCTGGATGTAAGCCGAGGATCAGTTCGCGAAGCATTGTTATTATTAGAGCGTACTCATTTAATTGAGATATTTCCACGCCGCGGGGCAATTGTTTCAGAAATGTCTGCACAGCAGGTTAAAGCACTGTTTGACACAAACGTGATGTTATTGGGGCATATTGTTCAACGCATCAGTGAAACATGGCGCGCACATGAAGCAGATCAATTGCAGCTATTGTTGGAACAACTTCTTGAGCATGTAAAAGCAGGAGATATCGAAAAATTTTATGATGGTGTTTTTCAATATCTCGCTGAACAGCAAGATATGGTGGGTAATCCTTACCTAATGAAGTTTTATAAAGAGTTACTACCTTCACTACGTCGCAGTTATTTTTTGACTTTAAATACCTCTAAGCGGGAACTACAAGAAGCATTTGCATTATTTAAACTCGTGACTGATGCAATTTTGATCCGAAAATCACAACAAGCCGCTTTATTTATGGAAGATTTTTGTCGACACTTACGTAACCTTGTGTTGGAATCGCTGACACGAATGAAACAGATTGAATTGGCCTGGGCAAGACGCTCACGCCGCTAGTTAGGGCATTATGCGTTTAAGCAGTTTAAAACTTTCCGGCTTTAAATCTTTTGCAGATAGTACAACTTTAAATTTTAAGGCGAACCGCACAGCAGTGGTTGGTCCAAATGGTTGTGGCAAATCAAATGTAATTGATGCCATTCGTTGGGTGATGGGTGAATCAAATGCTCGTCAGCTACGTGGTGGTAGCATGCAAGATGTTATTTTCACAGGAACATCCAAGCGTAAGCCAGTGGGCGTAGCGAGTGTTGAGCTACGTTTTGATAATACCTATGGCAAATTGGGCGGATCTTATAATGCTTATAATGAATTGGCCGTTCGTCGTCAGGTCACGCGTGAAGGTAAGTCCGAATATTTCTTAAATGGCACACGTTGCCGCCGTCGTGATATTACCGATATTTTCTTAGGGACGGGGTTAGGGCCGCGTTCTTATGCAGTGATTGAACAAGGCATGATTAACCGTCTGGTTGATGCCAAACCTGAAGAAATGCGCATCTTTATTGAAGAGGCAGCAGGCGTTTCACGCTATCAAGCTCGTCGACGTGAGACTTTGCAACATCTTGAACATACTGAGCAAAATCTTTCACGTTTAGAAGATATTGCCCTTGAGTTAAAATCACAGCTGAAGACGCTTAAACGTCAATCAGAAGCAGCGGTTCAATATAAAACTCTGGAAAGCCAGATTCGGACCCTAAAAATTGAAATTTTGTCTTTTCAGGCAGATAAAAGCGTACGCCTTCAAGAAGAATATACAGTTCACATGAATGAGCTGGGTGAAACTTTTAAATTGGTTCGCTCAGAGTTAAGTACGATTGAACATGATTTAGAAGCAACCAGTGCTTTATTTCAGCGCCTCATTCAGCAATCTTCACCACTACAACAAGAATGGCAACAAGCTGAGAAAAAACTATCTGAACTGAAAATGACTCTGGAACAAAAACAGAGTTTATACCAGCAAAATAGTATGACTCTCGTTCAGTTAGAACAGCAAAAATTCCAAACTAAAGAACGTTTACAACTTTCTGAATTGCAACTTGAAACACTGAATAATCAGTTAGATGAACAAACTGAATCATTAACTGGAATTGAGCATACTGCAACGGAAGCTGAACAAAACTTTGCTGATTTACAATCTCAGCAAAAACAAGCACAGCAACAGTTTGAACAAGTAAAAGCTCAGGTTGAAAAACAACAGCAGCAAAAAATGCAAATGTCTGCTCAAATTGAGCAGTTAGGCAAAAATGTTCAACGCATTGAACAGCAAAAAGAAACGTTGCAACATCAAGCAAGTCAGATTCAATCGCATGTTCATGAAGATGAGCAGGGTGAGTTTGAGCAACTACAGCAGCAATTACGTCGTGAAATCTCGACGTTAGAGACTGAAATTGAGCAACAATTGCTAAGTTTAGAGCAATCTCAACAGCAACATCAGTTAAGCAAAAATCAACAACAAACCCTGAAAACCGAAATTCAGGTTTTATTATCAGAGCAGAAAAATTTAAGCCAACTGGTTGCAAAGCAAAGCCCAAAGCAACATCAAGATGCACTACGTTTAATGCAGGCTCTACAGTTAACTGAGCAAGGCAAACCGCATGCGCAGATTGTTGAGAAGTTTTTAGCAAAATGGTTGCAGGCGCATATTGTTGAAACTGAACAAGCCTTTCAGGAAGGAATTGCTCGTCAGTTAAAACCTTCAGAGCAAACAAGTCAATTTAAGGGGAATTTAGCCTGTTTAAATGACTGGATTGAGTCTCCACAACTATCAATCTTTTCGAATGTAGCAATTGCACAAGATTTGACAGTTGCTTTAAATGAGCAAAAGCAACTGCAACATGGTCAGTCTATTGTGACTTTAGATGGTTATCATGTTGGGAACGATTGGGTGATTGCCCTTATGTATGATGATGAAAGTCAAAGTGCACAAGGTATGCTGAGCCATCGCATTCGTCTAGATGAAATTGAACAAGCCCTTGAAAAGCAACAACCTGAATTACAAGTATTAGATCAAATTTTAGTTCAGCAAAAAGATGAACTAGGGCAGTTGCAGTCTGACTTGCAGCAGAAACAGCAAGTTGTTAAACAAAAACAAAAAGACTTACAACAGCTTGATGTGCAAATTGCTAAACAGCAAACCGCAGCACAAGCATTTTTACTGCAAAAACAACAATTGAAAGATCAGTTAGCTCAGTTAGACATGCAGCTTGAAGAAGATGCAATGCAAAAAGATGATCTGGAAATTGATTTGCATGCTCTAGCAATCAAACTTGAAACCATTTTACCTGATTATAAAACTATGCAATTTCGGGTAGAAGAGTTAACGGAGCAGTTAGAAGAACAGCAACAAGCTCTACAGCATCAGCAACAAGAACGTGAGATTTTACGCCGTAGTAGTACGCAAACCACTCAACAAATCGAGTTGCTTGAAAAAGATATCTCGTTCTTGCAGAGTCAATATCAGCAAATTAATGCTCAAATGGAACAAGCGAAAAAATTTGTTGAGCCTATTCAGTTAGAGTTACCAAATCTTGAGTCGGAGTTTCAGCAACAATTTGCTCAAACTGAAAAGTTGCAAAAGAACTGGAATGAATGGCAGGTTGAACTCAATAGTGTGCAGGAAAAACAACAAACCCTGACAGATCAGCGTCATCAATATCAACAAAAAGATGAACAACTCAGAGAACAGCTTGAAGAGAAGCGTTTGGCATGGCAAGCGGCTAAGTCAGATCGTGAACATTACCAAGAGCAACTCAAAGAGCTAAATGCCGAAGTCCAAAAGGGCTTACAAATCGATTTAACTGAGCACCAGCAAAAACTGGAAAAAGTACAGAAACAGTTTGAAAAAATCGGAGCGGTGAACCTTGCTGCTTCACAAGAATTTGAAGAGGTTTCTCAGCGTTTTGATGAGTTGAGTCACCAGATCCAAGATTTGGAAAATACGGTAACTCAACTGAAAGATGCGATGAAAAGCATTGATCAGGAAACCCGTAAGTTGTTTATGACAACGTTTGATCAGATTAATCAAGAGTTGCAAAATCTGTTTCCAAAGGTCTTTAATGGTGGTGAAGCGAGTTTAAGCCTTGAAGATGACTGGCAATCTGGTGTTAAACTGATGGCAAGACCACCGGGTAAGAAAAATAGTTCTCTGGCATTACTTTCCGGTGGAGAAAAGGCATTAACAGCGTTAGCATTAGTATTTGCGATTTTTAGATTAAATCCGGCACCGTTCTGTGTGTTAGATGAAGTGGACGCACCACTTGATGATGCGAATGTTCAGAGATATTGTAATTTGGTAAAAGAGCTTTCTGAACATGTACAATTCATTTACATTACACATAATAAGCTGGCGATGACCATGGCAACTGATTTGTTGGGTGTGACCATGCCTGAACCGGGTACATCAAAATTAGTCACTGTCGATTTAGAACAGGCAAAAGAATACGGGTTAGTTTCGGAGTCATAGAATGGAAATCAATACGATTATTGGCATCGTTGTCGCCATTATTATTATGCTAATTGGCTTAAAAATGATTTTAAAAAAGCCAAACCATGCTGAACCCTCATTAGATAGTGATTTGCATATTAATCCTGATAGTAATCAACCAGTTATACCTCGTCACGTGCGAAATCAGCTTGAGCAACCTGAAGTAGAAGTAGAGGCTGTGGCAGCGCGAGTAGAGCCGACCTTAAATGAATCGGTAGAACCGCAAGTTAGTGAAACAGCTCAAGAAAAGACATTCGTTACAGAGTCTGCTCCAACGACTTCATCTGAGCAAACTCAAACTTCTGTTGAAAATACTTCTGTAATAGAAGAAGAAATTCAATCTGAAGAAACTGTAGCAAGCTCTACCATTAACACAGACAGTTCAGCTGAGTTAGTTGATACGGTTTCTGTTAAATCAGAAATTGAAGCTTTATCAGAAGAAAACTTGAAATCTGAAAGTGAAAAAACTGAGCCTGAGTTGAGTCTAAACCCAAATATTGAAACTGCCGAAATTGCTGAATTTGAAGGCGAGAGTAATATTCTGGATGTACATTTGCATGAACAGCAACGCTATGATGATGAAAGTGCATTAGCTATGGCTGAACAGATTATTGCTTTAAATGTCTATCCGAACCCGCGTCGCGCGTTGTCTGGCGATAAAGCACTTAAAGTATTGTTAAAATACGGTTTACGTTATGGCGAAATGTCATGTTTCCATCGTTATGAAAATACGGATGAGCCGAGCGTACTGATGTTTTCAGTACTACGTATGACAGACAATGGACCAGCTGGGTTTGATCTTGAAACCTTGTCTAGTGAACAAGTTCAAGGGTTGGCATTTTTCCTTGCGCTTCCAAACAGTAAAGCCGTAACTGGTTTTGACATGATGGCAAGTATTGCTGGTTTAATTGCTCGTGAAATTGATGGCAAAGTTTATGATGAAAATAATCTTGAATTTACACCACAGTTAAAAGAGCATTGGCGTCATCATGTGATTGATTATCGTCCGGCACATGCGACTGCCTAGTTTTAATTTTTTACGTTCGTTGCGATAATTGCAATATATCTAGTCGCAGCTCAGGGTGGAGAAATTTCCACCCTTTTTTATGGTGAATAACATAATGGCAACAACTTCCGTGATCGAACAGATGCGTCAGCTTATTCAACTGATTGCAAAGCATAACCACGCCTATTATGTGATGGATCAGCCGACAATCTCGGACAGTGAATATGATCATTTATTTCACCAGTTAAAAGCTTTAGAAGAGCAATATCCTGATCAGGTTCAATCAGATTCTCCAACGACAAAGGTAGGCGGCCAAGCACTCTCTAAATTTCAAAGCGTGACTCATGTCGTTCCGATGCTTTCTTTGGGGAATGTTTTTAATCAGGAAGACTTATTTGCATTTGCTCGCCGTGTTGAAGAGCGTTTGCCTAACCAAAAAGTACAGTACGAAGTAGAATTAAAACTTGATGGTCTTGCGATTTCGCTTTGGTATGAAAACGGTGTGTTAACACGTGGTGTTACACGTGGTGACGGCGAAACTGGAGAAGACATTACTCAAAATGTCAAAACGATTCGTAACTTGCCTAAAGTGTTGCATTCAGATCATTTTGAAATTCCACGTTTGCTTGAAGTCCGCGGTGAAGTGCTCATGCCAAAGTCTGGCTTTGAAAAACTCAATGCGGACCAAGAAGCAAAAGGTGATAAAACATTTGCGAATCCGCGTAATGCCGCAGCAGGTAGTTTAAGACAGCTCGACCCAAATATTGCTGCTGGTAGACCTTTAGCATTTTATGCTTATGGTATCGCTCAATGTGAACCTAATCATGGCTTAACTACCATGCACGATAGCCTACAATGGCTCACAAAACTTGGATTTGAAATTGCGGAACGTCAATATCTTTGTAATTCAATTCAAGAAGTACAGCAGCGTTATGAGCAAATCCAACAAGAACGACCAGGTCTACAAGTTGAAATTGATGGTATGGTCGTAAAGGTTGATGATTTAAAACAACAACAACAACTTGGTTTCTTAAGTCGTGAGCCACGTTGGGCAACGGCCTATAAATTCCCTGCACAAGCTGCATTAACTACAGTTGATCAGATTGATTGGCAAGTAGGGCGTACAGGTACTTTAACCCCTGTAGCGCGTTTAAACCCTGTATTTGTAGGGGGAGTTACGGTTTCCAATGTAACTTTACACAACATTGGTGAGATCCATCGCCTAGATGTACGTGTTGGTGACACGGTGAGTGTTTATCGTACAGGCGATGTTATTCCTAAAGTAGAAAAAGTTTGGCCAGAGTTCCGTCCTGTTGATGCCGAAGTTGTACATTTACCTGAAAACTGTCCTGTTTGTGCCTCACCAGTTGTAATGCCTGAAGGAGAAGCTTTAGCACGTTGTTCCGGTGGACTTTATTGTGCTGCGCAGCGCATTGAAGCCATTCGTCACTTCGTATCACGTAAAGCTCTCGATATTGAAGGTCTTGGTGAACGCTGGGTAGAGTCTTTATTGCATCTCGATTTACTTAAAGATGTTGCTGACATTTACCATTTGCATGAGCACCGAGAAACTTTGCTCGGTATTGAAAAAATGGGTGAGAAATCGGTACAAAATCTGATTGATGCCATTGAAGCCAGTAAGAAGACAACGCTTGCTCGTTTTATTTATGCTTTAGGTATTCGTGGGGTGGGTGAAACAACAGCTAGAATGTTGGCCAATACTTTCCAAACTTTAGAAGCGCTTAAAGCTGCGGATGTTGAAGCTTTAAAGAAAACCCCAGATGTTGGTGATATTACCGCAGAGTGGATTGCTGACTTTTTCTTGGCACCGCACAACATTGAAGTGCTTGATCGCTTAATTGCAGCAGGAATTCATTGGGATGCACCGACTGCACCAACACGCCAGCCATTAAATGGCGAAAGCTGGGTGTTAACAGGCACATTAGAGCAAATGACCCGTGATCAGGCGACTCAAATGCTACAAGCATTAGGTGCGCGTGTAAGCAGTAGTGTATCAAGCAAAACTAAATGTGTGGTTGCGGGCGAGAAGGCTGGTTCGAAATTAGAAAAAGCAGCAAAACTTGGTATTGCAGTTATGAATGAGACTGATTTCTTATCACTTATGGCGAGCTACGGGCAGACTTTAAGCGAATAGGTCTACCGAAATAAGAACCATTGATTTTAGTTACAAATTTATAAATTGATGGTTTAAGTTATATTTTAACGCTTGTTTGAACTTATAAATCAGACAAGCGTTTCTTTTTGCACAGGAAATTTAAATAACTTAAACTGCAAATGCGTATGTTTCTCATTTTAATTTGATAAAAATCATAAACTTAACTATTTTTTATTTTGCAATCATTTTTAAGATTGCCCATAATAGTTCTCATACGATAGGAGATTTATTATGCGTGGCAATCCAGAAGTCATAGACTATTTAAATATGCTCATTGGCGGAGAATTGGCTGCCCGTGATCAATATCTAATCCATTCTCGTATGTATGAAGATTGGGGCTTAAATAAAATTTATGAACGTATTGATCATGAGATGCAAGAAGAAGCTTCTCATGCTGATGCGATCATTCGTCGTGTATTATTTTTAGGTGCTAAACCAAACATGCACCGTGAAGATATCAACGTTGGTACAGACGTTGTATCTTGTTTAAAAGCTGATTTGGCGCTTGAATATCATGTTCGTGAAAAGTTAGCGACTGGGATCAAACTTTGTGAAGAGAAGGGCGATTACATTAGCCGTGATATGTTACGTCAACAATTATCAGATACTGAAGAAGACCATACATACTGGTTAGAAAAGCAATTACGTTTAATTGAGTTGATTGGCTTACAAAACTATATTCAATCTCAAATTTAATAAAAAAACCCAGCTTAAGCTGGGTTTTTTATGGGCTTATTTTAATAAAACTAACTCATCGCTTAAATGTTAATTTTGTCAAATTGAACATATTCAAAGCCTTACTATATAAGGCTTTGGCAGTTACAAAAAAGTCAGAAAAATTGTATCACACCCCCTGTTTTTTTTATGAAATTGTTTATAATTTCGCCAACAAAACCCTTGCCTAGAAATTTAATGAGGCAAGGGTTTTTCTATGGAAAATCGGTTGGTATGGATCGCCAATGATTTTATGGTGAGTTCGCGAAATATGTTATTTACCAAACCTGCTGTTTTAGACACAGCTACTCTCTTAAGCACACAGCGTCTTGCAACACGACTAAGCTTTTTTAGCTTAGGTTTTGCGACCGCAGCTTGGGCACCTCTCATTCCTTTTGCGCAGCAGCGTTTAAACTTAAATCATGCCGATTTTGGTTTACTTTTGCTGTGTATGGGTATTGGCTCAATGATTGCTATGCCTGCGACAGGTGCTTTAGTCAAGCGCTGGGGATGTCGTCCATTAATTGCTTTAGCATTGATGCTGTTAATGGTTTTATTGCCTAGCCTTACGATGTGGAGCAGCATTGTGACCATGGCTGTAGCATTGTTTATTTTTGGATCGGCAGCAGGATGTCTTGGAGTAGCTATCAATTTACAAGCAGTGGTTGTAGAAAAGCATAGCTTGCGAGCTCTTATGTCTAGCTTCCATGGAATGTGTAGTTTGGGTGGCTTAACAGGCGCTATGCTTGTGACTGCATTATTGGCAGTAGGTCTTTCTCCATTAATGAGTACGTTATCGGTTGTTATGATTTTACTTGTTATTGGTGGTGTTGCGATTCCCTCTTGTTTAACGTCTTTTGAACAGGATGAAAAGCCACATGAAGATACAACTCAAGCACCGAAAAAATTTTATCGTCCCGATGGCATTATTTTGCTTATTGGTATGATGTGTTTTATCGCCTTCTTATCTGAAGGTGCGGCAATGGACTGGGGTGGTATTTATTTAACAAGTAAATATCAGCTTAACCCTGCTTTTGCTGGTCTCGCATATACTTTCTTTGCACTTAGCATGACCACTGGACGTTTTGCAGGTCATGTCTTGCTTAAGCAATGGGGCGAAAAGAATATTGTAACTTATAGTGCAATTGTGGCTGCAATTGGTATGGCTATTATTGTGACTGCGCCAGTCTGGCAAGTAGTTATATTAGGTTATGCACTGTTAGGACTAGGCTGTTCTAATATTGTACCAGTGATGTTTTCTCGCGTAGGTCGACAAAATAAGATGCCGAAAGCAGCAGCACTTTCCTTAGTATCAACGATTGCCTATACAGGCTCATTAAGTGGGCCAGCTTTAATCGGTTTAATTGGTGAATGGACTGGTTTAAGTACGGTTTTAACAGGCGTAGCTGTATTGCTTTTTATTATTGCTTTACTTAACCGTTTTACGTTAATCAAGACAAATTAATTTATAAATAATAGATACCCTCTAGTGAACATCGAGAAATTAAATTTCTCGATGTTCTTTTTTAGATTTATAAAACTTGATAGATAGATTGATAATTATCTTGTAATAATCGCTGAGGCTTCATCAGTAGAGTTGGTGTCTTTTCTAAATCATCCAAGAAGTTATTTCGCCAATTGGTAAGATCAGAAGTTGTTAATCCCTCTATCAATTGCTGATAACGATTAATACGCTCAGTTTTAGACATTTCTAAAGCCATTTTTAAAGTATCCATCATTGCTGCTCTATCTAGTGGATCAACAATCAAGGCTTGAGACATCTGCTCAGCAGCTCCAGCATATTTAGATAAAATGAGTACCCCAGGATTTTCTGGATCTTGGGCTGCAATATACTCTTTAGCGACTAGGTTCATACCATCACGTAGTGAACTGATCCAGCAAATATCCGAATGGCGATAAATGTGCATGAGATTATGGTGTTGAACCGTGTCATAGCAACAATCCACAGGTCTCCAGTCTTCATGTGCAAACTCTTCGTTAATTAACTCAAGCTTGGTTTTAAAACGTTGGTATAAACGTTGATAAGCTGGAATATCGATACGAGAAGGTATTGCAACTTGAAGATGACGAACTAGACCATGGTATTCAGGACTGGTTTCCAAAAAGGTTGCAAATGCATTAAATCTTTCCATTAAACCTTTCGAATAATCAATACGATCAACCCCAATAATCGTTTTTTGGCGTGGAATTTCTTCAAAATTAAACACGGAAGAGGTCGCCAAATCTTGTTGTGCTTGCTTTTGTATAATTTCGGGCTGAACACCAATTGGGTATGACTTAATTAATATTTGACGTTTTTTATAGCTAATACTATTGCTTTGAATTTTCTGAGCTTCGAGTAAATTTAGACAAGTTTGCATACATGCATTTTGATCGATCTGAGTTTGTAAGCCAATAACATCATATTGACTCAAGTCTTGAATTAAGTCTCGAGCTACTGGAATTTTGTGCCAGATATTTAGGCTAGCAAATGGTATATGTAAAAAGAAACCAATTTTATTTTGCATGCCTAATTCACGGCAGTAACGCGCTACACTAAAAAAGTGATAATCGTGTATCCAAATAAGATCTTCAGGTTGAGCAAGCTGTTTTAACTTTTCAGCAAACAAACGGTTGACCTTTTGGTAGGTGCTATATTCTTGCGCATCATATTCAATTAGATCTTCGCGACTATGCATTGCTGGCCAGAGAACCTTATTTGCAAAACCACAGTAATATTGCGCATATTGTTGATGAGTAAGAGGGCAGGTAATGTAATCAATCCCTTGAGAAGAGGCTTGTTCAAACTCTGGCGCTTCGCTATCGGTAATTTGCTGGCCATTCCAGCCTAACCAAATGCCATTACTATCATTCAAAGCATCTTGTACAGCCACGGCGAGACCACCAGCTGAAGCTTTACCTGAAGGCATACTTATCCGGTTCGATAATACGATTAATTTAGACATATTTTTTCTCCATTCTGATTTTGGCTATTTTTGACATATAAGCTTTTTATTCTGTTTTGAAATAAAAAAAGAAAATTCGCGACACTATCAATATCTTTTAATCTATATTCAGCTTGTGTTTCACCACAACCCACTTTAATCGTGAGACCAGATTGTTGATTAATAAATACAAAACCAGATTCATCTGTTAAATCATCGCCTATAAAAATAGGTAAAACAGAAGGTAAATTAAGATGATTTAATATGGTTTTAATGGCTTTACCTTTATCAGCTTGATGAGGTATTAATTCAATAACAAATTTCCCCTTATTTAATTTTAATTGAGGATAATCAGAGCTAATCTGTTGCATAATATTAATAGCGTGATTTTCTAAATCTGGTTTTTTACGATAATGTACAGCAATAGAATAACCTTTGTCCTCAATTAATAAATCGGGATATTTTTCACAAGATTTTTGAATATCTTGTTTTAATTGTTTAAAATTAATCTGAGTTAAATCTGGCCGAATATAATGATCTGAATCAAGACAAATATCTAAACCATGCAAGCCCGCAATTGGAACTTCAATAGGATATAAGAGTTTACTAGCTGTATTGACATCACGACCTGTTACAGCAATAACAGGTATATTTAATTGAATAATTTTTTTTATAATTTCAAGTGTGGTGTTTGGAATAAAACTATGCTCAGGATTAATTTGAAAGGGTGCTAATGTCCCATCAATATCCAAAAATAAACAATAATTTTTATCTAAAGATAAATTACTTATAATATGATTGGGTGTAACAAAATATGTATCTTTTTCTCTCCCATCAGATATTGTATTTTGACTTTTCATATTAGCCTTCCCAATATTTTTTGATCAATAATTATTCTTCTAACATTAAAATGAATTGATGAGTCATTTCTTTTAATAAAAAAACATAAGTATTAACATTAATTACATTGCATAATGGATTTATAGGCGAAGTGTGGAGTATGTTGTTTTTTGATTGGCTTCAATGTTTAGTTAATTAAAGTTTTGTATATTTAATATGAATAATGCAGGTCTTATTTATCAATATATTTCAGAATATTAATGTATTATAAATACTTGATTTTGTGACTTATAAATTGTTTTTAATATTGATTTTAAAGGATATTTTAAATCAATATTATTATATAATCTTTATAAAATCGGCTTTGGATAGGCATATGAAGTTACAAAATAAAATTTTATTAATTACGGGTTGGGGAGTAGGCGTGGAACCTTTGCAATCTCTAAAATTGCATTTGGAAAAAGAGGGTTTTGAAACTCAACTTATTAATATTTTTAATGTTTTAGAGTGTAACTTTCAAGCGCAGCTTGATTTAGTGGATGAAGTTGATGTGGTAATAGGCTGGTCTTTAGGTGGACAGTTAGCCACTCAACTGGTTGATATTTTTTACAAGCAAACAGGGCAAACAAAAACTTTAATTACGCTCGCTTCAAACCCTTGTTTTGTTGCCAATCACAATTGGCAAACAGCAATGCCTACTGATGTATTTAGTCAATTTAAAGCGTCTTTTTTACAGAACCCGCAAGCCACTTTAAAGCGCTTTTATTATTTGATTACACTTGGCTTAACCCAAGCTAAACAAGATTGGATAAGCGTACAAAATATAGCAAGCCCGCCTTCAAATGAACTTTTAATAGAAGGTTTGCAAATGCTTGAACAACTAAACTTGGTAGATAACTTAAAAAACTATTCTGGCCGACAACTTCACCTCTTTGCTGAGCAAGATAATGTCATTCCTTGCAAAATTATCGAAAAATTTGAGGAAATCGTGACAGAAAACATGAGTTATAAAGTGCTAAAAGGCGCTACTCATGCTTTTCCATACCTCGAAGTAGACCGAACAATTGAAGAAATCTGCCAATTTTTAACAATTCATCAGCAAAGTTAATAAGCTTTGATTGATCTCGCAATTTTCTTTCATTCTTAACAGGTTTAACATGTGCTAAATGAGAGATTTAATTGCTGTAAAAGGGTAAATAGGATGACCGATAATTTTGATTTAGAACATATTTGGCATCCTTATACTTCAATGACCCAACCTTTACCCACATTTAAAGTGAAACGTGCCTATGGGGCAACGATTGAACTAGATGATGGTAAAACTTTAATTGACGGTATGTCCTCTTGGTGGTGTGCAATTCATGGCTATAACCACCCTGAACTCAATCAGGCAGTGACAGATCAATTACAGAACATGTCCCATATCATGTTTGGTGGGCTAACCCATGATCCTGCAATTGAACTTGGTAAAATTCTTTTAAAAATTACACCCCCAAGTCTCGATAAGATTTTTTATGCAGATTCAGGGTCGGTTGCCGTTGAAGTTGCTTTGAAAATGGCTGTGCAATTTTGGACAGCACAAGGCCAACCACAAAAAACAAATTTTATTACTACGCGCTCTGGTTATCACGGTGATACATGGAATGCGATGTCTGTCTGTGATCCAGTAACAGGCATGCATCAGATTTTTGGTACAAGTTTGCCAAACCGTCTTTTTGTAGCAGCACCGCAAACCAAATTTCATCAAGAGTGGAACCAAGAAGATATTGCTGAGCTAGAGCAAGCTATTCAGCAAAATCATGAAAATCTTGCTGCACTGATTATTGAACCAATTGTACAAGGCGCAGGGGGCATGCGTTTTTATCATCCTGAATATTTACGTCAGGCCAAAGTGCTTTGTGAAAAATATAACCTGCTTTTAATTTTCGATGAAATTGCCACTGGTTTTGGTCGTACTGGTAAGCTCTTTGCGTGGGAGCATGCCCAAGTTGAGCCAGACATTATGTGTATAGGTAAAGGCTTAACAGGCGGCTATATGACCTTATCTGCTACCTTAACGACAAAGCACGTTGCAGAAACCATTAGTCGCGGTGAGGCTGGGGTATTTATGCACGGTCCAACTTTTATGGCCAATCCGCTTGCTTGCGCTGTTGCCTTGAGAAGTACGCAATTATTAATTGAGCAAGATTGGCAAGCGAATATTAAGCGAATTGAGCAGCAGCTTAGCCAATATTTAACGCCTTTAAGTCAGCTTGATTATGTTGCTGATGTACGAGTGTTGGGTGCAATTGGTGTCGTAGAACTTACCTTTAATGTCGATATGAAAACTTTACAACAACAATTTGTAGACCGTGGTATCTGGATTCGTCCTTTTGGCAAACTGGTTTATGTGATGCCACCGTATGTCATCACTCAACAAGAGCTAAGTGATTTGCTAGAACAATTGGTTGAGGTTGTGCAAACGATGCAGGGAGCGTATTAAGATGTCATTGCTCAATCATTTTGCTGCCGAGTTAGATGAGTTAAAACAACAAGGTAACTTCAGACACTTTACTCAAAATGTGCAGCATGACCGTTTTATTACGATTCAAAATAAAACGATGCTTAACTTGGCTTCAAATGATTATCTTGGGTTGGCGGCTGATATCAATCTTCGCCAAGAATTTCTAGATAACTATCCACTAGAAAGAAGCTATTTTAGTTCGTCATCTTCACGTTTATTAACGGGCAATTTTGAAGAATATGAACAATTAGAAAATAGCCTAAGCCAAGCATTTGGTGGTCGGTCGGCTCTGCTATTTAATAGTGGCTATCACATGAATATTGGTATTTTGCCTGCTGTTGCTGATAGCAAAACTTTAATTTTGGCAGATAAGTTAGTCCATGCGAGCATGATTGACGGTATACGTTTGTCTGGTGCGCAATATGTGCGTTATAGACATAACGATTTACAGCATTTGGAACAACTTCTGCAAAAATATCATGATGATGAAAAGATTGAACTTATCATTGTGGTCACAGAAAGCATTTTTAGTATGGATGGTGATGAAACGGATTTAGCTGCATTAGTCCAGCTCAAAAAACATTTTGCTAAAACCATGCTGTATGTTGATGAAGCACATTCAATTGGTGTGCGAGGTCAGCAAGGTTTGGGGTGTGCTGAACAATATAATGTCATTCAAGAAATTGATTTTTTAGTTGGCACATTAGGTAAAGCATTAGCAGCAGTTGGTGGTTACATTATTTGTGATCCAATTATTAAAGATTATCTCATTAATAAAATGCGCCCACTTATTTTTAGTACTGCACAGCCCCCGATTGTGATGGCATGGGCAAACTTTATTTTTCAAAAAGTATTACTTGCTCAACCTCAGCGTGAACATTTAAAAAATATTAGCCAATATCTTCAACAAGCTGTTGTGCAAAAGGGTTATGTAAGCCCATCGACCAGCCATATTATTCCTGTCATTGTTGGAGAGAGTCAGGCTGCGATTGATAAAGCGAAACACGTTCAGGAAAGTGGTTTTTATGCAATGCCTGTACGTCCACCTACAGTCCCTAAAAACAGTTCGCGTTTGCGTATTTCTTTAACGTCAATGGTACAGCAACATGAGCTTGAAGAATTGGTGAGTTTTCTGTGAGTTTGAATAAAAACTTGGTTGCCCAGCGTTTTGCCAAAGCAGGGCAAAGCTATTCAGAGCATGCAATTGTTCAAAAACAAATTTGCCAAAATTTAACGAGTTTACTCCAGCAGTTTTGCTCGAGTAAGATGTTACGTGTCTTTGAAATCGGTTGTGGTTCTGGCAATTTAACGCATCTTATTACCACATCTTTTCAGATTGAAGAGTTAATTTTAAATGACCTGTATGCAGATGTGCAGCAGCACTTTAATTCTCAAGAAAATTTGAAATGGTTAATTGGGGACATTGAAACTTTAGAGTTTCCCCAGCAGCTCGATATGATTGTTTCAGGTTCAGCTTTACAGTGGATGCAAGATTTGCCGCTTTTGCTTAAGCATAGTAATGAGGCTTTGGTTGATCAAGGCTGGTTATGCTTTTCAACATTCGGCTCTCAGAATTTAAGAGAAATTAAAGAGCTAACAGGACAGGGTTTAAGTTATTGGTCAGTTGAAAATTGGAATAGTGCCTTAATTCAGGCTGGTTTTGAGATTTTTCATTTGTCAGAGTCAGAAACTCAACTCTATTTTGATTCGCCTAAAGCCGTGTTGCAGCATTTAAAAGCAACAGGTGTAACGGCAACTGCTCAGCACCGTTGGACTAAGCAAACGTTACAACAATTTTATCAAGATTATGATCGGTTTAAGCATGCCGAAGGATATTCCCTAACATATCATCCGATTTATTGTATTGCCCGGAGAGTGAAGTAAATGAGTGGCCAGATCTATTTTGTGAGCGGGATTGATACCGAAATTGGTAAAACTTACGCAACAGGATTTTTAGCAAAATTATGGACTGAGCAGGGTAAAAAAGTGATTACCCAAAAACTCATTCAGACAGGTAATGTTGATATTTCTGAAGATATCGAAAAGCACCGTGAAATTATGGGTCAGGGCTGGTTTCAAGAAGATCATGACAAGCTCACTATGCCTGAAATTTTTAGCTATCCTGCTTCGCCTCATCTAGCAACACGCCTAGATAACCGAGAAATTGATTTTCAAAAAATTGAAAATGCGACCCAAACATTGGCAGAACGTTTTGAAATCGTATTGTTAGAAGGTGCGGGTGGTTTAATGGTGCCATTAACCACCAGTCTGCTGACCATTGATTATGTCGCTCAGCACCAATTCTCCGTTATTTTAGTAACCTCGGGTCGCTTGGGAAGTATTAACCACACTTTACTTAGTCTTGAAGCACTTAAGTCTCGTGGACTTAAATTAAAAGCATTGGTTTATAACTTAAAAGATGAATCAAAAGATCCATTAATTTCTCAAGATACTTCAAATTATTTGAAAGATTATTTAGCAGTTCATTTCCCTGAAGCTGAATGGATTGAACTGGAAAAAATGAATTAAGTTAAAAAGTTATAAAAAAACCGCTCTAATTTGAGCGGTTTTTTATATCATTCAATCTTAGAATTTCTTTGAACCACGGTTAAAACCAGTCGATTTACGTTGGTTACCCGTGTTAGCCGGAGCTTCTTTTTCTTCATCACGACGTTGTTGGCGTAAGTAACCGCCACGACGAGCAGCCATTGGCTTTTCAGTCATACGGTCAGTACGACGTTTCGCCATACCAAATAAACCTGTACCTTGACGTGGTTTTAACTCAACAGATTTTGCTAGATTATCGATGTCAGTTTTATCGAGTTCCATCCAGCGGCCAGTACGTAGTTCGCGTGGTAAAATAACTGTACCGTAGCGCGTACGCAATAAGCGGCTTACTTTAAGTTCTTGTGATTCAAAAATACGACGAACCTCACGGTTACGGCCTTCTTTCACCACAACTTGGTACCAGCGGTTAATACCTTCACCGCCGATTTCCGAGAAAGATTCAAATTTAGCAGGACCATCTTCAAGTTCTACACCATTTACCATGTTTTGGCGTATTTTAGGTGTTACTTCACCCATAACTCGAACAGCATATTCACGTTCAACTTCATTTGATGGGTGCATTAAGCGGTTAGCAAGCTCACCATCATTTGTAAACAATAATAAACCAGTACTGTTAATATCGAGACGACCTACCATTACCCAGCGGTCATTCGCAATTTGTGGCAAATGATCAAATACAGTCGGGCGTTTTTCAGGATCATTACGTGAACAGATTTCGCCTTCTGGCTTATAGTAAATCAATACACGGCGACGAATTTCGTCTTCAATTTGAAACTGAACTTTACGGCCATCAATGCGTAATTCATCGCCTGGTTCAATGCGCTCACCCACTTGGGCAACACGACCGTTTACACTCACGCGTCCTGCGGCAATAACCTCTTCCATATATCGGCGGGAACCTAATCCGATTCGCGCTAATACTTTTTGCAATTTTTCACTCATGACAGCACAACCTTAGACATAATGATCAACAGTCCACCTCTTTATGATTTCGGTGCATTTGCATCGAGAGCCATAAAGGCTTCCTTGGCGTTCTGTAGGGGAGGCAATTGGCCTAGCGATGCTAGACCAAAAGCATTCAGAAACTGAGGCGTTGTAATTAGCAACGCGGGTCTTCCGGGTAAATCTCTAAAACCGGCTTCTTTAATCCAGTTCCAGTCAAATAGTGTTCTAAGAATCTGACTATTATTAGACACACCACGAATTTGTTCAATATCAGCGCGGGTAACCGGTTGATGATAAGCAATGACAGCCAGGGTTTCTAGTAATGAAGGCGACAGTTTTGTTGGTCGCTCTGGCCAAATTTGAGCAATAATACTACGATATTTAGATCTTACCTGAAAGCGAAACCCTTGCGCTGTTTCAATCAATTCAATAGATCGGCCATGTTGTAATAGCGCGAGCTGTTGTAAAAGTTGACGAAGCTGTTGTTTATTATATTGATTATTAAATGCTTCTTTTAAACGGGCAATTGAAACGGGCGCTTCACTGGCAAAAATAATAGCTTCAAGTTGTAATAAGACTTCGTGGTGAATGTCAGCTAATGACAAATCCGTATTATTTTGTTCAAAGCTCATATTGAAGATCCTTGAATTGCTAACGGAGCTTCAATACCTGAGGCAATAATTTTAATTCGCTGTTGTCGGGTTAACTCTAAAACAGCCATAAATGTAACAACCATTCCCATGCGACCTTGCAGAGGATTGAGTAATTCTTTAAAACTTAACACGTCACCAGACTCTAATTTCTCTTCAATATATGCAATGCGTTCTTCTAGTAAGACAGGCTCTTGAGCCACAACATGCGTAATAGGTTCTGGTCGGTTAAACACACAGAACAATGCGTCATGTAATGCTGAAATATCATAGCCTTCATAAACAGGAGCAATATGACCTAAGCTCACATTTGCACTGAATGTATCACGCTCAAGAATTGGCATTTGACCCAAACGTTCAGCCGCTTGCTTGATACGTAGATAAGTTTCAAGTCGGTCAATAAGTTCTTGTTTAGGGTCTTTTTCAATACTGATGATTGTTGGCTTTGGTAAAAGTAGGCGAGATTTTAAATCTGCCAATAAAGCTGCCATCACCATATAATCAGCGGTTAGCTCAATATTTAAAGATTTCATACTATCCATATAAGTTAAATATTGAGTTGCTATAGGCGCAATATCGACGTGAATTAAATCAAAACCGTTTTTTTGAATCAGATAAATTAAAAAATCTAGTGGACCTTCAAACTGTTCGAGCAAAATCTCAAATGCAGCAGGAGGGATATAGAGATCTTCAGGAATCTTGTCATGCCACTCATCTAAAACACGGATGTGTGGAGCGTCTTCCATGGATTGATGAAGTGATTGATTCATTACGATTATAAGCCACGCGAATTTTCAAAAGCATGAGACTTGTTATTCAAGTCAAAGAGAGCTGTAAACAGAAGAACAGCAGATAGTGAAAATCATTCTAAATGAATTGTGCCTTTTAATAAATTACTTAACGACTAAAGTGTAAAAAAAATCCAAAATAAATAAAGAGTATTTTTTTGAGTGATAATACTTTTTTTAAAACTATTGGTAAAAATTGTAAGTGCTTATTCAAAAGCACTTACATCGCCAATACCACGACGGATAATTTCAGGATGTTCACCCGATAAGTCGACAATACTTGTGCTTGTTAAAGTACCGAAACCACCATCAATAAATACATCGATTCGTTTATCTAGCTGATTTTCAATATCGTAAGGATCATCTAGAGGGTCTTCTTGGCCCGGTAAAATTAATGTACTAGTGAGTAGAGGTTCGCCAAGCTCTTGTAATAAAGCCTGACAAATTGGATTACTTGGAATGCGTAAGCCAATCGTTTTCTTTTTAGGATGCATTAACCTACGAGGAACTTCACTTGTTGCAGGTAAAATGAATGTCGTTATAGCAGGGGTATTCGCTTTCAATAAACGATATGTTGCATTATCAACTTTTGCATACGTTGCAATATCTGATAAGTCACAGCACATAATGGCATATTGATGTTTAGGTCCTAAACCGCGAATCTGCGCAATACGTTCCATGGCATTTTTATTACCGATTTGGCACCCAATTGCGTAGGCTGCATCGGTAGGATAAACCACAACATCTCCGGCACGAATGCGTTCAACCGCTTGGCTAATAAGGCGTTGCTGTGGATTTTCAGGATGTACATGTAAATGCATCATATTTTAGAGACTCCATCACGCCAGTGTTAAAATAATTATTAGGCTTTTTAAGTAACCTATGCAAGTAATTAACGTGGTTTTTTTGTCAATTAATCAAGGAGTTCACGTTTAAATTCATTTAATTGTAATGCTAGGCCTGAACGTGTACATTGGCAAATAAAACCAATAAATGCTGCTGCATCACGTGGCAACTTGGCTTCACCTGAAAAGTAACGTTGTACTTGAGCATAGACATTATCTTTAAATATTTTGCCATCTCCGCCATCACCTGTCAGGTTATCAAGCGAGACTCTAAATTTTCTACCAAAAGACTGTGCAAACAACCATTCAATTGCCTGGGGCTTAACTTCGACTTGTTCAAATAGACTTTGCTGTTCTTGCGTACGGCCATCGGGAGCGTACCAATATCCTAGATCTGGTAATAGACGTCTTTTTTCACCTGCAATAGACCAATGACTAATTTCATGCAAGGCACTATTAAAGAAACCATGGGCAAATTGAATCTTGGCAGGTTCTTTATTTGTTGCAGGGAAATATTCTGGTTCAAAATCTCCACGAACTAATGTCACATTATGGTGGGAAAACCAGTGATTAAAGTGTAAAATAAGCCAATCAACTTGCTCAGACTCCGATTTTGAGCTTGACCATGGTGAGAGTTGCACTATGTCAGGTACAAGAGTGTTCTGATGGGTTGAATGGGTGCAAACGAGTAATGAAGTGTTAACTTCAGGTTGCGGCTGCAACAGGTGCATTGCTTAATTTACCCCGAGTTCTGTCTAAAGAAGTGCAAAATTGTATCTTAATCTTTGACAGAGTACCGATGAATTTGTAGAATTGCCGCCTTAATTATGTCAGCAAATACCTTTCCGGCACAGATTGAGCCGTTTAAATGGGCTGAACAAGGCTTTACATGGTCAGGTCAACTGCCCTTGTCTCGCTTTGCTCGTATCGCTCGTGAAGCTGTTGGATCAATTGATAACCAATTGATCAACATAGACTGTAAGCTATCAATGGATGCATATCATCGCATTGTGTGGATGGATGGTCATATGGACACGATAGTTCCAATGGAGTGCCAACGTTGTTTGGAACCTGTTGAAATGCCTCTTGTCTTGGACTTTCATATTGCATTAGTGGATGATGAGTCACTGATAGAGCGCTTGGATGAGGATGCTGATTTCATCGTTTTAGGTGAAAGTGAGTCTTCGACGAAAGGCGATTATGATACGCCAGCCTCGATTAACTTGCTCGCATTACTAGAAGATGAACTGTTATTGTTGATGCCTTTATCTCCCAAGCATGATGCTTGTGAAAATAAACATCAACCTACCATTCAAAATGTTGTTGAAGAAAAGCGGGATAACCCGTTTGATGTTTTGGCAGGTTTGAAGGGTAAACTTAACTCATAATTTGTGATATAATTGTGAGATAAGACAACTGAATTTGTTCTGATCCATTTTTTCGATCTTTGTAAGGAGCCATCATGGCCGTTCAGCAAAACCGTAAAAGTCGCTCTCGCCGTGACATGCGCCGTTCACATGACGCTTTAACCGAGAATGCATTAACAGTAGACCAAGCAACTGGTGAAACTCATCGTCGTCACCACGTGACTAAAGACGGTTTCTACCGTGGTCGTCAATTATTCGCTAAAGCAGCTGATGCTGAATAATTGTATGATATGCATTAAGCGTGATGCTTAAGTATAGAAAAAATGGGAGCGAAAGCTCCCTTTTTTTGTTGTTTTTCGCAATTATAAAAATATAAATAACATGTTAAATTTCCGCTCCAGAAATGAGTGAAAACCCAAAAAAGGATTTCTTATGTCTGCTAAACGTCTTGAACAAGTAGCTTTAGCCACAAAAACTGCGTTTGTGTTTCCAGGTCAAGGTTCACAAAAAGTCGGTATGCTTGCTGAACTAGCAGAACAGTTTAGTGGGGTTGGGCAAACCTTTGCGGAAGCTTCAGATGCGCTTGGATTTGATCTGTGGCATATTGCGCAAAGTGGCGAAGGTCTCAACCAAACAGAAAATACCCAACCTGTGTTATTAACTGCCAGTATCGCTTTATGGCGTGTATGGCTTGATTTAGGTGGTCTGGCACCTAAGTACCTTGCAGGACATTCTCTAGGTGAATACAGCGCTTTGGTTGCTGCAGGATCTATGAGCTTGGCAGATGCAGTGAAACTCGTGAATTTGCGTGGCAAACTCATGCAAAGCGCTGTTCCTCAAGGGGAGGGAGCTATGGCTGCAATCCTTGGTTTGGCTGATGAAAAAGTGGTTGAACTTTGCCAAACTGTGAGTGCGTCAGGTGAAGGCTCAGTAGAAGCTGCAAACTATAATTCACAAGGCCAAGTCGTAATTGCCGGAAGTACAGCATCTGTACAACAAGTAATGGCTTTGGCAAAAGAGCAATCTGCTAAGGCAATTGCTTTACCTGTGTCAGTTCCTTCGCATTGTTCATTGATGAAGCCTGCTGCTGAAAAATTTGCAGAAGCTTTGGAACAAACTGCCATTGAGCTGCCTACCATACCTGTAATACAAAATGTCAACGCGGGAATAGCTACCGATGTTGCTCAATTGCGTCAGGCGTTGACTGCTCAATTGTACCAATCTGTACAATGGACAGACACGATGCAGTTCTTACAAGACCAAGGTATTCACTACGTTGTTGAGTGTGGCCCTGGTACAGTATTGAGTAATCTCGCGAAGCGTTTACCAAATATAGAAAAAGCTTTTGCGATTGATAGCAAGAGTAAAATGGAAGATGCCCTAAATGCTGTTTTAGTGGCAGAAGGAAAAATTGCATGACACAAGAACGCAAAGTTGCATTAGTAACGGGCGCGAGTCGGGGCATTGGCGCTGCAATTGCCCAGCAACTTATTCAAGACGGTTATTTTGTTGTAGGTACTGCGACATCTGAATCTGGTGCACAAAAGTTAAGTGAAAGCTTTGGTGAGCAAGGTGCAGGTTTAGCTCTCGATGTGCGTAATCTCGATGAGATTGAAGCAGTCGTTTCTCATATTGAACAGAACTATGGCCCTGTGCTTGTTTTGGTTAATAATGCGGGTATCACGAAAGACAATCTATTGCTACGCATGTCAGAAGATGATTGGGATGACATTCTCAACATTCACCTTAAAGCTGTATATCGTTTATCTAAACGTGTGCTTAAAGGTATGACAAAAGCGCGCTTTGGCCGCATTATTAATATTAGTTCTGTTGTTGCGCACTTTGCAAACCCAGGCCAAGCGAACTACTCTGCTGCAAAAGCAGGTATTGAAGCGTTTAGCCGTAGTCTTGCAAAAGAGATGGGTAGCCGCCAAATCACTGTGAACAGTGTGGCACCAGGTTTCATCGCAACAGAAATGACAGATGCACTTAGTGAAGACATTCGCAAAAAAATGAGTGATCAAGTGGCTTTAAATCGTTTAGGTGAGCCACAAGATATCGCAAATGCGGTGAGTTTCCTTGCAAGTGATAAAGCAGGTTACATTACCGGTACGGTATTACATGTAAATGGTGGTTTATACATGGCCTAAGGCTGACGTATAAACTTTTAAAAATTTTTATATTCAATTAAACTAGTGGCAAATCAAACGCCACAAGCAATGAGGAGAATTCCTGTGAGCGATATCGAACTACGCGTTAAACAAGCGGTTGCAGAACAACTTGGTCTTAAAGCTGAAGAGATTAAAAACGAAGCATCTTTTATGGATGACTTAGGTGCTGACTCTTTAGATTTAGTTGAGCTTGTAATGTCTTTCGAAAATGACTTCGACATCACTATCCCTGATGAAGATTCTAACGAAATCACTACAGTTCAATCTGCAATTGACTATGTAACTAAAAAACTTGGTTAATTCGCATATTGCTGAATAAAAAAGAAGGCCACCGGAAGGTGGCTTTTTTTATTTGATAAAAAAATTAAGAGATACATATTTTTACAAGATCAACCTCAATTGATAGCAGAGGCATAACTTTTTTGAAGTATAACAATAAAGGTCAGTTTAATGACTTTACTATAAACAATAATATGAGGACTAAAAGATGGGGCTTTTTGATTTTGTAAAAGGTATTGGTAAGAAAAATACCGCTCCTGCAGAACCACAACCAACTCCGGCAACACCAGCAGAACCTTCTGCACAAGAAGTTGCAAATAAATTATTAGGTTTAATTAAAAGTTTAGGCTTAGGGGTAGAGGGCTTATCTGTAACCTATAATGGTGCTACAGATACTGCAATTATTAAAGGGCAGGTAAAAAGCCAAGCAGATAAAGAGAAAATTATTCTTATTGTTGGAAACATTGATCATGTGGCACAAGTAGATGACCAGATGACTGTTGCAACTCCTGAACCGGAAAGTAAATTCTATACAGTGAAATCTGGTGACAATCTTTCAAAAATTGCGAAAGAATTTTACGGGGATGCAAATCAGTATCCAAAAATCTTTGAAGCAAATAAACCAATGTTAAAAGATCCAGATGAGATCTTCCCTGGACAGGTTTTACGTATTCCTCAATAATTGAGGGTAATAAAAAAGGCGCTTTTGGCGCCTTTTTTTCTTTTTAAAATCTTTTTGGTATTTTTTGCCCATTTGGCACTGGAGTGTCAGCATTCTTTAAAACACCGAATAACCATGTTTCAGCATGCTGAACTGCAATTTTTAAAGAATCACCTAAAGCTAAACGACCAGCAATAAAACTAGCTAAAGAACAACCTGATCCATGATATTCGCCTTCAAGACGGGGGCAGCTACTACTCGCTGCAAGTTCACCATTAATATATAAACTATTTTTAATATGATCTGGTGTATCTTCGTGCCCACCTTTAACTAATACAGCTTTAGCACCCATTTCAAAAAGTTTTTTGGTTGCTTGGTCTAAGTCATCAGTACCTGTTAAAGCACGCAATTCGACCGTGTTGGGAGTAATAATAGTGGCTAGGGGAATAAGCTCAACAAATGCTTTAACAAGAGTTGCTTGATCACCTAAAGAGCCACCACTGTTTGCCACTAAAACTGGATCAAGTACATATTGATAGTCAGGATGTGCGCGAAGAAATTCAGCTAGAGCAGCAATATTATCTGTAGTGCCAAGCATGCCTGACTTAACGCATTTAATTGGTAAATCACCAACAACGGCATTGGCTTGAGCTAATAATAGTTCTTTTGAGGTTGCTTCGAAGCCAAATACTTGTTGTGAGTTCTGAATGGTAAGCGCTGTACATGCAATTGCTGCATGAGCACCACTTTGTCCAATCGCTTCAATATCAGCTTGTAAACCTGCACCACCTGAAGGGTCTAAACCCGAGAAACAAAGTACGGTTGGACGCACGGTTATTTCCTTTTCAATTTAAATTTACGTTAGTATAAGAGAGTTTGATTAAACTCTCGACCAATTGAATTAAATACTTTACTGGGTTAGTGATTGAATGGCTATAAAACATATTTTGATTGATTTAGATGGAACCCTAACAGACCCAAAAGTTGGTATCCATACTTCAATTCGCTATGCAATGGAAAAACTAGGCTATCCATTGGCTGCCGATTTAAATATTGACTGGACCATTGGCCCACCCTTAAAACCTTCACTCGCAAAATTGTTGGCTACTCAAGATGATACGTTAGCTGAACAAGCTCTGCTTGCTTATCGTGAGCGTTTCTCGGTGGTTGGTTTATTTGAAAATGAAGTATATCCTTCTGTTGTACAGACACTTAAAGCGTTAAAAGAGGAAGGGTATCGTTTATTTGTTGCCACTGCTAAACCAACGATTTATGCGAAACGAATTTTAGATCATTTTGAATTAAGCCAATATTTTGTACATATTTATGGCAGTGAATTAACAGGTGAACGCACCAATAAAGCTGAACTCATTCATTATATTCTTGAGCATGAGCAACTAAGCCCAGAAGAATGCTTAATGGTAGGTGACCGTCAATATGATGTTTTAGGTGCACGTCATAATGGTATTGAGGCGGTAGCTGTGACTTATGGTTATGGAACAGCAGAGGAACTTGCTCAAGCACAGCCAAAAGCAATGATTAATCAATTCTCTGAACTCTTGGACTATGTTGAAGAAGTGGCAGCACAAAAGAAAGTTTCTTAAATATAAGTAAGTTTTAATTTAAAGGTTTGACTTTGATATAAAGCCAAACCTTTTTTTATTTAAACACCGTGTTGTTGGCGATATTGAACAAGTTCTTCAATCGTAATCACAGTTAAGTGATGAGTTTGCGCATAAGCCAAAACTTGAATACCTGATGCCATTGTGCCATCTGGGTTGGTTAGTTCACATAACACGCCAGCAGGTTTAAGCCCTGCTAGTCTTGCTAGATCAATTGTTCCCTCAGTATGACCTCGGCGAGTCAGTACTCCTCCACTACGTGCCCGTAAAGGAAAAACATGGCCCGGACGGTTAAGATCACTTGGAACAGCACCATCTTTAATTGCAGTTTGAATGGTAGTAACGCGGTCTTTGGCCGAAACACCAGTGGTAACACCTTGAGCTGCTTCAATGGTCACTGTAAAAGCGGTATGAAACTGGCTTGAGTTTTGAGAAACCATTGGGGGAAGTTCTAAATGATCTGCTAACTCTTCTGTAAGGCATAAACATACAATACCTGAGCCATCACGAATCATACGTGCCATGGTTTCAACAGTTAGAGTTTCGGCTGCGACAATTAAATCTGCTTCATTTTCACGATCGAAGTCATCCATAACCAAGACAGGTTTGCCTTGACGGATATCTTCTAATGCTTGTTGAATACGTTCTTCAGCAGGAGAGAGGGCTGAGAAAAAAAGTTCTGGTTGAATTAAGCTAGACATAATGAAACGCTCTCGTAAAAATACGGTTGAACATTTCAGGACTGATGTAAAAACAGGCTGGCACTGAAATAAAACGCATTTATCCCAGTTCGTCGTCTTCTTTCATCCGGACTATACCGTCGGCTTTGGAGTTTCACCAAATCTGCTCAAATCATAAAATTTAAGCTCGTGGGCTTGCTAATCTATCAATAAAAATTAACTTTACCACCGGTGGGGAATTACACCCCGCCCTGAAGCGATGGGTTTTATTATAGCGCGCTGGATAAAATTGACTAGATGCTTTTATAGAATGCTAAGTTTCTTTATGAATAAGTATTTTCACAAATGGAAATAGGCTTTTTAACAAGAGCTTACTTGTTGATATGAAAATGGAATGCTATGTTTTTTATAGAAAATTATAAATAAAATAGGTGTTTCATGCAGATAAGAGATGATTATCCCCTTAGGAATACTTTATTTATTCAGCATCTCCATATTTTTAGTTATGTATTTATGGCGTTCAGTATTCTTTATTTAATTGCTGCTAATTGGCTAATGCTTCCAGACAGCATCCAGCTAACCATCCCGCCACTTATATTACTTGTGACAGCATGGATCAGTATAAAAGATACTTTAAGTGAAGGAGTTAGGCAGACTTTACATGGTATTTGCGGCTTGATGGTAGGCTTAAGTTTGGCTGTAATCGGGCAGGTCTATCAAACTGGAGCAGACAGTTATTTACTTTTCCTGATTTGGGCGTTGCTGTTATTACCTTGGCTATATCGACCAAATATTGGAATCTTTGCTTTAATTTGTATTACTAGCCAACTTACACTTTTTTTATTTTTTCGACAGACTTTTTGGGCAGAAAAATTTCCTTATTTATATCTATTCACTCTAAATTTATTAAGCCTTATCGAGTTTTGGGTCTGTATAAAGAAGTATCGTGCATTACGTTTTGTTTTTATCGCTTGGTTTGCTGTCATTTCAATCATTGGAATGATTCAATACTTATCGAATACAAACATTCCTTATCTGATCTCGGCTTTCTTTTTAGGAATAATCGCTTTTTATTATTTCTTCAAAAAAAATGATCAATTATGTGCCAGTTTAATGGCTGCTGTTCTTGGCGTGACTGCAACAATATGGCTTGTAGATGGGATTAATCATTTATTTAAAGATTCTAATGAGTTCATTTTTTTACTGATTGCGGGCATTATTTTTACTTGGTTTGCACTTATTAGTTATTTCTTAATAAGAATTTTTCGCCAAAGCCGTTTTTATGTCATTCCTTTAGCAATTGGTGCTTGGCTTGCTGGTTTAGCACTTGCAGCATTTACACTCGTGTTTTGGGAGGCCATTTCTTTAGTCATTGGAATTATTTTTGTTGGATTAGCTTTTATTCTTTTAAAGAAATCACAAAGCTATTTCTTTCGACAATTTGCTTATTGTTTATTTATTAGTGGACAGACTGCTTTCTTATTTCATCTTGGTTCAGAAACAGATCAAATTCTATGGGTTTTAATTGCACAGATTTTTATTCTATGTATCAGTTATTTTCTTAAACCGCATTGGTTCTTCATTTTAATTCAAATGCTTGCTACATATGGCATCGCTTTTGTCTATTTGCTACAACTAGACCATTCGTTGTGGTCAATACATTCTACTCAAACCTATTTAAATTTAACTTTGCTCAATTATTTTGTTTTTAGTTTGGTGCTCTTACCTAAAAGAAAGTCACTAGCTCTATATGAGCGTAGTATTTTTTTATGTGTGCTAGTCGTCATTCTAGTCGCTTCTTTTTTCGATACTTTTATGGGACTCGTTCCAGAAAATTCGATAGATCAACATAGGTGGGTTCTATATTTTCTGCCTAGTGTTTGGTTACTTTGCTTTAGTGTTTTTCATTTATATAGACAACTTCAGGGAATCACTTTTTTCGCTTTTTTAATTTTTGGCATATTGCTTATTACACTTGGTTATTTTGAAATTTTTATCCTGTTCATTATTTTAACGTGGGCATTAAAAAAGAAAGATTATATTGTTTATGGAGTTAGCTTGGCTGTATTAGTTTTAGTGTTCTGGCAGCTCTACTACAACTTACAAATAACTTTTCTAGCCAAAAGTGCCTCAATTTTTATTTCTGGTGCTGTTCTCTTGGCTCTGTCATGGCTACTTCATCGTGAAAATAAAGATGGTCTTGTTGAAGGAGAGAAAGAATGAAAAAGTATTTTTCTCTTATTCTTGCATTAACCACCATATTAATCTTTGTAGGATTAGTCGCAAAAAACGAATGGCATTTGCATCATAGCAAAAGTATTTTTATTGAACTTAGACCAGTTGATCCTCGTTCAATTTTACAAGGTGACTATATGGCACTGGCTTATGAGTTAAATTTACAATCTCTTAAAGCTCTTGCAGGAAGTGAGAATGAGGCTCTAGATCAGGTAATTTTTAATCATTCTTCTGTTCCAGCAAAAGTTATTTTGGATTCACAAAATCGAGTAGTTCGTACAATTTTAGATATTAACAATTCATTTGCTGGGCAAAGTTTAATTTTAAAAAATCCTGAAAATCGTTTACAGGCTTTATATCCCGCTTCACGAAGTTTCTTGTTTGCCGAAGGTCTAGCTCAATGCTATCAGAAAGCAAAGTATGCCGAATTTAAGATAAATACAAAAGGAGAGGCGATTCTGTTTGATTTGCGAGGAGAGGGGCTTCAACCATTAAATTGCAAACAGCAAAAGAACTGGTGGAAAGGAACGATTTAGGATTTATAAAATTATAAAAGCCCGTCAATGCGGGCTTTTTTATTCTTAGAAGAAGTTAGGCAACTTGAACAGGGATACAATTCGCTGTGTGGTTGACTGTATTATTTGGGTTTGCATAGACCAAACGTGGTTTATGAATGTTTGCTTCAGCTTCAGTAAAATCACCAAATGTAGCAATAATGACTAGATCACCAACGTCTGCTTGATGTGCAGCACCGCCGTTTACTGAAATAATTCCAGAGTTATCTTCACCACGAATCGCATAAGTCGTGAAGCGTTTGCCATTGGTTACATTCCAAACATGAATTTCTTCATATTCACGAATACCAGCTAAGTCCATCAATACGCCATCAATTGCACAAGAACCTTCATAGTGAAGTTCAGCATGGGTTACAACTGCACGGTGAATTTTGCATTTTAATAAACGAGATAGCATGGCTAGCGTCTCCTGAGTAGACCTAAGATGTAGATCTTATGGTGAAATCTTTAGCTTTTGCGGTTGGCAAAGTGGCTGATGCGCATTTTGCTCCTAAAAAAGCAAGATAGCAAGCATGATTGTTCAACAATTTAAGTGGGTTTATATGCATTAATTTGATTCATGGCCTGTGGAACTTGTCCTTGAACAAGTAGTTTCACTTTAGAAAGGGCATGATCAATTGCTGCATCCATCAGATTTTGTTCACTACTTGGTGCTTTTCCAAGTACGTGACCTGAAACTCTTTCTTTTGAGCCAGGATGTCCGATACCAATACGTAAACGATGAAAATTTGGACCAATATGAGGGACAATGTCACGTAAACCGTTATGACCACCATGTCCACCGCCTGTTTTAAGACGAATTACACCAGGGTTCATATCAAGTTCATCATGAGCAATCAAAATTGCTTCGGGAGCAATTTGATAGAATTTTGCAAATGGAACTACACTTTGTCCAGAGCGGTTCATAAATGTAGTGGGTAGAAGTAGACGGACATCGTGTCCTTCTATATTACCACGTCCACTGATTCCGTGAAATTTCGGATCATTTTTTAATGTAATGCCATATTTATTAGCAAGCTGTTCAATGAACCAAAAGCCTGCATTATGGCGGGTTTGGGCATATTCTGAACCAGGATTGCCCAAACCAACAATTAGCGAAATATTTGACACTAATCTACGCCTTTCAACACTTATGCGCGTTTGAAGTCAGCGTGCATAGGAGTGTTTTTAGATGGGTGACGTTGTAACGCTTGGATTTTAACGTTTTCAACTTTGTCGCCCACTTTGATTTCTACAACTTCTTCAAAGAAAGCATTGTTTTCTAAAGCTTTTACAAGCTCACGAAGTTCTAAAGTAATAGCTACAGGCTCAGCATTGCCACCATAAATGATAGCTGGAATTAATGCTTCGTGACGAAGGCGGCGGCTCGCACCTTTCCCTTGTTTGTCTTCAGCACGCGCTTGAGCGTTTAATACGAAGTTTGCCATGAGTAAATCCTCATTAAAGTTTAAATATACTAAACTTGCGACCAGTTTAGTGATAGAAAACCCCAGCCAAGGCCAGGGTTCATAAAAGCTGCGGTATTATAAACTATCGAACATCGCACTGATAGATTCTTCGTTATTAATACGACGAATCGTTTCAGCAACCATGCTAGCAACAGAAACCTGACGGATTTTGCCCAAGGTTAATGCTTCATCAGAAAGAGGAATGGTGTCAGTGACAACCAATTCATCAATAACTGAATTACGTAAGTTTTCAATAGCCTTGCCAGAAAGTACAGGGTGAGTTGCGTATGCAACTACACGGCGTGCACCAAATTGCTTAAGCGCATCAGCTGCTTTGCACAATGTACCGGCAGTATCAACCATGTCATCTACGATAACGCAATCACGATCTTTTACGTCACCAATTAAGTGCATAACTTGCGACTCATTGGCTTTTTGACGACGTTTGTCAATAATTGCTAAATCGATGTCACCCATCTGTTTGGCAACGGCACGAGCACGTACTACACCACCAACGTCAGGAGAAACCACCATAAGGTTGTCATGCTGTTGTTGACGTAAGTCAGCAAGCAAAGCAGGAGTACCGTAGATGTTGTCGACTGGAATATCGAAGAAACCCTGAATTTGGTCAGCATGTAAGTCAATCATTACGACACGATCAATACCAACAGTGGTAAGCATGTCTGCAACAACTTTAGCTGTAATCGGTACACGTGCAGAACGTGGACGACGGTCTTGGCGAGCATAACCAAAATAAGGGATAACAGCGGTAATACGACCAGCACTTGCACGACGCAAGGCGTCTGCCATAACCAAGATTTCCATAAGGTTATCATTGGTAGGGGCACAAGTAGGCTGAACGATAAATACGTCTTTACCACGAACATTTTCAGTAATTTCTACTGAAATTTCTCCATCAGAAAAGTGACCGACTGATGCAGCACCTAGAGGGATATGTAAGTGACTTACGACTTTTTGAGCGAACTGTGGATGAGCATTTCCACTAAAAACGACAAGATTGGGCATGAAGCACCCTTGGCGGTTGGTATGTAATTAAATAGATGGCAGGGGCGGCTGGATTCGAACCAACGGATGCCGAGATCAAAACCCGGTGCCTTACCACTTGGCGACGCCCCTAATGCGGCAGAACTTTAATATTTTTGCAATGCAATGTCAAGATTAATCAACAAAAAGCATAGCAATTAAGTCTGTCTTTAAAATAAGAGAATGGCAGGGGCGGCTGGATTCGAACCAACGGATGCCGAGATCAAAACCCGGTGCCTTACCACTTGGCGACGCCCCTAAAT
>NZ_JBQUYP010000002.1:152429-413120 GCF_056314305.1 Acinetobacter sp. DMC2 | reverse complement strand
ATGGCAGGGGCGGCTGGATTCGAACCAACGGATGCCGAGATCAAAACCCGGTGCCTTACCACTTGGCGACGCCCCTAATATAATCATCATTACAGGTGAGGTTGGCAGGGGCGGCTGGATTCGAACCAACGGATGCCGAGATCAAAACCCGGTGCCTTACCACTTGGCGACGCCCCTAACGTGTAACCTTAAAATGATTAAGAGGAGATTCTTTTAAACTATTTACCAAGTAAGATTTACAAGGTGAATGCTTAAGAATTTCATCAATATTCATTTCATTCGTTACTTCAATAAAAACACAAGCACCTGTACCTGTAAGCTTTGCTTGACCAAACTGGTCTAAATATCGCATCGCTTCTTCTACTTCAGGATATAACTGCCGAGCTAATGGCTCAAAGTTATTTCCAAAATTAGAAGGTTCTAACTGATAGGCGCAAAATTTAGTGGTCTTAGAGTCTCTTGTCAATGTTTTTTGTGAAAAAAGCAATTGAGTGCTGATAAAACAATCAGGTTTTAAAATAATGAACTGTTTTTGATCTAAGTCTATGAATGATAAATGTTCACCAATACCTTCCGCCCATGCATTTTTACCATAAATAAAAATAGGAACATCGGCACCAAGCTTCACGCCATAGTCCGCAAGTTGTTCTTGATTTAGTCCACATTCCCATAATTGATTTAACACAATCAGGGTTGTGGCAGCATTGGATGAACCTCCGCCTAGACCTGCACCCATTGGAATATTTTTTTCAATTTTGATGTTTAGACCGCAGAATTTTTTTGCATGCGGTCTTAGTATTTGAGCAGCCCGATAAATCAGGTTTTCTTCAGATTTGACTTCACTCAATCCATCAATTTCGATTTGTTCATCCAAAGCCGGCGTAAATATCATCCAGTCATATAAATCAATAAGTTGGAAAATGGTTTGTAACTCATGATAACCATTTTCGCGTCGGCCTGTAATATGCAAAAACAGGTTGAGCTTAGCTGGAGAAGGAACTTGAATCATAGATTTATATAATTAGATTTAGCGGTTTTGGATGACCATTGTAATACGGTTTTCTTTATCTTCAGCAAGAGCTTGCTTTAAAACCAGTTTGTTTGGCAAAGTTTGTTCGCCATCATAGCTGAAATTAACCGTCCAGCCATCTTCAATCAGTTGGTTAACACGATTTTCGCTATCTTTACTGATTTGAGCACTTAGAGTTGCGGGTTTGGCCAAAATCCAACTCGTTAAATGAGTAATTGGTGCTTGCCAACCCGTTGCACGCTCTAAAAGCTCTTCTGGAGAGGCCGCAGTAATTAAACCAGTTTTTGCACTATTTAACTTCACTTCACCGGGTTTGCCCTGAATTTGGGTTTTTCCTACACCTAAAATACCGCTTAATTCAATATCAAAATTATCTTGTTGTTGAACCCATGTGAAAAAAGCACTACCAGTTTGCTGTGGTGTGCGAACCCCGATTTTACCTTGTAAATTAAAGTGTTTTTCATCTTGAACTTGCTGGGTAACCGCAGGTTTTGGTTGAGTAAAATGCTGACAACCGGTTAGAAATAATACACTTGATCCACAGATCGCTGTGCACAGTTGGGCAAATTTGCTCATATATTTAACTCTTTTTTGCAGATGTAGGTAAAATTAACGCATCAAGCTGTTGTAATTGTGGATCATTGGCATGTTTTTGTTTCAGTTGTTGTAACACAGCGCTAAATTGAGTTAATGATCCTTGCATATACAATGCTTTAGCATAGCGAACGCCAATATTTATATTGTGACTAAGTTCATAAGCTTTGCCTAAAGCCTCTGCCGCGGCTTCATAATCATTCTGCAAAAATGCGATATAGCCCAGCGTATCAAGAATTGAGGCTTGTTCCGGCGCATATTCTAAAGCTTGCTCTGCATATTGACGTGCTTCTTTTAGCCGACGGTTTTGTAGGGCTAGTGTATAAGCATATGCATTGAGGTAAGTTGGACTGTTAGGTTCAAGTAGTAATAATTGCTTTAATGTTTTGTCGAGTTTATCTCGGTCAGTATATGGATCGAGTAGTAAAACTTCTGCGTAAATGAGTTCAGGATCATCGGGTAAATTCTTTATCGCTTCATCTAATAAATTTAATGCAGCTTTTTTATTGCCCATTTTCTTTAAGATTTCAGCTTGAGCTTGATATAAGAAACTTGCATGTTGGGGATAATTTACGCGTTCTTGCGTGAGGAATCGTAAAGCATCATGTAAATTTTCTTGTTTATCATATATTGCAATCAGATTGCGTCTGGAAACCACATATAAGCTGCCATCAACTAAACGATAGTAAGCTTTTGCAGTTTCATAATGTTGTTTACGTTCTGCATTAATTGCCAAGTAGTAATAGGCTTCATTTTGATATTTTGCAGAGTTTCGTAGATCAACAAGATATTGTTCTGCTTTGTCATATTGCTTTAAATCGATACTGGTTAAGCCTGCAATAAACAATGCTTCTTCAGCTTTAGGATTAGCTTCTATAACGTTTTCGAGCTTTTCTAACGCAAGTTGAGATTGATTAATTTGAATGAGATAGCGGATTTCAGCTAAACGAATATCTAAATTTTTCTTATATTTACGGCTGGACTTTGCATACCATTTAAGCGCACCTTCTTGATCGCTAAGAGCAATGAGTAGGTTCGCTTTCATTAAAATAAAGCTCGTCACTTTAGGGCGTCGGCGTAATGCCTTGTTGATGTTGGTTAGAGCAGATTCCAATTGGCCATTTTGGGCTTCTAAGTTGGCGATGAGTGCTAAAATAGAAGGGTTATCTTTTTCAGCACTAGAGCGTAAAGCTGTTAATAGTACATCTCGATCTTGAGCATTTTCCGGAGCAATACTTGCTAAAATTTGTTCTAAATCAGCAGTCGGATCTATTTTTAAAATTTTATCTAATGTTTCAGCGGCAAGCTGGTATTCATGTGTTTTTAAAGCAATATGTGACAAATAGAATAAAGCTGGCACATCTTTAGGCTCTTGAGCTACCCAATGTGTAGCAATATTTAAAGCGGCTTGTAAGTCATTATATTCAAGAGCAACGTCTAAAGCTCGCTGTTTAATTGAAGTAGAGTTACTTTTAATTGCGAGGACTGTGTAATTGTGCAAAGCGTTAGGAATATCATCATAAGCCAGAGCAAATTCAGCGACCATAGTTTGTTCTAAGGCCTGATCAAATGAATGCACGGCATAGGTCTCTTGCACAGGACGTGCATAGACATGCGAGGACATGCTACCTAACAATAAGAATGTGGTAGAATACTGTCTTATCGAAGCACCGTTAAAATTAATACGGCTATTCATTTGACGCAATTTTTATTGATCCAAAGTAATGCTTTTTATGACACCGATGTTGCACAATAGCATAAATTTAGCGAAATGATGATCTGATATGTCTTTCTTTGCATTGGGTGTCAACCATCAAACAGCTTCTGTCGAACTCCGCGAAAAAATTGCTTTCAATGCAGAGCGATTAAGTCGTTTGCTTGCCGAACAAAACCATCACCAGAACTTAAAGGATTTGGTGGTCGTCTCGACGTGTAACCGCACAGAAGTGTATGCCATGGCAGAAAATGCTGAAAGCCTTCTAAAATGGTTAGCCGATGCCAATAATATTGATGTACAGCACTTAATTCATCATGTTTATCGTTACGAGAACACGCAGGCAATTACACATTTAATGCGAGTAGCGAGTGGTCTTGACTCTCTCATGTTAGGTGAGCCGCAAATTTTAGGGCAGGTTAAAAGTGCTTTAGCATTGTCTAAAGAAGCTCAAACTGTTTCTCCTGAATTAAACAGTGTTTTTGAATATGCTTTTTATGCTGCTAAACGTGTACGTTCCGAAACGGCAGTGGGTAGTCATGCAGTTTCGATGGGGTATGCCGTTGCACAATTAGCTTTACAAGTCTTTAGTAAGCCCGAAAAACTTACTGTAATGGTCGTTGCAGCAGGTGAAATGAATAGTTTGGTTGCTAAGCATCTGGCTGAAATGGGTGTTGCCAAAATTATTATTTGTAACCGTAGCCGTGAGCGTGCTGACCAATTGGCTCAAGAGATTTCACATCAAGTTGAAGTTGAAATTATTGATTTTTCAGCATTGGCTGAAAACTTATATCGTGCTGATGTTGTGTCGAGTTGTACTGGTAGCTTATATCAAGTTATTGCCTATCCAGATGTTAAGGCTGCATTAAAGAAACGTCGCTATCAACAAATGTTAATGGTTGATTTAGCTGTACCTCGTGATATAGATCCTAAAGTTGAAGCGCTTGATGGGGTCTATTTGTATGGCGTGGATGATTTACAAAGCGTGATTGATGAAAACCTTGCTCAACGGCGTCAGGCCGCTGTTGAAGCAGAAGTCATGGTTAATCAGTTAGCTACTCAGCTTATTACGCATCAAAAAGTTAAAGAGGCAGGTAGTACAATTCATGCTTACCGCCAACATAGTGAAGAAATTAGTCAACAAGAGCTTACGCACGCATTAGAGGCTTTGCATCATGGTGAAAATGCTGAACAAGTATTACAGCAATTCGCGTATCGTTTGACGCAAAAGCTTATGCATCCGACATCTATTTTGCTACGCGAAGCTGCCAAGGCAGAAAATCCTGATTATTTAGAATGGCTACAACAGCATTTACAGGATGTTTTTGATCATGAGCGTAAGCCAAAACATTAAGACAACAGTCTTAAGCTAATCTGTTTGGTTAGTTCATTGAGTTGCTGCCTTAGATTTCTTGATTCAATCAGAGAAATCGGTGACTTAAGCTTTTGACGTAAATATCTTTCTTTTAAGCCTAACGCATATTCTTGAGCTAACTTGTCAGCCACTTCAGGTGCTTGAGTTAATGCCTGGATATTGGTTCTTTGCATAATATCTGCAATTTCATGGCAATAACTGCTGCATGCACCTAAAACATAATAAGTTGCTAGCTCTTGGTCATCAGGCAACTCATCAAATATACGGTTTAAAGTTGCTAATATTTTAGCCAATAACTCATCTTGGGGAATATAGGCACGTAATCCTTCAAAATGAATATAAAGGAATGGATGGTGCATCAAAATTGCGACAGCAAAGTCTTCATCTTTCGTTTGAATATTAAATGATAACGATGCATCGTGACTAACTTGTGGGGTAAAACGTTTACCTAGTCCGAGTTTTTCACGGAAAGATTGATTAAGTAAATAACGAAAAGAGCCCTGTTTGGGTAATAGTTCAGTTAGTTCCCTGAGTTCACCCATGACCAAGCTTTTGCCTTCAGGAGTGCTAATGTCGTGCTGACCTGTTAAATGGGCAAACACAAAATCAGACAAAAGAGGGGCCTGTTGTAATAGTTTCTGGAAATTTTCAAGCCCTTCACGACGGATAAGAGAGTCCGGATCGTGGTCATTGGGTAGAACAAAAAATTTGAGTTCGCGGCCATCATTGAGAAGTGGTAAAGCAATTTCTAATGTTCTGCGTGCTGCTTTTTGACCTGCAGCATCGCCGTCAAAAGCAATGGTAATTCGGCTATTTTGTTTAAATAAAATATTAAGATGTTCTGTATTACTTGCAGTCCCTAAAGTTGCGACAGCCCCTGTAATGCCATATTGCTGAAGTGCAATGACATCCATGTAGCCTTCAACCATTAACCAGTCGCTAGACTTAAGTTTTCTACCTTCATAAAGTCCGTAAAGTAGCTGATTCTTGTGAAAGACCTCTGAGTCAGGTGAGTTGATGTATTTGGGTTTAATTTCATCATTTAAGGCGCGTCCACCAAAACCAACGACGCGGCCTTTAGGATCTCGAATCGGGAAAATGACACGGTCACGTAATAAGTCAAAATCACGACCACTATCGCTTGAACGAATAAGTCCAAGTTGTTTTAAACCGTCAATGTCATAAGGAAAAGCTTTTTCTAAGTGTTGCCAGTCTTCTGGTGCATAGCCCAAGCGCCAAAACTGAATAGTCTGATTAGTTAAGCCACGTTGTTTAAAGTAGTTTTTTGCCTTTTGACTATTAGGTAATTGGTGCTCATAGAACTGGGCAACATTTTCCAGTAAGTCATATAAATTACCTTCTTGAACTGGCTCATCAAAACTAAAAGGCTGCTCAAACTGAGCAAATGGGTCATCAAAAAATACAGGTTCAAGCGTGTTATAGCTTTCATCAATTGGTTGTTGTGGAGTTGGAGTTACAGGCTCCGCCGTATTTGTTTTAGCAACTGGTGGTTTCGTAACCTGACGGGTATAAGACAGCTTTTTATTTTCAGTATTATCTTTCGGTAGTTCGACTCCAGCGCTACTCGATAACTCCTTCATGACATCTATAAAATTTCGGTTATCGATGTCCATAAGAAAACGGATCGCGTTCCCGTTAGCCTGACAACCAAAGCAGTGATAATACTGCTTGTCGCGGTAGACATGGAACGATGGCGTTTTTTCTTGATGAAAAGGGCAACAGCCGGAATATGTACGTCCCGTCTTTTTCAGTTTCACACGTTGACCAATCAGATCGACAATATCTGTGCGATCTAAAATCTGATCAATCGTATGTTGTGGAATTGCCATAATTCAGATAACCGTATTAAAACTGATGAGAGAGTGAGTCAGAATATTCTGACATGATGAGGCAAGATCTACACAATAAATATTTTAATATTTTATAAAAACAAACAGGCAAGTGGTATCACTTGCCTGTTTATTGGTGCTTTTTAAAATTTGTAACTTATTGAGCAGCGTCGCTAGTACCTTGCGTTGCATCATCTGACTGAGTGTCAGTCGATACATCTGTAGAGCTAACAGCTGGAGCAACAGTTGTATTTTCTGCTGGTTGTGGCTCAGGTTTATCTAATAAACCGAAGCTTAAACGATTTGTCCAACTACGTTCTGACTTTGGAGCTTCAACAGTTGTTTTTTCTGGTTCTTCAGTTTCTTCTTTATCTGAATTACCAATTAAACCAAAGCTTACGCGATTGAGGAAACCACGTTTTGGAGCTTCAGCTTCAGCTGTGCTTTCTGGAGTTGCAGCCGTAGATTCACGACCGAAAATACCCAGAGTCGCACGGTTAATCCAGTTACCTTCTTTACGAGCAGCACGCATGTTAACTGTGCCGTCTTTTTTCACCAAGTTAGGGTAATTAAGCTTTAAAACTTCAATATATTGTTGTGAAGTCGCTTTATCACCTAATTGGTTATAGCTATATGCCAAAGTCGCTAATGCTTCTGGAACTTGAGGAGTTTGTGGATAGTGTTCAATTACCCATTGCGAACGCTCGGCAGCTGCGATCCAAGCTTTACGTTTAACGTTAAAACGTGCAGCAGTCATTTCATTTTCAGCAAGTTCTTGCCCAATGAACTTCATACGCTGAGCAGCATCAACAGAGTATTGGCTACTTGGGAAACGACGAATTAAATCAACAAAGTTCTGATAAGCAACTTTCAAATAACTCACATCACGATGAGATTGTTGCAGAGATGTATAGCGCATCAAACTGTCGTAGTTTTGCTCCATATTCGATACAGCACGAACATAGTAAGCATAATCTACATTTGGATGTTGAGGATTTAAACGAATAAAACGTTCTGCTAAGGCAATCGCGCCTTCATAATCTTTTTGTTTAAATTTTGAATATAGAAGTTCAAGTTGTGCTTGTTGTGCGTATTGTCCAGTCGGATAATAAGTATCGATTGCTTCTAAAGACTTGGTCGCATCAAGATATTGACCGCGGTCAAGCGACTTTTGGGCCTTTTCGAAGTAAGCTTGTTCACTAGATTGTGGGCCACTATCGACCACTTCTTTTTTACTTGGATTGCTGCTACAGCCCACAAATGCAGATGCTACACCTAAAGATAAGGCAAGCATCGTAATTTTATAACGTGGTAGCGACATAAAAACTCCTCTGTTATGTTGGGCAATGAGCTACAATTGCGCTATTAAACCACTTTTATCTCAATGATCAAATGACTTCAGCACAATCTTCAAACACAAACTTATCTGAAACCGACTTCAATTTACTTGAAGATTCTGAGGATGCAGATAACCATACTTCTGATACAACTGCAACACGTTTATCGTTGCAAGTTCAGTTAGATGAAACCTATCTGGGACAACGTATCGATCAGGTTGCGGCCTTGGTGTGGAATGAGTTTTCACGTGAAAAACTTAAACAATGGTTGAAGGATGGCCATCTGTTGGTGAATGGTAACATTGTCAAACCTAAGCACCGTTGTGAAGGGACAGAGCTTCTTACACTCGAAGTTGAGCTCGAAGCGCAGACCACAAGTCAACCTGAGAATATTCCACTTAATATTGTTTATGAAGATGACGACATTTTAGTCATTAATAAACCAGTAGGCATGGTAGTACATCCAGGGGCAGGCAATAGTTCTGGAACTTTAGTGAATGCCTTGCTTTATCATTTCCCAAAATTGTCGGAACTGTCGCGTGCGGGTTTAGTACATCGTATTGATAAAGATACAAGCGGTTTGTTAGTTGTTGCTAAGAGCCTTGAAGCACAATTTTCCTTAAGTAAACAGTTGGCAAATAAATCGGTTTACCGTGTATATGACCTAGTTGTTTATGGAAATATTATTGCTGGCGGTACGATTGATGAACCGATTAAACGTCATCCAGTTGATCGTGTGAAAATGGCAATTCTACCGGGCGGACGAGATGCGGTAACCCACTATAATGTGAAAGAACGCTTTAAAGATTTTACTCGTGTACAAGCTCGTCTTGAAACAGGTCGAACTCATCAGATTCGTGTCCATTTTAGTTATATCGGCTATGGACTGATCGGTGATCAGATTTATATGAACCGTGTACGTGTACCAGCAGGGGCATCTGAATTACTCATTGATACTTTGCGTGGTTTTAAGCGCCAAGCATTACATGCAGCTAAATTAGGTTTAAAACACCCTCGTACTGGTGAAGAAATGCTATTTGAAGCGCCGTGGCCTGAAGATTTTACGCATTTAGTAGATGTGTTACGTTCAGAAAACGCTGCATATTAAGGACGCGTATATGGAATTTGTTCAAGGTTTACCTCAAGGCGTATATGTAGGACAGACACGTGTTCAACATCCTTTAGCATTAGCAACGGATCAACATGAGCTGTCTGGCTTTAATCTGGCTTTACATGTTAATGATGAGGCAAAACGTGTTCAGCAACATCGCATGATATTGCTAGATGAGTTTGCTAAGTTCGGTGTTAAAAAAATGACATGGATGACTCAGACACATAGTACGATTTGCCATACAGTAAATGAACAAATTCCTTTTAAGGCTTTAATTGGTGATGGTTTGGTCACTCAAACCAAAGGCCATGCTTTAATGATGATGACTGCTGATTGCTTACCTATCGTGTTAGGTAACGCCGAAGGTACCGAAGTCGCAAATTTACATGCGGGTTGGCGTGGTTTAGCTGGTGGGATTGTTGAAAACACGATTGCTGCTATGCAAAAACCTCCAGCTTGGGCATGGTTAGGAGCTGCGATTAGCCAACCTTGTTTTGAAATTGGGGCCGAAGTAAAAACTGCTTTTTGTGATAAATATCCTGAGTTGGAAACAGCTTTTGTTGAAGGGGCGGCTCCAAATAAATTTCATGCAGATTTATATGCAATTGCACGTTTTATTTTGCAGAGTCTTGGTGTGAAGCAGGTTTTAGGCGGAGACCAATGTTCATATCAACAGAGCGATGAATATTTTTCTTATCGCCGTGATGCGAAGACTGGGCGTATGGCTACCTTTGTTTTTATCTAAGCTTTATAAACATCATTAAATTCACTCTCTTATTTTGTAGCCCTTAAATAAAGTAAGAGAGCGTCTATTTAGCTTAAAGATATTACGATTGTGAGTTGTATTGAAGCGCTTCTATTTCATATTTATAGATGTAGGTTTAGCAAGAGCTAATAAAATGATAAAATAGAAAAAATCGCTCAAAATTTTAATCTTATGTCTTTGCCTGAAAAACATCTCTCAATTGTCTACCACAGTCCATATGGTCATACCGCTAAGGTGGCCTCTGCTATTGCTGCTGGTGCAGAGGTGATGGGGGTGAAAGTACATTTAATGAATATTGAGCGTATTGATTGGGATGCGCTTGATGCATCACAAGGCATTATTTTCGGATCACCTACTTATATGGGAAGTATGACTGCCGATTTTAAAAAATTTATGGACAGTACTTCTAAGCGTTGGAAAGAACGTGTGTGGCAAGGCAAACTTGCGGCGGGCTTTGCAAATTCGGGCGGATTAAGTGGCGATAAACTCGCCGTATTACAACAATTAAATATTTTTGCCATGCAACATGGCATGCTTTGGTCAGGTTTACCTCTAATGACGACAGGGCATAGTGACAAAGATTTAAACCGATTATCGAGTTGCTTAGGTTTGATGACACAGTCAGATAACGCTCCTGTTGAAATTACTCCTCCACAAGGTGATTTAGATACAGCTAAATGGTTTGGTGAATATATTGCTGGACTGCTTTATCGAATAAGTTAAAATAAGTTTTTGATTATATTTAAATAAATTACTAGTTGTTAATATAATTACAAAAAAGTTGTATTTTTTTTGTTCTTTTTTGATTATTTTTTACCAAATGGTTTATTTGGACAATGATGTCCAAAATTTAATAAATAAAAAAATGGAATAATCATGAAAATTTTTTTAACAGCTCTTTGTCTAAGTTGGGCTACTTTAATCTATGCCAATTTAGAACCTACAAATCTTATTCCACTCAGTGATTCAGAACTTTCTAAAGTTGAAGCTCAGGCATTATTTTCATTTACCTATACCGATCCAAAACAAGCTGATGCTTCAATGAACCAGCAAAATATTGGCTTTTATAAATTAGGTTTAGAGGCAAATCTTGAACTAAATGCCAATGTTAATAAGTTGCAATTAGGGTGTGGCGGAGTAAACGGTTTAGGTGGGTGTGATATTGATATTGATAACTTAAGTTTAAGTGGCTTAAGCGATACAAGTGAGGGTCGAGCTTCATCTTCTGCTGTTTTTAGTAATCCATTTATTGAATTTGCAATTAAAAATCCAGACAGCGCTGCTTTGAGAGAAATTAAAGGTTTCCGTTTAAGTGCGGAAAAGGTTGTGGGCCTATTGACTATGGGACTTGAAAATTCAGAAACACCAAATGGAATTAATAGCCTAAGTGGTTATTTAAAAATTAAAGATACCACTGGTTTAGCTTATACCGCTGCTCGTAATATGTCTTATCAAGATACAGGCAAGACTATTGATGGAACTGTGAATGCATGTATCGGAATTTGTATTCCTTTAGGATTTAATTCATCTGATTATAATTTGCAATTACAACAGACCACTGCACCTATTGTTATTAATGGACAAGTCATTTCTGGTTCACGAATGAATAATGTCATGCTGAACGGGGTAGCAAATATCGATCAGCTTAACTTCTCTGGAGATCTGAAAGCTTCTATTAATGCTGCACTTGGCCTATTAAATTTACAAAAAAATGTAACAGGTAGCATTACCGGATTAAGAGCTGCATTAACTGTTGATCAAAATCTTGGATTTATTCATAAAATTGAACTAAACAATCCTTTCTCACTTTCTCTGCAAGGCCAACAAATATTTTGGCCAGGTGCAGATGCAGCAGCGGAACGTGGCTGGTGGATGGCTTTTGATGATGAAATTGATATTGGTAACGTGACGCCAAGTAAACAAATTGAAATAACTAATGACGTTTTAAAGCAGGTGGTAGGTCCAATTAGTGATTATTTAACTGCAAATCCAGTGAGATGTAATCTTTTAAATTGTTTGTTTGGTGAAGACTTGGCAGTTGGTGAAGTTAAATTACCCAATACGATTGTGAATTTCCCATTGAAGGATTTACAACTTAAAAATCAATCGTTTGCACCAAACTGTTACGGTAATTTAAAATTCTGCTAAATTCAAAGTGACATAAAAAAACCTTTAAAGTTAACTTTAAAGGTTTTTTTATTACTTATGAAATATACGAGCTTTATCACGTTGCCAGTCACGGTCTTTTTCGGTTGCACGTTTGTCATGAAGCTGTTTACCCTTCACAAGTGCAATTTCCAGTTTGACTAAATGTCCTTTCCAATAACACGCCAAAGGAACGCATGAGTAACCTTTTTGGTTAACTGCACCCATGAGGTGTTCAAGCTGACGTCGAGAGAGCAATAACTTACGAGTACGTGTTGCTTCAGGAACAACATGGGTCGAAGCCGATAATAAAGGCTGAATTTGTGAGCCAAGTAAAAATGCTTCGCCATTTTTGAAAATGACATAACTTTCTGTCAAAGTCATACGCCCAGCACGTAAGGATTTTACTTCCCAACCTTGAAGTGACATGCCTGCTTCAAATTTTTCTTCGATAAAATAATCATGACGGGCACGTTTATTTTGTGCGATTGTTCCGCCATTATGTTTCTTTACTACTGTTGCTTTCGCCATAATTCAAACTTCCACAATTACGTCTATTGTGCCGTAAACTGATGCTAAGGTGAAGTTTTTCCTGCACATGAATATTTCGCCTCATGTATAACTTTTGCTAAAATAGGTTCACAATACAATTAGAGTACTAGCGGATGTCTAAAACGCGTGTAATTTATCCTGGAACATTTGACCCCATCACGAATGGACACGTTGATTTAGTTACTAGAGCATCAAGAATGTTTGATGAGGTTGTAGTAGCGATTGCAATTGGACATCATAAAAATCCTTTGTTCAGTTTAGAAGAGAGAGTTGAACTTGCACAATCATCTTTAGGTCACCTCTCAAATGTTGAGTTTGTAGGCTTTGATGGTTTACTGGTTAATTTTTTTAAAGAACAAAAGGCAACAGCAGTACTTCGTGGTTTAAGAGCGGTTTCTGATTTTGAATATGAATTTCAATTGGCTAATATGAACCGTCAACTTGACCCACATTTTGAAGCGGTGTTTTTAACACCATCTGAGCAGTATTCATTTATTTCTTCGACATTGATTCGGGAAATTGCTCGTTTAAAAGGGGATGTAACCAAGTTTGTTCCGCAAGCTGTGGTTGAGGCCTTTGAACGTAAACATCAACAAGGTTGGTAACGTGTCGTTATATATCACCGATGAATGCATAAACTGTGATGTTTGTGAACCAGTTTGCCCGAATGAAGCAATTTTTATGGGTGAGGTGATTTATGAAATTCATCCAGATTTGTGTACTGAGTGCGTTGGTCATCATGACCAACCGCAATGTCAGTTGTTTTGTCCTGTAGATTGTATTCCTAAAGATCCACAGCATGAGGAAACAGAAGAACAGCTCTTCGACAAATATAAAAAATTAATTGCTCAAAAAAGCACGAGCAATTAGTAAATAAATTTGTTAATATGCGCCCCTGAGGTGAGCTGGATGGTCGCTGCTGTGGAGGTCTTCGTGACTGAAGCAGGGGAGGAAAGTCCGGGCTTCATAGGGCAGGGTGCCAGGTAACGCCTGGGCGGTGAAAGCCGACGGAAAGTGCAGCAGAGAGTAGACCGCCTCATTCGTGAGGTAAGGGTGAAAGGGTGCGGTAAGAGCGCACCGCGTGTCTGGTAACAGTTCACGGCATGGTAAACCCCACCAGAAGCAAGACCAAATAGGAATCCTGAGGTACGGCCCGTACTGGATTCGGGTAGGTCGCTTGAGCGTATGAGTGATTGTACGCCTAGAGGAATGACCATCCTCGACAGAACCCGGCTTATAGGCTCACTTCACCTAATTTATTTAAAATTTTTCTTGACGTGCATTAAAGAAACTAAGATAATGCGCGCACAGTTTTCGGCTATGTAGCTCAGTTGGTTAGAGCACCGCACTCATAATGCGGGGGTCACAAGTTCAAGTCTCGTCATAGCCACCATTTTATAGACCACGCTCCTGCGTGGTCTTTTTTTATGCTCGTTTTTTGATTAAACACAGTTTGTAAAGACCGACTTTATAGTTGTGGCATTGTTTGTCTACGTCAATTTCTTCATGTTCTTATAACACTTAACAAGGATGTTGAAGACATGAAAAGGTCATTATTATTTTTAGGGATTTTAAGTTTAACGGCGGGAGTTCAAGTTTCTGCGGCTGATATGAGTTGGGGCGCTCCAACTTTAGACTCGGGTCAATTTAAAATTTCTGGCGCGGTACGCTCCCGATATTTGCATAAAGATTATGTGGTTGATGCAAATGAAGGTTCTCAAAATGATGACTGGCGGCTAACTGATATTAAATTAGTGTTAGGTTATGAAAATCCAGTTTGGATTGCAGGGGCGGATGCTCGTTGTTATCAATATGATCGCTTATGCGATGCAATTTTTCTAAAAAAAGCATGGGTAGGTTATAAGTTATCTGACCAGCAGAGAATTACGGCTGGTTTGCAACCCGTTGATTTTGGTTTTGGCGAATTTTGGGGAAGTAGTTATTACGAAACACTTTTAAATACAGTGGGTTTAGAAGATATAGATAATCTAGGGATCAAATATAAATTTGCAGATGATAAATATAATTTGACCTTAGGGTTCTATCCAACTGATGGTGGAAATTATAAGGGAACTTCAAAAGACTCAAGCCGTTACAGTGGTAACTTTGTTGAAGCTGATGATTTAAGTACAGGTACCAATATTGAAGAAAAAAATATGTGGATTGCGAGAGCATCTAGAAAATTTGAAATTAATCAAGCTCAAAAAATTTCGACAGAGGTGGGTGGTTCGGTTTGGTATTCTGATTTAGAAAATAAAAGAACAGATGTAGATGGACACCGTAAGTCTTGGAACGTTTTTGCTCAAACGCAATATCAAGCATGGCAATGGATGTTCTTGGCAGGTAAACAAGATGTGACCAATGGCGATGATTTATTTCCAAATAGTTCAACGATTGGAGCATTTGATTATCCATATCAAGTGGCTAACAAGGGTAAATATTTGGTCAATGAAATTAATTACACCTTTGCTCAGCCATTCCATCAACTTACAAATATTAAGCCTTACATCTCTCATAGCCGCTTTTTTAAAGATGAGGATGGATATAAAAATTCAGAACGTTTAATTGCTGGGGTTTATTTTAACTACAAAGCGATTGGTATTCAGGGGGAATATATCATGAGTAAAAATGACCCAATGGTAGGTGGTGGGGCGGATGGCCTTGCACAGGGTAGTAGTAATGATTGGGATAAATTGTTTTATCTCTCAATTGGATATTATTTCTAAAATTTAAAAAATCATTTATTGCCCTAAGTGAATAGGCCTCACTTAGGGCTTTTTTTATAGAAATACTTTTTCTGGTGGTGGTTCTCGTTTAACAGCAGGTGAAATTAACTGTCCTCGGTTTAAGTTTTGCACATGTTGTAAGCGATTGAGTAATTCATTTTGAATAAACAAAATACAAGTTTGTAATTTAGATGAGCTTTTTAGCCGTGATGGATAAACAGCCCAAACATCTGCATCTTGCCAATACTCAGGCAAAATGTGTTGCAGTTGTCCTGTAATTAATTCATCAGCAACATCCCAAATAGAGCGGAAAATAATACCGTGGCCTTCAATAGCAAGTTGATGAATAATTTCGCCGTTATTTGAAACAAAGCGTGGTTTGACATGGACTGAGACATCTTCAGAAGTATGTCTAAATTTCCATAGCACAGAAGATTGATCACGTTCACTAATCGTCAAACAATCATGCGTTTGCAAATCTTCAATGCTGTCTGGTACACCATGTTTAAGTAAATAACTCGGTGCTGCACACAAAATTCGAAAATTAGAAGCTAACTTCTTCGCAATCATGTTTGGAGCAATTTCATTACCAATTCTAATATCCAAATCAATACTGTGTTGAATCAGGTCTTTAGTATTGTCGATGGTGTCAAAATGAATTTGAAGCTTTGGATAAAGCATCATTAATTTAGATAGAATTGGGGCGATATGCTTTCTGCCAAAACCAAAGCTACTAATAATATCCATACGACCTGTAGGCGTACTAAGCGGGTTATTAACCAGTTCACAGACTTCATCAAATTCTTCAAGAATATTTGAAACTCTTTCAAGGATGAGTTTGCCATCTTCCGTTAGGCTGACATGACGCGTGCTGCGATGAAAGAGTTTGCAGCTTAACGTGTTTTCTAAAATATTAATTCGCTTGCTAATAAAAGCTGGCGATGTCCCGAGTTCCTCAGCAGATTCGACAAAACTTTTGAGTTTGGCGACTGTGCAAAAAACCTTTAAATCCGATAGGTTAGGTAGATTGTTCACGATCCGTGTCCATTGGAGTGATAGTTCCGTTATTGATCATTTTTGCTTAAAACATCATGTTTAAGCCATACAAGGATATTAGTCGAAGGTGTGAAGGAAGCTTATGGCAAAAAGATATAAAGTTGCCACGATTGCAGGCGATGGCATTGGTTTAGAAGTTCTACCAGAAGGCATTAAGGTTGTAAAGGCAGCGGCAGAGAAGCATGGCATTGAGCTTCAGTTAGATGCTTTCGATTGGGCAAGCTGCGATTACTACCTTGAGCACGGCAAAATGATGCCAGATGACTGGTTTGAAACCTTGCAAGGTTACGATGCGATCTATTTTGGCGCTGTAGGCTGGCCGGATAAAGTGCCTGACCATATTTCACTTTGGGGTTCGCTGCTCCAGTTCCGTCGTGGTTTTGACCAATATGTGAATTTACGTCCAGTGCGCTTAATGCCTGGTGTGAAATGTCCATTGGTAGGTAAAAAACCGGGCGATATCGATTTTTACGTGGTTCGTGAAAACAGTGAAGGTGAATACTCAGCCATTGGTGGTAAAGCTTTTGAAGGAACAGACCGCGAGTTTGTTTTACAAGAGGCTGTATTTACACGTCATGGTGTAGATCGCATTTTGCGTTACGCATTTGAGTTTGCAAATCAACGTGATGCGAAAAAAATTACCGCAGCGACCAAATCAAATGGTATTGCCGTCAGTATGCCGTACTGGGATGAACGCGTTGACGCAATGGCAAAACAATATCCACAAATTCAGGCTGATAAACAGCACGTTGATATTTTAGCGGCTCGTTTTGTTTTGCAACCTGAGCGTTTTGATGTGGTTGTGGCATCGAATTTATTTGGCGACATTCTTTCTGATTTAGGGCCTGCATGTACGGGAACCATTGGTTTGGCTGCTTCGGCAAATTTAAACCCAGAAAGAAAATTCCCATCACTGTTTGAACCAGTCCATGGTTCAGCACCAGATATTTACGGTAAACAAATTGCCAATCCAATCGCTGCGATTTGGTCGGGTGCCATGATGTTCGAATTCTTTGGTGAAGAAGACGAACGCTGCATTCAAGCAGGTCAGGACATTATGCAGGCGATTGAGAATGTATTAATTAATGGGCCAAAAACAGCTGATATTGGCGGTGAGGCAAAAACTTATGAGGTAGGAGATGCAATTGCATCGTGTGTAGCCCAAATTAAAATGGACGTGTTCGCTATGGAATAACGCCATCCAAAAATGGATGTATGGATATGGATAATCAAAACACAAAAATTTATACGGATAAAGTTCTTGCCGTAACCAGCTTACTGTTTGTATTTATTTCAGTTGCTGGTTTGGCAATTTATTCGCAAGAGTCGATCAAGATTGCTGCAACATGGATGCAGTGGACCACATCGATGTTTACAACACCAGTATTACTGTTTGCTTTTTTAGCTATCATTTTTACTTTTGGCTTGGCCTTTAGTAAATACGGAAAAATTAAACTGGGTGAGGGAAAGCCTCAATACACCACAATGTCATGGATTTTTATGTTCATCTTGTCAGGTATTGGGTCTTCTACACTGTACTGGGGCTTCTTGGACTGGGCTTACTATTATCAAACTCCGGGTTTGAGTTTACCGCCTGAGTCAGCAGAAGCATTGAAATATAGTGTGGCGTACTCGTTTTTTCATTCAGGTTTAAGTGCTTGGGCAATTTATGCATTGGCATCAATTTCTTTGTGCTACAGCTACCATGTGAGAAAAAACAAAGGTTTAAGTTTGGCATCCGTGATTGAGGCTGTAACAGGCTTTAAATCAACCGGCGTGGTTGGACGCTTAGTCGACCTCATGTTCTTGCTTTGCATGTTTGGTGCTCTGACGATTTCGTTGGTACTCACTGCCGTGACATTTACCAATATTTTGTCTCAGCTCACAGGTATCCCAAATACCTTTATGACCAAGGTCATCATTATTTTGGGTGTCTCGGTTGTGTTTGCGCTTAGCTCTTACGTTGGTATGGACAAAGGTATGCAGCGTTTAAGCCATTTGGTGTGCTTAGGTGTTGTGTTATTTGCAATTTATGTACTTTGCTTTGGTCCGACTCAATTCATTTTGAATAATTCATTAATGAGTTTCGGGTTAATGGCAACCAACTTTGTTGATATGAGCCTGTTTACCGACCCAATGGGTGATGGCAAGTTTACCCGTGAATGGACTGTATTTTACTGGTTGTGGTGGATTTCATATGCACCGGGTGTGGCACTGTTTGTAACGCGTGTTTCGAAAGGCCGTACCATTAAAGAAGTGATCTTTGCCATGGTGATTGGCGGTAGTGTCGGTCTTTGGTTCATCTTTGGTGTGTTTGAAAACTACAGTGTTTATAGCTTTATTCATGGGGCTGTAAATGTACCGCAAATCTTAAGCCAACAAGGTGGTGAGGTTGCGATTGGCCAATTGCTTAGCCTGTTACCTGCCGGAAAGCTAATGATGTGGATTTTCCTCGGCATTATGGTGGTGTTTTTGGCAGCACACATGGATGCAGTAGGCTATGCGGTTTCAGCAACATGTACACGTGGTTTAAGTGAAGGGCAAGATCCATCGCCAAATGCACGTCTGTTCTGGTGTGTCATGCTGACTTTAGTTCCAATTGCCATGATCTTTAGTAAAGCACCTTTGGACACCATGAAAACGGCAACCATTGTGACGGCTTTACCATTCATCGTGATTATTCTGATTCAAACCTATGGCTTAGTGAAATGGCTGATTCAGGATTATGCCAAAGTCCCATCGCATTTAATTGAACAACAAGGTTATGATGAGCAAGAAATTGGTTTAAACCAGTCTCAAGATGAACATGCAAAACGGATGCAGCTTGAGCTTGCAAGCTCAATCAAACTGGACAGAAAAACCAGCTAGAGGGAACGGTAATGACTACACATGAACAAACCACTTATGCCTTAAGTGAAGAAATGCAAAGCCTTGTGTATTGGAGCAGCATTTATTCACCAGCAGATGCAGATATTGACTCAGTCCGTGCGGCCTATGACGCGATGTGTCGACACTACACTTTGCCACGTGATGGCAAGATCGAAGTAGAAGATCGAGTTGTGGCAAATGATGAGCATCAAGTTCCTGTTCGCGTGTATTTACCAAAAACAAATCGACCTGAAACTGGTTGGCCGTGTGTGTTGTATTTACATGGCGGCGGTTGGATGGTTGGCGGGCTCGATTCACATGAGTTTATTACCAGCTATTTGTGTCAGGACTTAAATGCAGTTGTCATTAGCGTAGATTACCGCATGGCACCAGAGCATCGTTTTCCAGCAGCTTTTAAAGATTGTTTAGCAGTTTATCAATGGCTTAAAAAGCATGGTTCAGCTTGGCAGATTGATAGCGAAAATATCGTTCTAGCAGGCGATAGTGCAGGCGGTAACTTGGCAGCAGCCCTTGCAGTGTATCTACAGTATAGTGGTTTACAAGCTCAAGGACTGACTTTGGTTTATCCGTGTTTAACTACAGCACTTGATACACCAGCCGCACAAAAGTATGCCCATGCGCCGTTATTAACAACGGAAGGTATGCATTTTTATTTAAAGGAATATGCACCTAACTCTCAAGATTGGCAGGATTTACGAATAGCACCTTTATTGGCAACTGATTTTTCAGATATGCCTGCCAGTTTTGTAGCCGTTGCAGAATATGACCCTTTAAGTGATGACGGTTATTTCCTTACCCAAAAATTGGAACAAGCAGGAATTTCGAGTGAGTTCCATTTAGGCAAAGGTTTATTACATGGCAGTTTACGTCTCATGCGTGATTGCCCAGAAGTTCAACAGTTATATCAAAACATGCTGAGTGCGATACGTCGCATGTTTGGCAGTGTCGAAAAGACATCAATTTAATATCGAGTCATTTGGACGAAAAGAATTTAATGGAGTAATAACATGAGTGCAGTTGAAAAATTACCTGAGGATTTTTGCGCAAACCCAGATGTTGCATGGACTTTTCCTAAAATTTTCTATACTTCATCGCAAGTTTTTGAGCATGAGAAAGAAGCAATCTTTGCTAAAAGCTGGATTTGTGTTGCACATGGCAGTGAATTGGCACAACCGAATGACTATATTACCCGTAAAGTAATTGGTGAAAATATTGTCATCATTCGTGGTAAAGATAGCGTTTTACGTGCGTTTTATAATGTATGTCCACACCGTGGTCATGAGCTTTTAAGTGGCAGTGGTAAAGCAAAAAATGTAATTACCTGCCCATATCATGCTTGGACTTTTAAGCTAGATGGTAGTTTAGCTTTGGCACGTAACTGTGACCATGTTGAATCTTTCGATAAAGAAAACTCAAGCATGGTGCCTTTAAAAGTTGAGGAATATGCCGGCTTTGTTTTCATTAATATGGATGAAAATGCGACATGTGTAGAAGACCAACTTCCGGAATTTGCTGAACGTTTAAATCAAGCATGTAGCGTAATTAAAGATTTGAAATTGGCAGCACGTTTTGTGACAGAAACGCCGGCAAACTGGAAAGTAATTGTTGATAACTATCTAGAGTGCTATCACTGTGGACCAGCGCATCCTGGCTTTGCTGACTCGGTACAAGTTGATAAATATTGGCACACAACACATCAAAACTGGACATTGCAATATGGCTTTGCTCGCTCATCTGAGAAGTCATTTAAGCTTGATCCATCGGTAACTGATCCTGAGTTTCATGGTTTCTGGACTTGGCCTTGCACAATGTTCAACGTACCACCGGGTAGCAACTTCATGACTGTGATCTATGAATTTCCAGTTGATGCAGAAACGACTTTGCAACATTACGATATTTACTTCACGAACGAAGAACTTACTCAAGATCAGAAAGATTTGATTGAGTGGTATCGCAATGTATTCCGCCCTGAAGATTTGAACTTAGTCGAAAGCGTACAACGTGGTTTGAAATCACGTGGTTATCGTGGTCAAGGCCGTATCATGACTGACAAGCAACGCTCAGGAATTAGTGAGCATGGTATTGCTTACTTCCAAAATTTAGTGGCGCAGCATCACAAATAAAACAAATGGATTTATTCAGGTGTAAAGATGACTTACACCTGATTCTTCAGTTAGGAAGATGATATGTCGAGTTTACAAAGCACTGAATTATTTCAGCAACACGCCTATATTAACGGGCAATGGCTAGCTGCACAGTCAAATGCAACGGTTCCGGTAAGTAACCCAGCTACAGGCGAAGAAATTGGCACAATTCCAAATATGGGAGAGGCTGAAGCTACACAAGCAGTTGAAGCTGCTTATACTGCTTTGCAAAGCTGGAAGGCTTTGACCGCTCAAAACCGTGCAGATATTTTATTGGCTTGGTACAAACTTGTTCTCGATCATACCGATGAACTTGCTTTAATCATGACCATTGAGCAAGGAAAACCTTTGGCAGAAGCGAAAGGTGAGGTGCGTTATGCAGCATCATTTATTCAATGGTTTGCCGAAGAAGGCAAACGTATTTATGGCGATGTGATTCCAACCGTCAATAATCAGCAGCGTTTTATTATTAGTAAAGAACCTGTAGGTGTTGTGGCTGCTATTACGCCGTGGAATTTCCCAATCGCCATGATTACCCGTAAAGCAGCGCCGGCTTTAGCAGCAGGATGTACGGTTGTCATTAAGCCAGCAAATGAAACGCCTTACTGCGCATTAGCGATTGCGAAACTTGCAGAAAAAGCAGGTATTCCGGCTGGTGTGTTTAATGTTGTGACTGGTAAATCTCAAGAAATTGGTTCTGTATTTACTTCACATGAAAAAGTGAAGAAATTGACCTTTACTGGCTCAACGCCAGTGGGACGCCTACTGATGCAGCAGTGTTCAAGCACTATTAAAAAATTAGCGCTTGAGTTAGGTGGTAATGCACCACTGATTGTATTTGATGATGCAGATTTGGATAAAGCTGTACAAGGTGCAATTTTTGCTAAGTTCCGTAATGCGGGCCAAACTTGCGTTTGTGCTAACCGTATTTATGTACATGACAATATTTATCAAGCTTTTGCTGAGAAGTTTGTTCAAGAAGTACAAAAGTTTAAAGTCGGTAATGGACTTGAAGATGGCGTGCAAATTGGCCCATTAATTAATGAAAAAGCAGTTTTGAAAGCACAGCAATTGATTGATGAGGCAGTCAGTAAAGGAGCTAAAATTGCTTGTGGCGGTAAACAACATGCTTTAGGTCAAACCTTCTATGAGCCATCGGTTTTAACTAACGTTGACCGTACGATGGAAATTGTCCAAGAAGAAATTTTTGGTCCAGTTGCGCCGCTCATTCGCTTTACAGATGAAGCTGATGTTGTTGCTCAGGCCAATGACACCATTTTTGGTTTGGCAGCGTATGTTTATAGCGAAAATATTTCACGTTTATGGCGAGTGTCAGAACAGCTTGAATATGGAATGGTCGGTATGAATGCCACAGCAATTTCAAATGAAGTTGTACCATTTGGTGGTGTAAAGCAATCAGGTGTCGGACGTGAAGGCTCAAAGTATGGTCTTGAAGAGTTCATGACCATTAAATATATGTGTTTAGGGCTTTAAGGATAAGCCCTAACAACAAGAATATGCGGTAAAAGAAGGATTCTAATATGGCTAGTCATTATGAAATGTTCCCAGCAGTTGTTACTCATGTGGAGCAGCTAACCCCTTTAATCAAACGGTTTACGTTCAAACGTCAAGATGGGCAGAACTTTCCTCGATTTAGTGGGGGAAGCCATATTATTGTCAAAATGAATGAACAGCTTTCAAATGCGTATTCATTGATGAGTTGTACACAAGATTTATCGACTTACCAAGTCTGTGTTCGTAAGGATGTGGAAGGTAAGGGCGGTTCGATTTTCATGCATGATCAGTGTAATGAAGGCTGTGAAATTCAGATTTCAGAACCAAAAAATTTATTTCCATTAGCTGAAACAGGCAATAAACATATTTTAATTGCAGGTGGTATTGGCATTACACCATTCTTGCCACAAATGGATGAGCTTGCAGCACGTGGTGCTGAGTTTGAGCTACATTATGCCTACCGTTCACCTGAACACGCGGCTTTGTTAAATGAGTTAAAGCAGAAACATGCTGATCATGTGTTTAGTTATGTTGACTCAGAAGGTTGCGCATTAAATTTGGATGAACTGATTTCATCACAACCTAAAGGTACACATGTCTATGTCTGTGGGCCGAAACCTATGATTGATGCTGTGATTGATTGCTGTAATAAGCATCGTTACCGCGATGAATATATCCACTGGGAACAATTTGCTTCAACAGTTCCAGAAGATGGTGAAGCGTTTACAGTGGTACTTGCTAAGTCTAAACAGGAAATTGAAGTACAAAGTAACCAGACCATTTTACAAGCCATCGAAACATTAAATATTGATGTGGAATGTTTATGTCGCGAAGGGGTTTGCGGTACATGTGAAACTGCTATTTTAGAAGGTGAAGCAGAGCATTTCGATCAATATCTCAGTGATGCAGAAAAGGCTTCACAAAAGAGCATGATGATTTGTGTATCAAGATCAAAAGGAAAAAAACTGGTATTAGATCTCTAATATATTTCTTTGGTTGATCAATTGTTTAAAGTATAAATTTGCTAAAAAATGAACAAATAATGATGATCTGAATCTTATTTGTTCATTTGATGGGATTTAGTGGTTTTGAACTCTTGACCTGCTATACAGAACTATAGATAATGCGCACACAGTTTACGGCTATGTAGCTCAGTTGGTTAGAGCACCGCACTCATAATGCGGGGGTCACAAGTTCAAGTCTCGTCATAGCCACCATTTTAAAAACCATGCTCATGCATGGTTTCTTTTTATCTGCTTTTTACATATTAAAATGTTTTTCAATCGTATCGAGTGTTTTTGAGCTTTGATAAAAAGGAGCTAAAAGCGTTTGTAATAACGGTTCTAAAATACCGTGTTCATTAAAGGCATTCATAACCTTCGGATAAAAACGTAAAGCTTCAGTTTGTAAGTCGCTTTCGGTTAAACCAATCTCACTTAATACTTCAAATAAACTCTGGTCTTTATAAAAGTCATAAAAAACTTCGACACCATACAAAATCAGATCTTGCATGAATTGCGATTGGCGTAATTCTTTCCAGTATTCGTAAATTAAAACAAAAAACTCTTCAACATCGAGAGGAGTGAGTTGCTTCATAAACTCATACATTTTTTTATATCTAATATCTTCCCACACATGGCGTACTAGGCTTTCTAAATCTTCACTCGATAAAAGACTTAATTCTGTGAGTTGCTCATGAATAAAGCTGGCAATCCAAGTTTCAAGTTTATGCTCAAGACGTTGTTGCTGTAGAAAGGAGAATTTTTTGAGTTTGTGTTGCCATTCAAAGTGATAGTCATCAACTCTAGATGCGCTTAGAAATTTTGGTAATTTTTGTTCTAATGTTGAAGTTGCAATGTATTGGCAAAGTTGTTGTACAGAAGGACTGCTTCTTAAAAACTGATTGAGATAAAGAGGAATATGTTCCATTTCTAAAAATTTGGAGAGCCACATTTCAAATTGGTGGTCAGATACCAAATCTTGTAGCTGAATTGGAGACTTCATGGCAGATAGATAAATACGCTGCGCAATTTCCCCAATAAACTCAAGTAAGCCAGCACCTAGCTGCATTTCAAAAGCATAACGTTTCACAACGGCTTGTAGTTGCTCTAAATCAACAACTTCATGAAGTTTTATTTCGTCAGCATGTTGCATAAACAGTTGAATGAACTGCTGGAAATAAATAGGTGAGTTTTCTATAGATAATTGTTTTTTGAAAAATTCCACCTGCTCAAGCAAAAGTGCTTGAGCAAGTGCTGTAGTTTTTGATGAGTTTTCCTGCTCAGTCATTCGCTGTCCAACCGTTGACAATCGGATAACGTCGTTCACGACTAAATGCACGAGAAGTAATCCTCGGCCCAATCGCGCCTTGACGACGTTTGTATTCATTACGATCAACTAAACGGATAACTTTTTCAACTACTTCTTTATCAAAACCTTTGGCAATAATATCTGCCTGACTTAAATCTTCTTCAATGTATGCGTAAAGAATGGCATCCAATACATCATATGCTGGTAAAGAGTCTTGGTCTTTTTGGTCTGGGCGAAGTTCTGCTGAAGGTGGGCGAGTAATAACACGTTCAGGAATAACAGGAGTTTCACTTAAGCTATTACGGTATTTTGCTAATTCAAACACGATAGTTTTATAAACATCTTTTAGAACTGCAAAGCCACCAACCATATCACCGTAAAGTGTACAGTAGCCAACTGAAAGCTCAGACTTGTTGCCAGTAGCGAGTACTAAATTACCAAATTTATTTGATAAGCCCATGAGTAAAGTGCCACGTGCGCGCGCTTGCAAGTTCTCTTCGGTCGCATCTGCTGGTGAGTTACCAAAGAAAGGATACAAGGTTTGCATAAAGCTATTTACAACTGAATGTATTTCAGCAATACCAAAAGTTACACCCATACGACGAGCTTGTTCTGCCGCATCTTCTACACTAATTTGGGAAGTATAAGTATAAGGCATCATTACGGCTTGTACTTTTTCTGCACCAATTGCATCAACAGCAATAGCAAGTGTAAGGGCAGAATCAATACCGCCAGATAAACCTAAAATTACACCGGGGAAACCTGAACGCTCTACATAGTCACGTGTTGCCAGAACTAAACCTTGATAGATCTCTGCAAATGTTTCTAAAGCAGGAGCTGATTCTGTGACTTTAAATGCTTTGTTTTTTGGATCAAATTCAGCGATGTAGAGGTCTTCTTTAAAGCTTGGTGCTTGTAAAGCAATTCCACCATCTTTATTGCTGACAAAACTTGTGCCATCAAAAATTAAATCATCTTGTCCGCCCACTTGGTTAACGTACACAATGTTGAGGTGAAGTTGTTTTGCAAGTTCACTCAAGGTTTGTGTACGGTGCTGAGGTTTACCGACTTCGTATGGCGATGCATTTAATACAAGAACAGTATCAACATTTAATTGGCTTAACTGTTTTACAGTATTAATTGACCAGATATCTTCGCAAATCAATACGCCAAACTTATGTCCAAGATATTCAAACACCAAATGCTGATTTCCTTTTTGGAAATAACGTTTTTCATCAAAGACGCCATAGTTTGGTAAATTGTGTTTGTTAAAAACACCCAGAACTTGACCGTCTTTCATGACAGCAGCAGAATTATAACGTTGACCATCTTCTGTCTGGTTCACAAATCCGAAAACCATGACAATATCTTTAACTTCGGCAAGTTGAGCAAAAGCCTTTTGCATACGTTTATTTAAATTTGGACGTAGCAATAAGTCTTCAGCTGGATAACCAATAACAGAAAGCTCGGGAAAAATAATCAGGTCAGCGTTTTGTTTTTTCGCCTGATTTACTTGCTCAATCATCTTTTTGGTGTTTGAGTCAATATTGCCAATATGCGGAGAAAACTGAGCAAGGGCAACTTTAAAACTTTTCATTCAAACCTAATCCTAGATCATAACGAATATAGATACACATAGTGTTGATTTTTATGGATATAATTTTTCAACGATGTGTATGATACGATATTAAACAATTAAAATAGTAAACAAAAATGTCAAGATCAATAATATATACCAATCACATATTTTCTGCGTAAAAATAACGAGATTTTCTGTATAGAATAGAAACAGGCTTCATTATTTTTATTGTTTGTATACTGCCTTATCACAAGCTAATTTGGAATAAGTCTTCTATATTTTTTTCAATAATTTGAAATGAATAAGTACGATTTCAGCGTCTAGATAGGTATTTCTGATTTATAAGAATTCTCATTTACATTAAGCAAGAAATGTTACGTTCAAAGCTAGATTGATTATTTAGTTACAAATCAAGTTGAGGTGAACAGATGATATTGGGGATTTTTCCGGAGCAAATGTCACGGGCAATTTCACCTTGTTGTTCAATGTTATAAGAGCTAAAAGCCTTGTGGGGAGAGTAGGTATATTTATAGGGGTTGTAACTTTTAAAGCTCAGATAATAGGCTGATTGCAGCAAGGCGCCTTTAAGTAGTACATGAATACCTTTTTGATACTGCATGACATGAGTGAGTTCGTGAATAAAAATACCCTGCATAAATCTAGATTCTAGAGCATAATTTTCACTGTAATCGGAAAGATTGACATAAATATTTCCGTTTGGAGCCATAAAAATACCGTAAGACTGCCAAGGAAGGTAGCGAGTAGCAATAATTTTAGGTTGCTCACAATTGAGCATGTCGCCAAAGACCATTTGTGCTAATACTTTTTCTTGAGCAGTCAAATGCCTAATTGGGTAGTTTTTTAAGTGACGGAAAATAAAAAGTGTAAGAAGAATAAATTGTTTGCGAATTAAGCGTTTAAAGGCATTAAAAAGTAGCATAGCTTTGCCATTAAATGAGTTCATCTATTTCTTTAGCATACTATAGGTTAGATATCGCGAAATAAAGAGGGGTGGTTATTCATTAGTTTTATCATTCTGTTTTAAAAGATAAAGCTTTAAATGGATCTAGTTTTCTTATTGCTGTGAATAAAAGAGTTCTTGGATAAGAAAAGCAAAAGCCCCAGTTAAAACTGAGGCTTTACGACAACTAAAATCACAACAGCAAATAAAATTAAGGTCGGCATTTCATTAAAGAAGCGCCAGAACTTATGTGATTTATAGTGAGCATTTCCGATAAGTTTTTTACGGTAGTAGCCACATACCAAATGGTAGATGACTAACAAAGCGACTAATCCAACTTTAAGGTAAAACCATGTTGCCTGATGATAATGTCGAGTTGCATCGCCCCAATCTACAAGAAAATGAGCAGTAATTAATGTGGCAATCATAGAAGGCCACATAATTCCACGATACAACTTACGTTCCATTACTTCAAAGCGTTGATGACTAGCAGCATCTTCACTCATAGCATGATAAACATATAGACGTGGTAAGTAGAACAAAGCAGCGAACCAACAAACCACGGCAATAATATGTAATGCTTTTACCCACAAAAAAGCATCAGAAGGTGCATCCATCGATAATCCTAGGTGGGATTATGCATCCCACTTCTTGAAAATAAGGCAAGCGTTAACGCCGCCAAAGCCAAAACTGTTACTCATTACAGTATTCAATTTTGCATCACGTTTTTCAAGTACGATATCAAACGGTTTTGCGCCTTCATCAAGTTCAGTTACATTGATGTTTGGTGCAATAAAGTCGTTTTGCATCATTAGAACAGAGTAAATAGCTTCTTGTACACCAGCTGCACCTAAGCTATGACCTGTCATAGATTTAGTTGAGCTAAGAGGGGGTACATTGCCTTCGCCAAATGCACGTTCCATTGCTTTAAGTTCTGTAATGTCACCAGCTGGAGTAGATGTACCATGTGTATTTACATAGTCAATTTTATCTACGCCATGTTGCTTAGCTTCTTCAAGCGCCATTAATACACAACGTGTAGCACCTTCACCGCTTGGAGCAACCATGTCTGCACCATCGCTGTTTGCAGCATAGCCAACGACTTCAGCTAAAATGTTGGCACCACGTGCTTGAGCGTGTTCAAGTGATTCAAGTACTACGAAACCACCACCGCCAGCAATAACAAAACCATCACGGTCTGCTGAATATGGACGAGATGCTGTTTCTGGAGTTTCATTATATTTTGAGCAAAGTGCACCCATTGCATCAAACAATAAACTTTGAGACCAATGATCTTCTTCACCACCACCAGCAAGCATAAGATCTTGTTTGCCGAGTTGAATAAGGTTGTACGCATAACCAATTGCGTCAGCAGAAGTTGCGCAAGCACTTGTAATTGTATGAGCAATACCTTGCAGTTTGAATGCAACACCTACGTTTGCAGTAATGGTGTTTGACATGTTGCGTGGTACGAAGAAAGGTCCTACTTTACGTGCACCTTTAGTTTCTAAAAGCTCTGTCATTTCAACGACAGATGCAGTTGAACCACCACCTGAACCGCCTGCGATACCGTAACGTGGATTACCACCGATTTGCTCAGCAGTAAGACCTGCATGTTCAACAGCAGCTACAGCAGCATTGTAAGCGTACATTGCACATACGCCCATAAAGCGTTTTAACTTACGGTCAATATGATCAAAATCTTGTTCTGCAGCAGCGCTCACATGACTTTTAAAATTGAGTTCAGCATAAGTTGGGTTAAAACGTGTCCCGGAGATTCCATTTTGAAGTGAATGAGTAACTGCTTCTAAAGAGTTACCGATACATGAGTTAATACCCATACCAGTGATTACAACACGTTTCATCTACAGGTCCCTTTATGGTGATATTAAGAGTCTATGGTGATCAACAGCTATGAAAACGAATAGGAGAATATAGCTGTAAGAAAACAAGACTCATGTTTTTTCGTTGTTAACATGATAGCAGAAAGGATTTTTATTTCTTATGGCAAATCTTTATGACAATTTTACATTTAAAAAAAATAACTAAATACATAGTATGTTGCATTTAGGGTTAACTAAAATACACACATTCAAGTTGAGATAAATCCACATTCCACCTAGTATTTATGTCTAATTAGATAAATTAAAAAATCGAGGTACTTGATGACAAAATTTAATAATAATCAATCTGACAATTTGTTTTCTCAGGTCTTCGGAGTGGCTAAAAAGCTCAGTTCTACAGGATTGAGTATCTTGCAACAGAACCAATCAGGTGACGTCAGTAAGGTAATTGAACCAATTCCAACTGGGAAAACAGTTGAAGGAAAATCGAGAACAAAAAGCCCATTTGAAGTTGAGCAATATGAAAGTCCTCAACAAATGCTGCGAGAACAATTGCCGAAAGTAACTCGTCAGGTCTTTGGGCGACATTTTACAAAAGTAAATGGTGTGGCTACATTTCTTTCCCCAGATTGGGATGAAAAAATCTCAGGTTATTTATTTGATTGGCTGAATGACTTTAGTTCAAAAAGCACCTTAACTGAAAAAATCCTAGAAGAAGCGGGTGCTAAAGATTTATTTGAGCTCACTAAAGATACGGGTCGTTCTCAACGTTTAAGTCAGGCACTTATCGAACAAAATAAATTAATTGCAACTGTGCAAGGTGCAATTACAGGCGTGTCGGGTGTAGTGGGTGCTGCTGTAGATATTCCTGTTTCACTTGTCTTGGTTTTAAGAACGATTTATCAGACAGGAAGATCACATGGCTTTGAACTTCTGGAAATTACAGACCAAGATGTTGTCGAGTTTATCTTTAAAGAAGTTGATATTAGTCTGATTGCTGAAAAGCAAACTTTATTGATAGCTTTAAAAACATTACGGAATATGTTGGAAACGCAAGATATTCATCAATTTCAGCAAGTGTTAGGTTCAACTACCGATTTTGATACTTTAAAGAACTGGCTAGTCGATGAAGATGGGGAGTTTAAATGGGGGTGGTTAAACCGTATTCCTAAACTTTCAGCCTTTGGCAAAGTTACACCAGTTGCTGGTGCTGTTTTAAGCGCCGTATATAGTTGGAAACTACAAGAAGATGTTGGTCATAAAGCACAAGCCATTTTTGGTGCGGCAAGACATTATTTAAATGAACATCCAAGTGAGCATTTATCTCCGCTGCAGGCCTATTATGCTGCGGTAACGCTCATCCAGAAAGCTAGTCCTCGTCTTTTAAATGTGGGTGAAGATGGCAATATTCATGCCGCACATCATCATAAAGTAGAAAACCATGATGTCATTTCAAAAGTATCTATTGTTTTAAAGCCTACAGAAAGTAAAAAGAGTGAAGAAAAAATTCAGGAAAATGTTCACCAAGGTATCGAGCAACTTGCTGATAAACATGTTGAGGAACATGAGCATACTGAGCAAAAACCTGCTTTAACTCCTGAGGAAGATGAAGAAGAGTTGAATGATAAAAAATACTCTTAACAATACGCTTACAAATAAGAGGTTTAAAAATAAGATTTAAACTCTATTTAGATTTGTAAGTTATCCTGTCAAAGATTGATATGGTCAACATTTGGTAAGTATTGCCGTGTTGACCATTTTTGCATCTTAGCTTACAATTATGTGCCCTTAAAAAGAGGTATTTTCTTTTTAAGGTTTTTTAATAACGGGAGAATTGCCATATGGCAACAACGAATCAGTTGATCCGTAAGGGTCGTACGACTTTGGTTGAAAAATCCAAAGTTCCTGCGTTGAAGGCTTGTCCACAACGTCGTGGTGTTTGTACACGTGTTTATACAACTACACCTAAAAAACCTAACTCAGCTATGCGTAAGGTTTGCCGTGTTCGCTTAACTTCAGGTTTTGAAGTATCTAGCTACATCGGTGGTGAAGGTCATAACCTACAAGAGCACAGTGTTGTTCTTATCCGTGGTGGTCGTGTTAAAGACTTACCAGGTGTACGTTACCATACCGTTCGTGGTTCATTAGACTGTGCTGGTGTTAAAGATCGTAATCAATCACGTTCTAAATACGGTACTAAGCGTCCTAAGAAGTAATTCTAGGAAACTAGTCCAATAAGCCCTTTAGCGTTTCGCTTGTTTGAATTCTTCATAGATTTGTAATTCAAGCGACGTATAGTAAGGCCAGCGTCGTGTACATGACACTTGTACAAACTGCTGGATTATCCTGAAGTGTCATATTATTAGGTGTATTAAAATGCCAAGACGTCGCGTAGTCGCTGCTCGTGAGATCCTTCCAGATCCAAAATTTAGCAGCCAAACAATCGCTAAATTCATGAACCACGTAATGCAAGATGGTAAAAAATCTGTTGCTGAAGGTATCGTTTACGGTGCTTTAGAACGTGTTCAAGAAAAAAACAAAGTAGACCCAGTTGAATTTTTCGAGACTACTCTTGAAAAAGTTCGTCCTATGGTTGAAGTAAAAGCACGCCGTGTTGGTGGTGCTACTTATCAAGTACCTATGGAAGTACGCCCATCCCGTCGTACTGCCTTAGCTATGCGTTGGTTAGTAGATGCTGCTGCTAAGCGTTCTGAAAAAACGATGGCTTTACGTCTTGCTGGTGAGTTGCTTGATGCAGCTGAAGGTAAAGGTGCAGCAATCAAAAAACGTGAAGATGTGCACCGTATGGCTGAAGCTAACAAAGCCTTCTCTCACTACCGTTTCTAAGCGGATAAAACAGGCCTTATTCAGGAGAATATTCATGCGTACAGCAGCTCGATTCAACATTGCTCTTTATCAAAGTGGGAGCTTTGCAGGTATTTAAGTTGCCTGTTTGGATATTCGCGCGCATCAATTTAATTGGTGCGTCCTGTTTTAAATATAACATTTAGGAATGTAGACATCATGGCTCGCCAAACCCCAATTACTCGTTACCGTAACATCGGTATTTCTGCGCACATTGACGCAGGTAAAACAACTACAACTGAACGTATTTTGTTCTACACAGGTGTATCTCACAAAATTGGTGAAGTACACGACGGTGCAGCAACAATGGACTGGATGGAACAAGAGCAAGAGCGTGGTATTACAATTACCTCTGCTGCTACAACTTGTTTCTGGTCTGGTATGGGTAACCAATTCGAACAACACCGTATCAACGTAATTGACACCCCGGGACATGTAGACTTCACAATCGAAGTTGAACGTTCTATGCGTGTTCTTGACGGTGCGTGCATGGTTTACTGTGCTGTAGGTGGTGTACAACCTCAGTCTGAAACTGTATGGCGTCAAGCGAACAAATATAAAGTGCCTCGTTTAGCATTCGTGAACAAGATGGACCGTACTGGTGCAAACTTCTTCCGTGCTGTTGAGCAAGTTAAAACTCGTTTAGGTGGTAATCCTGTTCCTATCGTTGTGCCAATTGGTGCTGAAGATACATTCCAGGGTGTTGTTGACCTTATCGAAATGAAAGCGATTATCTGGGATGAAGCATCTCAAGGTATGAAGTTTGAATATGCTGACATCCCAGCTGACCTAGTTGATACGTCTAACGAATGGCGTACAAAAATGGTTGAAGCTGCGGCTGAAGCTTCTGAAGAATTAATGGACAAGTACCTTGAAGAAGGTGATCTTTCTAAAGAAGAGATCATTGCAGGTTTACGTGCTCGTACATTAGCTTCTGAAATTCAAGTAATGCTTTGTGGTTCAGCGTTCAAAAACAAAGGTGTTCAACGTATGTTGGATGCTGTAATTGAATTCTTACCATCACCTACAGAAGTTAAAGCGATCGAAGGTATCCTTGACGACAAAGACGAAACTAAAGCGTCTCGTGAAGCATCTGACGAAGCTCCGTTCTCTGCGCTTGCGTTCAAAATCATGAACGACAAATTCGTAGGTAACTTAACATTCGTACGTGTTTACTCTGGTGTTCTTAAACAAGGTGATCCGGTTTATAACCCAGTTAAATCTAAGCGTGAACGTATCGGTCGTATCGTGCAAATGCATGCGAACGAACGTCAAGATCTTGATGAAATCCGTGCAGGTGATATCGCAGCGTGTGTAGGTCTTAAAGACGTTACTACTGGTGATACATTATGTGATGAGAAAAACATCATTACTCTTGAACGTATGGAATTCCCAGAGCCAGTAATTTCATTGGCTGTTGAACCAAAAACTAAAGCAGACCAAGAAAAAATGTCTATCGCTTTAGGTCGTTTGGCTAAAGAAGATCCATCGTTCCGCGTTCGTACAGACGAAGAATCTGGTCAAACAATTATTGCTGGTATGGGTGAGCTTCACCTTGACATCATCGTTGACCGTATGAAGCGTGAATTCGGTGTTGAAGCGAACATTGGTAAACCAATGGTTGCTTACCGTGAAACGATCAAAAAGTCTGTTGAACAAGAAGGTAAGTTCGTACGTCAAACTGGTGGTAAAGGTAAGTTTGGTCACGTATATGTACGTCTTGAACCGCTTGATGTTGAAGAAGCTGGTAAAGAATACCAATTCGTTGAAGAAGTTGTTGGTGGTGTAGTACCTAAAGAATTCTTTGGCGCGGTTGACAAAGGTATTCAAGAACGTATGAAGAATGGTGTATTGGCTGGTTACCCTGTTGTGGGTATCAAAGCGACATTATTCGATGGTTCTTACCATGATGTCGACTCTGATGAATTGTCGTTCAAAATGGCTGGTTCATACGCTTTCCGTGACGGTTTCATGAAAGCTGATCCTATCCTTCTTGAACCAATCATGAAAGTTGAAGTAGAAACTCCAGAAGACTACATGGGCGATATCATGGGTGACTTAAACCGTCGTCGTGGTATGGTTCAAGGTATGGATGATCTTCCTGGTGGAACTAAAGCAATTAAAGCAGAAGTTCCATTGGCTGAGATGTTTGGTTACGCGACTCAAATGCGTTCTATGTCTCAAGGTCGTGCGACTTATTCTATGGAATTCGCTAAATACGCTGAAACTCCACGTAACGTGGCTGAAGGCATCATCGCTAAGTTCCAGACTGGCGGTAAAAAAGGTGACGACGAGTAATCTTTCGATTACTATAAGCCCAAACTAATTCTTAGTTAAAAACCAAGCGCTCGTGCAGTGACCCTGCATGAGCAGTTTATAAAGGAAGATCATCATGGCTAAAGCCAAGTTTGAACGTAATAAGCCACACGTAAACGTGGGCACAATTGGTCACGTTGACCATGGTAAAACAACTTTAACTGCTGCGATTGCAACTATTTGTGCAAAAACTTACGGCGGTGAAGCGAAAGATTACTCACAAATCGACTCAGCACCTGAAGAAAAAGCACGTGGTATTACAATTAATACTTCACACGTAGAATACGATTCTCCAATCCGTCACTACGCTCACGTAGACTGCCCGGGCCACGCCGATTATGTTAAAAACATGATTACTGGTGCTGCTCAGATGGACGGCGCGATCCTTGTATGTGCTGCGACTGATGGTCCAATGCCACAAACTCGTGAACACATCCTTCTTTCTCGTCAGGTTGGTGTACCTTACATCATCGTATTCTTGAACAAGTGTGACCTTGTTGATGATGAAGAATTACTTGAATTAGTAGAAATGGAAGTTCGTGAACTTCTTTCTACTTATGACTTCCCAGGTGATGACACTCCTGTTATCCGTGGTTCAGCTCTTGCTGCTCTTAACGGTGATGCTGGTCAATATGGCGAGTCTTCAGTTCTTGCTCTTGTTGAAGCGCTTGACTCTTACATTCCAGAACCAGAACGTGCTATCGACAAAGCATTCTTAATGCCAATCGAAGACGTATTCTCAATTTCTGGTCGTGGTACTGTAGTAACAGGCCGTGTAGAAGCTGGTATCGTTAAAGTTGGTGAAGAAGTAGAGATCGTTGGTATTAAAGATACAGTTAAAACAACTGTAACTGGCGTAGAAATGTTCCGTAAACTTCTTGACGAAGGTCGTGCGGGCGAGAACTGTGGTGTTCTTTTACGTGGTACTAAGCGTGAAGACGTACAACGTGGTCAAGTACTTGCTAAACCAGGTACAATCAAGCCGCACACTAAATTCGATGCAGAAGTATACGTACTTTCTAAAGAAGAAGGTGGTCGTCATACTCCATTCCTTAACGGTTACCGTCCACAGTTCTACTTCCGTACAACTGACGTAACTGGCGCAATCCAATTACAAGACGGCGTTGAAATGGTTATGCCAGGTGACAACGTTGAAATGTCAGTAGAATTAATCCACCCAATCGCAATGGACCCAGGTCTACGTTTTGCGATCCGTGAAGGTGGTCGTACTGTAGGTGCTGGTGTTGTTGCGAAAGTAACTGCATAATCACTTTCAGTGAAAAAAAGCGCTCTTTTTAGAGCGCTTTTTTTATATTTAATTGTCTAACAATCACTATTAAAGCTGGCCTTAACTGATATTTCAATGTCCTTATTTACCCTTAATCCTTTTTATGAAATTTGTATGATAAGAATCAAGAAAACGAACAATAAAGTTTGAGTAATTTGGATTACTTAATAAGGAGCTTTGGGTATGAATGCTAAAGTGAATATTACTAATCGTGCAGGGGCGAGCTTTCCTGTACGTCGTATGAACTTTGACTTTAATGATGTACCAGAATATTGGATGAATGGTTCTGCTGGACTAACACACTTTATGACAGCATTGTCGGCCTTGTTTCCGGCAGGTGAAAAATTCTTCATAGATAGTGTACGTGCTGTACGTTATCACCCATCAATTAAAGATGATGAAGCATTGCAAAAAGAGATTAGTGCCTTCATTGGGCAAGAAGCAATGCATACTCAAGAGCATGTAAATTTTAATGCTTCTGCTCAAAAGTTTGGTCACGATGTAGAAACACTAGAGAAGTTTACCGACACGGCGATTCAAACAGCAATTAAAACTTTTGTAAAAATTGTTAAACCTTTCGGTATGACCAAAGAAATGGTTGATCTGACAGCTACAACAGCACTTGAACATTTTACGGCTACTATAGCTTCACAGTTATTAGTTAATAAACACATTCAAGAGTTGATGACAGATGAGACAATGTCAACCATGTGGTATTGGCATGCTATCGAAGAAAATGAGCATAAAGCTGTAGCTTTTGACGTATACGAAGGTGTATTTGGTAAAGGTGTAAAAGCTTATGCTTTACGTACGAGTTCACTAGTATTTGCTATGACTTTAATCTTTTTGATTCAATCATCTTTTGTACTTCGTTTATTAAAGCAAGACAATAAGTTGAATTTAACTGAACTATCAGTAATTTATAAATACGGATATAGCCCATCTAAAGGCATTATTAGTGGTATGGCTAAAGAAATGTTAGCTTACTTTAAACCCGGTTTTCACCCAAATGACCTAGATACAGTTAGTCTATTGAAAACATGGAAAGCAAAATTAGGTTTGTAATTTAAATCTATGTTGATTTGAAAGGGCTCATGAGTAGCCCTTTTTCTTTTTAAGTATTATTTGCTAACCATAACTATCAGTAAGTCTATGCACCTTTATGGGGTTATTAATGACCTCATCTGATATTTCTCTGTCCTCATCTGCACTTAATTGGTACACCGAAAGACGTATGATTATAAATATTAAGAAAATAAATAAAGTTATATGTGAATTAGCTATTCACTTAAAAGGAGTCTGAGATGAATGCTAAGGTAAATATTTCCAATCGTGCTGGTGCTAGTTTCCCTGTGCGTCGTATGGACTTTGAATTTACTCAGGTCCCACGCTATTGGGCGAATTATGATGCGGCATTAACACATTTTATGACAGCATTATCGGCCCTTTTCCCAGAAGGTGAGCAGTTCTTTGTAAATAGTACTCGTGCTGTTCGAAATGATCCAAAGCTTGCTGATCCAGATCTTCAAAAAGAAATTAGCGCTTTTATTGGTCAAGAAGCGATGCATTCGAAAGAGCATTTAGCATTTAATGCTTCAGCGCAAGCTTATGGTTATGATGTTCGCCATATGGAAAAGCAAACAGGAAAAGTCATTAAGATGGGTACGGCTGTTGTAACCAAATTAATGAAACCTTTTGGCTACACTAAAGAAATGATTGATTTAACAGGGACATGTGCGCTAGAACATTTTACCTCTACCATTGCAGCTGAACTTTTACAGAACCCTGAAATTCAGGCGATGTTCCAAGATGACACAATGTATCATTTATGGATGTGGCATGCAGTTGAAGAAAATGAACATAAAGCTGTGGCATTTGATGTGTACACAAGCATGTATGGGCAAGGTCCGAAAGCTTATTTCATGCGTTCAACAGCTTTAATTATTGCAATGGCATTAATTTTTGCAACTCAGACACATTTTACCGCCAAGCTATTAAAAACCGATGGAAAGTTAACTTGGAAAGACACGAAGTACATGCTTAAGTTTATGTATGGTCGTAAAGGTTTTATGACACGTCAAATTCCAGAGTTACTTGATTTCTTAAGACCAAAATTTCATCCAAATGATTCTGATACTACAGCGCTGTTAGCAACTTGGCGTGAAAAACTAGGTCTCTAAAAAGGATAGTAAAAAAGGGCAATTTAATTGTCCTTTTTTTTACTCGTTTTTTCTTGTGAAGTTTTTATAATACGCATTACTTTAGAACTTTGATTGTGCTGAACCCCATGATTCGTATTATGCAAAACACTGATGTTGATATTGTTGTACAAATCGAAAAATCAGTGCAAACACACCCATGGTCAAAACAGCAATTTATTGAATCTTTGAATTCTTATCAATGTACAGTGATTGAGTCACAAAACAGAGTGGTGGGTTTTTGTATTTTACAGCCTGTTTTAGATGAAGCGAATTTATTGCTCATGGCAATTGATCCTAAAATGCAAGGGCAGGGCTTAGGATATGAATTATTAAATGCATCAATTGATCAATTAAAAAATCACCCAGTGCAAATCTTTTTAGAAGTTCGTGAAAGTAATAAAGCTGCTATCGGTTTATACGAAAAAACAGGCTTTCACCAAATTGACCTGCGCCGCAATTATTATCCTACTCAAGAAGGCGGGCGGGAACACGCAGTCATTATGGTAAAAACCTGCACAGATGATTTCGCATCTTTATTTAATGATTAAATTGTTCCATTCAGAAGGTAACGTTGTCATAAGCGACGTACCTAACTGTTGAATTTCTTCTGGTGACAATGATCGGTTTAAACGGCGCCATTGTCCATCGAGTAGAAGTTCTAAAGGAGTGTATTGCGACTTATAATTCATTTTGGCTGAGTGCGGCACCCAATATCCTAAATAAAGGTACTCTAAACCGAGCGATTTCACATATTCGATTTGGTTCAAAATAGAGTACACACCAAGTGATCTACGATGTTCATCTGGATCAAAGAAAGTATAGACTGCAGACAGTCCATCATCCATTAGATCGCAGGTAGACACACTGATTAAACGGTTATCTTTCCAAAGCTCTAAAAAGAAACTATCTGTACAACTATGGACTAAAAATTTTTCAAACTGATCTAAGCTAGGTGGAAACATATCGCCATCTGCATGGCGTTCATTAATATAGCGTTCGTATAAATCATAATGGATTTGTGCTGCCTGCCGCGTAGGCAGAACAGTCATGGTGAGATCTTGATTTCGTTTCCATGCTTTTTTTTGCATGCTGTTCATTTGGAAATCGGCCACTGGAACACGACAAGACAAACATTGTCGACATAAGTGACATTCAGGGCGATAAACAAAGTCACCACTACGGCGAAAGCCTAAACGAGAAAGTTCTGAAAGCGTGACCACATCAATTCGATGGATGGGGTCTAAAAACACCATGCGTGCAGATTTATTTTCTAAGTAGCTGCAATCATGAGGTGGAGTAATATAATACTGCAGATCATTTAAAAGGGACTTCGGGTGATATGATTTCATGATTGGTCCCTCCTGTTATCATTCCATTAATTTTGCATCTAATGCTATTGTTTTACTTGAAAATACACGTTCTTGATACTTTTTCCAATTGATAGAGGGGTGAATAATTACATCTTGTAACGATTTTAAGTAGTCTTGACGAGAAAGTGTACTGGCTCCCAGACTAATTAAGTGACTGTTTACGAGTTGGCAGTCTATCCATGGTAGCTGATTTTCTTGTCCAATCAGCATTAATGTATAAAAAGCCATTTTTGAAACATCAGTTTCATTACTAAACATTGATTCGCCGAAGCATCCTTTGCCAATCGTAATGCCGTATAGACCTCCTACAAGATCCTCTTGTTGCCAGACTTCAATACTGTAACCGTAGCCCGCGTTAAACATCTCGCAGTAACCTTGGATAATATCTTCGCTAATCCATGTTTCATCTGCATAACTTCTTGGTAGAGAGCAAGAGCGAATAACTTGTTCAAAGGCATGATTTACCGTAATGGTGTAATCGTACTTTTTCATGTTCCGAATGAGTGATTTACTTGGTTTATAGTTTTGAGGGTAGATCACGCAACGAGGTTCTGGGCTCCACCAGCAAATTGGCTCATCTTCATTAAACCATGGGAAAAGACCATGCGTATAAGCTTCATATAGCGTAGAAGGGGAGAGATCGGCTCCAATACAAATTAAACCATGCCCATCTGGATCGGCTTCAATAGGGTCAGGAAAAATGAATTGGGAAAGTGGAAGTGTATTCATAAAAACAAAATAAGATCAGCTTTAAGGTTATGCTATAAAAATTAATATATGTCAGCTAGTCATTATTCTAAAAAACAGCCGTTATAGGAACGGCTGTTTTTAAATTCTAGAAATCTATTAATTAAAGATTATCTAGATATTTTTCAGCATCTAGAGCCGCCATACAGCCAGACCCAGCAGAAGTAATCGCTTGGCGATAAATGCTGTCAGCGACATCACCAGCAGCAAAAACACCAGCTACAGAAGTCGCTGTTGCATTACCAGAGGTACCGCTTTGCACTTGGATGTAGCCATCACGTAGGTTTAATTGACCATCAAACATTCCAGTATTTGGTTTGTGGCCAATTGCAACGAATAGACCATGAACCTCTACGTCTTGCTTAGAGTCATCTTGAGTTGATTTAAGGCGAACACTTGTTACGCCAGTATTGTCACCCAATACTTCTTCAACTTCGTGATTCCAGATGATGCTGATTTTGCCTTCTTTTTCTTTGGCAAATAAGTGATCTTGCAAAATCTTTTCAGAACGTAAGCTATCACGGCGGTGTACTAGCGTTACATGTGAAGCAATATTTGATAAATAAAGCGCTTCTTCAACAGCAGTGTTACCACCACCTACAACCATTACTTTTTGGTTTTTGTAGAAGAAACCATCACATGTTGCACATGCGCTTACGCCTTGTCCCATAAAGTTTTGTTCAGACTCTAGGCCAAGATATTGAGCTGTAGCACCAGTTGCAATAATCAAAGCATCACATGTGTACTCTTCCATATCACCTTTTAGAAGAAAAGGACGTACGTTTAAATCCACTTCGTTAATATGGTCATAGACGAGTTCTGTACCAAAGCGTTCAGCATGTGCTTGCATACGATCCATTAATGCAGGACCTGTTAAACCTTCAGGATCGCCCGGCCAGTTGTCAACTTCGGTTGTTGTTGTAAGTTGCCCACCTAGTTGTAAACCTGCAATCAAAGTAGGTTTAAGGTTTGCACGTGCTGCATAGACAGCTGCACTATAGCCCGCAGGGCCAGAACCGAGAATAATTAACCGAGAATGACGAGCACTCATTGAGGGTATCCTTCTTTATTTCGAGAATTTTGAAAATTATACGTGAATTTGCCGATCAATAGCGTTAAATCAATGTGGATAATATTGATCAGGTCAATCGAATTAAGTTATATAACAATATAGAAGTGCCTCATGTTAACAACAACTGTAAAGAATCATGCACCTTTTTTGTAAGAACAGGTGCATAATATAAAGTTCATTCGTTGAAGATCTAGAATGTAGTTCTTCACATCTCTAAACCAATAATTAAATGGGTTACAGGACAGTATATGACTGCGGTGTCGAGTGTTTATGCACAGCGCTTATTGATGACATTATTCTTGGTTTCTTTTGGGATTTATATGTTTCTGGCAACAGTAACATATACACCATTTGATCCGGGCTGGATGCATATTTCCAGTGATACTCAGCAAGTATCCAATGCAAGTGGTATTGCTGGCGCATGGATTGCAGATTTGCTGTTTGGTTTTTTAGGATGGGCAAGTTTGCTTATTCCAATTTTCCTTTTTATTGAAGCAATACAAGTGTGGTGGCCACGTAGTTTTTTAAACCGCCCATTTCGTTATGCTGCACAATTTTTTTTAATTTTGGTTGTGTCTAGCCTGCTTTATTTACATTGGAATGTGCCGGCAGATACTTTAGATAATGCGGCTGGGGGAATTATTGGTTATGAGTTAGGTCAAAGCCTATCTCAATTGCTAACAATTTACGGTGCGACTTTATTCTTACTCGTTTTCGGAGTAGTTTTGTTTACTCTTGCATTTGGGGTGCAATGGAGCAAAACATGGGTTACGCTCAAAGCGACACCAAGCTATTTACAAGATTTATTTTATAAAAACGTATCACCAAACGAATCTGATTATGACTTAACAACTCAGCCTGCTAACAAAGCAGCGGCAGTTAAAGTTGCACAAAACACTGAAGCCAATGCTTCAGGTGAAAAAGAAGTGCCAGTTCAATCTGAAGCTACTCAGTCACAACTTACAGCAACACGACATGATGCGGTTGCTGAAAGATTATTTGCTGATGTATTAGCGAAAGAGCAGAGTCGTCCTGAACCTGTAGCAGTTGAGCCAGTTGCAAATACTCAAAACTTTGAACATACGCTTGAGCAAGCCCATAAGCTTGAAAAAGATAGCCAACGTTTAGTGGCTACGGGTGAAGTATGGCGTGCTTTACAACGTGATGATGCGAGCCATAAGCAAGAAATTGATGCACTTTTAAGAGCAGCTGATGATTCAACAGACCAAGCTCCTGCTCATGATCAATTCCAGCAAACTATTTCACAAGTTCATCAAACTCAACCTACAGTTAAACAAGACCTACATGGTCTTGACTGGAATGATGATGAAATTTTTGATGAGTTGCTTGCTGCGGTTCCAAACAGTAAAACTGCAACAGATGTGCATACACCATTTGTTCAAGATCAACATGTAGAAGTAGAACCAACTTCGCAATCTGTGAATATTGCGAATGAAACATCTTCACCTTTATCAAATTTAAATCAGTCACCTAAAAATTTAGCAAATGAACAAGTTTTTGAAGACTTTGATGATTTATTAATAGATGAAGATATTGCACCTGCTGAACCTGTCAGAGCAAGTAGTTATGCGCAATCTTCAGCATTTGTAAAAGCTCCAATTCAAACCACTATTCAAGCCGATAAACTTTCAAAAGAAGAGTTTATTGAGGCATGGCAGGAAACTGCTGGGAAACCTCAAGAAAATCTTGATATTGATGAAGATGATTTCGATTTAGATGCGCCATTAACAGATGCAGCTGGTCGACCAATGTCTCGTGCAATGCAGGTTGCTAAGAAGCGTTTGGATTTGCCAACTTTGCCAGGTCTGGATCTACTTGATAAGGTTGATCCAAATAAGAAAGTTAACTTCACTGAAGAGCAGCTTTCGCGCTTATCTGAATTACTTGAAATTAAGTTACAAGAATTTAATGTTAAGGCTCAAGTGGTTGAAGCTCAACCAGGACCGGTAGTTACCCGTTTTGAGTTAGATTTGGCACCAGGTGTTAAAGCATCTAAGGTAACCAATATTTCGCGTGACTTAGCCCGTTCAATGTCGATGGCATCTGTTCGTGTAGTGGAAGTCATTCCTGGTAAACCATATATTGGTATTGAAGTACCAAACAGTGCCCGTGAAATGGTGCGTTTGATTGAGCTATTGGAAACGCCAACATATCGCGATCCAAGTGCATTAATCAGTATGGCGATGGGTAAAGATATTTCAGGTAATCCAGTATTAACTGATTTAGCCAAAGCTCCACACATGCTAGTTGCTGGTACAACGGGTTCTGGTAAATCGGTTGCGGTAAACTCGATGATTTTATCGATGTTGCTTAAATATACACCTGACCAGTTGCGATTGATTTTAATCGATCCAAAACAACTTGAACTTGCCAACTATAATGATATTCCGCATTTATTAACTCCAGTTGTTACTGACATGAAAGATGCAGTAAGCGCATTGAACTGGTGTGTGAATGAAATGGAACGTCGTTATAAGCTGATGTCATTTCTTAAAATTCGTAAATTAAGTGACTACAACCGTAAAGTTGAAGAAGCAATTGCGAATGGGGAAGATCTAATTGACCCAACTTGGAAACCAAGTGATTCGGCGACACAAGAACGTGCACCTCGTTTAACACCATTACCATCTATTGTGATTGTGGCGGATGAGTTTGCCGACATGATTATGCAGGTGGGTAAAAAAGCAGAAGAAATGATTACGCGTTTAGCGCAAAAATCTCGTGCTGCGGGTATTCACCTATTGCTTGCAACTCAACGTCCATCTGTTGATGTCATTACCGGTTTGATTAAAGCCAATATTCCAACGCGTGTCGCATTACGTGTAAACAGTAAAATTGACTCGCGTACTATTTTGGATGCAGGTGGGGCAGAAGATTTGCTCGGTCATGGTGATATGCTGTTCTTGGGGCCGGGTAAAATTGAGCCTGAGCGTGTGCATGGTGCATTCATTAGTGATGATGAAGTCAACCGTATTTGTGATGCTTGGCGTGAACGTGGTGAGCCAGATTATGTCGACGAAATCTTGACTCCATTTGATGAAGAACCAACTTCACGTGGTTTTGAAGAGGGTGAGGGAGGTTCTGACCGTGATGCACTTTATGATCAATGTGTGTCATTTGTTTTAGAAACTCGTAAAGCTTCTACATCGTCACTACAGCGTAAATTTAGCCTTGGTTATAACCGTGCTGCCCGTATCATTGATCAAATGGAAGAGAACGGCATTGTGAGCGCAATGGGGCCTAATGGTAAGCGAGATATTTTAGTTTAAGAACTTATCCCTAAAAAAAGCCTCTCTGGAGGCTTTTTTTATAATTTGAATAAACTGAATCTATTTATAAAATGACTTAAAGATTTTAACGTATAGTAAAAAATGCTAATGTATTTTTCCTAAATAAATAACAACGAATTAAATCTGGAGGAAAACATGTTACTTGCTCTAATTACTTTAGCTTTTATCCATTTTTGTGCACTTATTACTCCAGGACCTGATTTTTTTCTTGTATCTCAAACAGCGATTAGTCGATCACGTAAAGACGCTATGTTAGTGGTGGGTGGTATCACAGCAGGGGTTATGTTTTGGGCTTGTTTGGCACTGATGGGATTAAATCTTATTTTTGAAAAAATGGCTTGGTTAAAGCAAGGTTTACTCATCGCCGGTGGCTTATATTTATGTTGGTTAGGCTATCAGATGTTGCGTTCGGCATTTTCAAAAAATCAGCAAGAAGATAATGTTGCTGTAGAGCTACCAAAAGCACCTTACCTATTTTTTATTAAAGGCTTGATAACCAATCTATCAAATCCTAAAGCTGTTATTTATTTTGGTAGTGTTTTCTCATTATTTTTAGCTAACCCCCAACTTGATCAGGTTCACTGGCTGCTCTTTATTATTGTCACAGTCGAAACAATTTTATGGTTCTGCTTTGTGACTTTTATTTTTTCATTACCAAGTTTTAGATCAGCTTATCGTAATTTTTCAAAATGGATTGATGGTATTTCAGGTGGTATTTTTACCGTATTTGGTATTTTCCTCATTGGTAATCGGTAAATTTAGATAAGAAAAAAGCCTCTTGAAGAGGCTTTTTATTTTAAGCAAACTTTGCTAGAACTTCTAAAAATGGTGCCGATTGACGCGGAAATTTGGCAATCACATCATGGATGCGTTGGCCTTCAGGGTCTTTGGCATTAATATCGCGTCCGTCCGCAATAAATTGAGTCAAAAGACGTTCATAGTCTGTTGGACGCATATGTTTGAATGCATGGTAGAGCACATGAAAATCTGCGTTCACACCCGCTGGCGGAAGTTGGTTGAGGTAGGCAAAAACACGCTCATCGGACCATTCTTCATTGAAAGTTGCTGGCTGTGATAATGCCATGACAATCTCCTCAGTTTTAAAAAAGGCAAAATAACTTGCGTTATTTTGCCTTGATTCTGTTTTATTGAATAGTCAGAAATAGAATTATCGTTCTTCAGGTAAATTGATATTCATTTCTAACATTTCGATATTAGCTTCAGAGCGAACCTGCATTTGGATATGCTGTTCACCTACACCGCTGACATAACGACTAACCACTTGCATGATTTCTTTCTTCATCTGATCAATCTTGTCTTGGCTTAAACGGCGGCCTAAACCTTGTTCAGAAGCAACAATAACTTTCAAACGATCTTTGGCAGTTTGAGCACTTGATGGTTTTTCTTCACTGCTAAATAATTTACTCCAGAATCCTGCCATATCTACGCTCCAAATAGTCGTGCTAACCAGCCTTTAGGTTGAGCTGTGATGTGTCTATAAGGACGGTCTTCACCAAGAAAGCGAGCAACCAAATCATCATAACCCTGACCAGCTTTAGTTTCTGAATACAGAATTACTGGCTTACCTTCGTTTGATGCTTGTAATACACTTGGACATTCAGGAATAACGCCTAATGTCGGTACGCGTAAAATATCTTTAGAAATATCATCAATGGTCAGCATTTCCTGACGGTCTGCGCGTTCAGGGTTGAAGCGTGTAATACATAAATGTTTACGTATACGTCCTTCGTTTTGTTCAACTTTTTTGGTTTTGCTATCTAACATACCAATAATACGGTCAGAGTCACGTACTGAAGAGATTTCAGGGTTTGTTACAATGATTGCTTCATCTGCATGATACATGGCTAAAATCGCACCACGTTCAATACCAGCAGGTGAGTCACAAATGATGTAATCAAATTCTTGAGATAGCTCATCAATAACACGAGCAACACCATCGTCGCTCAACGCATCTTTATCACGTGTTTGTGAAGCCGGTAAAATATAAAGGTTTTCGATATCTTTATCGCGAATAAGGGCTTGCTGCAGACGTGCTTCGTTGTTAATAACATTGACAAAATCATAAACAACACGACGCTCACAACCCATAATTAAATCAAGGTTACGTAAGCCTACATCAAAATCAATCACAACAGTTTTATGACCACGAAGGGCTAAACCTGTTGCAAAAGATGCGCTCGTTGTAGTTTTACCTACACCACCTTTGCCTGATGTTACGACAACAATTTTGGCCACCGAATCCACTCCTATTATGGTCATTCACCCTTAAAAGGGCTGTTTTTTGGTGATTTGCTTAATAAACTAAAGTTCAATCGCTTCGAATTCAAGCTCTTGCTTTTCATTTAAATAAATATGTACTGGCTTTTTTACCACATGTTTAGGGATATCATCTGCGACACAATACGTTCCGGCAATGGAAACGAGCTCAGCCTCTAAAGATTGGCAAAAAATGCGTGCAGCTGCGTGCCCGCCCGCACCAGCAATGACTCTACCACGAACTGTGCCATAAATATGTATATTTCCTGAAGCGATCACCTCGGAACCACTATTCATGCCAGCCTTTAAAATAATATCGCCGTTATCTTGTACAAGGGATTGGCCTGTACGCAAAATTTCATCATGATAAGAGGTAATATGAGCAACCGCTATCTTGTTTAGTGGTTTTTTTGTTTCTGCTGAAGACGATACAGGAGCGGTAGCAGGTTTTTCTACAATTGCGACTTGTTCTGTTGTGGCTTTAATACGCTGTAATGGTTGATCTGCTGGTAAAACAGGGAATTGAATAGCGCGAGCTTCATCTCCTAAAATGCCATCGATTACCGCCATAGGTTGTAGACCCAAGCTCACCAGAAGTTGAATTAATGCAATTAACTCTTGCTCAACCGTACTATCAATAATCACTAAAGTTCCTTGATAGGAACCTTCATTTAATATATTTGATAATTGCTGGCGGATCACATCATGATCATTGGTATCGAAGGTTATCCTGCTAAAGTTAACCATTCTGCCGGTAATCCGGATATCAGCCATAAGTCTTCCTTCAAGGCGTTAAAACGAGCTGTAATATCGTTAAGTTTATTGTAAATAGAGCAAATGCTAGAACAAATCGTGCCAATTCTCTAGCGTGTTTAATAAAAAATTAAGTAAATGCTTATTCTTTGATTCGATCATACTCCGCAAGCGTTTGTTGCCATTGTTTGACCTTGACCTGTTTTCGTACAGACTCCAGTGTCTCGAACACGACAGATTCAACCAATTGCTCAAGCTGGCGATTATTAATATTTATTTCACTCACTTTTTGAGAAATTAATTGATAAGTAGGACTCGGAGTGTTTGGTGAACCCTCAATTAAAGGTTCAATTAAACCTGCACTAATATTTTCACCTAATCTTTGGCCAATACTCTGAATTTGCTGTTCAATACGACCACCGACTAAAGGAATTAAGCGTAATAATTGGGTCAGCTCAGGTGTATCTACTATGGCCTGATCTACAATTTTCCCAACACCTTTTGTTATTGCCGGTTTTTGTTCTTTTAAAGCAGTCGCTAAAGACTCTTGTAATAATGCTGTTAGGGTAGCAGTAAATTGCTCACGATGATGATTAACTAAGTCGTGAATAATCTGTTTATGGCTAGAACTGGTTTGAAGTTCATATCTAATGCCATCAATCACGGTAATAACAACACGATCGGAAAGTTCTTCCATGACAACACGATAGTAAAATAATCCAGTCTTTCTCCAGCTTTCTGGAATAACTCGATAGCCCATTTCGTGTAAACGATAAGCAATAATTCCAGCTCGGAACAAACGTAGAAAACGAAGCTGAGGAATAATGGCTAAAATTTCATACCAGTGAATAAAAGGGAAAAAGAACCAGCGTTTATGGTGTTTATTGATGATCGCAATGCTCCAGCGCACGAGCAGCTCAACAATTAAAAAACCAATAAACCAAGCTTCCGATGTGATTACCCATGGATGCAGTGAATTACGGTAAAAGCTCAGTATCTGGGGCAAATGAATGTGTTCAAAGAACCATGCCCCAATACTGCTCATTAAAAAGAAATTTGTAGCAAGACAGAACAGGTTAAAAATAATAATAAACACCATAAAGATGTCATAGATCAAAAACAGCTTAAACGAAAGGCTGTTTGGATCTACATGATGATATTTCGTTTTTTTCCCAGCGCTGTTTTGCATGATAACGGATGCTTTCTTAAATATTTGTAGAGGTATATTGAGATTTCATTTGCTCAATAAGTTGATCTTTTTCGGTCCAGATTTCATCCACCCATTGTTGGAAACGTTCACGGTAAACCGCATCGTCTTCATAGTTTCCACCAAGAACCCAATCTGGAATTTCAATTTTACGCAAATTTACTGCAATTCTTGAAACATCACCGAGCCAGAAATCGCTATATCCTGGAACGCCATTCGGATAGACAATTGTCATATCAACTAAAGCATCAATTTTGTCACCCAAAATATTCAAGGCAAGTGCCAAGCCACCTGCTTTGGGTTTAAGCAAATGCTTATATGGCGATTTTTGCTGGTCATGTTTTTCTTGAGTAAAACGAGTACCTTCTAAATAATTCAATAATGTGAAGGGCTGACTTAAAAGCTGCTCGCAGGCTTTACGTGCTTCCATCATGTCACGGTCTTTGAGCTCAGGATTCTTTGCAACCTGTTCTTTGGTGTGACGTTTCATCATCGGGAAGCCAAGAATTTTAAAAGCTTGTCCAACGAAAGGAATAAAGATGAGTTCCCATTTGGTAAAAAAGCGGGTGAGTGGCATACGGGTTAAACCAAAATATTGATTTACCGTCGTATCAACCCAACTTTGATGGTTACACGTCATGAGATAACGACCTTGCATATTTAGGTCAAGTCCCTCATCAATCGTGATATCCCATTTTAGATTTGGTAAAACATGGTCAATTAACCAATTGTTTACCCCTAACCAGCTGTTTGTAATTTGAATATTGGTTTCATCTATTTTAGATGATTTTTTTAAAAGCTTGGTCAGACCTAATGCAAGAACAGGTGGACCATGAAAAAACGTACTTCCTGTAATGACTGTACCTACAGTGAGTCCACGTGTAATTTTTTTTAGCGCAGATTGCTTATTGGGTGCAGTTGACATATGAATGACCCCGAATGTCTAAAATCCATAGAAAAGTTGTTCAACTATAACTGTCATAATATGAAATACAACGATATCTTAGACAACAATGAAGAAATTGTGATGAGCTAGCATCTTAAAGTGCATCAAAATATTACAAAAACATAACTAAACTGTTTATTATTAACAAAATATCAATGTTTTATACTTCCTTTTTGTTTCATTATTCACTCAACAACAAAACACTCAAAGTGAGGAGGCATGCAATGCGTGCATTAGTTATTTCAACAGTGGTAGGGGCAGCAGTAGTACTTTCTGGTTGTCAAACAACAGGTAACAACCTTGGTGGCGTTGAATACGATAAAGCCGCATTAGGTACATTAATCGGCGCAGCAGCTGGTTACGGTATTTCTAAATCAAGTGCAAACTCTAGCCGTCAAAACAACCGTGCTGCAGCAATTGGTGCAGTTTTAGGTGGTGCTAGTGGTTTATACCTTGACCAAAAAGAGAAAAAATTACGTCAACAAATGGCGGGTACTGGTGTAGACGTTGGCCGTAATCCAGATGGTTCTGTTCAATTAATTATGCCTGGTAGCATTACTTTTGATACAAACAAATCAAACATCAAGCCAAACTTCTACTCAACTTTAAACAAAGTTGCTCAAACTTTGGCTGAAGATAACAAGAGTGCAATTCTTGTAACAGGTTATACTGATAACACTGGTAATGATTCAATTAACATTCCATTATCACAAGCACGTGCTCAATCAGTACGTAGCTATTTAGCTAGCCAAGGCGTATCTGCTAGCCGTATCGACGCGCAAGGTTTTGGTTCATCTAACCCAATCGCAGATAACTCAACTGCATCTGGCCGTGAACAAAACCGTCGTGTAGAAATCAGCATTTATGCTAAACAATAAGATTTAGTTTATTGTTTCAAAAACCACCTTCGGGTGGTTTTTTTATGGGGGTAGTACAAGAAATAATCACGACATTCTGCGGCGCATAAATTGCATTATTAGACATCATTTATACATATCCATAGATTTACTATTGGGATTCTAAAACAGAGATGACTATAATCATGCTCGAAAAATTAAGAGGTAATACACGATGTCATCTGCCAGTCAATTGAACAACAAGCAAGAAGAAGCCATGAAATATACTCAGGGCCCTTTATTGGTGCTTGCTGGTGCTGGTTCAGGTAAAACATCGGTAATTACACGTAAAATTGCCTATTTGGTGCAGCATTGCCGTATTCCAGCGCATCGTATAACCGCGATGACCTTCACAAACAAAGCTGCCCGTGAAATGAAAGAGCGTGTGACCAAGCTTTTGTCACGTGAAGAATCAAAAGGTTTATCTGTTTCGACTTTCCATACTTTTGGTTTAAACCTTTTACGTTTAGAACTTAAAAATTTACCTTTAAAAGCTAATTTTTCGATTTTAGATGCAGACGACTGTAAGCGTATTTTGATGGATTTGATGCATCGCGACAATTTGTCAGGTGCAGAAAGCAAAGAATTAATTGCTAAGGCAATGAAGAAAATTTCGGATTGGAAAAATGATCTGATCTTGCCAGAGCAAGCACATTCAACTTGTGAAACACCTGAAGATGTACAGTTTGCCCATCTTTACCAGCTTTATGAACGTAATTTACGTGCTTACAATGCAGTCGATTTTGATGACTTGATTGTTATGCCAACACGTTTACTGCAAGAAAATGCAGAAGTACGTGATAAATGGCAAAACCGTGTTCGCTATTTATTGGTCGATGAATATCAAGATACCAACACCGCTCAGTATATTTTGGTGAAACTTTTAGTTGGGGTAATGGGTCAGTTCACCGCGGTAGGTGATGATGACCAGTCGATTTACGCATGGCGTGGAGCCAAGCCTGAAAATATGGCTTTGCTTAAGCAGGATTTCCCAAATTTACAAATTATTAAACTTGAACAAAACTATCGTTCAACCAGCCGTATTTTAAAAGCAGCGAACTGTGTGATTCAAAATAACCCGCATATTTTTGATAAGAAATTGTGGAGTGATAAAGGACATGGTGAAGTCATCAGAATTATTACCTGTCGTAATGATGACGATGAAGCAGAGCGCGTAGTCAAAGACTTACTTACTCATAAGCTCATGAACGGTAAAAACTGGAAAGATTATGCTGTTTTATATCGTGGGAACTTTCAGGCGCGTGTATTAGAAACACAGCTTCGCCAAATGCAAATCCCGTATAAACTCTCTGGTGGTACTTCGTTCTTTGCTCGTGCAGAAATTAAAGACGTGATGAGTTATTTACGTCTTATTATTAACCCAGAAGATGACAGTGCTTTCTTGCGTATTATTAATACACCTAAACGTGCGATTGGCCCAGTTACTCTTGAGAAGTTAGGTTTATTCTCACAAGAAAATAATTTGTCTTTACTTGGTGCTTCTGCTGATCAACGTTTAAGCATGGTGCTTCCTAAAAAGGCAGAAACTCAGCTTCATGAATTTGCTGACTTTATCGCGACATTTACGCGTGAATTGTTGGAAGACGATGAACCTGTGCCTAAAGTTCGTCAAATGATGAACGAAGCGGGTTATATGGATTACGTTCGTGAACAGTCTGCAACACCTGCACAAGAGAAAAGTAAGCTCGATAACATTGAGAATTTATTTACCAGTATTCAAAATCTCATTAACCGTGCTGAAGACGTTGATGAAAAGAATATTGAAAGTGTCATTCGAAAACTGGTTCTACTTGATCTGTTAGAACAGCAACAGGAAGAAGAAGATACGGACAAAGTTAACTTACTTACTCTACATGCTGCAAAAGGTTTGGAATTCCCATATGTGTACATTATGGGGCTCGAAGAAGAACTATTACCGCATAAAAACTCGATTGCAGCAGAAACCATTGAGGAAGAACGCCGTCTCATGTACGTGGGAATTACCCGTGCACGCCAAGGTTTAACGTTAACACTGGCAGAACAGCGTAAAAATGGCGGACAGATGAAACAGATGACACCTAGCCGTTTCCTTGATGAACTTCCGCAAGATGAGCTGGAGTGGTTAGGGCGTAAAAAGAAAATTGCGGCTAATGTTGATCCTAAAGAACAGGCTCAACAATATCTGGCAAATTTAAAAGCTTTATTAAAGCGTTAATTTTTTTAATTTTTAGGAAATCCCATGAAAGTTCAAGTGAAATTGCTCGATCCGCGTTTAGGTAAAGAATGGCCTTTACCTTCATATGCAACAGCAGGTTCAGCGGGTTTAGATTTACGTGCCTGCGTCGATGAAGCAATTGATATTGAACCAGGACAAACTGTTTTAGTTAAAACAGGTATGGCAATTTATATTCATGATGTAAATTTTGCTGGTTTAATTTTACCGCGTTCAGGTTTAGGTCATAAACACGGTATTGTGCTTGGCAACTTAGTTGGTTTGATCGATTCAGATTACCAAGGTGAATTGATGGTTTCGGTTTGGAACCGTGGTCAAACAACATTCCGTTTAGAACCAGGTGAGCGCTTGGCACAATATGTTTTAGTGCCAGTCGTACAAGCTGAGTTTGAGCAAGTAGAAGAATTTGAAGAAACTTTACGTGGCGCTGGTGGCTTTGGTCACACAGGTAAACAATAAGTTTTTTAAAATATTAACGAAAAAGAAACGCCTGTTGAACAGGCGTTTCTTTTTATATCTTGAATGTTACAATGGATTATATTACAACACGCTTTACTCATATTCTTTTAACTTTTTTAGCAAACAAACCTTTCAAAATTTTGAATAATCTATGTTTTTGCGATAGATCGGATTGATCTTTAAATAGAAGATACGCTATGAATGTAAGACACTCATTTCCAAAAAGTATTTTTCGTGCTTACGATATTAGAGGCAAACTTTCTTACTTAACCGCGGACGTTGTTCGTTCGATTGCCTACGGATTGGCACAACAATACAAACAAGCAGAACAAACTCAATTAGTGATTGGCTATGATGCCCGTCTCACAAGTCCAGCCTATGCACAATTAATTGAAGAGATTTTAGTAGAACAAGGTTTAAGCGTTACCAACATTGGCTGTTGTTCATCACCAATGATGTATTACATTGCTAGAGATTTTGGTGGCAATGGCATTATGGTGACAGCAAGCCATAATCCAAAATCGGATAATGGTATTAAGTGGATTTTAAAAGGTGAACCGCCGTCTCCTGAAATGATTCAGCAGGTGGGGGAAAAAGCCCAAACGTATGTACCAACTCATTCCATTTCTGTACTTGAGCTAACCCTACCTCAATTTAAAGCTGAGTTTTGTCAAAAATATCAGCAAGCCATTTTTAAAGATATTCAATTAAAACGTCCTTTAAAAGTTATTTTAGATGGTTTACATGGCTCTGCTGGACACTGCTCAAAATTAATCTTGGAAAAAATGGGCTGTGAAGTCATTGCTTTACGAACTCATCCGAATGGGGAGTTTCCAGATCATGCACCAGACCCTTCGCATGCAGCTCATTTAACGAATTTGCGTAAAGCAGTGGTTGAGCAGCAAGCAGATATCGGCATTGCTCTGGATGGTGATGGAGACCGTGTCGTTTTAGTCGATGAAAAAGCCCAGATATTGACAGCAGACCGTTTGTTATCACTTTTTGCGCAAATGTGCTTAGAACAACACCCCGAGCAAGAAATTGTTTTTGACGTGAAATGTTCACGCATGGTTCAAAAAACGGTTGAACAACTCGGCGGAAAAGCAAAAATGATCCGCACGGGAAGTAGCTTCTTAAGAGCTTATCTATCTCAGTCAAATGGACGCGCCATTTTTGGTGGAGAATATGCAGGCCACTACGTTTTTAATGATGGGCGTGGTTTCGGCTACGACGACGGTCTATATGCTGCATTACGTGTAATGGAATATTTTACTCAATCGAGTGCGACAACAATTTCTGAATTATTTGCTCCTTATCCAGAAAGATGTTGTACAGAAGATACTTATATTGGTACATATCAGTCTGATCCAAAGTATGTATTACAAGATATTGAAATTTTAAGTCATCGTTTAGGTGCCCGTATCAGTAAAATCGATGGCGTACGTCTTGATTTTGATGATGGTTTTGGCATTATTCGAGCATCAAATACTGGTGAATATTTTACTGTAAGATTTGATGCGGATAATCCTTTACGATTAAAGGAAATCCAGCAAAAATTTGTAGATATGTTGCAAGAACATTATCCGCAAATTGCACAAGAACTTTCAGAGGCCTAACTAACTAAGGAGAGGCGTAATGCCACAACATCAGCATATCGGTGTCGACAAAGCAAAAATCTTGATTGAAGCTTTGCCGTATATTCAACGTTTTACTGGTAAAACGCTGGTGGTGAAATACGGTGGCAACGCGATGACTGATCCGGAGCTCGAAAGTTCATTTGCCCGAGACATCGTTTTACTTAAAACTGTCGGGTTAAATCCGATTGTTGTTCACGGTGGTGGGCCACAAGTAGACTCATTTTTAAAGCAGTTAGGCCGCGAGTCTGACCGTATTGACGGTATGCGTGTAACTGATGCTGCAACCATGGAAGTGGTTGAAATGGTATTAGGTGGTAGCGTAAATAAATCAATTGTTAACCTGATTAATAAACATGGTGGCCGCGCAATTGGTTTAACAGGTAAAGATGGTAATTTACTTCGTGCCCGTAAATTACTTATGGAAAAGCAAGAAGAAGACGGTTCAATCAAACATATCGACTTGGGTATGGTTGGGGAAGTCACTGGCGTTAAAACCGATGTATTGGAGATGTTCACTCAAAGTGACTTTATTCCAGTGATTGCGCCATTAGGCGTAGATGAAGAAGGCAATACTTATAATATTAATGCTGATTTAGTTGCAGGTAAGGTTGCAGAAGCACTAGGCGCTGAAAAGTTAATTTTGCTTACCAATATTACGGGTGTGCTTGATGAAAATAAAAATCTATTAACTGGCCTTACTACGCAAGAAGTTGATCGCCTCATTGAAACAGGCGTGATCTATGGCGGTATGATTCCTAAAGTAGGCTGTGCACTTGACGCTGTTAAAGGTGGTGTTGTGAGCGCACATATTGTTGATGGTCGCGTACCACATGCAACATTGCTTGAAATCTTCACTGATCATGGGGTTGGAACACTCATTTCTAATCGCACTAAAACAGCTTAAGAAATTCGTTATTCTCAATAAAAAGATCACTCTAGGTGGTCTTTTTTTATACCACTTTAGTTTGGTCATTTTTTTGTCATGAGCTTTGACTAGTGTAAGGGGTGTCACTAGGAGCGTTCATTATGCTGGAAAAATTTAATCAATATCGCCAAACCTGGACTTTACCTTTAAATCGTCATAAAGCAATAAATCAGACACAATTTCGTTTTGAATGGGTTGATAATTTAAAAGAATTACAAGATGTACAGCGGTTTCGTGCACAACAATTTAGCCAACAATTTGGAATTCATTTTGAAGATAACTTAGACCAAGATATTTACGATTTTGGTTGTGAACATGCGGTCTTGCGTGAAAAGTGGACTGGAGAGATTGTCGCATATACGCGTCTAAAACTATTTCAAGGTCATGAGATTGCACAAAGCTACAGCGCACATGAGTTTGATATTGTTCCTCAGTTATCACATCTTCCTAATGTGTTAGAAATAGGGCGTACCTGTGTTCATCCACGCTTTCGTAATGGTAAAGCATTATCGACACTGTGGTTGAACCTTGCACCGAAAGTGTTATGGTCAATGCGCGCTAAATATTTAATGGGATGTGTCAGTATTCATTTGCAAGATAATTTGGCTAGAGCGTACTACACGCATCGCCAGATTCAGCAATTATCTGAAAGTAAAACCATTGATATTCGTTCGAAAAAAATCTACGAACCTGAATATCCTGAGTTTAGCTTTCCACAAGATGAACGTATGCCGAAACTTTTCCAAATGTATTTGAGCATGCAATCAAAACTATCGAAACAGGCGTTTTTTGATGAAGAATTTAACTGTCTAGATTATTTTGTATTTCTGGAAGTGAATAAAGTGGCAACTTCATTTGTCATGAATAAAATGGGTCAGCGTTAATCATATGTTCTATTTTCTAATAGCCAGCACATATTGAGATTTGCAAGCCATTTTACTCTCATGCACAATAGAGCAGATGGGGTAATTAGAAGTAGTTTAAAAGCGATATGTGCCAACTATTAGGAATGAATTGTGCAACACCAACGGATATTACTTTTTCTTTCCGTGGTTTTTCGCAGCGTGCAGGAATTACCTCAGATCATAGTGATGGATTTGGTATCGCATTTTTTGAAGACAAGGCTTGCCGTTTATTTGTCGATAACCAGTCGGCAGTTGAATCTCCAATTGCCGATCTCGTTCGTAATTATCCTATTAAATCACGTAATGTGATCGCGCATATTCGTAAAGCGACTCAAGGTAAAATCACTTTAGAAAACTCTCATCCCTTTATTCGAGAGTTGTGGGGGCGTCATTGGATTTTTGCCCATAATGGTGATTTACATGACTTTGATCCACCACTGAGTGGACGTTTTTCGCCGGTGGGGAATACAGACAGTGAACGCGCATTCTGTTATTTGCTCGATCAACTCGTTGAAGCTTTTGGCTATGAAGAACCCAGCCTTGAGCAAATCTTTGAAGTATTAGAAAAAATTTCGCCACAAATTGCTGAGTACGGCACATTTAATTATTGCTTATCGAATGGCAAGGCATTATTTAGTTATGCGATTACTAAATTACATTGGTTGGTTCGAGAATATCCATTTAATCAGGCTCATTTAATTGATCTAGATATTGAAGTCGATTTTAGTCAGGTAACAACCCCTGAAGATCGTGTAGCGGTAATAACAACTGAACCTTTAACACATAATGAAAACTGGACAGCTTATCAACCCGGTGAAATGATTTTATTTCAACATGGTGAACCAATTAAAAAAGCAATTACTCATGTAGAAAGATTAAAGCGTGAGCTGGAAAATCCTGAACTTAAGCGTATTACTCGCGCAGATCAATATTAATATAAAGTATATTTTAAATGTATAAGTAGAGATATTTATATATATTAGACATTTAATAATAAAGTATTTTGTTTAAAAAATACTTTATTATTTTAGTTGGTTAAATTTATAAAAAATAAATAAAAACAGTAATTTATGTTGATTGTGATTTTTATAAGATAAACCCGACAAAATAGCTTTGTTTTTATTTATATTCTTTAAATATATCATGAGGTTTATGCAACAGTCATTGAACATCATTGGGGAGATGTATGAAAATGAAATGGGCTTCAGTATATAATACGGGTATTGATGTTATTGATGAGCAACATAAACGAATACTTGATTATATTAATGAAATTGATGATGTAAAGGATGATGAAGATAGACGTCGAATTAAAGATGTTTTAGATAATATTATTGATTATACGCAATCACATTTTACTTTTGAAGAAAGTTTACAAGAGGAAGCCGATTATAAATATCGTGTACCACATAAACGTGTACATGACTTGTTTATTAAAAAAATAGAGTTATATCGTGAGCGTTTTGAAATGGGACATACTGTTGAAAAAGAGCTACAAGAAATTTTAGCAAAATGGTTAATTAACCATATTCAACATGATGATGCTGATTATGTCGGGGCAGTAAAAGAAAATATGATGGGGATTATTAGAGAAAAAGAAAAGAAGAAAGGGAAAAACTGGTTTGCTCGGTTTTTCGCATAACTTGAATAACAAAACTTATAATTTTAGTTAGCGCAGCAAACTATCGTTTCGGTAGTTTGCTTTTTTTATTGAGCAAGCTTTGATTTTCAGGCATGAGACGGGCAAAATATCTATAGTCTTTTTCAAGGAATGCATAATGCAGGACATACCTATGTCACGATGGTTATCGCCCCTGATGGCGTTTTGCTTGTCTTTCATCATTATGGCGACATTGGCACCCGCTATGGGGATCCAGATTGATCGTCAAATCGATTTCTGGTTATTGTGGTTGGGCACAATGCTGTTATTGGCTCTGCCAGTTTGTTATTTGGAAATTGCCTTAGCAAAACGGTCGAAGACTACTGCTTTAAATGCTTTATCGAGTTTAACTCGTGAAGCAGATAGTTCACCAAAATGGCGTTTGGCTGGTTGGCTTGCAGTTATTTTTATTCCATTTTTAGCCGGGAATGTACTGAGTACTGCTGGCAATTTACTGACAGTACAGCTCAATAACAGTATTTCTGGGCAAATTATTTTTGCTGGTCTTGCAGTTGCGGCTTTAATTTTATCTTTTATTCCACGTCAGATTTTAATTGTGTTAATGACAGTCGGTGTAATTGCTTCTCTTGTTTTAGCTAATACGATGGGAACGACTTTACAGCCTTGGCATTGGACAAACGTTGAGTTTAAAGAGTGGGGTAATGCAACTGTGCTTGCTCTTGTTGCGAGTGGTTTAGGCTTAGGACTTTACTGGCAAAATAGCTTGTCTGTAATTCACTCTCAAGAAGGCGCTACCCGAACTGTACTTCCAATCTGGTTAGCTCAGTTAATTGCTGTCGTTGCGTTTGGTTTCTTTTCTCTTCAAGCACAGCTTCCTGTTTTTACCTGGATTTTTACGGCGGTAATGACAACAGCTCTGTTTATTCAACTTGCTAAAGAACAGCTTGCTCAACGTCAACTGATGTACGTTTTACAATGGGTGATTATTGTTGTAGCAATTGCAGTTTGGGCTGTGCCTGAACTTCACGGCATCTTTACGCTGATTTTGATGCTTTGGGGATTACTCATTTGCCTGATCTATGCAATTTTTGCTGGCTGGATTATGAAAATTAGCCACTTGCGTAAATCAATGAATTTTAGCAATGAGTTGTTCTATAACTTGTGGCGTATTGCGGTACGTATTGTTTTACCGCTTTCAATTGTAATTGCCATGATTGCGGTAGTTGGACAAATTCTCTGATGGAAAAAGCTCAGCAAGTGTGGGTTGCTTTTGCAACCCCAGAGCAACAGTTTTTAGTTGCTATTCCATTTGAAGCTGGAATGACAGCATTACAAGCAGTTGAAGCGAGTGGATTACAGACGCAAGTAAGTTTGCCTGAGCCATTACAACTTGGCATATTTGGTGCAAAAGTAGAAGCTGATGCAGTACTACAAGCAGGTGATCGGGTAGAGGTCTATCGGCCTTTAACGATTAATCCTAAGGATATACGCCGTAACCGCGCCGAGAAAAATCCTGTGGGGCGATATATTAAAAGTAATCGCTTAAAGCAATAAGCCCCATAAATAAAACCCCTCGAAGTATTTCACTTGAGGGGTTTATTTTTATTAGAAAAAACGATTATAGTGGTGGGGCAGTTAAAATCGCTTCTTTAGAAGCAGGTAAACCTGGTTGCGATTCTGGAATAGTTTCTAAACCTTCAATTTTAGTTACTGTGCCAGTGCCATCAAAGTAAATTTTTAAATGCTGACCATGTGCTGCGGGGATTTTTGCCTTTTTAGCGTAAGTTCCCGGGATATAGTTGTAAATGTAGTCCCAACGCTGAGGATTGAGGGGATCAGTCACAGTTGGACTACCAAGCAAAAAACGCACTTGCTGGAAATTCATGCCGACTTGTACTTGAGAGGCCTGAGCTTTGGTCAAAGGAGTCCCTTGAGGAATATCAACCTTATATACACCAAAGATTGAACAACCAGCAAGGAGTGAAGTGACTAATAACGTCAGCACGAGTTTTTGCATTTTGCTACACTATCCCAATAAATTATGATGCATTTGATCAAAGGATAGATCATACTTCATCTAAATTCTATTGCCTATTCCAACTTGAGATTTGTTGAGAGACCTTTTTTCATGCCTATTTCCAATCAAGATTTGCGCAAAGCTGGACTTAAAGTTACCCTTCCACGAATTAAGATTTTGGAATTATTAGAAAATTCAAAGCAACATCATCTTAGTGCTGAAGATATTTACAAGACTTTGTTAGAACAAGGGGAAGATGTCGGTCTTGCGACAGTTTACCGTGTGTTAACACAATTTGAAGCTGCAGGTATCATTCAGCGTCATCATTTCGAAAATAATCATTCTGTTTTCGAAATTATGCAAGAAGATCATCACGATCATTTGGTTTGCCATAATTGCAACAAAGTTATTGAATTTACTAATGATGTTATCGAGAAGGAACAGCATGCTGTAGCAGACCAACATGGGTTTACCTTAACGGGTCACTCATTAAACCTCTACGGTTACTGTAACGAACCTGAATGTCAGGAAGTTCTGCGCAAGAAATAATCGTTTTCACACAAAGAAAACAAATAAAAAAGGAAGGTTACGTTTAACCTTCCTTTTTTTATGAGGAAATTACTGTCGGTCGAAAGTTAAATGCTGATTTGTGCCTGCAATTTGATCAGGTCCTTCTTCAGTAAGCTTAATCGTCAAACGTAAATCATTTGGTGAGTCGGCATGTTTTAATGCATCTTTATAGGTAATTTGGCCTGCTTTATAGAGATCAAACAATGCTTGGTCAAAGGTTTGCATACCAAGTTCACGTGAGCGTTTCATTAAATCTTTAATTTCATGAATTTCACCTTTACGAATGTAATCTGAAATTAATGGTGAGTTAATTAAAATTTCAATTGCGGCGCGGCGAGATTTGCCATCAGGCGTTGGAATAAGTTGCTGAGCAATCATGGCCTTTAAGTTAAGAGATAAGTCCATGTAGAGCTGACTGTGGCGGTCACTTTCAAAAAAGTGAATGATACGGTCGAGTGCTTGGTTAGCGTTGTTGGCGTGCATTGTGGCCAATACAAGGTGGCCTGTTTCAGCAAAGCCAATCGCGTAGTCCATAACTTCACGAGATCGAATCTCACCAATCAAGATGACATCTGGTGCTTGTCGCAAAGTATTTTTTAAGGCAATTTCAAATGAGTCCGTATCGATTCCGACTTCACGTTGGGTAATGATGCAGCCTGCATGTTCGTGAATAAACTCGATTGGGTCTTCAATGGTAATGATATGACCTTTAGTGTTGTGGTTACGATAGCTAATCATTGAAGCCAAAGACGTCGATTTACCCGTACCTGTCGCACCAACAAAAATAATGATGCCGCGTTTGGTCATTGATAAATCTTTAAGAACAGGTGGTAACTGCAAGTCATCAATTGAAGGAATTTTAGTTTCAATTCGACGTAGTACCATGCCGGGCATGTCACGCTGCTGAAAAGCACTCACACGAAAGCGGGCAGTTTTATCACGGTTCATAATGGCAAAGTTACATTCACGAGTGTCCGCAAATTCTTTGCGTTGCTTTTCGCTCATGATGGAATGTAAGAGTTGACCAATAACATCGCCTGAAAGACTATTTTTTGAAATTGGAACAATTTGTCCGTTAATCTTCATCGATGGCGCAACGCCATCGGTAATAAAAAGATCGGATGATTTTTTTTCAACCATGAGGTTGAGTAAGTCATTAAAATCCATATTTATTCTCTAATTATTTTTATAGGAATGATTCAGGCTGTTTTGCAGCAGTACGAGCCGTTTGTGGACTAATCACTCCACGAGAAACTAAACCTTTTAAGCTTTGGTCGAGTGTCGTCATGCCATGATTTGCCCCAGTCTGAATTGATGAATACATTTGGGCGACTTTGTTTTCACGAATTAAGTTACGAATGGCAGGAATACCAATCATAATTTCATGTGCTGCGACACGCCCTCCGCCGTTCTTTTTAAGCAGGGTTTGCGAAATAACAGCCTGTAAAGATTCTGACAACATGGCACGAACCATGTCTTTTTCTTCGGCAGGGAATACGTCAATCACACGGTCAATGGTTTTTGCAGCAGAAGTCGTATGGAGTGTACCAAACACCAAGTGACCCGTTTCGGCAGCAGTAAGTGCTAAACGGATGGTTTCAAGGTCACGCATCTCACCGACCAAAATAATATCAGGGTCTTCACGCAGTGCCGAGCGTAGTGCTTCGTTAAAGCCATGTGTATCACGATGTACTTCACGCTGGTTAATCAAACATTTCTTCGACTGATGTACAAATTCGATAGGGTCTTCAACCGTTAAAATATGGTCATAACGATTTTCGTTGATATAGTCCATCATCGCTGCAAGCGTCGTAGATTTACCCGAACCTGTTGGGCCAGTGACTAATACAATCCCACGTGGATAGTCGCAAATATCTTTAAAGATTTGACCTAAGCCTAAATCTTCCATAGTAAGTACTTTAGATGGAATGGTACGAAATACTGCACCAGCACCGCGGTTTTGGTTAAATGCGTTAACACGGAAACGAGCAACATTTGGCACTTCAAAAGAAAAGTCGGTTTCAAGCTTTTCTTCGTAGTCTCGGCGTTGTTTATCATTCATGATGTCATAGACCAGACGGTGAACATCTTTATGATCTAGAGCCGGTAAGTTAATGCGACGGACTTCACCATCAACGCGAATCATTGGTGGCATGCCAGCAGATAAATGTAAATCGGACGCGCCATTTTTCACAGAGAAGGCGAGTAGCTCTGTAATATCCATAATTTCCCCAAGTAAATCAAAATATGTCATTATTTTGTAGAATAATATACGGCTTTCACCGAGGCTTACCAACACCTCGCTTTAGGTGAAAAGCAAAAAAGTTTTTTGAAAATGAGAACCTTGTCAATGAATTACCTGCAAGATGCGCGGCAGCACGTATTACAGCAAATCAGAGTTGCTTGTGAACATGCTCAGCGTGCGCCTGAAACTGTGCAACTTTTAGCCGTATCAAAAACACATCCGAGTGAAAGTTTGCGTGAAATGTATGCAGCAGGGCAAAGAGCATTTGGTGAAAACTATTTACAGGAAGCTTTAGAAAAAATCGAAGCTTTACAAGATTTAGAAATTGAATGGCATTTTATTGGTCATGTTCAGCGCAACAAGACTAAACATTTGGCAGAAAAGTTTGATTGGGTGCATGGTGTAGATCGTTTGATTATTGCTGAGCGATTATCTAATCAAAGACTTCAAGATCAATCTGACTTGAATATTTGTTTGCAAGTGAATATTGATGGGCAAGACAGTAAAGATGGCTGTACACCAGATGAGGTTGCCGAGTTGGTTGCTCAAATTAGCCAGTTAGCAAAAATTAAATTACGCGGCTTGATGGTGATTCCAGCACCAGAAAATACTGCTGCTTTTGCAGATGCTAAAGCCTTGTTTAATGCTGTGAAAGCAAAACATGCCCACCCAGAACAATGGGACACATTAAGCATGGGAATGTCAGGTGATTTAGACGCTGCAATTGCTGCAGGTTCAACCATGGTACGTGTAGGAACGGCTTTATTTGGAAAGCGCGATACAGTTGAGAAAAAATGACTTTTACAATTTAGCTCAACGTTTTGTCGGGTAACTGTAATTTGTTAATTTAAATTTAATTTTCCTAGCTTATAACCCAAATATTTTAATATTTGAGTGTGTAATGTATGGATTTATTGCATGTTTTTATTCTGGCGATCATTCAGGGTTTTGCTGAATTATTGCCAGTTTCTAGTTCCGCACACGTTATCTTAGCTGAAAAGTTAATGGGGTATGATCCATCTGCACCTGATATGACTTTCTTACTTGTGATGTTACATACGGGTACGATGTTTGCAGTGATTGTCTACTTTTGGAAATCTTGGAAAAAAACCTATTTTTCTTCTTGGGAAAGTTTTAAAAAACAAGCCTTCTATATTATTTTGGCAACCCTAATTACAGGTGTGCTTGGCTTAGCGCTTCAATCTCTGATTAAACATGTGTTCTTTGGTGGAGCGAGCAGTTTCGAAATTGAGCATTTGTTTAGTAACTCAAAACTTATGGCAGCTGCGTTAATTTCGGCAGGTGTTCTGATTATTTTATCTTCGCGCTTAGACCGCGGACAACAAGGTGAAATCAGTTTGCGTAGTGCTTCTATTATTGGGGCGGTGCAGGCTTTATGTTTACCTTTCCGTGGCTTTTCACGTTCTGGTGCAACGATCTCTACAGGTTTATTTTTAGGTGTATCGCGCCAAAAGGCTGAAGAGTTCAGTTTTGCACTGGCTGTGGTACTAACACCAGCAGTAATTTTAAAAGAGTTATATCGTTTAATTCACGCTCAAGGTTTACAAACCGTGGCGCATGGACAAGTGTTCCATTCGATGGTTCCAAGCTTATTGGGCATGTGCTTTAGCTTTGGTGCTGGTCTTTTAGCGCTAAAATGGTTGTCTTCATGGTTAGAACATGGGCGCTGGCATTTGTTCGGTATGTACTGTATTGGCTTCGCAATCGTCGTACTCTGCGTGAATTAATTTTTTGATGTTTTAAAAATAAAAAATTAGTACAAGACCATACAAGAAAAAGGGGCGTAGAACATACGCCCCTTTGTTATATAAGATTCAATCAAGTCTAAGATATGAAATCCTAATAAATTAGCCTACAACTTCAATCGTACTTGCACCCGCACCAAGAGGTTTCACCTGAATTTGTACAGGAATACGCTCGTGCATTTCTTGAATGTGTGAAATGAGAATGACCTGACGACCCTGATTTTGCAATTGATCTAAAGCATTCATAACCATATGCAAAGATGAGGCATCTAAAGTGCCAAAACCTTCATCAATAAACAGCGATTCAATTTTCATTGAACCCGAGGCCATATTGGCAATGGCTAAAGACAAGGCAAGGGCAGTTAAGAACGACTCACCGCCAGATAAAGATGCAACGGAGCGGGTTTCCCCATCCATATCGTGGTCAATAATCGCAAGGCTTAAAGACTGATCTAGGCGTTTTAGCGTATAGCGTTGAGAAAGCATCGCCAGTTGCTGATTGGCATGTTCAACTAAAATATCTAGGTGATATTGCTGGGCATAGTCACGAAACTCTTTACCTTTAGCATCCCCAATCAGACCTGAAATTTTGCTCCAACGATGCTCTTCTTGCTGAATATTTTGAATTTGCTCAGCGTATTGTTGCTGCTTCGCAAGGTTTTGCTGATGTACTTCAAGCTTAAGCTTCAGTCGATCACGTACTTCAAGCTGTGCTTTGAGCTCTGCAATATTGTCTTGAATGAGACTAACAAGCTTTTCATATTCAATATCTGGCTGAGTTTGTAAGTGCTCGCTTAATTGCTCTTGCATGGTCTTAAGTGCAGAAGAAGCTTCACTTAATAAACGTTCGGCATGATTAAGACGATTACGAATATCTTGCTCTTGAGTTGAATTAATTTGCATGAGCGTCGTAAGATCAGAGGCTTGAAAATCAGCATGCACTTTTAACCAGTTTTGAATTTGCTCATCAACCTGCTGTTGATGTTGCGAGGTGTGTTGATGTTGATGCTTGAGCTGATCGAGCGATTGTTTCTGCTGCTCAAAGTGCTGTCTGGTTTGCTCGAAACGCTGTTTAGCCTCGTGATACGCCGTTTGTTGTTGTTGACGTTTAACGTCATGCTCAATTAGCCATTCGTGCGGTTTAATATCAGAAAGGCCCGTCATTTGCTGAATGAGCGACACCGCTTTTTCATTATTTTGCTGACCTTTAAGCGTAATCTCTTTGAGATTTTGATCGATCTCATCAATTTGCTTGGCCATTTGTTCAAAGTTAGCAGTCAACATTTTAAGTTCTTGTTGCTGCTGCTCGAAACGTTGTGAAAGTTGTTCTTGTTGTTCAAGCTGCTTGGCGCGTGTATCAAGAATAGTCCAAGTCTGCTTAGCCGTTTGGCTACTCGACTGCTGCCATGCATGCTGTTCTGTTTCAGACAAGCACTCAACAATATGTTGAACTTGTTGTTGCCATTGTTGTGCTGTATTAAGCAAACTTTCATTACGTTGAATAGACTGAACGAGCTGATTGTGCTGTTTAATCGCTTGGACTAAACGCAAGTTTTCTGAGTCAAATGAACTTATGGCAGTTTGTGCGGTTTGTCTGAGTTCGTTCAGCGTTTGCAAGATTTGTTCAGGAGTTTGATTAAGCTCAATGTGTAACTGATTGAGGCTAAATTGCTGCTCAAGCTCTTGCTGCAAGCTTGATTGTTTGGTTTTAAGTTGAGTTAAGTACTTCTGAACTTGCTCAAGCTCGGCACTACACTGGGTGAGCGAATGTTGTTGGTTTTGCCATGCGTTAAATTTAGTTTGCTCGAGTGCAATAGCTTGTTGCTCTTGCTGTTGCTGCAAGTCGAATAAAGCTTTAGAGACTGCACTGTTGTCAACACGATAGGGATGGTGTGTGCTTCCACAGACTAAACACGCTTCGCCATCTTTAAGATTGGCTCGTAACTGCTCAATATTTTCAGTATGTAATAAACGCTGCTGTTGCAGGATGTGCTGTAACTTTTCACGCTCAGTTTTTGCTGTTTGGTATTCTTGTTCAGCTAACTGGCAAACGGTTTTAAGTTGCTGTTCTTGGGCTGAGACTTGAGTTTGTTTTTCAGTGAATTGCTGAAGCTCAGCATATAACTCATGATAAATTTTAACTTTCTGTTGAGTCAGATCTAGCTGAGTGATTTGAGCAAGCTTTTGTTCTTTGTCTTTACGTTGCTGTTCAAGCTTTAACTCAATTTGTTCAACTGTGCCGAGTGAAGCTGTCAGTTGTTCAAGTTCACTTTTAGCTTCCGTTACCTTTTGGCGGGCAAGGGTAGGATTGCCAAGCTGTTGTTCAATCGCTTCATAGTTTTGAATAAACTGCCCGAGCTGATGTAGATGTGCTGAGAGGCCTTTGTCTAATACAGCGTATTGCTGAGTCTGGGTAAGCTGCTGTTGTAGATGAACTTGGTCTTGTTGAAGCTGTGCAATATGCTGTTGCACAGTGTTTTGCTGCTGTTGCAATGGACCGAGTTTTTGCTCAAATACATTTTTCTTTTCTTTGCACTTTTTATATTCATCGGCAATAAAGGCACGTTCTTGAATGGACTGTCGAACTTGATTTAAAGCTTGTTGATGCTGTTGCTCAAAATCGAGCGTCTGTTTGAGCTGCTGTTCTGCAAGTTGATATTGTTTTTGACCCGTTTCGAACACTTGCACCAACTCATTAAACTTGGTTTGTGCTTGCTGAATTTGCGGCTCAAGTTGTTGTAGCGTTTGTAAATTTTGAGATTGTTGAAAAACCTGCTGGCGTATTTCAGAGAAAACTTCGAGCCGTTGTAATTGCTCACGTTCAGGAGCAAGTTGCTGATGGTGATTTTGCTGGGTTTGAAACTGTTGCTGTTTAGCTTGAACTTCTTGGGCAAGTTTCGCTTTGCGCTCAAACCATTGTTGCTGTTTGTCTAAGACATTCTTTTGTTGTTCTAACTTTTGATGGTTTTGTTCAGCCTGCTGATATTGTTCAGTAAATGCAGCAATCTCTTCATCAGACAAAATTTCAATATGGCCTAAGAACTCTTCAAGCTGTTTACGCTGCTTTGCAATATCGGCAGTTTTACGAAAAGCGAGTTCACCGATTTTGGCGAAAATGCTGGAGTTGGTCAGGTACTCAAGTAATTCACCGCGTTCGCTGTCGCGTGCTTTTAAAAATGCGGTCACTTCTGACTGAGCAAGTAATACGGCACGAGTAAATTGTTCAAAAGAAAGCTGGGTAATTTGTTTAACTTTTTCATCAACCGCTTTGGCTTTGTCTGCAAGCACGACACCATCAGTCAGGCATTTTAAATGCCGTTGCACGCTTTGTAATTTGCCATTTGGGTTTTCACGCGCACGTTTAATTTCCCAGCGCGCCAAATAGCGTTTTTGATCTTGTGCGATAAAGCAAAGCTCAGCAAAACCATGGCCTGTACCACGGCGTAAGACAGTGAGTGGTGAATTGGTCAGTAACTCTGAACCATCAACATCTTTTAATTTACCATCGCTGTCTTTCAGGCGTGGAACCCGATTAAACAAAGCTAGGCACATGGCATCCAAAATAGTTGATTTACCTGCACCCGTTTTTCCCACAATTGCAATCAGACCTGCATGGGCTAGGGGTGCGCTTTCAAAATCAATAAAGTGTTCATCAGAAAGAGATGCCAGATTTTTTATTCGGATGGATAAAATTTTCATGACATATCCTTAAGGGGTTGCATCATTTTCAAGATTTTTTTGTGCTTCTTGTACCAGACTCAGAAAATCTTTTAAGACCGCATCATCGGCGCTGTAACCTTGTTTTTCCCAAATATTCTGAAATAACTTTTCTGGTGTTGGTGGTTCAAGAGCGATTTGCTGAGTGGTATTTGAGTCGGTAGCGTCTTTATTCACATATTGACGTGAAATACGTACTAAACGATAGCGGTCAGGTGGTAGGGCCGCTTCAAACTGCTGACGTAGATTAGGCTGTGGCGGTGTTAAGCTATAATATTCAATATCGACATATTCACGGTGGTCAATATTTTTAATCACACCATGAGGCAAGGCTTTAAGTTGTTGTAGCACTTCATTTAACTCACCACGAATGCGGTGCAATTGTATGCAACGTGGAATTTCGACAGCTTCAAATTGCAAACGGCTGTCTGCCTCTTGAGTGTGGTCAATTTTGACCTCAACCACTTGGTGCTTATAGTTAATTTCACTAAAAGACAGCGGAATGGGTGAGCCACTATAACGAATGTGCGGCTGGCCTACTTTTTGTGGTTTATGTAAGTGCCCTAAAGCGACATAGTCGACAGCATCTTCAAATAAAGTTGTTGAAAGTGCCTCTTCATTACCAATAATAATTGGGCGTTCAGAGTCAGATGTTTCTCCACCTTGCATGTGTGCATGCGACATCAAAATCAGGGCTTGGTCTGGTGTTTTACGACGTTTTGCTTCAGCAATCAGTTGCTGGTGCAAATAGGCAATCGCATTTTTGCTGTTGGTGGTATGTTCATTAAAGCCCGTAATTTCGACTGAGCGTAAAAAGGGCAGGGCAAGACACCACGCCACAATATCCTGATTTTGATTATAAATAGGTAAAAGTAGTCGATCGAGATCTAGAGTTTTATCTTCATTCCAGCGAACCACGCCCACGGTTTTTGCATTATATTTTTCTAAGAGTGGTTCGACCTGTTCAATACGGTAACCTGAGTCATGGTTACCCGCAATCATGAGCGTTTGCATGTGCGGTGCAAGACGATGTGCATCTGCTAAAAATTGGTAGAGTTGTTTTTGTGCTTGAGAACCTGGGTTAATGACATCAAAAATATCACCAGCAATAAGCAGGGCATGCGGTTGTTTTTCTTGGATTTGAGTCAGTAACCAGCTTAAAAATTGTTGGTGTTCGTAATGTCGTGAATGATTATAAAAAAACTGCCCCAAATGCCAGTCAGAAGTATGTAAAAAATGTACGGACATAGAAACAGATATCAAGCCAAAATAAACATAGATACGTTAGCATAAATTGGCAGGAGATTTTATCAAGACATTTTAAAGTGCTCGTTATTTAAGCCCAAAGTAAAACTTAAATTAAATTTTTTACTTTAAACGCTGCTTTGTTACTATCAGGTCAAATCATAAACTCTGAGAAAAAAATGACCATTCATAAATACGAAGTAAAAATACAGTGGGAAGGCAATACGGGCACAGGCACTTCATCTTATCGTTCATATAAACGAGACTTTAGTATTCAGCATCCTCAAAAAGTCACTATTCAAGGTTCATCAGACCCTGCCTATTTGGGCGATGTGACCAGATGGAACCCAGAAGATTTATTGGTCGCATCTGCTTCAGCTTGCCATAAGCTTTGGTATTTGCACCTTTGTGCAGTCAACCATATTCATGTGCTGAGTTATGTCGATCACGCACTTGGATTTATGGAAGATACAGATCCAGTCAAACGTGGTCACTTTACTCAAATTATTTTAAAGCCTGAGGTTGTTTTAGAAAAAGGTGCAGACCAAGAGCTTGCGGCAAAATTACATGAAGAGGCTCATCATGAATGCATGATTGCCAATTCGGTGAATTTCCCAATTACATGTGAAGCCACTTTTAGTTTTGCCGAATAATAAATATGAAATAGCCATCATTTAAAAGAAGGTGGCTATAAATTAATAAAATTGTTAAATAAGCTATTTAAGCTGCATTTTCATCGACTTGAAAAATACCAAAAACGTTGTGATCTAAATCGACAAAATAACCATGCCAAGCGCGGCCGGGAATGGCGAATTTATCCATCGCGACAATACCACCTTGCGCTAAAATTTTTGTAGCTATTTCATCAAAGTTTTCTACTTGAATCGAACAGGTAAATGCATTGGTACCATATTCCATGGGTGGGGTTTGAGCCGGACGTTTTAAAAGTCCACCCATGAGTGACGGCGTTTCGATACAGTAATATTCAATCGGTAAATTTTCATCAAGTTTAAATTGCCAACCGAACACAGCTTGATAAAACTGCGCATCGCGGGCAGGGTTTGAAGACTGGATTTCAAAATAGGCAATATTGTTCATATTATTTAAAACATATTTTTATGGTGCAAAAAGTATACGCATAGCCTTTATAGCCACGAAAGGACTATTGTGTATGCTGAGCGTAAAATAAATGAAAGTGCTAGAAAATAAAAACCGACGATTCGAGTGATGAGAGAATCGTCGGTCAAAAACTTCATCAAGGGTTTCGGCTGCTAACAAAACCTAATCTGAAGGAAGAAAAGCGTCGTAATGAAAGGTCACCGAAACAATTTTGCGGATGCCGTGCAAAGGAAGTATTCGGTTGCTGCGACCTTATTACCCTATATAACGTCAAGAGATTCGGATTGGTTGACAGAAAAATGAAAAAAAATCGAAAAAAATTTATAATTATTTTTTGAACCCATAAATTAGGCAAAAATATGACCAAATTACGTTCTTACTTTCTCTGGTTTTTTGGTTTATGCATCGTGCTTACCTTAATTGTAGGTGTGGTTGCAGCACTATTACCAGCGAGTGTAGGCGGTATTTTAACAGCCGTTCCATATTTAGGCGCAATGATTTTTGTCTTATTTAAATTTTTAAAGAAAGAACGCCGTGCACCGACTGTACAAGAAAAAAAGAAATTTACTTTAGGTTTTACCCTGATTTTTTGGGGCTATAACTTATGTGGTGTTTTATTTGGCCTGTTTTTATTTGCTAGAAAAGACCCTGAGATTTTGCAGAACTTTATGCTTTACCTCAAACAGCCTCAGTTCTTGAGCATTATGGTGATTATGCTTTTAATGTTAGCTATCCCGCTTTATTTAATTACCTACTGGTTTTACGGCAAACAGGCACAGCGAATGGCTGACAAAATGTTTAACGTGCAATAGATCACTACGAAAACTCATACGATTAAATATAAATGAGTCTTATATAATTAAATAAAACTTGTGTCCTCGGTTTTGGAGGAAATATGAATAAGAATGTATTAATCACGGGTGCCAGTGGTTTTATCGGAACACATTTAATTAAGTTCCTGCTGCAAAAAAATTATAACGTGATTGCTGTGACACGGCAGGCTGGGAAGAAATCTGACCATCCTGCCTTACAGTGGGTGCAAAAGTTTGAAGATATTACGACCCGTCAAATTGACTATGTGGTGAATTTGGCAGGTGCAAATATTGGCGAAAAACGCTGGACCGAGTCACGTAAAAAACAACTCATTGAAAGCCGAGTAAACACGACCCGAAAACTGTATGCATGGCTCAAGCAGTCTGAAATTTTTCCAGAAGTGATTGTCTCTGGTTCTGCGATTGGTTATTACGGGATTGATGATCAAGAAAAGTGGGCAGAGGTGTGCACCGAACAAAGCTCGCCACAGCCTATTTTTATGTCTCAGCTTTGCCAAGAGTGGGAGCATGCAGCTTTAGCAGATCCTCAGCAAAATACTAAAATTATTCGTTTAGGTGTGGTGTTTGGGCAAGGTGGTGGCATCTTGCCTAAAATGTTACTTCCGATTCGACTCAATTTGGTCGGTCAAATTGGTCACGGGCGTCAGCCTGTGGTTTGGGTACACATTGAAGATGTATTAAGCGCCATCGAGTTTATATTTAAGTACCCTCAATCTGCTCAAATCCATAATGTGGTCGCACCAGAAAATGTGACTCAACAAACTTTTGTTGAGCAAGCTGCTGCGGTACTCAATAAGAAACCAATATTGTCAGCGCCTAGCACTGTTTTTCGCTGTTTGTTAGGGGAACAGTCGCAATTGATCTTAAATGGCCAATACGTTAAACCCGCAGCCTTACAAGCTGAAGGATTTGAGTTTGCTTATCCTCAGTTAAAAATGGCTTTAGAGAATATAGTGGCGTCAGGCTAAGATTTTATTTTGCAAACGCTCTGGAGAATATGCTTTGGCATCAACTAATGTCGGTTGACCCAGCATAAGCTGACGGAGCAATTGTGCAGAGCCTGCACCCATACATAACCCATTTCTAAAATGACCAAAGTTTGCCCAGAGGTTATCCATTTCAGGCATTTTGCCAATGTATGGAACACCATTTGGTGAGCTTGGTCTGAGCCCTGCCCAGCGATGTACAATCGGGAAATCGGCCAGTTCAGGCACCATTTCTAAACATGCTTCTAAAATATTGTGCTGCGTAGTTTCGTCGGTAGAAGTATCAAAACCACGATGCGCCATGCTTGACCCACACACAATATGACCGTCCATACGTGGAATCAAATACATCACTCGATTCATGCACATGGTCGGTAGCCAGTGAGCAGGGGTTTTAAATAACAACATTTGGCCTTGAACAGGTTCGACTGGAATTTCGAGTTGTAATTGTGAGTTCCAGTAATGGCTCCAAGCACCCGAAGTTATTACAAAATGGTCTGCTGTATGTTTGCGACCATCTTCGGTTTGTAAGGCTTGTATCACATCACCTTGTTGAATCAGTTTTTTAACAGCAGCGTGTTCGAAAAACTCAACATTTGGATGTTGTTTTAAATAGCTAATCAGGGACTGTAATACACGCGGGTTGCGGATATTAGACAGTTCAGGGAAATAAATCGCTTCTTGAAACTGATCGGAGATATGCGGGTTTACTTGTTCTAGCGCATCTCGCTGTAAATATTCACAGCGCTGCATCGGTTCTTGATGTTGCTCGGCGTAGGACATTCCAACGTCAAAATCTTCTTCATCAAAAATGAGCATGCCTGTGTCATGAATTTCAAAATCAATGCCTGTAACAGGGGAGAGTTTTTGGTTCCATGCTTGATAAGAGGCTTTACCAAATTGAGTAAGTTGGTTCACTGCATGCACATAGCGCCACGGATACATCGGAGAGAGAATACCTCCGCCAGCCCAAGAGGCTGCTTGACCCGCTTGTTGTTGATCAAAAATGCTGACTGTGCAGCCTTGTTCAACCAACTCCAGCGCAGACATTAATCCACTTATGCCCGCGCCAATGATTGCAATATGCATGCAGTGTTATCCTTTCTCTGCGAACTTAGTTCATTTCCTTGAGTTTTTCGGCAGCGGTTTCTGCAAAGTAAGTCCAGATCCCGTCTGCACCTGCGCGGCGGCAGCACATGAGTGATTCTAAAATGACTGAGTCTGATAACCAGCCATTTTGAATTGCGCCAGCTAACATCGCATATTCACCACTCACTTGATAAATGAATGTTGGAACACCAAAGGTATCTTTCACTTCACGTACCACATCCAGATATGGCATGCCTGGTTTTACAATCACCATGTCGGCGCCTTCTTGAATATCAAGCGCGATTTCATGTAACGCTTCGGCACGGTTGGCAAAGTCCATCTGGTAGTTACATTTATTACCACCTTTTAGGTTGGATGCAGAGCCAACAGCATCACGGAACGGGCCATAGAAGCTAGATGCATATTTTGCAGAGTAAGCCATGATGTTGGTATAGATGTGACCATTGGCTTCTAAAGCCTGACGAATCGCGCCAATACGGCCATCCATCATGTCACTTGGTGCAATTACTTCGGCACCTGCTTCTGCGTGACTTAAGGCTTGTTTAATCAAGCATTCTACAGTCTCGTCATTCAGCACATAGCCAGTTTCATCAATAATGCCATCTTGACCATGAGTCGTGTATGGGTCGAGGGCACCATCAGTAATTAACACCATTTCTGGTAATTCTTTTTTAAGCAAACGGCAAGTGGTTTGTACTAAACCATCTTCACGCCATGCAGCTTCTGCGGTGAGGCTTTTATCTTCTTGAGGAGTAACTGGAAAAAGAGCCAGTTTTGATACACCCAATTCCAGAAGTCTTTCAGCTTTTTTCAGTAACAAATCTGCCGACAAACGCTGAATGTTTGGCATACTTGGAATATCTTGGGTCTGATTTTGTCCCGGTAATACAAATACTGGATAAATCAAGTGATTGGTAGTGAGCTGTGTTTCGCTGACCATCGCACGCAACTGGTCATTTTTACGAATACGGCGCATGCGAGTGGCTGGAAATGCAGGACGATTGAACGTATAAGTCATAACAATCTCGATGTTCGGTATTACACTAGGATAGGTTGGCGGATATTCCATTACTGTCAACCGACTGCTGTATTGTAGCCCCATAATGCTGGATTTGTACAAAATTATGGGTGTTTATCATGCTTTTAAATTTAGGCAACGTATGAGTGATGAAAAGAAAAATTGGACTGGGAGCATTCATTTAGGTGCAAAAACTGACCTGAATGTAGTTCTTAAGCAATTATGTAAGGCGTTTAATAGCTCTCCTTTTTTTAAGCATAGTGGAATGATTATGCGTGTGGTGGACGGGCAGATTGAAGGCTATATCGAGATGCAACCCGACCTGATTGGTAATCTGGCATTTCAGATTTTGCATGGTGGCGTTGCTGCAACCTTGCTCGATAGCATTGGTGGTATTGTGGCAATGGAACACTTATATCGCCGTTCAACGCCGGAAACTTTAACCGAGACCATTAAGCAAGTATCGCGTTTGGCAACTGTCGACATGCGTGTAGATTATTTGGCGCCGGGGCGTGGTAAATACTTTATTGCACGTGCCGAAGTTCTGCGTTTAGGTCGCAAGGGCTGTACCATGCGCATGACCATGGTCAATGATGAAGGCAAAGCAATTGCTGCGGGTATTGCTTCATACGCCTATTAAATTGCTCATTTAAGTAGTTAAAAAGCGCCAAGTGCGCTTTTTTTAGTGTTTGAAAAGCAGGAATTTTCACAAAAACTTTGAGATAAACATTAATTTAATTAGAACGAACGCATTAGTTATCATTTTTTATTCTCATATCATGAGGTTTTAGCGTTAAAATTAGCTCCTTTGACAATGCGGTATGTCTTGTTTATAGAAAAATAAAAACTCTATAACAAGGTGTAGTGCGAGATTGATGGCAAAGCCAACCCATCTTTAGGAACATACCATGACTGATGCACAAAGCAATGTACAAGAAACAGTGCCAACAACATCTGCCTCGGATGACAACAATCAAAACAAGCGCAAAAAATTTCTTGGTTTTTTTGCGCTGATTTTATTGATCGCCGCTATTTTATATGCAATCTGGGCATTATTTTTAAATCATTCCGTGAGTACGGATAATGCCTATGTCGGTGCAGAAACGGCTCAAATCACTTCAATGGTAAGCGGGCAGGTCGCTCAGGTTGTGGTAAAAGATACCCAAACAGTACATCGTGGTGACGTGCTGGTTCGTATTGATGATCGTGATGCCAAAATTGCACTGGCTCAAGCTGAGGCAGAACTCGCCAAAGCAAAACGCCAATACAAACAAACTGCGGCAAACAGTAGCTCTTTAAACTCTCAAGTTGTGGTTCGTGCCGACGAAATTAACAGCGCTAAAGCACAGGTTGCTCAAGCGCAAGCCGACTACGACAGAGCTGCTTTAGAGCTGAATCGCCGTGCGCAACTTGCCGCTTCTGGTGCAGTGTCTAAAGAAGAACTCACTAAGGCACAAAGTGCTGTAGAAACGGCCAAAGCAGGGCTAGAGCTTGCTAAAGCAGGTTTAGCGCAAGCATCTTCAAGCCGTAAAGCTGCTGAAAGTACTTTAGCTGCGAACGAGGCTTTAATTCAGGGTGTAAATGAAGTTTCAACACCTGATGTACAAGTTGCCCAAGCACATGTTGAACAAGCTCAGCTTGATTTAGAACGTACTGTGATTCGTGCGCCAGTTGATGGTGTGGTCACACGTCGTAATATTCAAGTCGGACAACGTGTTGCACCGGGCACCAGCATGATGATGATTGTGCCGCTCAACGATTTATATGTAGATGCGAACTTTAAAGAAAGTCAGTTGAAAAAAGTCCGTCCGGGTCAAATCGTCACACTTACTTCAGATTTATATGGCGACGACGTTGAATATCACGGCAAAGTGATGGGCTTTTCTGGTGGTACAGGCTCTGCCTTTGCCTTAATTCCGGCTCAAAATGCAACAGGTAACTGGATTAAAGTGGTTCAACGCTTACCGGTTCGTATTGCACTTGACCCGAAAGAACTTGCTGAACACCCACTGCGTGTTGGCTTGTCGATGGAAGCAAAAGTCGACTTATCTGCGAAGTAAACGCTTATGAAAACGCAAACACCTTTTGCCGAACTAAGCGGTGGCCGTTTAATACTGGCAGCGTTTGTTATTGCCTTGTCGAACTTTATGGTCGTGCTCGATACGACCATTGCCAACGTATCTGTACCGCACATTACTGGTAACCTTGCTGTTTCAAGTACACAAGGCACATGGGTTGTTACGTCCTATGCAGTTGCAGAAGCGATTTGTGTACCTTTAACAGGTTGGCTGGCGGGCCGCTTTGGTACCGTTCGGGTTTTTATTTTCGGCCTGATTGGTTTTACCATTTTTTCGTTTTTGTGCGGGCTAGCAAACTCGTTAGGCATGTTGGTGTTTTTCCGTATTGGACAAGGTCTATGCGGTGGCCCACTCATGCCACTCAGCCAAACATTGCTGATGCGTATTTTCCCTAAAGAAAAGCATGCACAGGCCATGGGCCTATGGGCAATGACGACCGTCGTTGGGCCAATTTTAGGACCAATTTTGGGTGGTCTGATTAGTGACAACCTGTCTTGGCACTGGATTTTCTTTATTAACATACCGGTCGGCATTGTTTGTGTTTTAGCGGCAATCCGTTTGCTTAAACCAGCCGAAACAGAAACGATTTCTTTAAGAATCGATACCGTCGGTTTAGGTTTGTTAATTTTGTGGATTGGTGCGCTACAGCTCATGCTCGATTTAGGGCACGAACGAGACTGGTTTAATAGCACCAGCATTGTGGTGTTAGGCTTAACTGCCGCCATTGGTTTTGTGGTGTTCCTCATATGGGAGCTGACCGACAAGCATCCCGTCGTAGATGTCAAAGTCTTTAGGCATAGGGGCTTTGCAATTTCGGTACTGGCCTTATCACTCGGCTTTGGTGCGTTCTTTGGTAGCATTGTACTGATTCCGCAGTGGCTGCAAATGAACCTTTCCTACACTGCTACATGGGCCGGCTATTTAACCGCAACCATGGGCTTTGGTAGTTTGACCATGTCACCAATTGTGGCAAAGCTTTCGACCAAACATGACCCACGAGCACTAGCGAGTTTCGGTTTGATTTTGCTGGGTGGTGTGACCTTAATGCGGGCATTCTGGACCACAGATGCCGACTTTATGGCACTGGCTTGGCCACAAATCCTACAAGGTTTTGCTGTACCGTTCTTCTTTATTCCACTGTCGAATATTGCACTTGGTTCGGTACTCCAGCAAGAGATTGCATCTGCTGCGGGCCTCATGAACTTTTTAAGAACCATGGCAGGGGCGATTGGTGCTTCAATTGCAGTGACTGTGTGGGACGACCACGCCAAAGTTGCACGCAGTGAAATGGTATCAAACCTAAATACTGCCGAAGTTCAAAATAACCTTGCACAAAATGGTTTTTCGGCTGACTCAACCTTAGGGATTATTTCAAACCTTGTCGATAAAGAAGCGATTACCATGTCGGCAAACCATGTATTTTTGCTATTTGCGATGGTGTTTGTTTTTGCGGGGCTGGTCATTTGGCTGTGTCCAAAACCCAAAGGAGATGTCAGCGGAATGCCATCACACTAAACACAAAAAGCATCTCTTCGGAGGTGCTTTTTTTAGATCTATTAAAAAATAAAGCGAGTCTATAAATGGTAGATTTTGCCTGTATTTGACTAAATAAAGCATGCCAGAATCGGGCAGATCAGATATAAAAGCGTGTGATATCAAGCAAGGAGGCTTAAGACAGGGCACAGGAAAAACGCCCTCAAACATTCAATATTATAAAACCTTATTTTTATCAAAGATTAAAAAAACTTAATACCTGAAAACAAACAAGCTTGCATGGCAATTGCATGGATAGGCAAGCGTATATATTGGAGTTATCACGTGAATATAAAATATTCATTTTTGTTTAGTAGTTTATTAGCAGTCGGTTTATTACAAGGATGTGGAGACGATTCTTCAGATCAACCCAAGGATGATTCAAATACGACTCCGCCCAATTTAATTGTTGATAATGACCCCACCAGTTGTAGCAAATTGGCACAAGACGGTTCAAACGTGGTGGTCGGTTCAAACCAAAATGGTGACCCAGCAGCGCCTGAGGGTGCGTCGGGTTATCGACTCGGTAATACGGTTAAATACGCAGATAAATATATGGTGGTGGCAAATACACCACTTGCGGTAAAAGCGGGTTGTGATGTTTTAAGAGCAGGCGGTAGTGCCGTCGATGCGGCGGTTGCGGTACAAGCAGTGCTAGGTTTAGTCGAGCCACAATCGAGCACCATTGCGGGTAGTGGCTTTATGATGTACTACGATGCCCAAACCAAAAAAGTTACTGCTTATGATGGCCGTGAAACAGCACCAGCCGCAGCCAACGAATATTATTTAATTCGCCAAGATATATATGACCCAAATTCACCAGCACCTGTCCCAAGTGCCCGCCGTAGTGGTCGCTCGATTGGTGTGCCGGGCGTGATGCGTTTGCTTGAACAAGCACAACAAGAACATGGCAAACTTGAATGGAAACAGCTTTTTGGTGAGGCCATTGGTTTAGCTGACAACGGTTTCCGCATTCCGGGCCGTTTGGCAGATGCAATTGCAAGTAATGCAAACAGCTTAGCGCTCGATGCAAATGCAATGGCGACCTATTTCTACACAGATGGTTCACCACGTAAAGTGGGCGAGACCATGACCAATAAAGCCTATGCAAAAACCCTAGAAGCACTTGCTTCACAAGGGGCAAATGCACTGCACACGGGCCCAATTGCTCAAGCGATTGTAGAAAAAGCTGCACAACCATTTGGGGATGACCCAGCAAAAACTCCAATTACTCCAAGCTTAATGACCTTGCAGGATTTATCGAACTATCAGGTAAAAAAACGTGACCCGATTTGTACGACGTATCGTGATCGTTACTATGTTTGTACCATGCCGCCTCCATCTTCGGGCGGGATTGCAGTTGCGCAAACGCTGGGTATTTTAGAAAACTTTGATATGTCTCTTTACACACCTAAGAACCCTGAAAATGAGGGTGGTGTACCCGATGTGATGGGCGTGCATTTAGTGTCTGAGGCAGAACGTTTGGCCTACGCCGACCGCGATAAATATGTGGCAGATACTGACTTTGTCGCTTTACCAGCGCAGGGTATTGCAAGCTTTATTGATAAAAACTACTTAAAACAACGTGCAGCACTAATTAACCCGAACCAAAGTATGGGCGTTGCGCCAGCAGGCAATTTCAACCCAGCTTCGGGTGTCGATACAACTGTTGAACATGGTACAACTCAGTTCACGATTGTAGATGCCTATGGCAATGTGGTTTCAATGACATCGACTGTTGAATCGAGCATGGGGTCATTCCACATGGTGGATGGTTTCTTGCTGTCTAACCAGTTGACTGACTTTAGCGCCAACCCGCTAGACAGCACGGGAGCACTGGTTGCCAACCGTGTGGAAGGTGGCAAACGCCCACGGAGTACCATGGCGCCAACTTTAGTGTTTAAAGGCACCACGCCAGATGAGTTTTATATGGCAACAGGTTCACCAGGTGGCGGTACGATCATTCAATATGTGGTTAAAACTTTGGTGGGTGCGCTGGACTGGAACTTAAACGCACAGCAGGCGACTTCGCTTGTTAACTTTGGTGCGACCAATAGCAAAAATACCAATGTGGATAGCTCGAATGTACAGCTTTCTTTGCTTGATTTGATTGAAGGCTTAAAAGCAAAAGGGCATGGCGTTGCCAACACTGCGCAAACCAGTGGTATTTCTACGATTATGAAAGTAAATATTAATAATCAAAGTAAATACGCAGGTGGGGTAGACCCACGCCGTGAAGGTATTGTGTTAGGCAATGGTGCTTTATAGACCAAACTTTAAAAAAAGCTGTCATTTTTGGCAGCTTTTTTATGTGGCCCTTGAAAAAAACAAAAGGGACTCAATTATGTAAATATGTTCATCAGTAGCAGACTGTTGATAAAATGCACAGTATTTTATTTTAGTTATGCTATGATGTTCAGACATTCATGGGGATGTTATTGGCTTCGACGCTGGTGATGAAACTCATAGATGCATGCCGAGAGCGCATTTTCTCTCGTAAATCAAATTTGCATATTTTAGTCGCAAACGACGAAACTTACGCTCTAGCTGCCTAAGGGCAGTTTGTCCGCTTCCTAGAATACTTGTGGTTTAGGAACCCGACCGTAGCGCACGCACACAAGTCCGTATAGAGTCAAGCCTCGGGGCTTTATACCAAACTTAGAGGATCGCACCTTGTACCCTGTTCGTCGGGTCATTTGGTGTTAAAACAATAGACGATATCTAAGCATGTAGTATTCTCGAGCGTAATGCTGGCGGACGCGGGTTCAACTCCCGCCATCTCCACCAAAATTCGTGAAAAGCCCCAAGTATTTAATATTTGGGGCTTTTTTTGTTATATTTTTATAAATGAAATTATGAGCTTTCTAGCTTAAGGAGAACTAAATGAACCAGCTTGAGCAGAAATTCTTAAATGAACTGGATGAAAAACTTTGGAAATCAGCTGATAAGTTACGTAGCAGTCTGGATGCAGCTAATTATAAACATATTGTTCTCGGGCTGATTTTTTTAAAATATGTGTCGGATGCTTTCGATGAACGTCAGTCTGAACTCAAGAATTTGTTTGCTCTGGAAGATGACAATAATATTTATTATATGCCTCGTGACCAATATGACAGTGAAGAAGAATATCGGCAGGCAATAGCAGATGAATTAGAAATATTGGATTACTACCAAGAAAAAAATGTGTTTTGGTTACCAAAAGCTGCACGCTGGGAAAATATTAAAAATGCAGCAGCACAGGCGAGTGGTTCAGTGATTTGGCAAGATGAGAATGGCAGTGATGTCAAATTACGCTCAGTATCATGGTTGATTGACAATGCTTTTGATGAAATAGAGAAAGCTAATCCAAAGTTAAATGGTATTTTGGATCGAATAACACGTCATAATGTTGATAATGATAAATTATTAGAACTTATCATTTTATTTTCCAATACCAGTTTTATCCAACCTGAATATAATGGACAAAAACTCAGTTTACACAGCAAAGATATTCTTGGACATGTCTACGAATACTTTTTGGGACAGTTTGCTTTGGCTGAAGGTAAACAAGGTGGACAGTATTACACCCCCAAAAGTATCGTCACCTTGGTAGTTGAAATGTTACAGCCTTATAAAGGGCGTGTTTATGACCCTGCAATGGGATCAGGTGGATTCTTCGTATCAAGCGAAAAATTTATTGAGCAACATGCACAGGAAAAACATTACAAAGCCTCAGAGCAGAAAAAACATATTTCGATCTATGGTCAGGAAAGTAATCCAACCACTTGGAAACTTGCAGCCATGAATATGGCTATTCGCGGTATTGATTTTAATTTTGGTAAGAGAAACGCTGACAGTTTTTTAGATGATCAGCATCCAGATTTACGTGCTGACTTTGTGATGGCTAATCCGCCTTTTAATATCAAGGATTGGTGGCATGCTTCTTTAGAAAATGATGTGCGTTGGAAATATGGCACTCCACCTCAAGGCAATGCTAACTTTGCATGGATGCAGCATATGCTCCATCATCTATCCCCAACAGGGAGTATGGCATTACTACTTGCCAATGGTTCGATGAGTTCTAATACTAATAATGAAGGTGAAATCCGTAAAAACTTGATTGAGGCGGATTTAGTCGAATGTATTGTGGCTTTACCTGGGCAATTATTTACTAATACACAAATCCCTGCTTGTGTCTGGTTTTTAACTAAAGATAAAAAGAATGGTTTATCTTTAAATAAAAAGAAAATAAATCGTGAAGGTAAAACTTTATTTATAGATGCTCGAAATTTGGGCTATATGAAAGATCGAGTATTGCGTGATTTTACCGATATTGATATCGGTAAAATTACCAATGCTTTACATGCTTGGCAACAAGGTGAAAATTTCGAGGGCGAGAAATATCATGATGAAAAAGGTTTCTGTTTTTCTGCTGAACTGAAAGATATTCAAAAACATGACTATGTTCTCACACCTGGCCGTTATGTCGGTACTGCTGATAAGGAAGAGGATGGAGAACTATTTAGCGATAAAATGGTGCGATTAACTTCTCAACTTAAAGAGCAATTTTCTCAAAATGCAATTTTAGAAACAGAAATTAAAAAGAATTTAAAAGGACTAGGTTATGATTTTTAATCAGTCATTATTATTAGTTCCAAGATGTATATCTTTAGAATTTAATGAATCTTTATTGAAAGGGATTAATATTTTTCAAAAAGTAATAACATTTTTAAGTAATAACGAGTTGAACTTAATTTATAAAGGTGTACCTCAATGAACTTATGTCGAATGTATACATGGGGAGAGGTAATTTCCTTAGAATATGGGAAAAGCTTAAAAGGTTATCAAAACTCTAATGGAAAATATCAAGTCTTTGGCAGTAATGGATCAATAGGGTGGACAGATAAACCTTTATCTAAAGGGCCTGGAATTATTCTTGGTAGAAAAGGGGCTTATCGAGGAGTAAATTTCTCAGAAAAAGATTTTTATGTAATTGATACAGCTTATTATGTAGTACCTAAAATAGATCTAGATTTAAATTGGCTTTACTACGCTATAAAATACCATAAACTTGGTGAAATTGATGATGGTTCTCCAATACCTTCAACAACTCGAGCAGCAGTATATGTTCGAGAAGTAGAGATACCTGCTAAAGAAGTTCAAATTAAGATTGGTAATATTTTAAGAAAGCTAGACTTAAAAATAAATCTAAATCACCAAATCAATCAAACTTTAGAATCTATTGTCCAGTCAATATTTAAAAGTTGGTTTATAGACTTTGAGCCTGTTAAAGCTAAAATTCAAGCCAAGCTGGAAGGTAAAGACTCTGAAATTGCTGCGATGTGTGCCATTAGCGGTAAAAGTGAAGTTGAACTTCAGCAAATGAATCAAGCAGATTTTGACGAACTCCAAGCGGCTGCAGCATTGTTTCCTGATGAATTAGTGGGCAGTGAGTTGGATGAAGTACCGAAGGGATGGGAGGTCTCAACTATTGGAGAAAAATTAAAAACTGTTGGTGGTGGAACGCCTTCAACAAAGGTTAATGAATACTGGGATATGGGGGATGTGCATTGGAGTACTCCAAAAGATTTATCAAATTTGAAGTCTAAAATACTTCTTTCGACTGAGAGAAAAATTACTAAACTTGGGCTATTAAAAATAACATCAGGTCTTTTACCAATAAATACTGTTTTGATGTCTTCTAGAGCCCCAGTAGGATATTTAGCATTATCAAAAATTCCGCTTGCTATTAATCAAGGATATATTGCGATGGTTTGTAATGAGTATCTATCACCAATATATATGATTAATTGGTGTCAATTTAATATGGAAAAAATAAAATCATTGGCAAGTGGAACAACTTTTGCTGAAATTAGTAAAAGTAGTTTTAGGACAATTCCATTATTAGTACCTGATCGAAAAATAATTAATTATTTTGATAAGATTTGTAACCCCTTTTACGATGCTGTTACTAATAATGAGCAGCAGAATCTCACACTATCTAATTTACGTGATATTGTCTTACCAAAATTAATGGTTGGAGAATTTCAGTTTAATGAACTTCAAAGAAATTGAGGTGAAAATGGAGTTCTTAAAGCGTGATTTTTTAGATCAGTTAATGGCTGAAGTGGATCCAGATACAGGGATGATTCTTATAGAAGCTGTTGAGTTTACACCTCAAGAGGTCTTGGAAACAGATAAAGAACGTTTTGATACGGCATTTGAAGAGTGGTGTGAAAATAAGCGTCGTGATAGATTAGATTTAGCAAATGAAATTTTAGATTTATATGATAATAAGTCTAGGTTTAGAGCACTGAAGAACGCATATAAAAATGGTGGAATCATTCCTTTTGTTGGTGCAGGCCTTTCTATTCCAAGTGGTTATAAAGGATGGAATAAATTCTTAGAATATAGTTGTGAACAAAGTTCGTTAGATTGGGAGAAATTAGAGGCTAGATTAAATCTAGGGGAATATGAAGAGGTTGCACAAGAGCTTTCTGATAATTTAGGTGCTAGATTCAATGAATTATTAGAAAATGAATTTGGGGAATGTGAGAACATAAAAGGAGCTATTAGATTTTTACCAAAATTTTTTAAAAAAAGTGTGATTACCACAAATTTTGATAATTTATTAAAAAGAGTTTATGACGAAAGTAGCGTTTTCTTTAGCGAGATATTAATTGGAAGTGATGCACTAGAATTACCTAGACATCTTGGGAGCGAAAAGAATATTTTGCTGAAATTGCATGGTAGGTCATCATCTCCACGGGGTAGAATTTTGACTTTATCCGAATATGATCAACACTATAATAATAGTAACTCATTAGTTGACTGTATTGATGCACTATCTAAGAAGACATTATTGTTTGTTGGATGTAGTTTACAAACTGATAGGACTCTCAAGGCTTTAGAACAAGCAGTAGCTCGATTAGGAAATGATAATGCTGTTAAACATTATGCTTTTTTAGCAAATTGTCCTAATCGTATAGATAGGCAGAATCAGTTAGTTAGGTCTAATATTTTTCCTATTTGGTATGATGGTGAACATGATGAATGTCTAATCGCCTTATTTGAAAAGTTGGCAACGGATTGATGATATGAATGAAACTCAGTTAGAAAACCTATGCTTAGATTGGTTCGCTGAAAATGGCTGGGAAGTTGTTCATGGCATGGGTATAGCTCCTGATAGCAGTCATCTTCTACGCACAGATTTTAAACAGGTTTTATTAGAAGGTGATTTAAAAATAGCCTTTGAACAATTGAATCCGCACTTACCAAAGAGCTGTTTTGAACAGGTTTTTATTAAACTATCCAAACCTGAAAGTTTGGATTTAGTAAGTAATAATCGTGTATTTCATCGTATGCTAATTGATGGCGTACCTGTCAGTTATAAAAAAGAAGATGAATGGATTAATGATCATGCCTTTTTAATTGATTTTAACCAAGTTGTGAATAATCGTTTTATGGCAGTTAATCAGTTTACAATTTTAGGTACAAAACAACCTCGTCGACCTGATGTGATCTGTTTTATTAATGGCTTACCAATGGCAGTTATTGAGCTAAAAAGTCCAACTGATGAACAATGCGATATTTGGGATGCTTTTAACCAAATCCAAACTTATAAAGATGAGATTTCCAACTTATTTTTGTTCAATGAAGCAATAGTGGTAAGTAATGGGATTACTGCCCGTGTAGGTTCACTTACAGCAAATCAAGAGCGTTTTTTACCTTGGCGTACCATTAAAAATGAAAATGATAAACCCGAGTTAGAATGGGAACTTGAGAATGTCATTCGAGGATTCTTTGATCGGAAATTATTCCTTGATTACATTCGATACTTTGTGTTGTTTGAAAGTGATGCGGACAAAATTATTAAAAAAATCGCAGGCTATCATCAATTTCACGCGGTACGTGAAGCAGTAAAAGCAACAATTCAGGCATCTAATTTAATTGGTGATAAAAAAGCTGGAGTAGTTTGGCATACCCAAGGTTCGGGTAAAAGTATTTCTATGTGTTGTTATGCTGCCAAACTACTACAACAGCCTGAGATGCATAATCCCACTTTATTGGTCGTCACAGACCGTAATGATTTAGATGGACAGCTTTTTGCAACGTTCAGTCAAGCACAAGAGTTATTAAAGCAAACACCAGTACAAGCTCATGATCGTGATGAATTAAGACAACTTCTAGCTGAACGTGAGGCTGGAGGAATTATTTTTACCACAGTACAAAAGTTTGCATTACTAGATGGTGAAACTGAACATCCATTACTTAATGGTCGGCATAATATTGTAGTCATGTCTGATGAAGCACATCGTAGCCAATATGGTTTGAAAGCTGACCTACAACGTGATGGTACATATAAGTTTGGCTATGCTAAGCATATGCGTGATGCCCTAAAAAATGCTGCTTTTATTGGTTTTACGGGCACTCCGATTTCCCGTGAAGATCGAGATACTCGTGCTGTCTTTGGTGATTATGTTTCGATATATGATATTCAAGATGCCGTAAAAGATGGTGCAACTGTACCGATTTATTATGAATCTCGTTTGGCAAAACTAGATTTGAATTATCCAGAGATCCAACAGCTCTCTGAACAAGTCGATGAAGTTGTAGAAGATGAAGAAGATATTAGCAGTCGTGAAAAGACTAAAAGTGAATGGAGCCGACTAGAAAAACTAGTTGGAGCAACACCACGATTAAAACAAGTAGCTGCTGATCTGATAGCACACTTTGAAGCTCGTACTGAAGTAGTCACTGGTAAAGGCATGATCGTGGCGATGAGCCGTGAAATCTGTGTACATCTGTATGATGAGATTGTTGCCTTACGTCCAGATTGGCATAATGACGACCCTGAAAAGGGCGTAATTAAAGTAATTATGACTGGTTCAGCATCAGATAAGCCTTTATTACAACCACATATCTATAATAAGCAAACTAAAAAGCAAATTGAAAAACGTTTTAAGGATGTTAATGACCCTCTAAAACTGGTGATTGTTCGGGATATGTGGCTAACAGGTTTTGATGCGCCTTGTTGTCATACTATGTACATAGATAAGCCGATGAAAGGTCATAACTTGATGCAAGCGATTGCACGGGTCAATCGTGTCTTTAAAGATAAACAAGGGGGCTTGGTGGTTGATTATATTGGGATTGCCAATGAGCTTAAACATGCACTCAAGATCTATAGTGATGCAAAAGGTAAGGGTGAACCAACGCTACGGGCTGAGGAAGCCTATGCAATTCTTATTGAAAAAATGGATGCGATTCGAGGATTGTTTGCCAAAACCTATGAACAAAAAGGATTGGATATAAGTCAGCATGAAACGAAGGCTCAGCATTTACTGGTTCCAGCAGCCAATTATATACTGAGTTTAAAAGATGGTAAGAATCGATTCCTTGATTTGGTTTTAGCCATGAACAAATCATTTTCGCTGTGTGGTACTTTAGATGAGGTGAAGGGACTACATAAAGAGATTGCCTTTTATTCAGCTATTAAAGCCGTTATTAGTAAACATACCTCAGTCGATCGTAAATTATCACAAGCTGAAAAAGACAGTACTTTAAAGCAAATTTTAGATAATGCAGTCATTGCAGATGGTGTTAGTGATGTATTTGCATTATGCGGCTTAGATAAGCCGAATATTGGTTTGCTTTCAGATGAGTTTTTGGAAGATGTGCGGCAGATGCCATATCGCAATCTAGCCGTTGAATTGCTAGAAAAACTGCTGAATGATGGTATTAAGGCGAGGACTAGAACTAACGTTGTACAAGAAAAACGATTTTCAGATCGTTTGCAAGAAACTTTGAGGAAATATAATAATCGTGCCATTGAAACCTCTCAAGTCATTGAAGAATTAATTCAAATGGCAAAAGATTTTCAGACCGAAATGGAACGTGAAGCTAATCTGGGACTTAACCCCGATGAAATAGCTTTTTATGATGCATTAGCAAATAATGAGAGTGCAGTGCGAGAGCTTGGAGATGATACACTTAAGCAGATCGCTCGTGAAATCACTGAAAAGTTGCGTAAATCAACGACAGTTGATTGGCAGGTTCGAGATAGTGTGCGTGCTCAACTTAAAATCTTGGTGCGCCGTACTTTGCAACGTTGGAAATATCCACCTGATAAAGCGGCTGAGGCAATTGAATTAGTGATGATACAAGCTGAAAAATTAGCTAGTTCATGGAGTCTCTAATTGGTATGTTAGTCCCGGTATCACAACTTGTATCCTAGTATTTATGTGACTTGTTACTAAAATACTAAACGATATCTAAGCATGTAGTATTCTCGAGCGTAATGCTGGCGGACGCGGGTTCAACTCCCACCATCTCCACCAAAATTCGTAAAAAGCCCTGAAACGTAAGTTTCGGGGTTTTTTCTTTTTAAGATTTAAATTATTCAAGTTATAAACAATATAAGAAAATAATTTTTAACTTCTCCTAAAACTAGGAAAAGGTTTTGTGTAAAAAATAGAGCAAAATCAAAAACTATTATTTTTAGAAAAGATCTATAGAAGTTAGAATAGTGCAGTACTTTAAAAAGCTAACGAAATAAAGATTATATAAACATCTTGTAATATCTCAAATTCCTAGGCAAAAATGATTAAATCAGGTCATATCAATATGAAATTAACTTTATTAAAAAAATCCCTTACTTCAATTCTTTTATTCAGCATGTCAATGTTTAGTGCTAATAGCTTTGGCTACACTCCCAAAGATTTACAAGGTATATGGGCAATGCATCCGCTTAATAATGGAATTGCCAACTTAGTTGAGTTTTCAGGAAATACAGCTACTTTACATCCTGTACAATGTGATTTTGAAACGGGTCTTTATACTGTAGATAGCATTGAAAAATCGAACTTTAAAGTTAACAAGCAAAATCAAATTGAGTTGTATAATGAACACGGGGAATTCGAGCAAGCATTAAGAATTATAAGTATCACCGATAATCAACTAGTTTTAGAAGAAGCTGCTAGTGACACGATAATGCTGAAATTTCACTACAACAAAATTAACAAGCTAACTCCAAATTGTATTAAATATAAAAAATAATATTTTCAAAAGCTTAGTTTTAATATAGCTGAAATTAAATATCATTTCAGCTATATAACCAACTTGAATCTAATGGGTAAAGAAGTATTTAAATTTTCATTTTATTTAGCCCGAATGAGTCAGAAAGAAGAAGCAATTAATAGATAACAAACACAGCAGAAGTAGAATTTTATTTATTCTTTATAAAGTCTTACTTGCGTAAAGTTTTGTAATCTCGTTATAGTCTAGCTTCTAATATAGAGGGGTTAAACTGTGAAAAAAATAATAGGAATATTTTTATTTTCCTTGATATTAGTTGGTTGTGGTAAATCGGCAGAAGATATTGCTAAAGAAAAGCAAGCTCAAGAACAGGCACTTAAAATTAAACAAGAACAAGAGAGAAAATTAAAAGAACAAGCTGAACTTAAAAAAGTTGAGGATGCTGTTCGCTATTATCTTAAAGATGGTGATTCTGCGAAATTTAGAAATGTTATTAAAAATTGTGGTGAGGTAAATGCCAAAAACTCATGGGGTGCTTATGCCGGTTTTACTAGATTTATAGTTCAGTCCGATAAGGATGTTGTTTTTGAGGATCCTGATAATGCCTATTTTGATTTCATGGTAAAGATGTCTTGCCATAAAGATTATTTAGCAAAGTTTCCAGTGGAAACAAGTGAAGAGATAGCAATTGATGCATCTCCAACAGAACAAATACCCGGTGTGGCTGCTGAGGCGGCAGCTGGAGAAACTTTAGAAAATGAAACAAGATCAGTTAGTAAACCTAAGAAAGAGGAAGTAGCTGTTGAGGAATTAACTACTAAAGATACAACGTCAGATACTGGTAGTTCTGAAAATTATTAAAATTTAGGAACTAAGGTATTATCTTGATATTCTATGATTTTAAAAGATAGTTTTTTGATTTTTGAAATACTAAGAAGAATATCTTTGCTTTAATTGATCTTAGGCCTAGGAAATTCATGGGGGGAGCTGTGGGACAAGGTAAAAGTGTTAAGTTATTTTTGGCGGATGGCACACCTAATGGGATTTTAACAGCCGAAATTATTAACTGGACAGGACATGTGCTTTCTGCCCCTCGTAGTAAATTGGCTGAGTTGATCCAGCGTGAAGAATGTACAAAAACAGGTGTATATTTCCTCATTAGCCATGATCCGGAAAATCCATTATATCCAAGAGTGTATATTGGGGAATCAGATGATGTGGCTAATCGTTTAAAACAACATAATCGAACAGAAGAGAGTGGAGGAAAAGATTTCTGGGAAAAGGTTTGTCTAATTACAAGTAAAGACCAGAATTTAACTAAATCTCATATCAAATATCTTGAAAGTCGTCTGATGGATATTGCTAAGCAAAATGGACAATGTCAGCTCGAAAATGGTACAGCACATAGTTATAGTCGTTTACCAGAGTCGGATATTGCTGATATGGAGTTTTTTTTAGAGCAAATACAAATTGTTTTACCTGTATTAGGCTACGATTTTCTCAAAGATTTAAAAAGACCTAGCTATCAACAATACTTATCAAAAACGCATAGTTTTATAGAACCTGAGATTGTAAAAACAACAAACTTTTATTTATCTAGCCGTGAAGTAGATGCTAAAGCACAAGAAATAGATGGGGAGTTTTTTGTTTTAAAAGGCTCACAAGTAAAAAGAGTATCATCCTCTACCTTTAATTATACAAAATTGCGTAACTATTTAATTGAAAATGAAATTATTGACTCTAAAGATTTTACTTTTAATGAAGATTATTTGTTCAGTAGTCCATCTGCAGCATCCGGTGTAATTCAAGGCCGTTCATCGAATGGACGAAAAGAGTGGAAAGAAATAAATACCCATTTAACTTATGCAGAGTGGCAGCAAAAACAAGTAGATGGTGCATAAGTTTAGATAGTAGAAAATTAATTAATTTTTGCTAATTATCAGTCCTTTTTAATAAAAAGAACTTTACTTTCATATTGATCTGAGGTGATGCAAGCATATTGCAACATGCAAGGGACATAGGTATTCAAAAGGAGACAATAAGCTACACAATATGTAGGAACATACTCTGAAATTTGGGGAAATTTCAAAACATGATTACTCCGCTGGGGAGCGGTTTAAGAAAGAGTAATCATCGATTCTTGAATAAATTTATAAAATTTGGTTAGATCAAATGAACAACTTAATAACGAGATTTTTAAATAATCTGGGGCCGTGGCATGAAACAGCGCTCACAATCACTAAAGCCATTATTGCTATAGGTGTATTGTGCTTAGTCGCCTATTTAGTGACGATTAGCTATATCCCTTCGGAAATTAGCTTTGGTGATACGCTCATTTTTTTACTGATTTTTGCAGCATGTTCTATTATTTATGCGGGGCTAAGCACGATATTGTTTTTCTTTGGTATTTCCTTAGTTCCAGTGACATATATCATTTTTAGTGTAGTTGATAAGTATTTACCACCTCATATCAGAATTGGACAAAAACTACCATTTCCAAAGATTAGCATTACCACATTGGCTGCATCCCTTTATCTGTTATATGTTATTCATAGTTTGTTTTTATTGCATTGGAAAATCAATCTATACATAGGTATTACGGTATTTTTTATTGCCTTTACTTATTATCCTTTTTATATCAACCGTCAGAAGATTAAAGAATTTCGTATAAAGTTTGAGAATTTGAAAGATATTATTGATGATCCAGATGCAAGTGACCATCTTAAAACATTTGCAATAAAGAAATTCAAGCGATTAGAAACGCATATTAATGATAGCTTACAAGTCGCCATTGTTTTGATTTTGATACCACTTACCCCCATGTTTTTTATTGAAGAGGTTGGCAACACGTTTATAAACTATGCCATGCAAAAAACTGGTGTAAGAGTAGAAAAAGCGACTTTATACATCAAAGAACCTTATGCAGATTTAATTGAATTACCAAAATCAACTACAAAAGAACTGAGTCTGTATAAAACCTTTATTTTTAAAGATGTTAAAGTGTTATTTCAGGGTATTGGTAAAAGTACTTTAGTTTCTTACAAAGTGAAAGATATGGAAAAGCAGTTAGTGATTCCTAATGAATATATTACTGTAGAGCGAAGTAAGAAAATTGAAGAGTAATTAAATTAAAAAAAATAAGAAATAGTTAGAGCTATGAAAGCAAGGATATAAACAATTGCTATTGTTGTTCTAGCCATAGCGTTTGCATCACTACTTTTTTCCGTAAGTGGGGGAAAAAGTGGTAATGCTGCATTTTTTAAAATAAAGAATATTAAGGCGTACCCTGCAATAAGTGAAAATACATATTCAAATCCCAACTTTCCCTTAAAGTAAGCAATTAAAGCCATTATTAACATGAATAGGGCTAAGCTCATTAAAAGATATCTCTTAGAGGGAGAGTCTTTTATAAAGAAATCTTCAATTGACATAGGAGTGGCTCGCTTTGAAATATTAAATTTTAGATGAACAATTTTTTTTAAATCAACGAATTAATTTTTTTGAGCATTCTTTCTATGTAAAAAGAATAGACTAAATTTTTTGATTAACATAGATACTTCAAGACAAATGGTACGAATAAATCCTTAGAAAAAAGGCGTAATTAAATCATTCCTCCCAAGGCCCCCATGCCACAACAGAACTTTAATTTTTTGCGCTGATTTAAAGTCATCTACCATTGCGACACAGAGATAAGGGAGCTAAGCCAAACGCTTAGCCCATGTCTTCTTTATCGCACCGCCGCATCACACTAAAAAAAGTAGGGGCAAAGTCCTGTGGGAGAGCAGGACTTTGCAAACTGACATGTTCTAGGCGTTGCATGAGCTTATGCGAATACACTTGTTCAAGCCGTTGGTAAATACAGTCGCAACTGGCTTGGGTGTGCCCACCAGACAGGCAAATTTCTTCAAAATCCTGCTGAGTGTGAATGTCGCAACCAGAAACACCGTAATCGCCTATTAATAGGCTTAAAGCCAAAATAGGTTTATAAAGTTTCATATTATTCTCGTGATAATTTTCACAAAGTTATTAATAAAAAATAAGCCGCATATATTTAAAGTATTAAAATCATTTAAAAAGGGAATAGTTAACCCGCCTGAAATACAGGAAAATAAAATGATTAAAATTTTAAAATAAAATTATTTATAAATTTAAAATATTTTAGGTGAGAGAAAGCCTAAATTTTAAATAAATAAAATTACGAGAGAGGATAGGGGATTAATATAAAAAAGGTCATGGTCAACTCCTAGAATGTATGGAGTCCTACCACCAGTAATCACTGCGAATTAATTTATGGTGGTAGAACGAAAGAGGGTTGACAGACCGGACATACAGAACCAGCACACCCGTAGGTGTCCCCCTTCCGCCCTACCGCAACATGAGGGGGACGGTGGTTTCACACAGATCTCTCCCTCAGAAGGATAAATCTGATGTGCTGTATGTAAAACGGTCTGTCAAAACCGACTGGCAGTGTAGGCCAGCGAGACCATAATAATCATAAGTTTTTAACAGGTCAATTCAATTTAAATAAAATATTATAAAAAATTAAAATATAAATTTATATTTTAATTAAACTCAAAAGTTTATCGATTTAAATCGGTGAATTAATAAATATAATAAAGTTAAACTAAACGTTTAACTTGCTCTTAAAATGTATAACGATAATTAATAAATACACGGTGCTGATCCCAATCTTTACGGGTCATTCCATTTATTTTTTCACCTAAGTTTGCATTTTCAAACTTCGACTCATAATGCAAAAATGAATAACGCACATCTAAGTTTTTTACCCACGGCAAGGCATAACTCACCGTAAAGTCAAAGTAACGCTCTTTACCTTCAATATCACTGCTAATGTTACTTTGGTGAGCGCCAAAGCCATAAATATACTTCGCTTCGGTTTTTAAACCTTTCACATAGTCTTTCCAGTTATATTTCAACCGAAGGGCAACGGCAGTTTCATCGTTATTGGTAAAGTCAGGGCCAATGGTCGCAGACGTCGGAAACGGATTGGTGCCGTGATCTTGCGTTAAAACCGAGTTGCGGGCCGAGTGCACGGCAAAGTTATCTTCAATCCAAAAACCATCAAACTTTGAAACAGCGATGCCACCTTCAATATTATTCTTGGCCACATTTACATCGACAAAATAACCATTACCACGGTTGTTAATGTCTTGGCCTTTGACACAGTCCAGCTCGGTTTCGGCACCACATTTAAACAGCTTGCCATCGTCACGTGAGAAAAAAGCCCCTGTGTTAAATGTCCACACAAGGCCATGAAACGGCAATTTATATTGAGCAATCGCTCCATACTTTTTTAAATAATCTTTGCTATTTAAATATTCGGCATTCACGCTCCAGTTTTTGTACTGATACTTGGCACCAAGCAAACCGACATAATCAATTCGCTCGTCATTTTCAGTCACCAGTTTTTCAAAACTATCCATGCTGCGCGGTTTCCAGCGGTCATAGTAAGCAATGTAAGTCTGTAGCTGATCATTTAGTTGAAACTGACCACTCGCACCCGAAAAAGTGTCGGGCACCGCGCGGTTGTTGGTGCTTTTTAGCAAGAGTGAGTCTTGCAACTGGCGACCTAATTTAATTTCACCTTTGTCGCCGAGTTTTGCTTTGATGTAGAGCTGCCCTAAAGTCGCAAAGTTTTGGTCGAGCTTGCCGTTATTTTCGACCTCTAAAAGCTGAGCACTAGGCTTGCCAGAGTCAAATAACTTGGTGACTGCATAGAGTGAGCCATCTACCCCAAGCCAGTCCCACAAGTAAGGTGACTGATAATTTAACTCAAGCCCTAAGGCACTTTGTTCATATTCACTCGACGAAGGCGAAGGGTTGGCAAGAGTAGGGTGGGCAGTGCCTTCATCGTTCCAGTAACGGGCGTTGATTTTTAATTCTAACTTGCCAAATTCTTGAGGAAGCTCTGCATACGCATTGCTCACGCTGCCTAAACCAATACAGCCCCATAGCAAATATTTATTCATTTTAAATTCCTTTTTTAAGCATGAATAAGCCCTTTGCCTAACGCTAAGGTTAGGCAAGCTTTTTATGAAATGGATGAATTAAGGAGAGAGTTTTTCGAGCACTTGGCCTTTGGTTTCAATGGCAAACAAGAAGGTCACTAAGCCACCAATGAGCGCCACAACGGCAAGCACACTAAACACATATTGAATGCCGTACCCACCGACAACCAGACCCACCATAACAGGCCCAATTGCAGAGCCGGCACGTAACCAAGCGGTACTAAAACCAATGCCCATCGCACGTAGGCGAGTAGGGTAAAGTTCGGCAGCATAAAGGTATAAAGAGAATGAAATGGTCTGCAAAATGGCATAGCTAATCGTTGCGAAAATTACAACTTCCATCGCCGATTTTGCGCCTAAAACCGAGAGGCTCATGAGTGGAATAATCGCCAAGAAAAACGCTGCACTGTACCAAGGGCGACGACCGACTTTATCAATCATTAACGCACAGATAATAGAGGCAATCACACCCACGCCCGAAGTAATCCAGCCATAACCTAAACTGGTTTGAAGTGACAAGCCAAAGTGTTGTTTGTAAAGAGATGGCAGCCAAGTCACCATGGCATTGTTCACCATATACACGCAAAACCACATGCCCCACAGGGTAAAGGTACGTTTGCGGTAAATGCCACGGAACAGCTCACGCCAGTCGGTTTTTGCCATGCCTTGCGGGTTAATCTCTTTAACCACAGGTTCAGCCAAAGTTTTACCACTTTTGATGGCACCATCTTCAAAGCTTTTGACGACTTTATCTGCTTCTTTAAAACGACCTTTTGAAGCCAGCCAGCGTGGTGACTCAGGCAAGAAAAACCGTAAAGGAATGACCAGTAAAGATGGAACTAGGCCCACAATAAACATGACTTTCCAGCCGTAAATTGGCATCAGGAAAAATGCCGCCATGCCTGCAAACATAAGACCAAGTGGGAATAAAACTTCATAGAGCAAGAAAAACTTACCGCGCTTTTCTGCACCAATAAACTCATTAATATAGGCACTCGCAACAGGCACTTCGCCACCTGTTCCAACACCTTGTAAGAAACGGAAAATTAACAGTGACATTCCGCTCCATGCAAACAGACAAGAAATGTCCATTGCCACAAACAGTAAAATGGTAAAAGACAGTACTTTTAAACGACCGACTTTTTCGGCAAGTGAACCAAAAAAGATCGCACCGACCAGTTGCCCGACATAGCCCGCGGCAATGATCGCACCGACATAGGCAGGCGTCAGGTGCCATTCGGTAATGAGTTGGGGTAAAGCAAAGGCAATCGCAAGAACAGTATAGGCGTCAAAAAAAGTCGCGATACCAATGGTAATTCGCATAAATTGCATTCGACCAGTGACGGGTAGTCGTTCAAGTCTTGCAATAATTTCCGCATTTTTTTGATGATGACTAATTTGTTCTACATCCGCTAGATTTGTCATCTTATATCTCCTTATCCCTACATTCCTCGTAGTTTTGTTGTTCTATTTCGCACTACCTGTTCACCACAGTTTGCATGCTTTTTATTATTATTTTTAAGAGACATGCCCGATGTTTGGCCTCAGGCAGCGTACAGGAAAAAAAGGCTAGCGTACATGCTAGCCCGAATAGAATTTAAGCAACGGCTTGGGTTAAATCGACCTTGCCAATTCCGGCTTGACGCATTGCATCATGAATTTCTTGCTCAGCACCATCTGCAAGTGGAAGCAGTGGCGAACGCACAGTAGCATGGTCCAAAATTCCGCGAGCAACCAATGCATGTTTAAGCGCGACCGTACCTTCCATGTGTGAACCGCGGTGATAGACATTACGAGTCACTGGTAATAATTGGTCATGAATAGCACGCGCTTTAGCATAATCTTTGGCTTTACCTGCTTTAATCATTTCAATTAAAAGTTCAGGGGCAATGTTGCCGTAGCCAACCAATGCGCCGTCTACATCAAACATGGTGTGAAGCAAATATTCATCGTGGCAAGTCAATACCTGTAAGTCTGGACGTTCACGGCGAATAATTGGAATTTCAACATCCCAGCGGCGCATGTTACGCACACCATTTTTCATGGCAAACACACCCGGCTGTGCAGAAATATCGAGTAGGGTTTCTAAGTCGTAAGTGGCCTTCGTTGCATCTGGATATTGGAATAAAATAGATGGCAAACCACTTTCTTCATAAATTGCTTTATAGCGGTCTTGTGGTGCGCCTTTTTGATAGCCAAAACGCAACCAGCCATGTGAAGGATAAATCAAACCTGCTGAAGCACCTGCGCTGACTGCACGTTTTGCTTCTTCAGCTGCAACCGAAGTACCTTCGAGTGTAATCCCTGCGATTACCGGAATTTTGTCATCTACCGATTTAACAAAGCTTTCGATGACCTGCATTTGTTCTTTTTGCGACAAGAATGTTCCTTCACCTGCATGCCCAAGAACAACCAAGCCTTTCACACCATCAATGCTGCCTAACCATGAACCTAAACGTTGAATTGCATCATGGTCTACTTGTCCGTCACGGGTAAAAGGAGTCACAGGTGCTGGGGTTAATCCACGTAAATCTAAACTCATAATCGTACTTCCTATACAGTGTAATTAAATATTCTCTGGTTCTTAATCTGACTTAAATCGTGTTGTAGAGAACATGATTGGAGTATAGAAATAGGCGAGCTATGTAGGAATTACCAATTCTTGAATTTCAGTTATACTGAAAATGTATAGCTCAAAAGTGCAAGTTTACGATTTAGGAAGAATCGATGAATTATGAATTATGGAAAATATTTTTAGATGCGGTGGAACTCGGTAGCTTAAGCAAAGTCGCCATGCTGCATAACACCAACCAACCGCAAATCAGTCGGCAAATGAATGAGCTTGAGGCGCAATGCGGTGGCCGTTTATTTAACCGAACTGGACGCGGTGTCGAGCTTACCGATTTAGGTCAGCATTTACTTCCTAAAATTCGGTCATGGCTGAACGTGACCGACCAACTTAATAATGAAATTTTGCACTCGACCGATACACCGATTGGTACGGTTCGTATTGCCAGTTTGCCGTCTACTTCACATCCATTGTTATCGACCCTCTATAAAGTGCTCCAAGAGAAATATCCCTTAATTAAACTGTCGGTGCGTGAAGGGCAAGGGGTGCATTTAGAAAAATGGCTTGAAGATGGCAGCGTCGATTTAGCCATACTTTATCGGTTTAACCCGACACCTAAACAGGGCGATGTTTATCTTACCGAAGCCGATACCTATTTGGTCGGATGTGAAGGCGATGTGCTCACTCAGGCAAATGAAGTCGACTTTAAAGAAATAAATCAGTTACCGCTGGTCACGTTTTGCAGGCCAAGTAACTGGAGAAACTTTTTAGATCACATGGCCTATGAAAATGGGGTAGAGCTGAATATTGTATTTGAAGCCGACTCGATTAGTTTACAAACCCATTTGGTTTCCGAGTCTCGCATGTACACCATGCTGGGGCCGCAAGCTTTAAAGAAGGCCAGCCAGTACACCTCAATTCAAGCCGCAAAAATTATTAACCCAGAGCTAAAGCGCTATATTTCTTTGTCTATTTCTAAACATGGCTATTTAACGCCTGCGTGTAAGGCGGTGATGGAAGAAATTAGAAATCTTGTCGATTTGCTTTAATACAACGTTAGGTAATATGCGGTTATAACTTGAATAAACTAAATGAGTTAAAAGGTAAAAATAGCTTTTATTGATTTATATATAAGAAGTGAAAGCCGGCTATTTTAAGCAAAATTTATGACCGACACTGTTGCATGGTACGCATCATGGTTTTTACAAAATCACGTGGTACTTCGGGGCTTTGCAGACTTAAATTGCCAAGCTTTTGCATGAGTTTAGGGGAATATTGACGTTCTAAACGATGATAAATGCATGTGCAACTTGCATGGCTATGACCAGCAGCAATACATTTTAAATAAAAATCACGAGGAGCATTATTTTTCTGACCTGCAAAGGCCACTGAAACAAATAATAAGCTGCCTAGAAAAACTGAATAATTATAAATTGACATATTCCTACTCGTGATTGTTGTTTTTCATTATCCATATTTAGGCATAACTCTTTCGTGTTCAAAATAAGTTGGTATCAACTTGCGGTTTCATCATAGTTAGAACAGTTTTAGAGGTCAAATTGATTTATAGATGACAACTGTTTAATGTTTTAAAAATAGACAATTTTGATTGTTGCCATTTTAAAGACAGTGTTGCGACATTACGCACTCTATGTTTTTACAAAGTTTTTTGTTCTTATAAACCTTTTAACTTTATTGATTTTTTATTTTAAATCATTTTTTTAATGCCATTAGACCACTTTAAAATTTTACTTTAATAGGATACTTCATATGCCAGACACTCCAGTTAAAAAAGAGACAGAAAGTACATGGGCCATATGTCGAGATCCAGTTTTACTGACCATGGTCGGCGGGGCAATTGATACCATTGGTTTTATTGCCTTGTTTGGTTTTTTCACCGCGCATGTGACCGGAAACTTAGTGTTAGCAGGGGCAGCATGGGTAAAAGGAGGCGCTGGCATATGGATTAAGCTTGCCGCAATTCCACTGTTTATTATTACAGTTGTGATTACCAAGCTTTTGATTGACCGTAGTCAGGTGAAGCATAAAACGCTGTCTTATTTATTTTTATTTGAAGCCATTTTTCTATGTGCTTTTATGGTGGCAGGGCTTTATTTCGAGCCATTTAAAAACCCCGATGCAATTACAGTTGCAGTAACGGGCGGGCTGGGTCTAATTGCTTTAGCTATTCGTAATACTTCAAGCAAAACCCTCATTAAAAATATTAGTCCAAGCACGATGATGACAGGCAACACCACACAACTTGGTATTGATATTGCCAACTTGCTGAAAAACAATAATGCAGCCAATTGGGCAAGTTTACTCAAAAGTGCCAGTATTGTTGTCGGCTTTATCATTGGTGCTTTCTTAGGGGCGATTTTATATGTCTATTTTGATTTCTGGAGTGTTGCGCCGTTTATTTTACCCATTTTATATTTTTCTTATTTGGCTTCGCAGCAGAAGTTTAACCAAGCTTAATTAAAGTAGTGCATGAATTGGCCTGAATTAAATTGAATTCGGGCTTTTTTATGGGCTTAAGTTTGCCAACTAAAAGTGCGTATTCAAATTGTTCAGCTATGACTTTGCAGGCATAATGACCTGATGGGGAAATACATTCGCTAAAGGAATGCACAATGACAAAGTCTTACCATTATTTAATGATAACAATAATGGGACTGCTCAGCGGTTGTCAGGTCATTCATTTAAAAGAAAGTAATTTAAGCAATGCTTTAAAAAGTAAAAATGAAAGTATTCTGACTGACGGCACCTTAAGCCATCAAACCCAAAACTTACTGTATTTGGTCAAAAAAGATGAAAAGTCTTGTCTGCAAAATTTTGATGACTGTTTAAATAAGATTCAAAGCCTGTCTGAAAATAGCAGCCGAGAAGAACGCTATGCTGCGCTGAGTGAAATTTATTTAGCCAAGGCTTTAGACGTTGGGCGTAGCAGCCAGTGTAATGTCACAAGTAAAAGTAACAGTTGCCTTGAGCAAGAGTTGGCGCTGTTTGATAAAAGCTTGCGCTATAGTTATGTCTATTTATTTGACTCTGAAGAGTCGCCGTTCGATCGAGTGTTCGACCATCGTCAAAATCAGGTGCGTATTTTTTATAACGTGGCTTTGTCGAAGCTTATGACCACGTATTTTAATCATTTAAATACACATCGTTTTCCACCGTTGCTTAAAGCAGATGGGCATGAGTACCACGTCAATTTTGACCATGCCGTAGATGTACAAAAAATTGAAGTCGATACTTTTCGCTCAAGCTATAACATGAACTTTTCTGGTTTTAATACCGTTAACCGTAAGGATGGTTTAGGGGCAGAGTTTATTGTTGGGCGTAAAGAAAATGATGTAAATCACGGCTTCATTTTAGACCCACATGCTTTTTATGCTCACCAGAATAATCCGAACATCCATTTACCACGCTTCTTTCCAGTCACTGCGATTGCTTACCCAAAACAAAAAGCCACAGCAGATCAGGTCATTGCTGGAGCAGATTTAGAAATTGCCATGTTCGATCCATATCGACAAGACCGCGTAAAGGTTGAAGGTGTGGACTATCCGCTCACTGCAAACTATTCGGCACCTTATGGGCTATGGCTGTCGAAATATAATTTAGGGGCAGCAGGTTATTGGTCTTTAATTAATAAAGAAACCAATTTGATCATGCCGCATTTATATATGCTGGAACCCTTTAACCCCAATAAGAAAATCATTGTATTTATTCATGGCTTGGCAAGTAGCCCAGAAGCATGGGTGAGTCTAACCAACGACATTATGGGCGATGCCGAATTAAGGCAGAACTATCAGGTTTGGCAGGTGTTTTATTCAACCAACATGCCGATTTTTGAAAGCCGTTTTCAGATTTATTCATTGCTCAATCAAGCTTTTCAAAATATTGCTAAAGATATCTACGCTGCACACGATGCTGTGCTGGTCGGGCATAGTATGGGTGGAGTGATTAGCCGATTATTGGTAAGCGATGCTGATGTTTCAGAGCAAGCCATGCAAAAAATGAATGAAGCGCAGTTAAATCGTTTAAAAGAAAATCCGGTTATTCGAGAGCGCTTTCAGTTCAAAGCACTGCCATATTTTAAACGAGTTGTTTTTGTTTCGGCACCACATCATGGTACTGACTACGCTGACAGATGGTTTACTCAAATTGCCCGCCGTATTATTCGTTTACCTGCTGACTTCTTCATTGCGGTCGAAATGAGAGATGAGAAAAATACAAAACTCAGAAAAGGTTTAATTGAAAACGGGGCGAGTAATTTAAGTCGTTCTTCAAACTTTATGCAGCTTACCCAAGCCATTCAGCCATCGTCCAGTGTGGTCTATCACTCGATTATGGGCAATATTGATGGCACGACTGATAAGTTAAAAAGCAGCGATGGAATTGTGCCGTATCAAAGTTCACATTTAGGTGGTGAACAGTCGGAACTGATGATTAAGGGCGGGCATTCGATTCAAACGACCCCAGAAGCGATTTTAGAATTGCGCCGTATTTTACGGTTGCATTTAAAGCAGTCACAGTCTTCAAAATAGAAAAATTTTATTTTTAGAAAACCACTGCTGAAAGGGTTCAACAGTGGTTAAAATAATTAATTAAGCTGGTTTTGTTTGAGCGATTTTTTATGCTCAAAATAGCTGATTGAAAAAATAATCAAGCCGACCAAATACAACACTACAGACAGAAGTAATAAATCTAATCCTGCTGCATAGAGCAACCAAAGTGCATAAATTGAAGCGACACTTGCAATGGCAATATGCGGCGTGCGTTTGTGGCGAATGGATTCCTTAAGATAAAAAGCCGACACCAGAAAATAAGGCAGCAAAATCATCACCGATGAAATTAATAAAAGCTGGGTGTAATTTTTATTGAAAAAATACACCGCAATTAATGCACCTTGCACGACAATGGTGGTCAGCCAAAGTGATGAAATGGGTACATTATTTTGATTATTCTTTAAAAATAATTTCGGGAATGCACCATTTTTTGCAGCCAAATATGGAATTTCAGTGGCGAATAAAGTCCAGCTTAAATAAGACGAAGAAACTGAAATAATAAGCCCGATGGTAATAACAATCGTGCCCGGCAAGCCGATCAGTTGCTGTAAAATAGTAGCCATTGAAGGGTTGTGCATGCCTGCAAGCGCTTCACGACTCACCACACCATAAGCCAATACCGTCACCATGACGTAAAAACTTAACGCCAGCAACACACCTAAAATGGTGGCTTTACCAATGTCATGGCGTTTTTTTGCACGCGATGATAAAACCACTGCACCTTCAATACCGGTAAATACCCAAAGGGTAATCAGCATCAGGTCTTTTACTTGCTGCCAAAGCGGAACTTGCAAAGAAAAGTCATGTAAGTTGAGTTTGAACAAATCAAACTTAAAGGCAATGAAAGTAAAGAAGATAAAAACCACCATTGGAATAATTTTGGCAATGGTTGCCAGTAAATTCACAATCGCAGCTTCTTTAATACCTCGGCTGACTAACCAATGTACAAGCCATACAAAAATGCTGGAACCGATCAGTGCGTAAAAGGTATTGCCTTCACCAAAAATAATATGGTCTTTGCTATCGGTAAACATGCCGACACCTGAAAAGGCAATTACGACATAGCCGACAATACCAATGGTGGTACACAACCAATAACCCCACGCCGAGCAAAAACCAATCAGGTCTCCAAAACCTTCCCGCGCATAGTTATAAATACCACCGTCTAGATCTGGTCGTTGGCGGGTTAAATGTAATAACGTGAGAGCCAAGAAAATAATGCCGACCCCAGTAATGAGCCATGCAACAAGAAGGGCAGAGCCGTTAGCGACTTGAGCCATATTTTGGGGTAGGCTAAATACGCCTGACCCCACCATAGAACTAAAGACCAGCGCTGTAAGAGACAATAATCCAATTTTGGCAGCAGACATGGTATTTATTCTTTAAAAAATTGAGAAAGTTCGGCAATGTGTTCTGGGCCAATACCGCAGCAACCACCTACCAAACTTGCGCCTGCTTGCTGCCACTGCTTAGCAAAACCAAGATAAGCTGGAGCATCTAAATCTTTACGGACTTCATCTAGGCCATCGTTGGCGGTTGCGCTGCTATCTTGAGGAGGGAATGCATTTGCGTAGGCACCAATTTGTACAGACTCTGGAATGAGTTCTTTAATTTCATTGATGGCTTGCAAGATTACTTCAGGTTGACAGCAGTTAAACAACACCGCTTTAGCATTTGACTGTTTTATAAAATCAGACACTTGTTGCATGTTTTCGCCCGAACGAAGTAATGCTTGTTCTTGTTTAATTTCGTCTTGTAGGGTAAACGATACCCAATAGTCCTTACCATCTTTTGGTAATAAAGCATGCACCGTTTCGACTTCTTTTAAGCATGATTGAGTTTCGGCTAACCAGAAATCAACCTCTGGTGCCAAAGTGTTAATGATTGGTTCTGCAAGGTTTTTAGCCTGTTCAGGCTGGAATAGGTCTGCGCGGTAAGAGCCAAATAGCGGTGGTAAGCAGCCTGCAATTTTTACATTCTTGCCGCTTTCTTTAACTGCATTTTTTGCTTGTTCGATTGCAACTTGAATTAAACGAACACCATCAGTTTCAAAACGCTCTTGTCCAATATGAAATGGCACAACAGCATAGTTATTGGTGGTAATGACTTCTGAACCAGCGTTAATAAAATCGAGATGTACTTCTTTTACTGTTTCAGGGGCTTCAATGAGTGCGAGAGCAGACCACTCAGGTTGACGAAACGGAGCACCGCGACGAGCAAGTTCACGGCCTAAACCGCCATCTAAAATTTTCATAAATTACAACATAAAGGGAGAAAAATAATTCAGCTAATCTATCGTGTAGACGAATGACGTTCAATCGCTAATATGCTCGTTATATTTCTAAATAAATTAGATTGTTATGAATATTTTTTCTTAAAAGGAATTCTGTAAACGATGTTCAGTTTTACTGATGAACTTCATGTGAAAAAGAAAGCGTATTAATTTAAAAATATAGAATAAAAAAATAATCTTACAAAGCGCCAAACTGTTGCCAGCTTTCACCTGTGTGCTGGGTTTGATAATAGGCTTTAAGTTGTTCAAGCTGGGTAAAGTGTATGCCTGACCAAACCAATAAACTAATGAATATTAACATCTTATATAAGCTACGAACTTTGTTTTGGTGAGCAAAAGCCAATAGAAAAAAAAACAGAGCAGGTAAAAATATGAAAAACTGAACTGCTGAGAAAAATAAATGGGCGGTACTAAAATATAACGCGGCAGCACTCATGAGCAGATTTAAAACAGAACATAGCTTTTGATATTTACCGAGCTTAAAGATATAAGCAGTCATGATAAGTAACACGGCCGAACTGACATAAATGGCGGTACCACCTATCATCCACATATAAAAACCGCTCAACAAAAGATAAGCCAGCAGTAAAACAAGCATGAGCTTAAAAACAAATGATAAGAGGCGAGGTGATGATTTTAAAGGCGTCATGATTAGTCTAAATATCTCAACTGAGGTCTTAAAAAACAAAAGGACGAATCGAAATTCATCCTTTTGATATTTACTTATACATCATCAAACTTAGTTTGCTTTTGCAACAGGGGCAGCAGCAGTTTCATCGTTTGCAGCTTTGAACGGAGATGTATAGTTCAAGCCAAGCGTAGAACTTGTGTACTGACGAACTTTGTCGAGTAACACAGGGTCTTTGCTCAAGTCTTGTTTATAAGACACTACAATTTCATGAAGCTTTTGATTCCACTTACCTTCAGTTTGCTGAGGGAAAGCTTTTTCAAGCAAGTTAAGCATGATGTATGGAGAAGTCGAAGCACCCGGAGACGCACCTAACAATGCAGTTACAGCACCATCTTTAGACGCAAAGATTTCTGTACCGAATTGAAGAGTGGCAGGTTTACCAGGTTCTTTTTTGATGATCTGAACACGTTGTCCACCTTGGCTTAAACGCCAGTCTTCAGCTTTCGCATCTGGGTAGTATTTACGAAGTTCATTAAGACGGTCTTTGTCTGACATCATGACTTGGCTTACCAAGTATTTAACAAGATCAAGATTTTCCAAACCAACAGTGGTCATTGGTAAAACGTTGTTTTTGTTGGTTGATGCAAGCAAGTCAAGCTGAGAACCATTTTTCAGGAACTTGTTTGAATAAGTCGCAAATGGTCCAAACAATACATATTTTTTACCGTCGATATAACGCGTATCAATATGTGGTACAGACATTGGAGGTGCACCAAGTTCAGCACGGCCATATACTTTTGCAGTATGTTCAGCAGTAATTTTTGGATTGTCAGTAATTAAGAACTCACCACCTACAGGGAAGCCTGCATATTGTTTAGCTTCTGGTAAACCAGTAAGTTGCAATAATTTAACCGCTGCACCACCCGCACCAATAAATACAAAACGTGTTTTAACGTGATCTACTTTACCAGTTTTCAAGTTTTTGAAAGACACAGTCCAAGTTTTGTCATCATTTTGGCTGATGCCAGTCACTTCAGTTGAAGTCTGTAATTTGAAATTCGGGTTTTGATCTAAACGATTCACCAATTGCTTAGTGATAGAACCATAGTTTACGTCAGAGCCAACATCCATACGGGTCGCTGCAACTTTTTGGCTAGGGTCACGATCATTCATCACTAAAGGCGCCCATTGTTTAATCACAGCTGGGTCTTCAGTAAATTTCATGCCTTTGAACAACGGGCTTTGAATCATGGCAGCATAACGTTTTTCTAAGAATTGAACGTTATCGCCCCAAACGAAAGCAATGTGTGGAACTGGGTTAATGAATGATTTCGGTTCAGCTAAAACGCCTTGTTTTACCTGATATGACCAAAACTGTTTAGCAACTTCAAACTGAGAAGCAACTTTTTCAGCTTTGACAATTTCCATCTTACCGTTTTTTTCTTCGGTATAGTTCATTTCCATAAAGCCAGAGTGGCCAGTTCCGGCATTGTTAAAGCCATTTGAACTTTCTTGAGCAACTTGGTCAAGACGTTCATACATACGAATTTGCCAGTTTGGTTCAAGCTCAGTGAAATAAGTACCGAGAGTGGCACTCATGATGCCGCCGCCAACAAGAACAGCATCAACAACTGGTTCATCTTTTGCAGTTTCTACTTGTTTTGACGCAGTTGGTCTAAACAAGAAAACGATACCTGCAATTAAAATAAGAATGATTAATACCAGAAGGTATTTCAAAAACTTTTTCATGTAAGGGGGACCTTAAAATAAGTTATTTGAGTCACTTAAGGTGTGAGGAAACCTAGACAGCGTATCCAGACAAAATGGATATAAATGCGAAAATAAAATTCTCCAAAACAGAGAACTTTAAAAAAAGAAAAATTACTTGGGATTATCGCAAACACTCTATATTTTAGACTAATTTTGCATTGACAAGACAATTTTTATAATAAATGGGGTTCATCAAAATCATAAATATGATTTATATTTGATCAAGTTGAGCTTCAATAAGATAAATTATACGTATTAATTTTCTTTAATTGTTTGAAATTTAATATTTATTTTTAATGGGGTTAAAGTTGGTTCATTTGAAGGATATTTAGCTATAAAAATAGATTATTTTTTATTTCATGGCATTTTTATGTAAATAAGCACCTCGTAGTCGCTTATTTTTTGTCATACATTGTTCTTATTAATATTGGTGCTATAAATATTAAATTAAGGGTATATCTCTGCATAAGAAATATACCCTTTAATGTTTTATGACGCCACATAGAACGGTGCAGTTGAACGTGGTAATGCTTCACGTCCACGAATCTGGTCTGCAATTTTCTCGGCAATCATAATGGTGGTTGCATTTAAGTTACCGGTAATAATCAGCGGCATGATTGAAGCGTCGACTACACGTAAGCTTTGCATACCATGGACGCGGCCTTGACCATCTACGACAGCCATTTCATCTTCACCCATTTTACAGCTACAAGAAGGGTGATAAGCCGTTTCTGCATGGTTCCGAACAAAGTCGTCAAGCTCTGCATCGGTTTGCACATGTTTACCCGGACTAATTTCTTCACCACGATATGGGTCGAGAGCCGGTTGCTGCATGATTTCACGAGTGATACGAATTGCATCGCGGAACTCACGCCAGTCTTGTTCAGTCGACATGTAGTTAAACAAGATACTTGGATGCTCAAACGGATCTTTTGATTTAAGTCTAATACGGCCACGTGAAGGGGAACGCATTGAACCGACGTGAGCTTGGAAACCATGTTCTTTCACGGCATTACTACCATTGTAGTTAATGGCAACTGGCAAGAAATGGTACTGAATGTTTGGCCATTTGAACTCGTCCGAACTACGGATAAATCCGCCAGCTTCAAACTGGTTACTTGCGCCAACACCTGTACCATTAAATAACCACTCGGCACCAATTGCAGGTTGGTTATACCATTTCAATGCAGGATATAAAGATACGGGTTGCTTACATTTATATTGTAAGTACATTTCTAAATGATCTTGCAGGTTTTCACCTACACCTGGCAAATCATGAACGACATCAATGTCCATTGATTTTAAGAAATTACTTTCGCCAACACCTGAGCGCTGTAAAATTTGAGGTGAAGCAATTGCGCCTGCACACAGTAACACTTCACGTTTAGCCAGAGCACGTTGTAAGTTGTTTTGATCGGCGCCAATAATGTATTCAACACCAATCGCTTGTTTTTGATTAAACAAGATTTTATTGGTCGTAGCGTGAGTCAAAATAGTCAGGTTTGGACGACCTTTTGCCATATCCAAATAACCACGTGCGGTACTTGAACGGCGACCTTTTGGAGTAACCGTGCGGTCCATTGGACCAAAACCTTCTTGCTGGTAACCATTTAAGTCATCAGTACGTGGGTAACCTGCTTGTACACCTGCTTCAACCATGGCATGGAACAAAACATTGTTGCCATTTTTAGGTGTAGCAACGGATACAGGACCATTGCCGCCATGGTAGTCATTACCGCCAATGTCACGAGTTTCGGCTTTTTTATAGTAAGGCAAACAGTCGGCATAAGACCAGTTCTCAAGGCCTTTATGAGTTGCCCATTGCTCTAGATCCATTGCGTTACCGCGGATATAGCACATACCATTAATTAAAGATGAGCCACCTAAACCTTTACCACGACCACATTCCATACGGCGGTTATTCATGTGTGGTTCTGGGTCAGTTAAATAAGCCCAGTTATAGCGGCGACCTTGAAGAGGGAAGGCCAAAGCTGCCGGCATTTGTGTACGGAAGTCTAAGCGATAATCTGGGCCACCTGCTTCTAAGAGTAAAACGGAGGTATCTTTGTCTTCAGTCAGACGCGCAGCAAGTACATTTCCGGCAGATCCTGCGCCAATAATAATGTAATCATATTCTTTAATATTCATAACTATCCTTTTTTTACTAACAGTTTGCCTGAGCAATCTATAAAGATTGCTCGGCATATGTGATTTAGGTTGAAGTGTTTAGAGCAATTGACGCATTAAAAAATGCTTTGATAATCGCCAAGTTCAACTTGAATAGATTTGATACGGGTATAGTGCCCAAGTGTGGTCAAGCCATTTTCGCGGCCTACGCCAGATTGTTTATAGCCACCCACTGGCATCTCGGCAGGCGATTCGCCCCACGTGTTAATCCAGCAAATACCAGCTTCAATCTGGTGAATAATGCGATGAGCGCGGCTAATGTCTTGCGTAACAACGCCAGCAGCTAAACCAAAGGTGGTGTCGTTGGCACGACGAATCACTTCTTCTTCGGTTTCATAGCTTAAAATGCTCATGACAGGTCCAAAAATTTCTTCTTGAACAATGGCCATTTGGTCAGTGCAGTCGCTAAATACTGTCGGTAGTACATAAGCGCCGTTGGCAAGTTGGCCTTCTGTTGCGCGGCCACCGCCAATTAACACTTTAGCGCCTTGTTGTTTGCCTGACTCAATGAAAGATAACACTTTTTCCATATGAGGGAAGCTAGTGAGTGGTCCGAAGTTGGTGTCTTCAGCCATTGGGTCACCAATACGAATACGTTTTACGCGTTCTACAACCGCTTTTTCAAAGTCGGCTAGAAGTGATTTTGGAACAAATACGCGTGTGCCGTTAGTACATACCTGACCTGAGCTAAAGAAGTTCGCCATGACTGCAATATCAGCTGCACGGTTAAGGTCGGCATCTTCACAAATAATCAGTGGTGACTTACCACCAAGTTCCATGGTCACTTCTTTAAGCGTAGAGCCAGCAGCGCTTGCCATGACTTTTTTGCCGGTTTCCACACCGCCAGTGAATGAGATTTTTTCAATCACAGGATGTTCAGTGAGCCACTGACCAATTTCACGGCCAGCACCTTGTACAACGTTAAATACGCCGTCTGGTAAGCCAGCTTCTGTATAGATTTCTGCAAGTTTAAATGCAGTAAGTGGAGTCGTTTCACTTGGTTTGAAAATCATGGCATTGCCGGCAGCAAGGGCAGGGGCAGATTTCCATAGAGCAATTTGGATTGGATAGTTCCAAGCACCAATACCAGCAACCACGCCTAAAGGTTCACGGCGTGTATAAAAGAAACTTGATTCGCGAAGCGGAACTTGGTCACCCTGAATGGCGGTTGCAAGTCCTGCATAATATTCGAGTACATCTGCACCAGTCACGATGTCGACTGTAGATGTTTCGCTAAAAGCTTTACCTGTGTCGAGTGTTTCAAGACGTGCAAGCTCATCATTACGTTCACGAAGAATGTCGACAGCGCGACGTAAAATACGTGAACGCTCCATGGCAGTCATGGCAGCCCAGATTTTTTGTCCTTGTTGGGCACTTTTTACAGCAGCTTCAATATCTTGTTCAGAAGCTTGTTGAAGAGTCGCGATTGTCTCGCCATTGGCAGGGTTAATACTATTAAATGTTTTTCCACTGGTTGCGTTAACGTAGCGTCCATGGATATACAGTTGATGAACTTGTGCATCACTCATTTTGTCTCTCCTGCAAAGGCTTGTTCGCAAATTGAACTTGCGTTTGTACATAATCGTAAGCAATGGAACGGGCAAGGTTGCTGTCAAATTCGTTATGACGGCTTAAACTGCCTCGTAACCATAATCCATCAATCAATGCTGCCAACCCTCTAGCGGCAACACTGGCCTGTTGTTCATTCATTAACTTGAGGAAATAAAACTTCAAGTTAGAGTACAGGCGTTGATCATTAATCTTTTGCAAGCGGCTTAAGTCTGGTACATGCATACTCGCTGACCAAAAGTCTAACCAGACCCGCATTGCTTTTTCATTGACCTGACTAATGTCAAAGTTCGAGTCGATAATGGCCTTAATTTGGCTCTCTGGATGCGAATCTGCTTCTGCTCTGTACTGTTCGGTTTTACGACGCAGAACATTTAACATTTCTTGCATACAGGTATTTATCAACCCTTGTTTGTCGCCAAAATAATGGCTGACAATGCCGGTCGACAGCTCGGCTTTTTTTGCAATTTGAGCAATGGTGGTATTGGATAACCCCACTTCATAAATCACGTCGAGTGCGGCATTCATAATTTCTTCACGTCGCACGTGCTCTGGTTTTACTCTGCGTTTTGTCATGTTTTTCCACATCAGCACTTTTAGTGGTGCTTTAAATTCAGCATGTTAACTTGCAGAGCATCATAGCACTTTTTTTATCATACTTGTTATTGATTGAACGTTCAATCAATAACAAGTATGATATGTAAAAATCAATGAATTTTTGAAGATTAGCACGAGGAATAAAGCGCTAAAATCAAAAGTTCTTAAGGATAGGATGATGCGCATAAGTACATTACTTATCACGTTATTTTGAGAAAATACACCGATTGCAAGGAGCAATAAGATGGTGTTGAAAAGTGATAAATATTCTTCAGACCATATTCGGTTAAATCGTTTTGTATTTTGGAGTTCAGCCATCAGTATCGGCATTTTTGGCCTACTTTTTGTGTTGTTTCCAGAAAAAAGTCAGTTTTGGCTGACCTATGTACAAGAGCAGGTAAATCACTTTTTTGGGTGGTATTACATGCTGGTTATTGTGCTGTGTTTGGGCTTTGTCGCTTGGCTTGCTTTTTCAAAAGTAGGGCAGATTCCATTAGGAAAAGACGACGACAAACCTGAGTTTAGTTATTTGGCTTGGACTTCAATGTTGTTCTCGGCAGGGATTGGTATTGCACTACTTTATTATGGTGTTGCTGAACCTGTTGATCATTTCTTAAGACCACCGGAAGGTGAGTTAGGAACCATTCAGGCAGCCCGTAATGCCATGACCTATAGCTTTTTGCATTGGGGCATCCATGGCTGGGTACTCTATGCATTGCTCGGAGTCACGTTGGGTTATTTTGCTTTCAGACAAAATTTACCCCTAGCTTTGCGTTCAGCGCTTTACCCAATTTTTGGCGAGCGAGTCCATGGCTTGGTGGGTGATTTCGTCGATGGCTTTGGAATTTTAGCTACGGTTATTTCCTTGGTCACCAACTTGGGAATCGGAGCGTTGGTGCTGGTATCAGGCATTTGCTATTTACTTCCGCAAATTCCTAATAACTCAGTGACCTTAATTGCTGCTGTTCTCATCATGATGAGTGTTGCCACGATCACGACAGTGGTTGGCATTGAAAAAGGTTTGGCGTGGTTATCACGTATTAATTTACGTCTGCTGTACGCCTTACTTTTATTTGTATTTTTAACAGGTCCTACAAACCACTTATTAAATGGTCTTGTACAGAATATGGGAGATTATCTAAGCAATTTTATTGGTAAAAGCTTTGATATGTATTTATACAATCAAAAAGCCAGTGGCTGGTTAGGGTCGTGGACCGTATTTTATTGGGCTTGGTGGATTGCTTGGGCGCCTTTTGTCGGCATGTTTATTGCGCGCATTTCAAAAGGACGTACGATTCGTGAGGTTGTATTAGGTGTATGCCTGATTCCTCTAGGTTTTACGCTGGCTTGGATCTCGGTTTTTGGAAATACGGCCATTTACTTTATCTTGAACCAGAAACAGAAAGTTTTGGGCGATATGGTTTTAACTGATCCGGCATTATCTTTATTTAAGTTACTCGAATATCTGCCGTTTAATCCGTATGTTGCTGGCATTGTTGTTGTAATTTGTTTCGTTTTATTTTTGACACCAGTTGGCTCTGGTACACTAATGATCGCTAATTTGTCCTCAAAAGGGGGCACCAATGATAGTGATTCACCGATCTGGTTACGCGTTTTTTGGTCTGTGGTAATTACCATTGTAAGTATTGGCTTGCTTTTAGCCGGTAGTTTTAACTCCATGCAAAGTGCTGTGGTGTTATGTGGTTTACCATTTTCAGTCATTATTTTGCTTTATATGTTTGGTTTAGCCAAAGCGTTAAAGCAAGATGATTTTGACCCTCAATTAGTGAAAAAACAGTTAGCTGTTTCAAAAGACATTTCGGTTCCGTCGAATTGTGACCAGAATAAAGTGACTGAGGTTTTATAACCTCAACCGATCACATCTATATATTATTTTTTGCGTTTAAAGTCGTCTTTTGATTGTTTTAAATAAGAGTGAAAAGACGAAATTAAATATTTTGTTTTTATTTTATTCCTTGAGGATTGTATGGCAACAGATAATCCAAGAGCAGTTGATGATTTAACATTATCTAAATCTAAAAAAGACCCGCTCAACCGTGTGGTTTTTTATTTTTCAGCTGTACTTATTTTAATTTTTTCTCTCGTCACGTTTTTGTTCAATGATTTTGCAAATAGAGTCATGAACACCGTACTCCAGTGGGTAACTTCAACCTTTGGTTGGTATTATCTACTTGCCGCAACGTTATATATGGTTTTCGTGATTTTTATTGCCTGTTCAAGATACGGCAGTATTAAATTAGGACCTAAGCATTCAAAACCTGAGTTTAGTTTACTCAGTTGGTCTGCGATGCTGTTTTCGGCTGGTATCGGTATCGATCTGATGTTCTTCTCAGTCGCTGAACCATTATCTCATTATATGCAACCTCCGGTCGGAGCAGGCCAGACTTATGAAGCAGCACGCCAGAGTATGGTTTGGACATTGTTTCACTATGGTTTAACCGGTTGGTGTATGTATGCCTTGATCGGTATGTCATTGGGATACTTTAGCTATCGTTATAACTTACCACTTACCATTCGTTCTGCACTTTACCCAATTTTCGGGAACAGAATTAATGGAGCAATTGGGCATAGTGTTGATACGGCTGCCGTGATCGGGACAATTTTTGGTATTGCAACGACCTGCGGGATTGGAGTGGTACAGCTGAATTATGGCCTACATGTGTTATTGGGGTTACCAGAAAATATCTGGATGCAATTTATCCTGATTGCTGTCGCGGTTGGTATTAGTGTTATTTCGGTGACATCTGGGGTCAATAAAGGCCTGCGGATTTTATCTGAAATCAATATTTATGTTTCGGTCGGGTTATTGCTGTTTATTTTATTCTTGGGAAATACTGAGTTTTTACTCAATGCTCTTGTCCAAAATATTGGTGACTATTTAACTCGTTTCCCTGCTTTAGCATTACAAAGTTTTGCTTTTGAACAACCTAAAGAATGGATGAGTAGTTGGACTTTCTTCTTCTGGGCGTGGTGGATTGCTTGGTCTCCATTTGTAGGACTCTTTCTGGCACGTATTTCAAGAGGGCGTACCATTCGTGAGTTTGTGTGCGGTACCTTAATTATTCCACTTCTATTTACACTCACATGGTTATCCATTTTTGGTAATAGTGCACTGCACAGCGTTATTTTTGAAGGCAACCAAACCTTAGCAGCGACTGTGTTAGCAAATCCGGCTCATGGTTTTTATGACCTGTTAGCACAATATCCAGGCTTTACCTTTATCGCTTCAATTGCCACCGTAACAGGGCTTTTGTTCTACGTGACTTCTGCCGATTCGGGAGCGCTGGTTTTAGGTAACTTCACGACTAAACTCACGAATATCGATAATGATGCTCCGCGTTGGTTAAGCGTATTTTGGGCAGTGGCTATTGGTTTATTAACGCTTGCCATGCTCATGACCAACGGAATTACTGCTTTGCAAAACGCGACCATCATTATGGGACTACCTTTTAGTTTCGTGATGTTCCTTGTGATGGCAGGGCTTTATAAGTCGCTGAGGCTTGAAGATTACCGACAAGCCAGTCGAAGTATGAATGCAGCTCCAGTGGTAGGTAATGTCGATATTCTGAATTGGAAACAGCGTTTAACTCGAGTCATGCATCATCCGGGAACCACTGAAACCCAACGCATGCTAGATGCTGTTTGTCTACCGGCTGTTCAGGCCGTTGCGGGTGAACTGATTAAGCAGGGCATGAATGTAGATGTGCAGCAAACGCCGCTTGAAGATGAAGAGACGCTTTTCCATTTGGATTTCACTATTCATTTGGAAGAAGAACAAAACTTCGTTTACCAGATCTGGCCTGTACGCTATAGCGCGCCTAACTTTAGTCAACGTGTGAAACGAGGTAAACAGTTCTATTACCGTCTTGAAACCTATCTTTATGATGGCTCTCAAGATAATGATCTGGTCGGTTACAGTAAAGAGCAGGTTATTAATGACATTTTAGATAAATATGAAAGACATATGACGTTCTTACATATTAATCGTATTAGCCCAGGGAATCGTCCATTGTTCCCAGATCCACAAGCTTAAGAGGAAAATGCATGGCTTCTCCTTATCTACATTCTTTTGCTTTATTTTTCTCATTGCTCAATCCATTTCTAATGAGCATTTATATGATTGGCTTGCTCCGCCATTCAGAAGCAAAGGTGTTTAATAAAGCACTGATCCAGGGAAGTGTGATTGCTTTTGTCGTGTTCATGCTATTTGCATGGGGCGGCGAAACAATTTTTAGTAAATATCTGAATGTACGTTTTGAAGCCTTTCAGATATTTGGAGGCCTTATCTTTTTGGTGATTGGCTATCGCTATGTTTTTCAGGGTGCCGATACGATTGGTGAAATGCGTGGTGCACCAGAGCATCTGGCCGGCACTATTGCCATGCCATTTATGATTGGTCCGGGCACTATTAGTGCTGCTGTGGTTACAGGCATTGAAATGTCAATTGGTGAGGCAGCCCTAGTGATTGCCTTCACCTTGTTCTTAACATGCAGTATTTTGATTTTGATGAAATTTTCACATGATCATTTACGCTATAAACATGCCAAGCATATCGACCGCTATTTTGATATTGTCGGGCGTTTATCCGCTTTATTAATCGGTACGATCGCCATTGATATGATCATTAATGGTGTGACAGGCGTTATTACTAAAGTATAGCGAGTGGCCTATAACATCCTGCTATGCCATTAAGTGTGAAATAAAATGGCATAGCATCTTCTAAAAAAACTAAGATAAATAAAAAAAATCTTTAAAAAAGAACTTTAAAAATAATGCCTTAAAAATTTAAATTTTAAAAAACAATCAAAGATATTAAAAAATACAATGCTATGTTGTGGATTTAAGCATGTTTTTTTTGTGAATTATCAACCATAATGTTGTCTGAGCTTGTTTTAAGACACAGAGTTTAGCTATGCCTACATTAGATGAAATAACCACAGCAACTGATGATCAGTCTGAATTGACGATGTCAGTTTTGATGACGCCTGACATGGCGAATTTTTCAGGTAATGTTCATGGTGGTACGATTCTAAAACTACTAGATCAAGTCGCTTACGCTTGCGCAAGTCGTTATTCGGGTGGCTACGTGGTGACTTTATCTGTAGATAAAGTAAATTTTAAAGAACCTATTTATGTAGGTGAGCTGGTAACCTTCTTGGCAAGTGTTAACCATGTAGGCCGTACTTCAATGGAAGTCGGAATACGTGTTGAAGCCCAAAATATTCAGAAGCGCACAGTGCGCCATACCAATAGCTGTTATTTCACGATGGTTGCTGTTGATGAACAGGGCAAGCCATGTGAAGTGCCTCATTTGAAACTTGATACAGAGTGGAAGCGTTGCCGCTTTGAAGCAGCTGAGCACCGTAAAGTTTTACGTCTACAAGAAAACCATAATCCATCTTGTAGCATGTATAAAAAATCTTCTTAAAAAAAAGGATCGAACCGCAGCATGGTTCGATCCTTTTTCTTCTTTACTAAAATTCAGCGTCCATATTTCATTTCAGTAAAATTATCTCTGAGCTTGGAGGAGAGTGCTTAGAGAATTAACGAGTTGCAGGAGCAGCTTCAGAAGCAGAACCTACAGCATCAGATGCAGCATTTGCAGTGTTTGCTTGTTCTTGAGTTGAAACAACAACTTTTTCTTCACCAGCAGTGTTATGTGCTTGGTCGTGCTTAGAAGCAGCGAAAGTTGAAGCAGCAGTTAAAGCAAGTGTAGTAGCGAGTAAAGTTTTAGCTAATTTCATTTTATGGCATCCTTAAATTTCATTTAAAAATAAATTAAACCTAATCGTTCGTACCTACATGAAACCTGTATGGCTGAATGACTAAGCTAGGACACATGCTAAGCCGAGGCTTGGATTACATCAATTAACTTAACAATCTATTACGGCTATCTTAACAATATGAAATATACGGGCCGTTTATGTGCGGAATCTGTAAAATTAAAGGGCTTAATTACACCTTAAAATGTGTAAAAATATTTCCTTCTGAGTGAAAAAAAACCAAATCAGTTACGTAAACCTAACACTCTGGCATGAATTGTGAATGCGCATAAATAGAATATTCCGTTTGAATTTTAATTGTCAAAAGTTAATTTAGATTTTGAGTGAGATGTATGTCACATATTAAGTGTTTTGGCCTGATAATTGAAAAGTATATCTTCAAAGTGAAAAATCATTTTCATGGTACTTAAACAGTGATATACCTTTCTTAGTTTTGAAACCTTGTTGATTTGAGTCGCTTGTGAAATTTATTGCCCAAAAAACTGTTCCTACCCATATTATTTCCGGTTTTTTAGGGGCAGGCAAAACCACATTATTACAGCATTTATTAAGTCAGAAGCCTAAAGATGAGGTTTGGGCGGTATTAATGAATGAGTTTGGGCAAATTGGAGTAGACCAACAACTCTTACCTCAAGATGAAGGATATGCGGTCAAAGAATTATTAGGGGGTTGCTTGTGTTGTAGCAGTCAATTGCCTATGCATATTGCTTTAGCTCGCCTATTGAGTGAACAAAAGCCAGACCGACTCTTTATTGAACCGACTGGACTTGGGCATCCTTCTCAATTATTTGACCAACTAACTGAACCGCATTGGCAAAGTAGTTTAGCTATGCGAGCATTAATCACTGTTGTTGATGGTAGCCGTTTGCACGATACAAACTGGGTTAAACAAAACCTTTATGAAGATCAGTTAAAAGCTGCCCAGATTGTGGTGGTGTCACATACTGATGTGATGACTTTTGAAGATGATCAGGCGCTTGAGTTATTAAAAGAAGAATACCAGCCTTATCAACAAGAGTGGATTAAAACTGAAAATGGTCAGTTAGCATTAAATAAAATTGATGTGGCTGCTCGTTTAACCGAGCGATCTATACAGCCTTTACTTAAACTTCAAAAGCAAATGACTGAAACCGAGGTTAAGAAAGAAATTCAGCAATTACCTTATCATTATGTCGAGTCGGCACAGGGTTATATTGTGGCAGGTTGGAAATTACCTAAACGCTGGAAATTCGATTTTTATAATTTGCTAGATTTATTATGCGCGCAGCAAGACTGGCTTCGAATCAAGGGAATTTTTAATACAGATCAAGGTTGGAAAGTTTTTAACTTTAATCCTGATCAGTTTAATTATAAGTCGGGCGAAGAGGGTATTGATAACCGGATTGAGATCATTAGCGAACATCATCACGATTGGTTAGCTTTTGAAACGGCGTTACTTGCTTGTCAGCTTGAAAAATAGAGAACATTAAATCAAAGACGATCTAATGTTCTCATAATGGATTTAAGGTTTTGTATCTAACACTGCTTTGGCTTGAGCATGGTCAATGTCTTTTTCCCAATGTGCAATGACTACGGTCGCGACACAGTTACCGATTAAGTTGGTACAGGCACGAATAATTCCAATAAACCAGTCCACTGAAAGTAGGAGTACTAAGCCAATTGCAGGAAGGCTTGGAATAACTGACAGGGTTGCTGCAAGAATAACTAAAGCTGAGCCGGGAATACCGTGTGCGCCTTTAGACGTGATGAGTGAAACCAGCAAAATAGCTAGCAAGTCATGTGTAGATAAATCAATATTGCAGGCTTGTGCAATAAAGATCACTCCTAAAGTTAAGTAAATTGAAAACCCATCTAAGTTAAAAGAATAACCCGTAGGAATGACCAGACCTACCGTTGAATCTTTAATTCCCAGATTTCTGAGCTTTTTCATAATTTGAGGTAAGACAGAGTCAGAAGATGCTGTTCCCAAAACAATCGCTAACTCATCTTTAAAATAAGCCACAAATTTGAAGATGTTGAGACCGGCAAGTTTTAAAATTGAACCTAATACAACCACAACAAATAAAATGCAGGTCGCATAGAACAGTAGAAGCAAATAGCCCAATTGTAGAAGTGAATCTAAACCAAATTTGGCGGTGGTGTAGGCCACAGACCCGAACACACCAATAGGCGCTAAACGAATAATCAGACCCATAATTTTAAAGAAGACTTCTGAAAAAGCTTCAAGCGCCTGACGTACTAACTCTGCCAAATGTTTAGGAATTAAAAGTAGTGATACACCAAATAAAATAGCGATGAGTAAAACTTGTAAAATATCGCCGTTTGCAAAAGCGGCAGTGAATGTTTTTGGAATAATGTTGAGTAGAAATTCCGAACCTGTGTGCATTTCATGAGCGCGTTCGGTATAGGTACTTAAATCTTTTGCATCTAAATGGCTAATATCGATATTCATACCGACGCCCGGTTTAAATACATAAGCCACAATAATGCCTAAAACTAAAGCAATACTGGTGACCACTTCAAAATAGAGAATGGTTTTTGCACCGACTTTGCCCATTTTTTTGATGTCATTTGCACCATAGATTCCCAGTACAACAACACAAAACACAATGGGTGCAATCAGCATTTTAATCAAAGAAATAAAACCATCGCCCAATGGCTTTAAAGATAGGGAGAAATCATGAAAACCAGCCCCAACCGCAACTCCTAGAAAGAGAGCACAAAGAACCTGTAAAAATAAACTACGTTTAAGCTTCTGCCACATAAGTCATCAATTTTAGCAAGAGGAGAATATTTCTCTTTCAAGCAAAAAGCCGGCCAACTCTAAAGCAAGCAGAGCGTTTTGGAAGAATATGCAAATTTCCAATTACTATGCTTTGTATTGTTCAGTTTTTTTATAATTTTTACCTAAAATCGAGTATCCTTAGCGCCAAATTTTGGAACATATTAATCATGGCGCTTAAAGCAACAATTTATAAGGCAGACTTGAATATTGCCAATATGGATGACCATATTTATGGTGATTATCAACTGACGCTTGCCTTGCATCCTTCGGAAACTTTAGAACGTTTAATGGTTCGTTTGATGGCTTTTGCCCGTTTCGCAAGTGATGAGCTTGAGTTTACTAAAGACCTTTTTGAAACTGACGAGCCAGCGTTATGGCAAAAAGATTTAACGGGTCAACTGGAAACTTGGATTGAAGTCGGTTTGCCGTCTGAAGATAAAGTTAAAAAAGCCAGTGCGCGTTGTAAAACGGTTGCAGTTGTTGTGTATGGCACACAAGTTGAAGACTGGTGGAAGCGAAACAGTAAAATTAAAACCTTAAGTAACGTTCAGGTGTGGCAAATTGCGCCTCAAAGTACAGCCGAGCTTGAACAGCTCTGTGAACGTACGATGCAACTACAATTAAATGTGATGGACAACGAGTGGACGCTTTTAGGTGAAAAGGGTCAGGCAAATGTTGTTTGGACACAGTTACAGTAATTTAGAAAAGCGCAACAAATTCTACAGATTCAGTTGGTACACTAAGTACTAATTGCGATTTTAGAAATTCAGTTTAAGGGTTAAACCATGTCAAATGAATTAGAAATTATCGATTTAAAAGTAGGTGAAGGCAAAGAAGCGGTTAAAGGTGCTTTGATTACAACTCACTATACAGGTTGGTTAGAAGACGGTACTAAATTCGACTCTTCAATTGACCGCGGTAACTATTTTGAATGCGTGATTGGTACAGGCCGTGTAATTAAAGGCTGGGACCAAGGCATTATGGGAATGAAAGTTGGTGGCAAACGTAAGTTAATCGTGCCTGCTCATTTAGCTTATGGTGAGCGTAAAATGGGTAAAATTATTCCAGCGAATTCTAATTTAATTTTTGAAATTGAATTATTTGATGTCAAAACTCGTGACTAGTGAAAATTGAAAGCCCTTTAGGGGGCTTTCTTGTTTATATGAGCTTTAAATATAAATACATTATTAATTTATATTTTAGCTTTTTGAATATTTAAGATTATTTTCAGATTATTTGATTATAAATGCTGACTGAAAAACTGTTCATTTGTGAGCAGTGTGATATTAAGACCAACTTTCAAAAAGTTTGTGCTCTAACATCAAATTTCACATAAGTAATCTATATTGTTATTGAGACGCTATTTCATGATTATCCGCTTTGCATCTCCTTTGTTGAACATATCATTTGGCTTAGCCTTGGCAGGTTTGTCAGGCATGGCATTAGCCAAACCACCTAAACTGGACGCTTCAACACTCACGGTGATTGGTTATCATGAAATTACCGATACTAAAAATGCGTTAATTCCTCAATATGCAGTGACCACTCAACAATTTACACAGCACGTTGAGTGGCTACAAAAAAACGGGTTCCATTTTATTACGGTTGATCAGTTGATCCGTGCTCATCAGGGTAAATTTCAACTGCCTACAAAACCGGTTTTATTAACTGTAGATGACGGTTATCAGTCTTTTTATCAAAATGCTTATCCAGTTCTTAAAGCTAAAAAGATTCCGGTTGTTTTGGCTGTAGTGGGTTCATGGTTAGAGCCAAAAGCTGGCCAAAAAGTAGATTTTTCGGGTGAAGAAATTTCACGTGATAAAATTTTAAGCTGGAATGAACTTAAAGAGATGCAAGATAGTGGCTTTGTAGAAATCGCCAATCATAGCTATCACTTACACCGTGGTATTACAGGGAATCCGCAAGGCAACTCTGAACCTGCCGCAACGACTCGTTTTTATGATGTTAAAACTCAAACTTATGAAAACGATAAACAATATCAGGCACGGATCTATGATGACCTGAAAAAGAACAATGACTTATTAAAAGCGCATGGCTTACGTTCGCCGCGTATTATGGTGTGGCCATACGGTCGCTATAATATGCAAACTGTCCAAATTGCAAAAAAATTGGGTATGCCAGTGACCATTACGCTTGATGATGGGGCAGACCATGCAAAACAATCTCTACAAAATATGAGCCGTATTTTGGTAGAAGGCGGAATGACAACTGATGATTTGGCTCAAGAAATTAAAAACCGTGAATTAAATTTAACGGATAACAATCGTCCGCAAAAAATCATGCATATCGATTTGGACTATATTTATGATCCAGACCCGAAACAACAAGAGCGTAATTTAGGACACTTGTTAGATCGAATTAATGGCATGGGTGTAAATACAGTTTATTTACAGGCATTTTCAGATCCAGATGCGAATGGTTCTGCGGATATGGTCTATTTCCCAAATCGTCATATTCCTATGCGTGCAGACTTGTTTAACCGTGTTGCATGGCAAATTCAAACGCGCACTCCTGTAAGCCGTATTTATGCGTGGATGCCGTTATTGGCGTGGGAACTACCAAAAACTGATCCTGTTTCTAAAGATTTGGTGGTGACTCAGCAGGAAAAAGCGGGTGAGCACCTTAATATGGGCTATATTCGTTTAAGTCCGTTCTCAGCAGATGCACGCCAAACTATTCGTGAAATTTATCAGGATTTAGCTAAATCAACGCCGTTTAACGGACTTTTATTCCATGACGACGTCACCTTATCTGATTATGAAGATGCAAGCCCTGATGCTTTAAAAGCCTACGCAAAACAAGGTTTGCCAACAGATTTGGCAAAAATTCGTGATAACGATCAAGACTTGCAGAAATGGACTGCATATAAGACAAAATATTTAGATGATTTTGCAATGCAACTCGTTGATGACGTGAGACAATATGAACCGTTCTTGGTGACTGCACGTAACTTATATGCGCAAGTCGCTTTAAAACCATATGCTGAAAACTGGTATTCACAATCGCTTGAAGAGTCATTAAAGCATTATGATTTTACAGCTATTATGGCAATGCCTTATATGGAGCAGGTCGATAATTCAGATCAGTTCTATAAAGACATGATTGATCGCGTGAAACAATATCCTAATGGCCTCAAGAAAACTGTTTTTGAATTACAGGCAACTGACTGGCGTAAAAATGAAAAGGTACCTTCAACTGAAATGGCAGCAACAATTCATTCACTGTATCAGCAAGGTGTAATGCATGTCGGATATTACCCTGATGACCCAATCAAAGATCACCCGGATGTTGACGTAATGCATAAAGCATTTGCTGAAAAATCATCTCGTCTTGTGCCGTAGTCGAGGCTGAAACATGACAATCTTTGCTGCAATATGGTCGCATGCCTTAAAATTCGTTTTTTACTATCCCTTATTCATGTCGTATTTATGGATGATGGGTGCGATCATTTTCTATTGGAGAGAACGTCAGGCTCCGCCTTATGATCAACCCGCTCCATTGGAAAGTTATCCAAAAGTCGCTGTATTAGTTCCTTGTTTTAATGAAGGGGATAATGCAGAGGAAACCATTAGCCATGCTTTAAAACTGGACTATCCTCATTTTGAAGTCATCGCGATTAATGATGGCAGCTCAGATAATACAGGTGAAGTACTTGATCGTTTAGCAGAACAACATGAAAAATTGCGTGTTGTTCATTTGGCGCAAAACCAAGGTAAAGCCATGGGGTTACAAGCCGGAAGCTTAATGACCGATGCCGAGTTTTTAATTGGTATAGATGGTGATGCTTTACTTGATCCACATGCAGCAAAGTGGATGATTCGTCATTTTCTGGAAAATCCAACGGTTGCAGCAGTTACTGGAAACCCACGGATCCGTACTCGCTCAACTTTGTTAGGGCGTATTCAGGTCGGTGAGTTTTCTTCAATTGTGGGCATGATTAAACGTGCACAGCGTACCTTCGGTCGCTTGTTTACCGTGTCGGGTGTAATCACGGCTTTTCGTAAAAGCGCCGTTCACCAAGTCGATTATTGGTCACCCAATATGTTGACTGAAGATATCGATATTACTTGGAAGTTACAGCGTGCAGGTTGGGATATTGAGTTTGAACCGAATGCTTTGGTTTGGATTTTAATGCCTGAAACCCTAAATGGGTTGTGGAAGCAACGTTTACGTTGGGCAATGGGTGGCGCACAAGTATTAATTAAAAATATTGATGTGTTCACTAAACCAAAATTGAATTTTTTATGGCCGTTAATGTTTGAGCTTTGCTTAACTTTAGTCTGGTCATATTTAATGCTAGCGATGGCTTTGTTGTGGTTGGTACATTTTATTTTACCAGTCCCTGCATTAGCTGTTGTGAGCTCCCCATTTTTACCGTATGGTACCGGTATTTTATTGGGGGCAACCTGTCTAATTCAGTTTGCTTTAAGCAAATGGATGGATAGTCGTTATGAACCGCATCTAGGAAAAAACTATTTCTGGATGATCTGGTATCCATTGGTCTTTTGGCTAATCACTATTTCAGCAACCATTGTGGCATTTCCAAAAGTCTTAAGACGTGGAGATGAGAAACGAGCACGTTGGGTGAGCCCGGATCGGGGCATTCGCTAGAATGAAATGCAAGAGTCATGAGATTTTAAAGATCGTGCTGTATTGATGTCTGGGGAAAAACCACAGCACTTCGTTAGGTAAAGAGAGAAATGAAGACAAATTCGTTGATTATTGATTTACGCCGTCAATTACCATGGCATAAACGCTATGCTTCTACAACAAGCACAGCCATGATGTGGGCGGTTTGGTTGTTGTTGTGGCGTCCGTTCGTGTTTGTATGGCTATTGGTTGAACTACAAAAAACTCATTTGGTACACCGTTTATTTAGTGCCTTTGGTGTAGGAATTGAACATGGCCTTACCGCATTAATTGCTTGTGCAATTTGCTTATTGTTATGGAGCCATTTACTACCAGAGCGCCGTGTCGGTGGCAGTGCACTTAAAGCAAAACAGACTGATGATTATGCGCGCTATTTTGATTTACCTGAACATGAAATTGAGCAGGGGCGTAGCCAAAAAATTACAGTCGTTCACCACGATGAATTAGGTAAAATCGTTAGAGTTGAATAAGCTTTATCAATAAAATAAGGCCCACTTTAAGTGGGCTTTATTTTTTTCTAGGCTCATTTAGGTGTAACTATAGGTTTTAAACTGTAGAGCGCAAAGTTTGAAAAGGTATTATTTACCTTTAAAAACCGGAGGCCTTTTTTGCAACATAGCAAAGACTCCTTCTTGTACATCTTCTGTGGTCAGTAAAGGCTGAAGATGGCCCTGTAATTGGCTAAATGCAGTTTGATAACCTTCATTCATAGCTTCACGGGCAGAGGCGAGAGTGGCTTTTACAGCAAGTGGGGCAGCTTGAGCAATATGTTCAGCCAGTTCTATTGCACGGTTGATTTGAGTACCTTCTGGGCATATCTCTGTAATCAGGTTCATATCAAAGGCAGCTTTTGCATCAAAAGAGTCACCGGTGAGTAAATAGCGCATGGCTTTGGCCCAACCCGCAGTTTGAGTAAAGCGTGCAGTTGCTCCACCAAAAGGTAAGATGCCACGTTGAACTTCCATTTGCGCAAACTGAGTATTTTCACTTGCTAAAGCAATGTCTGCGTTAAGAAATAGTTCTATACCAGCGGTATAACAATAGCCTTGTACTGCAACAATCAAAGGTTTACTCAGTTTTTGCCCAACTGTACCCCATGGGTTAATCTCACCATTTTTAAAATCAAAAACACCCGTAGCAAGTTTAGGCTGTAACTCAACTAAATCTAAACCAGCCGTAAAATGGTCGCCATGAGCAAAGATAATTGCACAGCGTAGGGCATCATTATTTTCATATTCTGTCAGGGCTTGAGATAGGTCTTTGATCATGTGACTGTCAAAAGCATTGCGTTTTGCTGCTCGATCTAGACCAATTAAAAAAATATGACTGCGAGTTTCACGGCTGACTTTTCCTGCTTGATTTGACATTTTTCCGATGTCCTTTATTTATCTTTAATAAGTTTTTAAACGATCGTTTAAAAACTATCAAATACAATTTATTGAATACTTAGTAAGCAAAAAATAAGGGATGATAGAAATAAAAAATAAGTTCTTACTTTATGGTGAATGTTGCCAATAATACTTAAAAGTAAAACCTGACAAATAAATTGTCAGGTTTTAAAAAATTATGCAGAGCGCCGTGAATACATCACTAGTCCTAGGCATAACATGGTTAAACCTAAAATGAGATGTGAGCTGAGCTGTTCATGGTTGAACCATGTTCCCCAAAATGTAGCTAAGACTGGGGTGATAATGGTAATAAGGAGCACAGTCGTCGGTTGTAGTATCTTGATGAGTTGATAATAAAAAATCATGGCAAGCACCGATGAAAAAACCGCGCTGTAGAGTACTGCTAGCGAAATTTTCAGACTTGGAAATTCAGTGGGAAGATGTGACCAAAAGAAAGGTAACAAACATACATAACCGACCCATGAGACAAGAGTAGCACCTGTCATTTGTGTAATGGGCGGAATATGTGCTCCGACAGATTTCACGGCAAACGTCGACAAGACATAAAACAGCATCGCAATCAGTTCTAACATAATACCGACGCGGTTGAGCTGAAAATCTGATGAAGACAGCCCTAAAGTAAAACTCATTCCGACAAGAGCAATACCGAGTCCAAGCCATTGCCATACTGAAAACCGTTCGCGTCCTAATAAAAAAGAGCTAATTAGTCCAGATACTAACGGAGAAGTGCCATAAATAATTGAAATAATGGCAGAGGGAACTTTATCTGCACCCATGTAGCAAAAGGCCATAGAGCCAAATAAGCCAATGGCTCCAGCACAATAACTTAAAACAGCTTTTTTACTAAAGATGAGCTTTAAGCGAAAAAATCTTAGACACAGCAAGGCGATTGGAATGGCCAAACTGAATCGAATAAATAATCCCCATGCCCAGTGAATTTCTTGTACTGTCCAGACAGCCGCGAGTGGAGTAAGCGACCAAATAATGACGACAGCAATAAATTGGCCGGCTGTAGCAAGGCGAGTCGGAGATGAAGATAATGCTACAGCCGGCTGAATCTGCGGGGTGGATATACTCTGTTGTTCAAATAATGGCTTCATATAAAGCTCCAGAAAGTTTGTTCTTTGGTGTTTTAAAAGGGCATAAAAAAAGCCGCGTTTTATGGCGGCTTGTGATGAAAATCAGGGGATATATTACAAATTAAATATCTCGACTTTCGCATCTAAAGCGCCAAATTGTCCAAAATTAGGACGTCGCCAATTGACCACATAGAACTTAATCTTTGGGGCGTATAATTGACGCGCTAGACAGTATTGGGCTTTAGATAAAAACATGATAAGTATATTAAAAATACAGATGTAATTTTTATAACATAGAAATAGAAAAGTACAAATTATATTCAAACAGAAACCATAGATTTTTTGATTATATTAAATTAGTAGTTTGCTTAACTTCATATTTTTCTCATAATACCTCGTCAAATTGATCTCAATAAGCAGCTGTTTTTATGTCACCTCTAGAAATCTTTGCAGTGTTAATTAGTCTCATTGGAGTCGGATTAACCGTTATCCGTAATATGTGGTGTTGGCTGTTTAATTTCTTTGCCTTTGTTTTATATGCCTATTTGTTTTACGAATTTAAGCTGTATGGCGAAACAATCTTGCAATTCTTTTTTATGGTCGTAAATTTTTATGGCTTTTACTATTGGTTCAAAGGAAAACAGCAAGATCATGACATTCGAATTGAACCAATTCGAGTTCAAACCGCTATTATCCAAATGATTATTGCTGCGATAGGTGGTTTACTGTTTGGTTTAATTCTTAAAAACTTTACTGATGCAGCAGTACCGATGCTCGACTCACAGCTTGCAGCATTTAGTTTACTGGCAACCTATTGGACCAGTCGTAAGCATATTGCGACTTGGGTACTTTGGGTATTTGTCGACATTATTTATGTGGGAATGTTTATTTATAAAGATTTATTTTTAACAGCCGCTTTGTATGCAGCATTTGTGTTGATGGCAGCTTATGGTTGGTATCAATGGGAAAAGGTGAAAAGAAAGCAGGTTGATCATATAGAGTTGAAAAAAACTATTTAATGTATGAGAAAATATTAAAACAATAATCCTGTTTGGAAATTATTTGATGACTCATACTTTAAAAAAAATTTTATTTTGTTTATTTCTTTATTCCGGTTATGCAAATGCTCAGATTAATGCTGTTCCTTTAAAGCAGCTTAGTAAATTACCAGATTCATGTCAGAAAGATGAAGCTGCTGAACATAATAAATTAGTTATACAGACGGCACAGATAAAAATACAAAGCTATTCTTGCTTTAAGCCTGATATAGCTGATGCGCTAGGCTATAATGTATTTGCTATTCATTTAGATAAAAATAAAACCTATTATTTTAAATCACAAACTCAGGATATATCTGCAATAGCTGGTCAGAACATACATAAAATTAATTCTGAAACCTTTGCAATAGATAATTATCAAGAGCGTGGTGGAAATTTCATTATTTTTTGGATAGCGAATTGGTCAAATATTTATACACAAGATATTAGTTATTATACGGATGATGAAGCCTTTATAGATAGTGTTATTAATGACAACCAGATTTATTTACAGAAGAAAAAATATTTGGATAATACCAAAGCTAAAAAAGTTGGATCTCCCTTAATCATTATGAAAGACAAACAAAAAGGTTTGATCATCAATAAGAGTAAGGCGCAAAACTTTTAAATCATTAATTTCTGGATTTTTATGAAAAATTTAACTCATATATTTTTATTTTGTATTGGATTTTTAGTAGCAACGACCTCTTATGCACAAGTAAATATTAAACCTTTATGGCATGGTAAAGTATTGAACAGTTTTGATATTTCTTTAAATAACCTAAAAAAGCCAAAGCAGGTTATTAAAGGTGAAGCTGATGAATGCAATGGTGGTTATTTTCCAGATCAATGGGTATATGAAGATGGAGTGGTACTCTCTACGGGCTCTTTAGATAAAGTATATGTAAGCCAGCAAAATGGTCTAAAGTATGGTTCTCGATTATTTAATCATTTAACTACCGAGAATGAGTTTAAAAAGTTTTTTGGTAAGCAAATAGTTATATCTGAAAATCATACTTACTCTATATTTCCTTGGGAAGGTAGTAATGATGGCTTACACTTCCATTTCCGTAATGGAAAATTACACTACTATACGCACTCTATTGATGACTGCTAATGATTAACCTTTAAGAATATCCATGATCCTGAATTTAATCATATATAAACAACAACAGTTTGATCGAATCGCTGCAAAAATAATGGCAGAGCCAAAATATTATTGTGAATTTAGTTCAGTGTCAGATTTTTATAATGCTGCGTGGCTCAAAGATTTTCCACAAGGTAGCCAGATTTCTGTCACTGGCTTAGATGATGGTGCTGAAGAGTTTTATGCGGTTGTTCAATTTAAACAGCAGTATTTAAAATTTGATATTAAAGAAAACCATTCGACACTGATTTTTCAAGATATGAATGGGAAAGTATTTAAGCGTAATTTTTAATTTAAAAAATAAAATCACAAAAAAAAGCGACTTATTGTCGCTTTTTTTTAATAAATAAATTTGGAAATTTTGTTTGCTGTTTCAACGACTAGGCTTGCGATATCTTCTTTAAATGTTCTTTCATCGTAAGTAGTAATTGGACAACTCACAGAGATAACAGCAACCATTTTCCCGTTTGACTGTTTAAAAATAGGTGCCGCACAGGCTGCCATATCATGATTGTAATGACCCCAGCTCACCATGGTTTTTTGGGTTTTTACATAGACTAATCTTTGTAATAGGGTTTTTAAATTGGTTGGAGTTAGTTCAGAAAAACTATCCCAATCATCAAAGTTACGGTAACGCTGACGTACTTCTGTTTCAGGTAAATCAGACAATAACATTTGACCAATGACGGTTGCATGAGCAGGCCAGCGAGTCCCTAAGCTAATGTTGCTCGTGAAGGTTCCCATCGACTGAATGTTATTTACAAAGACAATATGAGTGCCTTCTAAAATTGAAAGGTGTACCGCAAGTTTGGTTTGGTCACGTAGTTCTTTCATTAATGGGGTCGATAAATCGAGTAATGAAAGTTTAGATAAACTGTTAAAACCAAGCTCCATGACTTTGGAATCGAGAGCATAAGTTTTTTGAGATGCTTTTCTTAAATAGCCACAAGATTCGAGTGTATAGATCAGACGAAATGCACTAGAACGGTTCACTTCTAAAATTTCAGCAATTTCTGTAATGGTCATTTCTTGCGCTTGTTGGTTAAATGCTTGCAAGATAGCTAAACCCCGTACAAGTCCGGGTACTAAATAACGATCATCATTTTTTGTTGTTTCTGATTCTTGCGAATCTTCTTCAATTGCTATGCTCATTCGTGTCATTTTCCTATAAATAAAACATGATTCAATTTGGGGCATGCTGCTTTATTTTATAACTATTGTAATTGTTAAAAATGCATAAAACAATTTTTATATTTAAAACTTTGTTTCTTGTTTGAAACGTAACAAAATATTTAAAATTAATTAAGTAAATGAATTTTATATTTATTTTTACTTTGACAAAAAATGATCAAGGGGATTATGCTTAGCTTGTGTTTTGAAAATCAAATTATGTTTTGTATATAAAACAAAATGAGGACGCAAGGTATGAGTTGGATCTCAGTTTGTCAGCAGGGTGACATTAGCGAAGATGAGCCGAAAGCCATCGAAATTGAAGGGAAAAAAATAGGCGTATTTTTCGTCGATGAAAATTACTTTGCTATCGAAAATGTTTGCCCTCATGCGTATGCCTTATTAACCGAAGGATTTATCGAAGATCAAACTGTTGAATGTCCATTGCATGAAGCAATTTTTGACATTCAGACAGGTGAGCTAAAAAGTGGACCCGGGTGTAGAAACCTATGTACTTACCCAGTTCGTGTTGAAGGACAGGATATTCAAATTCAACTCTAGTCCTCTCATGTACAAGGAAGCAGAACAATGAAGACATTTAATGAAAAGTTGGCAAGCTGGATTCATGCAACGCCAGCAACCGAAGCAGGCATCAACAATATTCAAGTTCCAGGTCAATCTGAATTGTTGGTTTGGCAAACACGTTATAAAGAACCAACCTTATACGAACAAGATTTTGTAAAGAACTTGATTCAGGCATTTTCTGCGGGCGCAACAGAGTTAGGTGACGTTGTTTCTGCACTTAATCAGCAGGGTTTCCGCTGTGAATCTGGTGATGAATGGACTTCTGCAAGCTTTACAGAAGAAATGCAACGTTTAGGTTATTGATTCAGGGAAGAATAAAATGAACGCAATCGTATCAACTTCACAAAGCGCTGAAGAATATTTAGAACTTGGTTTACGTGACCAATGGCATCCGGTTTTAGCAAGTTGGGAAGTCGCTGCTAATCCAGTCGGAATTACCCGTTTAGGCGAAAATATTGTGGTTTGGCGTGATTCTGAAGGTCAGGTTCATGCACTTGAAGATCGCTGTCCACACCGCGGTGCTCGTCTTTCCCTTGGTTGGAACTTAGGCGACCGAGTGGCTTGTTGGTATCACGGTGTTGAAGTTCGTGCTGATGGTGTCGTTGCTGATGTGCCAGCCGTTCATGAATGTCCAATGACTGGAACTAAATGCTTAAAGAACTACCCAGTAATTGAGCAACATGGCGCAATTTTCATTTGGTTTGGTATTGATGCAAATGAACAACCAGCACCGCTTGAGTTTCCTGAGCAACTTGCAAGTGAAGAGTGGAGTGCATTCCTTTGCCAAGCAGACTGGAAAGTAAACCATCAATACGCGATTGATAATGTGATGGACCCAATGCATGGGACCTATTTACACGCGACATCCCACTCGATGGCAGATGGTGAACGTACTGCAGAGATGAAGCACCGCACCACCGATAATGGCTTTGTTTTTGAAAAAGAAGGTCAAACAGGTGTGAACTTTGACTGGGTTGAATATGGTTCAACAGGTGCAAGCTGGTTACGTCTTTCAATTCCATACCGCAAACAATTTGGCCCGGGTGGTGAATTCTGGATTGTGGGTTATGCAACCCCAATTGATGCCAACAATACCCGTGTATTTTTCTGGCGCTGCCGTAAGGTGAGTGGCTGGCAACGTAATGTATGGCGTTTCTTATATCGCAATCATTTAGAACAGTTGCATTGGGATGTATTGGAACAAGACCGAATTATTTTAGAAAACCTTGCGCCAAATGCGCGTGAAAAAGAGTTCCTCTATCAACACGATGTTGGCCTTGCACGTTTACGCCGTTTAATGAAGAAAGAAGCTGAAAAGCAATTAAAGAAAATTGCTGCGCTAAATGCATCAAACCGTATCGAGATGCAGGAAGAAGCTCATGGCTAATGTAGCGTTGTTGCAAGGCAAAAAAGTTTTAGTGACTGGTGCTGCGCGTGGTTTAGGCCGAGATTTTGCTCAAGCCATTGCCGAGGCTGGTGCTGAAGTTGTTATGGCAGATATTTTGTCTGACTTGGTGCAACAAGAAGCACAAGCTTTACAGAAACAAGGGCTAAACGTTCATGCTGTCACCGTTGACCTTGCCAATGCAGACTCTATTGAAAGTGCGGTTGCAAAAAGCGTTGAAGTATTACAAGGACTAGATGGCCTTGTGAACTGTGCGGCACTGGCAACCAATGTCGGTGGAAAAAATATGATTGATTATGATCCTGAACTTTGGGATCGGGTCATGAATATTAATGTGAAAGGCACATGGCTCATCAGTAAGGCATGCGTTCCCCATTTAAAACAATCGGCTGCTGGTAAAATTATTAATGTTGCTTCCGATACAGCACTTTGGGGCGCACCGAACCTAATGGCTTATGTGGCAAGTAAAGGTGCAATTGTTGCCATGACGCGTTCAATGGCAAGAGAGTTGGGGCAGTCCAATATCTGTGTCAACACATTGTCACCGGGGTTAACTTTGGTTGAAGCAACCGAGTACGTGCCACAGGAACGTCACGATTTATATGTGAATGGAAGAGCGATTCAACGTCAGCAACTTCCACAAGATTTAAATGGAACAGCATTGTATCTACTGTCGGATTTGTCCTCTTTTGTGACAGGTCAAAATATTCCGGTCAATGGCGGTTTTGTCTTTAACTAAGGAGTAGTCAAATGATTACAGGGATCGAGATTTTAAAGTTTGGAGTTGAAGATAGAGCCGCTTCAAACAAGTTTTTGGCAGATTTTGGTTTAAGCCAAAGTACTTCAGATATTGAAGGCACAGATCTTTACCAGACTCAAAACGGTAGCAAAATTTATTTATTTAATTGTGATGATGACCGTTTGCCTGCTGCCATTGAACAAGGTTCAACTTTACGTGAAGTCACGTGGGGCGTTGAAAGCACACAAGACCTCGAAGACTTAGCAGTACGTTTGGCTGATGTAGAAGGTTTTAAACGTTCTGAAAGTACAGTTCAGTGTCTTGACCCAAATGGCATGACCATTCGTTTTGAACAAAGTTTTGTAAAAGAAGTACCAGAACTTAAAACGGAAGGTATTAACCAATACGGCAACATTCAACGTGTCAATGCAGCAAGTCCTGTCTATGAAAAAGGTCAGCCTGTTGCGATTGGGCATGTAGTGTTCTTCACACCAGATTTGGCAACGACTGAAAATTTCTATATTGAAAAAGTTGGCTTTCATTTATCGGATGCCTATAAAAATCGTGGTGCATTCTTACGTTGCCGCGGTGAAGGTTATCACCATGATTTATTCTTGCTCAGTGTTCCAAATAAACCTGCTGGCTTAAATCACGTTGCGTTTGTCGTTCGTGATATCCATGAAGTGATTGGGGGCGGTTTAAATATGAATCGTTCGGAATGGTCAACTTTCATTGGACCGGGACGTCATCCAATTTCTTCTGCTTATTTCTGGTACGTCAACTCACCATTAGGTGGTGCATTTGAATATTACACCAACGATGATTATTTGACAGAAGAATGGCAACCTCGTGTAGAAGAACATCGTCTAGAGCTTTTCACCGAATGGGCGATTGAAGGTGGTCTTGATGACACAACCCGCCGTCAGGTGAAGCCTGTTTAACAGGGATTGCTTTACAAGGAAGATGGCTATGGAAAAGATCGTAATTGTAGGTGCCGGACAGGCAGCGGGTTGGGCAGTAAGTACCTTACGTCAAAATGGGTATGTGGGCGAAATTCACGTGGTTTCAAATGAAGATCAAGTGTTTTATGAGCGTCCGCCACTGTCTAAGCAAGTACTTTCAAAAGAAGCAACTTATGAAAGTTTGAATCTGTTCTCTCCTGAACAGGTTCAAGAGTTCAACGTTCAATGGCATAAACCGGAAATTGCAACAAAAGTCGACCGTGAGCAAAAACAGGTTCATTTAGAAAGTGGCCAGATTTTGCCATATGACAAATTGCTGATTGCAACCGGAAGCCGTGCACGTGTACCGGTCAATACATGGCAGTTTATTCCAAATGTTGTGACCTTACGCAATGTGCATGACTGTGAACGTTTGACTGAAATTTTAAAGAATGCAAAAAATGTCGCTGTGATTGGCGGCGGCTGGATTGGTTTAGAAATTGCTGCAACTGCACGTAAGCAAGGTAAAGACGTTCATATTTTTGAATATGGCGACCGCTTATGTGCAAGAAGCGTGAGTCCGGAAGTTTCTGCATTTTTAAAAAATATGCATGAAACCCAAGGCACAAAAATTCATTTAGACAGCAAGAGCCTTCATTTAGTTGAAGCGCCGAATCAGAAAGTTGAAGTGGTGAACCATCCTCAAAATAGCCAGTTATTTGACTGTGTTGTGGTAGGTGCAGGCGCTGACATTGCCAAAGAGTTAGGTGTACACGCTGGTCTCGATGTGAAAGATGGAATTGTGGTGAATTGTTTTGGGCAAACTTCAGATCAAAACATTTATGCCGCAGGCGATGTCGCGATTCATCCGGGTTTGGGTTATTGCATTCAGTCTTGGGCAAATGCGCAAAATCAGGCGATTGCCGCAGCAAAATCGATGCTCGGAATTGAAACTGAATATACTGATATTCCATGGCTTTGGTCTGATCAATACCACTTCAATATCCAGATTTTAGGGACGTATCAGCCTGAAAAAACCAAAGAATTGGTCATTCGCCAAGGCGGTGATGATCAGGTGAGCTATTTATATCTGGACCATGAAAATCGTTTGCTCAACATGATTGCCATTAATGATTCGAAACTGGTCAAACTGGCAAAACGTTGGATGCAAGCCAACACCGTTTTAGATCCAAAACTGTTAGCAGATTCTGAATTTAATGTCATGAAGTTAAAACCGTAAACATTAAATCTGGTTCTCATTACCAAATCGAAGGAATGACACATGAGTAATGAAGAAAAAAGTGGATTAAAGCATTGGGTACCTGCTTTTGTCCTTATGGTGTGTGTGGTACTGGCGTTTTTCGACAAGATTAGTATTGCGGTTTTATTTTCAGATCCTCATTTTCAAAGTGCAATGGGAATTGCTGAAGATAAGGCCAAGCTCGGATGGCTCATGACAAGTTTCTTACTTGCTTATGGTTTTTCATCAGTCTTTCTAAGCTTTTTGGGTGACATCTTTAACCCAAAGAAAATGCTGTTCTGGAGTGTGACCTCTTGGGGTTTACTCATGTTTTGCATGGGCTTCACCACCAGTTATTCAGGCATGTTGATTTTACGTGTACTGCTCGGTTTAGCAGAAGGTCCGCTATTTGCCTTGGCGTATACCATTGTTAAGCAGACTTATACAGACCATCAGCAGGCACGTGCTTCTACCATGTTCTTACTTGGAACGCCGATTGGTGCATTCCTTGGGTTTCCAATCACTGCAAATGTTTTAGCGCACCATGACTGGCACACCACGTTTTTTGTTATGGCTGGTTTAACACTCATTGCCATTTTCAGCATTGTTTTTGGTTTACGTAACTTGCAGCTCAAGAAAACTGTCGAAATTGATGGTGAGAGTAAACGTACCAATTTCAAAGGTCACATTACCAATACTAAATTGCTCTTAAGCAACAGCGCATTCTGGTTGGTGTGTCTCTTTAACATTGCATTGATGACGTATTTGTGGGGCTTAAACAGTTGGGTTCCTTCTTATCTTATGCAAGACAAAGGATTCAATCTCAAAGAGTTTGGGATGTATTCAAGCTTTCCATTCATTGCCATGTTAATTGGCGAAATCATCGGTGCGTTTTTATCTGACAAGTTAGGCCGTCGAGCAATTCAAGTATTTAGCGGTTTATTACTCGCGGGCATCTTCATGTATGTGATGGTCATTATGACTGAGCCATTATTGATTATTGCTGCCATGTCTTTAAGCGCGATGGCGTGGGGTTTTGGAGTCGCAGCTGTATTTGCTCTGCTTGCAAGAGTGACGACCTCAAATGTAGGGGCGACTGCGGGTGGAATATTTAACGGTTTAGGTAATTTTGCAAGTGCAATTGCGCCTGTTCTTATCGGTTACATCGTGATGCAAACACATAGTTTTAATTTAGGAATTACCTTCTTGGCTGCCGTCGCTGTCATTGGGTCATTGTTCTTGGTTCCTCTTTTAAAACGTTATTAATTCACTGTATAGGAGTTTAAAAAATGACTACACAACAATTCGAATCGTGGGCACAACCAGAAGGTACTTCTTTAGAAGATTGGTTAAACACACGTATTGCTCGCTTTGAGACACGTAAATATGACTTTGATGCTTTGAAGTTCCAAGCAGATTACGACCCAAAATATCGCCGTGCACAAATGCGTTACATGGGTACGGGTGCAACAGGTGTCGTAAATGACGGTAACACCGTTCCGGCAGAAAACTTCACATTTTCAACCATGGTTTTGCCACCACAGTGTGAAGGTCCTTTGCACATTCACCACGATGTTGAAGAAGTGTTCTTTATGCTCCGAGGTGAAATTGATTTGTTTATTGAGCATAACGGCGAAAAATTTGAAACCCGTTTAAAAGAGCGTGACCTGATTTCAATTCCACCGGGTATTTACCGTGGTCTATTTAACCCAGGTCAAGAAGATGCCTTGATGTGTGTGATGTTGGGAACAGGTAAACCAACCATTCCGAACTATCCACCAGAGCATCCATTGTCTCAAATCAAACGTTAATTGTTTGATGAAGTGAATGAAAGGAAAGAATTAAAAATGATGACACTCATTGAAAAGTTAGCAGAATTTCCGGTGAAAACCATGACTGTTCAAGGTCAGCAACAAGCTTATCGGGAAGCTGGTCAGGGCGAGTACCTTGTGCTGTTGCATGGCATTAGTTCAGGTTCTGCTTCATGGGTGAACCAACTTGAAGTGTTGTCTCATCATTTTCATGTCATTGCCTGGGATGCACCGGGCTATGGCAAATCAGATGAACTTTTAACTGATCAACCTAATGCAACCGACTACGCAAAGCGTTTAGCTGCATTGTTTGATGTTTTAAAAATTGAAAAAGCCATTGTGGTTGGACACTCATTAGGTGCCTTACAGGCGAGTGCATTTGCTGCACTTTACCCAGAGCGAGTGGAACACTTGGTTGTCGCTAACTTAGCTCAAGGCTACCAACGCCACGATGAACAGACACAAATTCAGGTTTTTGAAAAAAGACCAAAAATGTTGAAAGAGTTAGGTGCTAAAGGCATGGCTGAAAGCCGTGGACCCCATTTGATTTATAAACAAGAGCCACAAGCCTTAGCTTTAGTTTCAGAGGTGATGCAACAGTTGACTCTACAGGGTTTTACCCATGCATCGTACTTACTTGCCTATGACGAAATACGTAATTACTTAACCCATTTAAAAGTCCCGTGCACAGTCATTGCAGGGCAGCAAGATCAAATCACTCCTGCGTTAGGTATACAAGCGCTTGCTCAGGAATTGCAGTTGGAACAGCGCTTCGTCATAGAAGATGCAGGACATTTAAGTTATGTCGACCAACCGCAAGCATTTAACCAAATTATGTTGACGATTCAGGAACAATCGTAAGAGAGATTAAGGATTATGAGCTTCCAAGTTGAAGGAAAAGTTGCAGTTGTTACCGGTGGCTCATCTGGGATTGGGCTGGCTGCTGTTGAAATACTGGTTGCAGAGGGTGCAAAAGTAGCGTGGTGTGGTCGCGATGAAAAACGTTTAAATGCGTCTAAACACTATATTTTAGAAAAATTTCCGCATGCCAATATTTTTACCAAAGCATGCAATGTTTTGAAAAAAGAAGAAGTCCAGCAATTTGCCAAAGAGGTCAAACTCAATTTGGGCAATGTGGACATGCTCATTAACAATGCTGGGCAAGGCCGTGTTTCAAATTTTGAAAATACGCAAGATGAAGACTGGATGAAAGAAATCGAGCTCAAATATTTCAGTGTTTTACATCCGGTACGGGCTTTTCTTGATGACTTAAAACAGTCGGCAAATGCCTCAATTACCAATGTGAACTCATTACTTGCGTTGCAACCAGAACCGCACATGATTGCGACTTCATCTGCACGTGCTGCGCTGTTGAATTTAACCCATTCATTGGCGCATGAGTTTACTCAATATGGCGTTCGTGTGAACTCGATTTTACTCGGAATGGTCGAGTCTGCGCAGTGGAAACGCCGTTATGAAACCCGTTCAGATTTAAATCTGTCATGGGAAGAGTGGACAGGCAATATCGCAAAAAATCGCGGTATCCCAATGCAGCGTTTAGGTCGTCCGGAAGAACCTGCACGTGCTTTAGTTTTCTTGGCATCACCATTGGCATCTTACACCACAGGTTCGGCAATAGATGTCTCGGGTGGTTTTAATAAACATTTATAAATATCAGGTGCTGTCATGAAAAAGTTGATGATGATTGGTTTTGGCGCAATGGCAGCAGAAGTGTATGCCCACTTGCCTCAAGATCTGCAACTCAAATGGATTGTCGTGCCATCTCGCAGTATTGAAAAAGTTCAATCACAAGTCTCTTCCGAGATTCAAGTGATTTCCGATATTGAGCAATGTGATGGCGAGCCAGACTATGTCATTGAGGTGGCAGGTCAAGCAGCAGTGAAAGAACATGCTCAAAAGGTTTTGGCTAAAGGTTGGACGATTGGTCTGATTTCAGTTGGAACCTTAGCAGATAGCGAGTTTTTGATTCAGCTTAAACAAACCGCTGAACAAAATAATGCCCATCTGCATTTACTTGCAGGTGCTATTGCAGGCATTGACGGTATTTCTGCGGCCAAAGAGGGTGGCTTGCAAAAAGTCACTTACAAAGGTTGTAAAAGTCCAAAAAGCTGGAAGGGTAGTTATGCAGAGCAATTGATCGATTTAGATCATGTTTCTGAAGCTACGGTCTTTTTCACAGGAACTGCGCGTGAAGCCGCGACCAAATTTCCAGCCAATGCCAACGTTGCAGCAACCATTGCGCTTGCAGGGCTTGGAATGGATGAAACCATGGTCGAGTTAACTGTTGATCCAACCATCAACAAAAACAAACACACCATTGTGGCAGAAGGTGGCTTTGGACAAATGACCATTGAACTGGTGGGAGTGCCGCTGCCAAGTAACCCGAAAACATCAACTTTGGCTGCGCTTAGCGTGATTCGTGCTTGTCGCAACAGTGTAGAAGCAATACAGATTTAAGAAGGATTTGATCATGGCAAAGGAAATTTATATTGCAGGTGAATGGCGATTAGGCCGTGGTGCAGTCATTCAAAGCCTGTTTCCGGCAGATCAGTCGGTAAACGCTGAGCTTTCAACAGCAACGCTTGAAGATGTAAATGAAGCAATTGAAAAAGCGGATCAGGCTTGGCGTCAACCGAGCTGGAGAAACAGCTTGCCGCATGAGCGCGCACGGATTCTCTACAAAGTTGCAGACATTATTGAAGCGCGTGTCGATGAATTAGCAAAATTACAAACACGCGATAATGGTAAGCCTTTAACCGAAACTCGTGGCTTGGTCATGAGCGCTGCGGCGACTGCACGCTATGTTGCAGCGGCATGTGAAACAATGAATGATGAGCTCACCACTCAACGTGCTCCAGACTTCATGACCATGAGTGTGCATGAACCAGTGGGTGTTGTGGCAGCAATCACACCTTGGAACTCTCCAATTGCAAGTGAAGTTCAAAAGCTTGCTCCAGCTTTAGCAGCAGGAAATGCCGTGGTGTTAAAACCAGCTGAAGCGACTTCACTGATTGCTTTAGAGCTTGCCAAAATTTTTGAAGAAGCAGGTTTACCAAAAGGCTTACTCAGCGTGCTAGTGGGTCGTGGTTCTGTAATTGGTGATGCAATTGCCCAGCACCCATTGGTTCGTAAAATCTCTTTTACGGGTGGAACAACCACGGGTCGTCATTTGGCACATATTGCTGCAGATAAACTGATTACTACTTCGCTTGAGCTAGGTGGAAAGTCACCAACCATCGTTTTACCTGATGCAGACGTCGAACTGGCAGCTAAAGGTGTCGCGTACGGTATTTTTAGCTCGGCAGGCCAAGCGTGTATTGCAGGTTCTCGCTTGTTTATTCATAGCAGTCTTTACGATCAGTTTTTAACACGTTTGGTTGAAATTACCAAAGGCTTATGTGTGGGCCATCCGGAACAGGCGGGTGTGCATTTAGGGCCACTAGTGAATGACAAACATTTGCAGTCAGTTGACCGTTATGTGCAGCTTGCCAAAAGCGAAGGTGGTCAGGTTCTGATTGGTGGTGAAGCGCTTAGCACTGGTGACTATGCTAAAGGAAGCTATTACTTACCGACCATTATCACGGGCTTAAGTAACAGTGCTCAAACTTGTCAGGAAGAAATTTTTGGCCCTGTTTTAGTGGTTATGAAATATGACAATGAGCAAGATTTAATTGCCCAAGCCAATGACAGTTGTTTTGGTCTTGCCGCAGGCATCTGGACTGAAAGCTATCGTAAAGCTTGGCGCATCGCACGTGCATTAGAAGTAGGGACGGTATGGATTAATACCTACAAAAAGTTCTCGATTAGTGCGCCGTTTGGTGGCTTTAAAGACAGTGGTATCGGGCGCGAAAAAGGCCGTTTGGGCATTTTATCGTACATGCAACAAAAGAGTATTTATATGGGGCTGAATGAACAGCCTAACCCTTGGTGCGATTAATAAATTCAAGGACTGAAAACAAATTTTGAGGAATAGACATGACTGAACGTGTAAATGTAGGCGAAGCAATCGCAAGAGTTTTAGAAGCGCACCAAGTTGATAGTATGTATGGTGTTATTTCCATCCACAATTTACCTATTGCCGATGCAGTAGGACGCCGTGAAAAAATGCGCTTTGTTGCAGCCCGTGGTGAAGCGGGTGCGGTCACCATGGCAGATGCACACTCACGCTTTAAAGGCCTAGGTGTAGCGTTGACCAGTACCGGTGCAGGGGCAGGTAATGCGGTGGGTTCACTCATTGAAGCAATGAATGCGGGTAGCCCTGTATTGCATTTAACTGGTCAGGTTGAGCGTGAATATCTCGACCGTGATGCTAGTTTCATTCATGAAACTAAAGACCAACTTACATTTTTACGTGCATCAAGCAAAGCGGCATTTCGCATTACTAGTCCAGACAATGCTGTTGGTGTGATTCGTGAAGCCATCCGTGTTGCAACGACTGTTCCAATGGGACCTGTCAGTGTCGAGCTACCCATTGATGTACAAGCAGCGGAAATCGATTTGCCACTTAATCTTGGGCCAGTGAAAGCACTTGAGTTGCCACAGGCAGAACAAGCTGAAATTGATCTTCTTGTGAGTGAAATCAAAAAAGCAAAACGCCCGATTTTCTGGATTGGTGGTGGAACTTTAAATAGCGTTGCCGAAGTTAAAGCAATTGCAGATTTAGGTATTCCGGTTGTTTCATCTACACATGGCCGCGGTGTGTTGGCAGATGATCATCCACGTAGTTTAGGTGCATTCCATAACTCGGCAGATGTTGAGCAACTATTAAAAGATGCTGACTTAATGGTTGTGGTGGGTTCTCGTTTACGTAGTAATGAAACTAAAACCTATTCGGTTGAATTCCCTGAGAATATTATTCAGGTGGATGCAAACCCAGTGGCTCAGCAACGTAATTACAAAATCCGCAACTTCATTTGTGGCGATGCCAAAGATGTCTTAACACGTGTGTTAGAACAGCTTCAAGGAACTTCAAAAGTTGATGCTGACTACGATGCTGCTGTAGTGGCTGCTAAACAAGCTGCAATTGATGCACTGCGCAAACAAATCGACCAGTACGCTTTAATTTGTGATCACTTACGTGCAGCTTTACCGCAAGACGGCATTTTTGTACGCGACATCACCATGTCGGGCAGTACATGGGGCAGTCGTTTATTCCCAGTACAAGCACCAAACCAAAATATCCATTCACTTGCGGGTGCAATTGGTTTAGGTCTTGCAACAGCAATCGGTGCCTCAGTTGCTAACCCTGACAAAAAAGTAATTGGTTTGGTCGGCGATGGCGGCTTAATGCTTGGCATTGGTGAGATTGCAACCATGGTGCAAGAAAACACCAACATGGTTCTTATGATTATGAATGACGGTGGTTATGGTGTAATGCGTGGCATTCAAAATAATTACTTTGGTGGTCGCCAGTATTTCAATGAATTACATACACCAGACTACAAACTTCTTGGCGAATCAATGGGTGTGAAGAGCTGGAAAGTGGGTAGTGCAGATGAGTTTAAAACGGTTATTCAAGAGGCTGTCGCTTTTGAAGGACCAACTGTGATTGAGCTCGATATGAACTCGATTGGGCCATTAAACTTTGCGGGTCCACCGCAAAAGAAACTGTATTAACCAGTTTGGATGGTTTAGTACATATGCGATGGGAGCTGCTAAGCCATCCTTTTTTTAGATAAAATTTTTTGTCTAAAAAACAATAAAAACTAAGTTTTACAGGTAAAACAAATAAAGTTCCAGCAGGACGCTGGAACTCAATCAAGGATGTAGAGATGAAAAAGACTTCATTGATCATGGCATTCATTGCACCGCTTACGCTGGGGGTAAGCGTCAATGCTTTTGCAAAAGATTCATTGCTCGAATGGAAAAGTGATGATGGCACCGACTCATTAAAGTTAGGTGGGGTGGTTCGGTTAAATCAACGCTATGAAGATTGGGAAGGGCCAAACCGTGGTTTTGGTAAGCTTCATTTTGATATTTTTAAGGTGGACTTAAAAGGTAAGTTTGATGATACTTACATCAATGCCAGTTATATGGTTCAAGACCAACAGAAAACGTCCATTGAAAAAGCATATGTCGGCTATAACTTAAATGCCAATAACAGCATTGAAGCAGGTCTGGTTTATAAACCTTTTACGATTTATCCCTATCCTCAAAATGGCTGGACCTATCACATTCCATTCTTTTTAGGTTATGGCAATAATATTGCGCCAGGGATCAACTGGAATTATCACGACAAAGATTGGGATGTAAAACTCGGTTATTACCCGCAAATGCTAGAGACGAATTTGCGTTATTCACCTGAAAGTGCAACTTATGATGACTTAGCCGGAAATGCATTTCCATCTCAAAAAGCTTATCAGAATGAAAAGCGCAATCAGGTGAATACCCGCATTGTTCGCAAGTTAGAAACTGATTTTGGGAAGCAAGAGTTTGGTGTATCAGGGGCAATTGCTCAGTTGCATAATGATATTACTGACAAAGACGGCAAATATTATGCAGTCGGTTTGCACACTGAAAATAACTACAAACGCTTTAACTTACAAAGTTCGGTCATCCACTACCAGTACGATGCTAAAAATCCGGATGGTGTAAATAGTGATATGACTTTGATGGGAGCGAATGGTCTTACGCCAGCTTATTTCATTGCTTCAGAAGGGACGATTGCCAGTTTAAACCTGGCCTATACATTGCCTGTTACTAATATGGGCAAGCTAAAATCCATTAAGTTTTATAATGACTATAGTTACCTCGATAAAAAACGTGATGATTGGTCCGACTCGCAAATGAACACTACAGGGATGATGTTTATTGCTTCACCCTTTATGGTTTGGGCAGATTATACGTGGGGTAAAAACTCCAACATTATTGGTGGCTCTACAAACTCAACGGGTTATACCTCTGCAACCTCGCCAAATAGCGATAAATGGCTATACCGTATTAACTTTAATATTGGATTTACTTTCTAAAGTGAATAGCATTAAAAAAACCACGCAATCGGCGTGGTTTTTTTCATAGGTTAAAGCTTTTAATATCTGTTTTTTTCAAATTTATTCCAAAAAACGAAAGCAGTCACAAAGGCCAAAATAGTCAGCGCGAAAATATAATACATCGCACCAATATCACTGTATTGACTAAGCCAATGCACTAAAGGCAGGGTCATACCGCCAACAATCGCATAAGACAAATTATAAGAAAATGAAATACCTGAAAAACGCACAGGCGCGGGGAACATTTTAACCATACTGCTCGACACCATGCCGACAGTACCTGAGCATAGGCCTAACAACATATATAAACCAAAAATGGTTGAATGTGCCGCGTGCCCCAAACTGTTATAAAAAACTGCTGCTGTAAGTGCGACGGCAAGTGCACCGACCATCATGACTTTGCCACAACCGAAACGGTCAGCAAAATAACCTGCCAAAATACAGCCGACCATTTGCATGACAATAGCTGCGCTTTGCATTTCAAAAGTCTGTGCGCGTTCAAAACCAAATGAACCAATCAGTAGGTTGGGCATGGCTAAAATCACCACCACCACACAGCCTGTTAAAAACCATGTAAATAACATGCCAATCGCAACGGCTGTTTTATGCGTTTTTAAGACTTGTTTTACAGGCATTTCTTTTGAAATTTCTTTACGTGCCTGCATAGCTTTAAACACAGGCGTTTCTTTTAAATAAGTCCGTAAATAAAGTGCGACTAGACCAAAAATACCACCTGCAATGAAAGGAATACGCCAAGCCCAGTCATGGATTTGTCCTTCACTAAAATTCAGTGAAATCCATAGAGACATGAGCGCGCCTAGTAAAATTCCTAAAGACAGACCAGCGGTGAGTAAACCATTTGCCAGTCCGATTTTTCTTTCGGGTACATGTTCTGACACAAAGGTCCATGCGGCTGGAATTTCACCCCCAATCGCAATCCCTTGCACCACGCGCATAAGTAGTAAAAGTAGGGGGGCTAAATACCCAATATTTTCAAAGGTCGGCAATATCCCGATAAACAGGGTAGGTAGCGCCATGAGTAAGATAGAAAGTGAAAATAGTTTTTTACGTCCGACCAAATCACCAAAATGGGCCATAACAACCCCGCCTAAGGGTCTGAAAAAGTAACCTGCTGCAAAAATGCCGTAAGTGTTGAGCATGGCCCAAAATGGACTAAGCGTGCTGGGGAAAAACAGGTCGGAAATGATTTTGGCGTAAAACACATAAATCACGAAATCGTAAAATTCTAAAGCACCGCCCAATGAAGAAAGGGCAAGGGTTCGTTTATCTTCTTTATTAAGATAGTTCGCATCCTGCAAAGTTAAGTCCTGATCCATTTTTTTACTTAATTGTTGTAATTGAAGTTTGGATATTAATGGAAAAGTGAAGTAAAAGTAAATGGAGGAAATTTGTTCTATGAGGAGGTATAGATTTTCATCACTTAAATAAAAAAACTTTAAAACAAAAAATGCATTAGATGAAACAAAAACAGATGTAGGAATGACTTTTCTTTTGAGCTGTTCAGCGACACAATAAAACTTGTCATATCGAGTTTAATGAGAGATTCAAAGGATGAGTGTAGTTTTACCAGTCGCAAAGCGTGGTGAAGATATCTTAAAACTGATTGCGGCTCCTGTCTCGGCAAATGAGTTAAACAGTGATTGGCTTTATCAGTTGGCCGCTGCTATGCAAGCAACCATGCTTGAACGTAATGGAGTGGGAATTGCCGCACCGCAAGTTTATATCTCTAAACGCGTCATTATTGTGGCGTCTCGACCAAACCCACGTTATCCCGATGCACCTGAAATGGATGCTGTGGTGATGGTAAATCCTGAAATTTTAGAATTTTCGAGTGAAACGCTTTTGGGTGAAGAAGGTTGTTTAAGTGTGCCGGATGAGCGTGGACAAGTTGAACGTGCAGAAATGGTAAAGGTTAAATATCTAACACTTAAAGGGGAGATGGTTGAAACAATTTTTCATGGTTTTCCAGCTCGTATCGTTCAACATGAGGTCGATCATTTAAATGGAATCTTGTTTGTAGAAAGAATAAGCTAATCTTCAGTTTAAAGTTTTGAAAAACCTATAATGAGCTTGAAATGAATGAGACATAGCAATTACAATACTTATAGCGTGATATTTAAATCATTACAAAAGATATAATTTTAATATTATCAGCAGGTTGTGCTGAAATTTTGCGCGATGTTGTGAATCTCCTCATTTAAGGTTACTGACCATGAAAACCCCTCTCCCAGAATATTTGGCAAATGTTATAGAAGCCTGTGACATCGACAACAGTGGTCATCTCGCCGATTATATTCCTGAGTTGGCAAATGCAAACCCAGATCGATTAGCTTTAGCAATGTCTACGGTAGATGGCGAAATTTATTCGGTTGGTGATGATGATGTTGAATTCACCATTCAATCGATTTCTAAACCGTTCGTATATGCCTATGTTTTACAACAGCTTGGCATTGATGCAGTACTTGCGAAAGTGGGGGTAGAGCCTTCGGGGGAAGCCTTCAATGAAATTTCATTGGGTAAAGACGGACGTCCGAAAAACCCGATGATTAACTCTGGCGCAATTACTGTACATTCCTTGATTCAGGTTAAGCATGGTTTACATAGTGCAGAAATTCTACGCCGTTTTATGAGCGAGCTTGCAGGGCGTGAATTAAGTTTTGATGAGTCTGTTTATGATTCGGAAGTTAAAACTGCCTACCGTAATCTTTCGATCGGTTATATGTTGCGAACTGTCGGAATTTTGGAAACTGACCCTGTCGATATCGTGAATGGCTATATTCGCCAGTGTGCGATCATGGTTACAGTTAAAGACTTGGTACGTATGGGCAGTGTACTTGCCAATGGCGGGGTCGACCCTAAAACTGGAAAGCGTTTGTTAAACCGATCTGTGGTTAGACAAGTACTCAGTGTCATGATGAGCTGTGGCATGTATGATGCCGCGGGTGACTGGCTGTCGACTGTAGGTATTCCTGCTAAGAGTGGTGTAGCAGGTGGTATTTTGGGTGTTCTACCGGGGCAGGTCAGTATTGCTGCTTTTTCTCCTCGTTTGGATGAGCACGGTCATAGCATACGCGGTATCGATATTTTAGAGCGATTATCTCGTGACATGGGATTACATCTCATGGAAGGTACACCTTCTGCACAAACAATTGTACAAAGTCATTACCGCACAGGAAAAGACGCATCATTAAGTGTGTATGTGCTTCGAGGTGTATTGAAATTTACCGAAGCTGAAATGTTGTTGCGCATTTTACAAGATGAGACAACTGATCAAAGCACAATCGTTATTGATTTAACTCAGATTTCACTGATCCACGATGTGGGTAAACGTATGTTCTTAGAAGGTGTAGATCGTCTGATTGATGATGGCCATACCCTTGTTTTAGTGGACCCTGAACAACGATTAGATCATGCCAGAACAGCGAAAGATCGTGAGTTGCATGTCTACCACGATTTTGATGATTTGCTCGAAAAGCATGAGATCCGCACTAAAAAAAAGACTTATAGCGACATCGCGGCACTTCTAAATTGCTGAGGTGTTTTTCCTAGGTGTCGCTTAAACATCGCACTGAACGCGCTGGGGTTTGTGTACCCCAGCGACTCTGAAACTTGAGCAATAGATTCACCATTCGCAATTTTACTTAACGCAAGTGCAATATGCATTTGCTGGACCCATGCCCGATACGATAGCCCTGTTTCTTTTTGGAACATGCGCATTAGGGTTCTAGAACTCGCACCAATCTCGTCAGCCCAATCTGTTAAGTCTTTTGAATGGTCAGGAGTATGTAATAACTCTTGGCAAATTTTTAATAACCGTTTGTCTTTCGGCCAAGGAATCTGGATAGGCAATAAATTGGCACGATGAATTTCTTCAAAAATCAAAATTTGTAAAGAACGGGAAAGTTCTTGAGATGTCGCTGTATTTGGCGTGTTTTCTCGCTCAATTTCATTTAAACGAATCAAAAGCTCATGCAACAAGTTGCTTACCCGAATAATAAAGCAATGCTGACCCATTAGAGCGGCTGCATTTACTTCAACCAACGCCGTATTTAACTTCACGTGACTTAGTGAAATCACACTGTGCTCGACATGAGCAGGAATCCATAAGGCACACATCGGCGGCACAATCCAGACATTGTTCGGTGTAAACACCTGAATATTTCCTGTGGATGCATACAAAAACTGCGCACGTGTATGGGTATGGGTAGGAGTGATTTCTCGATAAGAATGCTCAGAAGATAGCCCAATCACAAGTTCAGACAAATCAGACTGAATAAGAGAATCGGACATAAAATATCCTAAAAATTGTCACTTATACAATGATTATTGGAAGATAACTTTATAAGCGACAATTTACAATAAGCATCTTACTTAGAATATTGGAGTTTTTCAGGTATGACGTCTTCAATACAATTGAAAGATGGTATTGCCAATACCGTTGCAAATGATCAGCCTCAAGGAATGATTATTAAAATTGTAGGCGCTGTGGCGGTCGCACATTTACTGAATGATTTGATTCAAGCAGTGCTACCCGCTATTTATCCAATGCTAAAAGCAAACTTTTCGCTGAGTTTTGCTCAAGTTGGCCTGATCTCATTTGTATATCAAATTACAGGTTCGTTGCTTCAGCCTTGGATTGGACTTTATACCGATAAACATCCAAAACCGTATCTTCTCCCACTCGGAATGATGGTCACATTCTGCGGCATTATCTTGTTAGCATTTTCACCAAGCTTTGCAGTGTTGTTATGTGCATCTGCACTTATTGGAGTAGGCTCTGCAACTTTTCACCCTGAAGCTTCACGGGTGGCACGAATGGCATCGGGTGGACGCTTTGGTACAGCCCAGTCGACTTTTCAGGTGGGTGGAAACACAGGTACTGCCATTGGCCCATTGTTGGCAGCTTTACTGATTGTACCGTTTGGGCAGCATGCAGTTGCGGGCTTAGTGATATTTGCACTTTTAGCGATTTGGGTTTTATTTGGCGTAAGCCGTTGGACGGTGAGTCATGCTAAAAATCAGGTAGCTACACGTGCAAACCAAGCACAAAGTAAATTGCATGGCCGTAAGCTGATCATTGCTTTGAGCACAATTAGTTTATTGATGTTTGCTAAATTTACCTACATTGCCAGCATTAGTAACTACTTTACTTTTTATCTTATTCAAAAGTTCCATATCAGCATCCAGACTGCTCAATTGCATTTATTTGCCTTTTTAGCAGCTGTTGCTTTAGGTACATTTGCTGGTGGCCCAATTGGAGACAAAATTGGCCGTAAAGCTGTAATTTGGGTTTCATTTGTTGGTATGGCGCCGTTTGCATTAATGATGCCGTATGCAAATTTATTTTGGACAACAGTTTTCTCAATTATTGCAGGTTTGGTGTTGTCGTCTGCTTTTGCTGCCATGGTGGTTTACGCACAAGAAGCTGTTCCAGGCCGTGTGGGTATGATTGCCGGTTTAATGTTTGGACTCATGTTCGGGGTAAGTGGTATTGCCGCAGCAGGGTTAGGGCATTTAGCAGATGTTAACGGTATTGAGTGGGTATTTGGATTATGTTCATTCTTGCCATTACTTGGATTTGCAACCGCATTTTTACCAAACACAAAAGTTAAATAAATGAAAAGACTCTCAGTCATATTCAACTGAGAGTCTTTTTTAAATAACGTGAGTTCCAATTAAAAACTATTTTTGAATACCAAACTTAAATACGGTGACACTGTTATAAGTTTGATTTGGGTTCAAACGTGTAGACGGGAAAGTCGGTTGATTCGGGCTATCTGGAAAGTGCTGCGTTTCTAATGCCAGCGCGTCTGCCTGTCGATAAAGCACACCATTTGCACCAACAATATTTCCTAATAAATGATTCGCTGTATACATTTGAACACTTGGTTCAGTGGTTAAAACCTGCATTGTTCGTTTAGATTTTGGGTCAAAAACATGAGCAGCAAGATTTAATTTCCCTTGAGACTTTTGATTAATTATCCAAGTTTGGTCATAGCCATATCCATACGCCAATTGCTGATTATTCGCTCGAATATCTTTCACAATCGCCTTAGGCGTCCGAAAATCAAAAGGTGTACCTGCAACCGAAGCTATTTCACCTGTTGGTAAAGAGTTTTGATCGGTTACCAATATACGGTCTGCATTGAGTTGTACCACATGATCTAGTACACCATAAGGGTTATTGCCAGCGCCTGACAAATTGAAATAACTGTGGTTGGTTAGATTGACGACTGTAGGCTGATCAGTTTTGGCCTTATATTCAATTTGGAATTCATTTCGATCTGAAAGACTGTAGATCACTTCTACATCTAATTTTCCGGGAAAACCTTGATCTCCATTTGGACTAGTTAACTTCAGAGAAGCTTTAACGGTTTCACCTTTAGAAACGAGGGGCTTAACTTGCCAAATACGTTTATCAAAACCCGGATTACCGCTATGCAATGAATTCGGTCCATTATTCTTTTCAAGATTATACGTTTTTCCATCTAAGCTAAATTTAGCATTACCAATACGGTTAGCATAACGACCAATTAATCCGCCAAAATGAATCCCTTCCTTGGTATCAGTGACTTCATAGCCTTTTAGATCATCAAAGCCCAAAACGATATTGTTTTTTTTACCTTGTGCATCGGGAGTCAAAATCTGTGTAATTACACCACCGAAACTGATAAATGATACGGAGATACCATTGTTATTACTCATGGTGTATAGATCAACTTTTTGACCGTCTTGAGTTGTACCATATGGCTTTACATTTAATGTTGCTGCATTTGCAAGTTGTGCAAAGCTATAAATCGTAACACCTAAAATTGCTAATTTTTTCATGCTTATACTCTATTTTTTAATAGTAAGACTGGATGAATATAAGATTGATTTTTCATCTTTTTAAAGAAGTTTTTATTATAGATAGTGTTAATAACAATGGAGCTGTTAATGCTAAATATTGAAAAAACTGGTTCAATTTACGCTTATAAAGAAATTAATCTTATGAGCAAAATTCGACGGTAAGTTATTTTTATGAATCATCCCGACTCGGTTTTAAAATTTTCACTTGGTCTAAATAGTCTCTCGTTTGATGTAGACAGCCAACACATTCACCTTGAGCAGGGCTTAGGTTTTGTTAATTCAAAAAGTATTCGTCATGGCATTGTTGATGAGCTTGCTATCGAAAAGATGATTTATCTTATTGAGGAAATCATCGAGTCTCAGCCACTTAGAAATTTAAATATAAGTAGTGTAGCTGTTACGTCTGATGCTGCTATGACACAACTCAGTGATTTATTTTTTAGTACTAGAAAGCAAATCAGCCGTATCGAGCTTGAGCATGGATTCAATGATTTTATTGAGCGTTTAAGCTACTACACAAGCCAAGTAGCTCCAGATCAGCTTTATGTTTTTACCTACTTTGTATTTGTTCGAGAGATGATGCATCACTTAAGAGTTGAGGAAATTCAAATCGTTTAAGAAATGACTTTCTCAATCTGCCAACTCATCATGAATCCAGTTTAAAAATAGCTCAATTTTAGGAATAAATTGATGTGTTCGCGGATACACCAAATGATGAGCAGAAATAGGAATTGATAGCTCATCTGCGAAAACTCTAACCAACTTTCCAGATTCTAAGTAATTTTGAGTGAGTAAATTACTTTCCAAAACAAATCCTAGTCCGTGTGTGGCTGCCTCAAGTGACATATAAGAGCGGTCAAAACTCAAAGTGTAGGGAAACTCAGGAATACTTAGACCCTGATGGGCAAACCATTGTGGCCAAGTAACCAAGGTTGAGCGCGATAAAATCAGTTCTTTTTTTAATAAATCTTGAGGTTTATTTACTGGACTACGTTCAAGTAGTTTGGGGGATGCAAGTACTTCTAGCTTTTCATTACGAATCGTTCTGATTTCTACGCCTGTCCAGTTGGGCAAACCATGACGGATATCAATGTCAATCTTGTCACGGGTAAAGTGCAAATTTTCATATGAACATGACAAGTTGACCTGAATCATTGGGAACTTTTCTTTAAATGATTCAAGGCGTGGCAATAACCAAAGCAAACCAAAACTTGGAGATGAATGAATGTATAAACTGTCTTTCGGGCTTTTATCGGCAGCTTTTTCAGTGGCTAACATCAGGTTATGCAAAATGGTCGTGACATCTTGAAAATAGCGTTCGCCAGAAGGAGTCAGCGTCACACCACGGGCACCACGAATAAATAAACTCTGCCCAATCATTTCTTCAAGCTTAGCAATTTGGTGACTCACTGCTGATGGCGTGAGATTTAAATTCTCGGCTGCCTTGGCAACATTGCCGAAACGGGCGGTTTGTTCAAAAGCCTGTAATGTTTTAATTGAAGGCATCTGATTGAAATTGTTTTCACTGCTATCCATGAAATGATCCGTTTTTATCCCTAAAAGTTATTTAAAAATAGCATAGGCATGAATTTTTTTCATGCCTTGTTGAATTCGAGCTGATTGCTGGTCTTGGTAAAAAAAGAGATTCTAAGTCAGAACTCAGGATATAAAGCGTAAAAGAGGATTGAACATGTTACTACAAGGAAAAGTGGCATTAATTACCGGTGCAGCATCAGAACGTGGAATTGGGCGAGCAACTGCAGAAATCTTTGCACAACAAGGTGCTAAAGTCATTATTGTTGATTTAGATCTTACTCAAAGCCAAAACGCGGCAAAGGCAATTGGTGAAGGACATTTAGGTCTTGCTGCAAATGTTGCAAATGAAGAACAGGTCAAAGCAGCTGTTGAACAAGCACTACAGCACTACGGCAAGATTGATATTTTAATTAACAATGCAGGGATTACTCAGCCAGTTAAAACACTCGATATTCAGCGCAATGACTATGACCGTATTTTAGATGTTAGCCTGCGCGGAACACTGATTATGTCTCAAGCTGTTATTCCATCCATGAAAGCAAATGGTGGTGGAAGCATTGTGTGCTTATCTTCAGTTTCAGCGCAACGCGGCGGTGGTATTTTTGGCGGGCCACATTATAGCGCTGCCAAAGCAGGGGTATTAGGTCTGGCAAAAGCGATGGCTCGTGAGTTTGGTCCCGACCAAATTCGTGTAAATTCACTTACTCCGGGTCTAATCCATACTGATATTACTGGCGGTTTAATGAATGATGACCGCCGTCACGACATTCTTGCTGGTATTCCACTAGGGCGTTTAGGCAAAGCGCAAGACGTTGCAAATGCAGCATTATTTTTGGCAAGTGATCTGTCAGCTTACTTAACTGGCGTAACACTCGATGTAAATGGTGGCATGCTGATTCATTAAGGCTTGTCATTTAAAAACTAAAAATAGAATGATGGTCACAAGAGGATACTGTGGCCAAATGTAAAGGGATTCGCATGATGGATACAGTATTTTCATCTGAAGTAGATACGGTGGTTCGTAAATCTGCCTATCGAAAAATTGCATTTCGGCTCATGCCATTTTTAATGCTTTGTTATTTTTGTGCCTATTTAGATCGAGTAAATGTGGGTTTTGCCAAGCTCCAGATGATGAGCGATTTACAGTTTAGTGAAGCTGTATATGGGTTAGGCGCAGGGATTTTCTTTATTGGTTATTTTCTTTGTGAAGTACCAAGCAACATCGTACTCCATAAGGTAGGGGCAAGACGTTGGATTGCCCGTATCATGATTACTTGGGGCATTTTGTCAGGTTGTTTTGCCTTTGTTCAAACCGAATGGCAATTTTACACCTTACGTTTTCTGCTCGGTGTTGCTGAAGCTGGTTTGGCTCCGGGCTTGTTGCTTTACCTCACTTATTGGTTCCCGTCTTACCGCCGTGCACGTATGACAGTTCTTTGGTTTATCGCGATTCCAATTTCGGGAATGATTGGTGGGCCACTTTCAGGCTTAATCATGGACCGAATGAGCGGTGTACATGGTTGGTTTGGCTGGCAGTGGATGTTTCTTATTGAAGCCATTCCTACTGTACTTGTTGGCCTATTGGTACTCGCTGTTTTAAAAGATTCAGTTCAAGACGCCAACTGGTTAACCCAAGATGAAAAAAACTTGGTGAAGCAAGAGCTTGCTCAAGATAACCAGCACAAAGAAGGTCATGCGAGCGTTAAAGAGTTTGTCGCAGATAAACGCTTATGGTTACTGGCAGGCATTTACTTTTGTGTAGTGATGGGCCAATACGCTATTACCTTTTGGCTACCAACTCTTATTCGCAACTCAGGCATTAGTGACAACTGGCATATCGGTTTGCTCACCAGCCTGCCTTATATGTGTGCCATTGTGGTCATGATTTTGGCAGGGCGTAGCGGTGATCATTTTCAAGAGCGCCGCTGGCACTTAATTATTCCAATGTGTGCAGGTGCTATAGCACTCACATTTGCGACCTTATTCGCTTCAAATCTAACGCTCTCTTTAATTTGCCTTTGCATCGCAGCCTCAGGTGTGCTGACGGCATCCTCTTTATTCTGGATGTTACCGACCAACTTTTTGGGTGGTGTTTCCGCAGCGGCAGGTATTGCAGCCGTCAATAGCTTCGCCAACCTCGCAGGCTTCTGCTCGCCTTATTTAATTGGTTGGGTCACCACCAACACAGGTTCAAATGCAATCGGCATGTTCTTAATCACAGCAGTATTAATTTTCGGTGCCAGTCTGGTTCTGCGTGTTCCGGCAAAACTGGTCAATCGTTAATAAGGAATAGTAAATGACAATATTAAATATTGATAAATCAGGCCAAATTGCAGAGTTGCAACAACATGCCTACCACATTCGCCAGCATGCTTTACGTATGGGGCAAGTACAAGGCCAAGGCTATGTTGGACAAGCTTTGGGTGCAGCAGATCTACTGGCAGTATCTTATTTCCATGCTATGAAATATCAGCCAGAAAACCCTGAATGGGAAGGTCGTGACCGTTTTTATCTCTCTATTGGGCACTATGCAATTGCACTCTATGCAGCCTTAATTGAAGCAAAAATTATTCCGCTTGAAGAACTTGAAACTTATGGAGCAGATGACAGTCGTCTACCGATGTCGGGCATGGCTTCATATACACCAGGTATGGAAATTACAGGTGGTTCATTGGGGCATGGTCTTGGAATTGCAGTCGGCGCATGTTTAGGACTGAAACAGAAAAAGTCGGATGCTTTTGTATATAACTTACTTTCCGATGGAGAGCTAAATGAAGGCTCAACATGGGAAGCTGTAATGTCTGCTTCTCATTGGAAACTAGATAACTTGATTGCGATTATTGATGTGAATAATCAGCAGGCAGATGGGCACTCCAGCGAAATTTTAGCGTTTGAGCCCATTGTAGACCGTTGGCAGTCATTTGGTTGGTACACCCAACGCGTAGATGGCAATGACGTGGAAGCTTTACTTAAGGCATTCGACCAAGCACGAAACCATGAGGGAACATGCCCACGTGTCATTATTTGTGACACCAAGATGGGTAAGGGCGTGTCGTTCTTGGAAAGCCGCGAAAAAACTCACTTCATTCGTGTTGATGAACATGAATGGGATGACGCTTTAAATATTTTGACCCACTACGGACAGTAAGGAATACACCATGAGCCAGTTAGCCAATCCTCCTAAGAAAAAACTAACCACTTCGGCAATGATTGCTTCTATTGCTGCCGCGGGACAACCGACCAAACCTGCACCATTCGGACATGCACTGAATGCCTTGGCAAACGAGCGTGACGATATTGTGGGGTTGTCAGCAGATTTATCCAAATACACTGACCTACATATTTTTGCTAAAGAAAATCCAGACAAATTTTTCCAAATGGGCATGGCAGAACAACTTTTAATGAGCGCAGCAGCAGGACTCGCTCGTGAAGGATTTGTTCCTTTTGCGACCACCTATGCCGTGTTTGCATCACGCCGTGCCTATGACTTTATTTGTATGGCGATTGCAGAAGATAACCTCAATGTCAAAATTGTGGCAGCACTTCCGGGGTTAACTACGGGCTACGGCCCAAGCCATCAGGCAACGGATGATATTGCGATTTTTCGCGCTATGCCGAACTTGATGGTTATCGATCCATGTGACGCCTTGGAAATCGAACAAGCGATTCCTCAAATTGCTGCTCATAATGGCCCTGTATATATGCGTCTATTGCGTGGGCAGGTTCCATTAGTACTCGATAAATACAACTACCAGTTTAAATTGAGTAAGGCACAGGTGATTAAACCGGGTAAAGACTTACTCATCATTTCCACTGGTTTATTGACCATGCGTGCGCTTGAGGCAGCCGAAGAGCTTGAAAAAGAGGGCATTGAGGTTTCAGTGTTGCATGTACCGACCATTAAACCTTTAGATGAACAAACCATTTTGGATGAAGTCGCCAAAGGTGGCCGACCTGTTTTAACTGCCGAAAATCACTCAGTCATTGGCGGCTTAGGCGAAGCTGTCGGGTCCTTACTCCTAAGAAATGGACAACATCTCCGTTTTGACATGATTGGTTTACCAGATGCATTTTTAGATGCAGGAGCATTACCCACTTTGCATGATCGCTATGGTATTTCAACTGAAGCAGTTAAAGAGAAGATTAAGGCACATTTGAAGTAAAAAGATTAAATTTTCAAATTGAAAAGGGCGTGATGGAATTTCCTTCACGCCCTCTTTTTTAAACAGGGTTATTTAATAACTTAAGCAATCGAATCATCTAAATTCGGCCCTAACCAGCGTTTTGCCTCATCAAGTGTCCAACCTTTACGTTTTGCATAATCTTCAAGTTGGTCTTGAGAGATTTTACCTACGTTAAAGTATTCACTTTGTGGATGAGAATAATAGAAACCACTTACAGAAGATGGTGGCATCATTGCAAAGTGTTCAGTCAGTTTAGTACCGATTTTGTTGGTAGAGTCTAACCAGTCGAACAACACTGCTTTTTCAGAGTGCTCTGGGCAAGCAGGGTAACCTGGTGCAGGGCGAATACCGACATATTTCTCTTTAATCAGTTCTTCATTGGTGAGCTGTTCATCCGCTTTATAGCCCCAGAACTCTTTACGAATGCGTTCGTGTAAATGTTCAGCAAAAGCTTCGGCAAAACGGTCGGCTAGTGATTGAACTAAAATTGCAGAGTAGTCATCACCTTTGGCTTTGTATTCATTTGCCAGTTCTTCTGCACCAAAAATCGATACAGTGAATCCGCCTAAGTAATCTTGTTGCTCACGGTCAGTACGAATGTAATCTGCCAAAGACAAGTTTGGTTTACCTGTGACTTTGTCAGATTGTTGACGTAAGTGTTCAAAAGTATGCGTAACATTTTGACCCGCTTCATCAAATACGCTGACGGTGTCCGCATCAGTGCGCTGAGCGGGGAACATACCAAATACAGCACGTGCATCAAAAAGGTTGTTGTCGATAATATCTTTCAACATTGCTTGAGCTTGGTTGTACAAATCTGTTGCAGCTTCACCAACCACTTCATCTTCTAAAATTTTCGGGAACTTACCTGCCAAGCTCCAAGAAATGAAGAATGGTGTCCAGTCAAAATATTCTACAAGTGTTGCAAGTGGGTAATTGGTTAAGACCTGTGTTCCCAAAAGATTTGGTTTTGCCGGAACATAACTCTCATCAATTTTAAAGCCATTTTGAACAGACTCTGCATAAGTTAGCTTGGCAGCTTTAGGCTGTTTGTTGGCTAAGCGCTCACGAATTTTGAGATATTCAGCACGGTGCTCTGCAATAAAGTTTCCACGCATTTCTTTTGAAAGCAGGGTAGTTGCAACACCCACCGCACGTGATGCATCGGCAACATAAATCACCGCATCGTTTTGGTACTGAGGATCAATTTTTACTGCTGTATGTGCTTTTGAAGTTGTTGCACCACCAATCAATAAAGGAATGTTAAAACCTTTACGTTGCATCTCTTTTGCAACAAATACCATTTCATCTAAAGATGGGGTAATCAGACCTGATAACCCGATGATGTCACATTTTTCATCAATTGCAGTTTGTAAGATTTTCTCGCAAGGCACCATCACGCCAAGGTCAACAATGTCGTAACCATTACAGCCCAGTACAACACCCACAATATTTTTACCAATATCGTGCACGTCGCCCTTAACCGTTGCCATCAGGACTTTACCTTTAGATTGGCTACCTGTTTTTTCAGCTTCAATGTACGGGTTGAGCCAAGCCACAGCTTGCTTCATAACACGTGCAGATTTCACAACCTGTGGTAAGAACATTTTGCCTGAACCGAACAAGTCACCAACAACGTTCATACCGTCCATCAAAGCGCCTTCGATTACATCTAAAGGACGTTTGGCTTTTAGACGGGCTTCTTCGGTATCTTCATCGATGTATGTGGTAATACCTTTGACTAATGCATATTCAAGACGTTTTTCTACAGGTTCGTTACGCCATTCAAGGTTTTCTGCTTCGCGTTGAGCACCACTATGTCCACGGAACTTTTCAGCCACTTCAAGTAGTTTTTCGGTCGCAAGTTGACCAGATTCACCTTGGTTCTGGTTTAAAACAACATCTTCAACTGCATCTTTGAGTTCTTTTGGAATATCGTCATAAATGGCCATTTGACCGGCATTTACAATCCCCATGGTCATGCCTTGTTTGATGGCATGGTACAAGAACACAGAGTGAATCGCTTCACGAACAGGCTCATTTCCACGGAACGAGAATGAAACGTTCGATACACCACCAGAAATCATGGCGTGAGGCAAGTTCTGTTTAATCCAACCTGTGGCTTCAATAAAATCGACGCCATAGTTATTGTGTTCTTCAATACCAGTTGCCACCGCAAACACGTTCGGGTCAAAAATAATATCTTCAGCAGGGAAGCCTACATCGTTAACCAAAACGTCATAAGAACGTTTACAGATTTCGCGTTTACGCTCAGCAGTGTCGGCCTGACCAGTTTCGTCAAAGGCCATCACAATAATTGCAGCACCATATTGTCGACACAGGCGAGCTTTTTCGACAAACTCGTCATAACCTTCTTTTAACGAAATCGAGTTAACAACCGGTTTACCTTGTACACATTTTAAGCCAGCTTCAATGATTTCCCATTTTGATGAGTCAATCATGATAGGCACACGTGAAATATCTGGCTCAGAGGCTACAAGGTTTAAGAAATGTACCATCGCATTTTGCGAATCGAGCATCCCTTCATCCATGTTAATGTCGATAATCTGAGCGCCAGCTTCCACTTGTTGCTGTGCAACTTCCAAAGCTTCTGCAAAGTTTTCTTCACGAATTAAGCGTAAGAATTTTTTTGAACCAGTAACGTTAGTACGTTCACCCACGTTAACGAACAATGAGTCATCATAAATATTAAATGGTTCTAAACCACTTAAGCGGCAAGCTGGCTTAGTTTCAGGAATTTGACGTGGTGCAATGTCTTTTACAGCATTGGCAATAGCACGAATATGGTCTGGTGTCGTACCACAGCAACCGCCGGTAATATTGATCAAACCACTTTCTGCAAATTCTTTTAAGAAGGCCGCAGTTTGTTCAGGTGTTTCATCATATTCACCAAATGCGTTTGGTAAGCCAGCATTTGGATGAGCAGAAATAAAAGTATCAGCAACATCAGACACGGTTTTAACGTGAGGACGCATAGCATCTGCACCAAGTGCACAGTTAAAACCAATTGAAAGTAAGTCACCATGGCGTACAGAGTTCCAGAACGCTTCGGCAGTTTGACCTGTTAAGGTACGGCCTGAGGCATCGGTAATGGTCCCTGAAATCATGAGTGGTAATTCATGACCAATTTGCTTAAAGACTTCTTTCACCGCAAAAATTGCAGCTTTACAGTTTAATGTATCAAAAACGGTTTCAATCAGAATGATATCTGCACCGCCTTCAATCAGCGCATGAGTTGCCTCAATATAGTTTTCTTTTAGTTCATCAAAAGTAATGTTACGAAAGGCAGGGTCATTTACATTCGGTGAAATTGAACAGGTACGCGATGTTGGACCGAGTACACCTGCCACAAAACGCGGTTTATCTGGAGTTGAATATTTTTCACAAGCTGCTTTAGCTAAACGTGCTGCTTCACGGTTAATCTCTGGAACAAGATCTTCCATGTGGTAGTCAGACATGGAAACACGTGTGCCGTTAAAGCTGTTTGTTTCAATAATGTCTGCGCCTGCATCAAGATAAGCTTCATGAATACCTTGAATGATTTCGGGTTGAGTCAGCACAAGAAGGTCATTGTTACCTTTTAGGTCATGTGCCCAATCGGCAAAACGCTCACCACGGTAGTCGGCTTCTTCTAGTTTATGGCGTTGAATCATGGTACCCATCGCACCATCAATAATCAGAATGCGTTTGGCAAGAAGCGCTTTTAGGGTGGCAAGCGTGGACATATAAAACCCCGATATTGTACAAATTTAAAAATGCGGCGCTATTGTAACAGAATAGTTGCGCATTTGATGAGCTATAACGACCCGTCATTCACTTGTAATAGATTCATTAAAAAACGGCTTTTATGACAAATGAAGACTGTTTTTTCATCAAATATTCATAAAATGATCATGATATTGAAATATTTCATCTCCAATATTCCGTTTTATGACAATTGTTCTGTTTAAAAAACAAGCATTCGAGTGATTTTTTATATATTTTTGCTTTAAAAATAGTCATAAATAAGGAAGATGTAAATTGATTTAAATTATTGTATTTTAATAAAAAAATAAATTTTATAGAGGAAAGGTGCATCAAATGAGGTCAAAATATGAAAAATTGACTTCATCAGGCGCTGCTTTGTCATATAATTGTCATAATTTAATTTAAGAATACAGAGGATTTTTTTATCCTCTTACCGTCTGCATGAATTCTAATCTACCCCCTGTTTCGGATTCAAAACTTGCGGCAAACCTGCAAGTCAAATCGACGAATGTGCATGTCCCGACACCTAAGTTTTTTATGCCGGTGTTTCTGACGATTATTGTTGCAACACTTATTTATATTGGATTTCAGGTGAGTGCTGATTTAGCACATGTACCACCTTTGAGTCTTTATTCGGTTATCCTTTTATCTACTGCACTCTTGATTGCTTTAGGCTTTGAGTTTGTAAATGGCTTCCACGATACTGCAAATGCAGTAGCAACAGTGATTTACACCAATGCTTTACCTGCACCAGTTGCAGTCATGTGGGCAGGTTTTTGTAATTTTCTTGGGGTAATGGTTGCAAGCGGCGCAGTCGCTTACGGCATTATTGCATTGTTGCCTGTTGAACTGATTATGAACATGGGTAGCGGTGCAGGTTTCGCAATGGTTTTTGCGCTCCTTATTGCTGCAATTCTCTGGAACTTAGGTACTTGGTTCTTGGGTATTCCTGCTTCTAGTTCTCATACCTTGATTGGTTCAATCTTGGGTGTGGGCATTATGAACCATCTGTTGAGTGCATCGACTGGCGTAACCACCAGTGGTGTTGATATGGATCAGGTGATTAAAGTCGGTAAGGCATTATTATTTTCGCCTTTAATTGGTTTTGCTTTTGCAGCGATTGTTTTCTTGTTGGTTAAAACTGTTTTTAAACGCCAATTAGAATTATTCCAACCGCCAGAAGGTAATAAACCACCACCAGCAATCATTCGTGCAATTTTAATCTTTACCTGTACAGGTGTAAGTTTTGCACATGGTTCTAATGACGGTCAAAAAGGTATGGGTCTCATCATGCTGATTTTGGTTGGTCTGGTGCCGTTGGCTTATTCATTAAATAAAAACCTTGATACACAACAAGTTCAATCATTCCATCAGCTTTCTTCTCAAACTGCCGTATTTTTGAATCAAAATCAGCCAGAATTAACCGATGAAAAAGCGCGTGTTATTCTGACTAAATATATTCAAACTAAAGAGCAAACTCCAGAAGTAGTGCCTGCATTGGCAAGCATGACTGACCACTTGGGTGAGCGAGTTTCTAGCTATAACAACTTAAAAGACATTCCAGAAGCTGCAATTAGCGAAATTCGTAATGACATGTATTTAAGTACAACCTCGTTTAAGCGTTTGGATAAAGCGAATGCATTACCAAAAATGGATCAGTCACAAGAAAAACTTGTGAAAGAATACCGTAGTAGCTTAGATTCATTCTTACAATACATTCCAACTTGGGTGAAAGTAGCAGTTGCTTTGGCACTTGGCTTAGGCACCATGGTAGGTTGGAAACGTATTGTTGTGACTGTAGGTGAGCGTATTGGTAAGCATCATATGACTTATGGTCAGGGGATGTCTGCTGAGCTTGTAGCAATGAGTACAATTGCTGCTGCTGATGGTTTAGGTATGCCTGTTTCAACAACACACGTTTTAAATAGTGCTGTTGCAGGTACCATGGTCGCGAATAGATCAGGCTTAAACTTCAATACAGTTAAAACAATTTTATCTGCATGGGTATTTACACTTCCTGCAACAATCTGTTTATCAGGCGGTTTGTACTGGTTATTCTTACAGTTTGTATAAAAGCATTTAAAACATTAAAGCCACTGTACACAGTGGCTTTTTTATTTGTTTCTTTTTTAAGTTCAGTCTATTTTCATGTACATTCAATTATAAATTAACAAGTCGTTATAGAGCATTAAGCAGCTTTAAAAGCTGGGCTTAAAACTTTGATATCAGGATAGATTATGGATGCTGTTAAAATAGATCAGCTAAAACAACAATTCCCACTTATTGAGACACTGCAAGCCTATCAAGAGATATTTTGGTTTACACCTCATCGCTATCCTTTAATAGAAGCTTTAGAAAAAGTTGGACTCACAGCAGACGATGTAAGTGACGCGGAAGCAAGGCTAGCGCGTTTTGCGCCTTATTTAGCAAAAGTGTTTCCTGAAACTCAAGCACAACATGGAAAAATTGAATCAGATATCGTAGAAATTGCTCATATGCAACAAGCACTTTCTTCAACACAAAAAGTGCAAATGAGTGGAGCATTCTGGCTAAAAAAAGATAGTCATTTACCTATTTCTGGTTCAATTAAAGCGCGTGGTGGTATTTATGAAGTCTTGGCTCACGCTGAAAAATTGGCTATTGAGGCAGGGCTTCTCAAGTTTGAAGACGATTACACTAAACTCGACCAAGACGCATTTCGAACGTTTTTTTCTAAGTATCAAATTGCAGTAGGTTCTACAGGTAACTTAGGGCTTTCTATTGGCATTATGAGCGCCAAACTGGGTTTTAGAGTCACAGTCCACATGTCGGCTGATGCGAGACAGTGGAAGAAAGACAAACTACGTTCACTAGGCGTCAATGTTGTGGAATATGCCAGTGACTATGGCGTAGCGGTTGAAGAGGGAAGAAAAGCCGCAGAGCAAGACCCACACTGTTTTTTCATTGATGATGAAAACTCAAAAACATTATTTTTAGGCTATGCAGTTGCAGGAATACGCCTAAAACAGCAATTTAAGCAAAAACAGATTAAAGTTGATGCTGAGCATCCCTTATTTGTTTATTTGCCGTGTGGCGTCGGTGGTGGCCCAGGTGGCGTGAGTTTTGGGTTAAAACTGGCTTTTGGTGAGCACGTACATTGTATTTTTGCTGAATCCACACATTCGCCTTGCATGTTACTTGGTGTCCACACAGGCTTGCATGATCAGATTTCAGTAAATGACATTGGCCTCGATAACGTAACCGCCGCAGATGGACTTGCAGTAGGGCGTGCTTCAGGTTTTGTTGGGCGTGCTATGCAACAGTTAATTGATGGCTATTACACCATTCACGATGAACGTTTGTATGAACTCATAGCACTTCTAAATCAAACTGAAAATATTCAGCTTGAGCCTTCAGCAGTGGCAGGAATGATGGGGCCATATTATGTTCAGACGAGTCCTGATTATTTGGCTTTACATCAACTATCAGCTGATAAATTAAAACAGGCAAATCATGTGGTATGGGCGACAGGAGGCGGTATGGTTCCACCTGATGAAATGCAAAAATATCTATCACACTTTCAAAATAAATAGAAAAACTCAGAAAAAAGCCCAATTCTAGAATTGGGCTTTAATCAAATTATTTTCTAGATGATTTTCCAAAAGGTAGTTTTTCGGTTGCAAAGCCATAGATCGCAGCAAAAGGCAGGGCAGTTCTTGCTAAATAAGCAACACGCCATAAGCCGCCGTGATTAGCACCTTCCATCATGAGTTCAAGCGGATGGTCTAGTTCAGTTTCAGGATTTGCCACAGAAGACTCATTTCTTAAGTCATGAATCCAGAGTGCCGCCATAATGGCATTGGTCGTTTCAGGGCTAAATGCTTCTACATCAAAAAGCTCTGCACCATTAAAAGCTGCTTTCAATAATGGATTTTTAGTCACAGAGTGAGTCGTTGTAGATGGAGCAATATTAATACTTACGTGTTGCCCTTGATGACGGGCCAAAATAGCACGCCATTGTTGAATGCGTTTTGCCAAAGCATAGTTTGGGCCTTGTTCAACCACTAGACAGTCGGCAATACCATAAGTTTTTCCATTTTCACAATCAATCAGGTCTTGATATGGCGCTTGGAAAAAACGATTTAAGGAAAGTGTAGAAACACCTTTCACCGCCATTTTTTGTAGTTTTGTGCGTGATTTAAATTTTTGTTGTGCAGCTTTTGCTACTTCTTTAGGAACTGCATAAACATCGGTTGGCGTACACATAAACATAAGGCTCGTATCAGACTTATGCTCGCTCACATATTGCATAATGCTATCCATTGCCATGGATACACGAACATGCTTTTCACCATCTAAATAGGCGATTGCGGCCAAATCTAACTTTTGTGGAAACTGAACTAGCCACTGTGCAATTTCTGGTAATTGAGTCAATAAATTTGCACCCAATTTATCTCTTAATTCAGAAACTTTTGCTGATGAATCAACTTGTTCAACGCTTGGAGCAATCAGAGTTGCGTTTCCTTTTTGAATCGTATGTAAAATTTTGCCCCAGACACGTGGGTTTGGTAAGTCGACAGCAATAATATTCGCTTTCCATTTGGCTAACCAAGGTAGAGGACCAGCTTCTGAAGCCGCACCAAACAACACCATGGTACGGTCAGATAAATCAAACCATTCTGGGTGTGCAGTAGCTTCACGCAAAGCTTTTGCATGACTTGGTTCAATAATACCGGCCTCTTCCCAACTTTGAATTTGGTCTAGTAAGCTTTGTCCACTGAGCTTTTGCCCTTTGTAAGGAACATACCATTCTGGAGCTGCATCACTTTCACCTTTAAGTTTTACTGTATGAAGGGGTGTAGATGAAGCAATATGAACTGCATCTTTTAAAAGATAATGTTTACTATCACGGTAATAGTCAAAAATATGGTGAGCTTTATGCAAACCTTGCTTAGCAATAGTAATTGGGTTGCTACTATTTGAAATTCCTTGCTTAACAAGCGCTTTAAAATAAATAGGGTAGTTTTTTCGCCAGTTTTTTTCATTCAACACTTGTTGCGCGGTTTTATTATCTACAACAGATAAAGCCTCTGACAAAATCTCTTGGCCTGTAAGAGACGTGCTTTGTTTTTTGGTTGAGGCGTGTACTGGAAATTGTAGACCTTCGACTTGACTTGTGCTGGACATAAAATATCTCGTTATACGACTGGGTTAATATACAGATGTATACATTATCTATGCCAATGAAAGGAAACGAGTGGCAATAACTGACAAAATAATATTGATTATTTATGTGATGAAACATGAAAGAGCGATTTATTATGATAAATCCATCTCATTTTGGCCTTAATTTTTTTCACATTTTTAGAACATTTTTATAGACTTACGTTACATAAATGATTATTTTGTATTAAGCAAATACATCAGTTTTAACCTGAAGGTAAAATGTTCAAAATGTATCAATAATACAGATGCAGAAATGATTAAAAACTAGACTTTTTTCTTAAAGGATAAGAGAAGTCAGACGGAATAAGAAAGAATTGGGGTGAAACTAGATAGAAGACAACGTAAGATTGTCTTTTAAAAATCTTGGGGATATGGTGATTTTTTTACACCATAATTTTCTAGTTTCATCCCATCTATTTTTGGGTTGGAACCCACTATTTTTGTACTCAGTTTATCATTTAATCAAACTCTATTTCTTTAACGTAACTTCAAAATTACTTTAAGAATGGAGTGATTCTAACAGCGTCCTTTTTTAGCTTGTCCTGGTGGGCAAAAGTCTCCCGGATGATTGTGATAAGGTGAATCTGGATCAATCACAATACTACCTTCAGGTGTATGGACTGCACAGGCTGATAGTGACATTGTGAAAATTGCTGCTGCACAAAGAAGTAAAGTTTTCATCTTGTTCTCACTTTTTTATCATTCTCACTTGTACTATAAAAACATTTTGATTATTTTTCGATCTAATTTTGGTTAAAAAACATCTTTAATAAATCTAATTAAGAAGAAATTAAGGAGACCGTAAAATAGTTCGAAATCCAACATGCGTTGCAGCTAAATCAAAATCCTGAGGGTAGCGGCTACTGCTACGATAACGGGAACAATAATTTTGTGCACAAAGAAAAGATCCGCCTTTAATTACATACTCAGTACTCGCAATTTGTTGTTGTTTTAAATCAGAATAATTTCCCATATGTTGGTCATGGGCACCTTGATACGGTGAAGATGTCCATTCCCATACATTTCCAATCGTATCAAATAGTTTGAAATCGTTTGGCGCAAAACATCCAACGGGTGCCACATCTTTAAAGTGATCTTGATTTAGGTTTTGAAAAGGGAATTCACCTTGCCAGTAATTTGCTTGTGGATGTTGGTGTTCATCGGTAGGCGCTTGATGTAAGGGCGTATCAGTTTTTGAATTGGCTTTAGCTGCATATTCCCATTCTAGTTCTGTTGGTAAATCATGTCCGAGCCAGACTGCATAATGTTCAGCATCGTTTTTACTTACATATCGCACAGGTTCATTCGGAGTAGCTACTGCACCATTACTGCCATTGGGGGTTTTCCATGTATACCCTGATTTTAGCTGCCACCATTGCTGTGGATGATGAGGATCTGGTGAGAAAACAGCAGCCTGCTTTTGTTTTTCGGCATCGGTAATGTAGCCCGTTGCTTTTACGAAACTTGCAAATTGAGCAACGGTAACTTCAGTCTGATCAATCCAGAATCCTTTGACTTCTCGTTGTTTTTTTCCAAAATTAAGTTCATCGGGATAGGCTTTCTCAGAACCAAAATTAAAATTCCCATCGGCAATTAAAACCATTCCAGCTGTAGGCAGTTTGAGCCAACCTTGAGGTAGTCCAGAGTAGTTTTTACACTTTTCAATAGAACCTAGGTCAGCTAAAGACGTCGGCTGTTGATGCGAGGGTGCTGATTCAGAAACTTTTGAAGATTGGCTACAGCCTGTCATAAAAGACAGGCTGATTGCGGTAACTAAAAATAGTTTTAATCTCATTTGGCGTTATATTCCTGCACACCATTTTTCTCAGTATATTTTTGATAAACCGATAATAGTTCTTGCACTTTTGCTGGGTAAAGCTGTGCAACATTGTGATTTTCTCCACGATCAGTGGCAATGTTATACAACTCCCAAGTGCCTGTGCCTAACTCAGGGCGTCCTTGAACTGCAATTTTCCATTCACCTTGTTTTGCATATTTGCTGCCATGTAATTCATCGGCAAAACTAAAATTTGCAGGGCGAATGGTAGTGGTTTTATTTTCAAGTAAAGGCTTCCATGAAATCCCTGATGGCGTATTAATGGTTCGACCATTGTATTGGCCTTGAGGTACTGGAATATGAGCATATTCTAATAGGGTTGGGAAAACATCGAGTACAGATGCAAAGCTATTATTGGTTTCTTCTGCTTTTTTCTGGTTCGGTAATTTCACAATAGCAGGGGCAGTTGTTGCACCTTCACCAGCTGTATCTTTCCATAAGTGGAAAGGTGCCGCGCTGACCTCGGCCCAACGTGGTCCAATATAGTGATATGAAGTTGGTGTTCCCACATTTGCTACAGAGTTATCAAAACCAGATTCACTGCCATATCCGCCACGTACAAAACCTTCTGCGCCATTGTCAGAAACAAAGAAAATTAAAGTATTGTCATAAAGATTATTTTGTTTGAGATATTGAATAATACGGCCTACATTAGCATCGAGGTTTTCGACCATACCTGCATAGATTTCCATTTTACGGGCTTCGAGTGCCTTTTGCTCGGCTGTTAACTCATCCCATTTTCCATATTTTTGTGGGGCATTTTGTGTTGCAATGGGTTCCGCTGCCTCAAAGTTTGCAGGGATAATTCCAAGCTGTTTTTGCTTAGCAATACGTGCGTTACGTATAGCATCGTAACCGACATCATAAATTCCGCGATATTTTTCACGGTATTCAGCAGGTGCTTGAATTGGCCAGTGGGGCGCCGTATAGGCAGCATAAGCAAAGAACGGTTTGCCACTATTTTTGCCTGAGTCTAAGTAGCTTAGTAATTTATCGGTAAAATAATTTGTCGAGAAAAAGTCATCAGGCAAAGTTGAAACAGGAATAACCTGACCATCTTCTGTATAAGTTGAATTTCGTTTAAACGCACTTGGCGCTTGCTTAAAGTGGTGATCTAGACCTTGTAATAGGGTAAATGAATGATCGAAACCTTTTGCATATGCATTGGTTTCTGGAGTTAGCCCTAAATGCCATTTACCACTAATGTACGTGCGGTAACCATTATCTTTAAGTACTTGTGCGATAGATAGCGAGCGTTCATTTAAATAGCCTTCGTAGCCTGGTTGTCCTTTCAAATGTTCTGGTGTGAGTTCAGCCATTGCTCCAATACCAGCTAAATGATGATCAGTACCAGAAATGAGTTGAGAGCGTGTCGGAGAACAGGTCGGGGCAGTATGATAATCCGTTAAAAGGCGGCCTTCTTGAGCCAAACTATCAATATTAGGGGTATGAATTTCACCACCGAAAGTCCCTAAATCTGAATAGCCTAAGTCATCAGCCATAATAAATAAGATATTCGGTTGCTTAGGTGTGGTTGCTACATTTTCTTGATTATCGTTGTCATTACATCCAGCTAAAGATAAGCTAAATAAAGCAATGGAAAGGCTAGATAAAATTGCTTTGTACTTCATTGTATCATCTGAATTATTAAAAGAATTGGCATGAGTTTAATCAGATGGTTTTTGCAATCAAAACAACGAATTGATCAAAGAAAATCAGAAAAAAGACTGAGAATTTATAGTGATAAATTAATGAGAAAAAAAGAAAAGCCCACAACGGGCCTTTCTTTAATTTATTTTGTTTAGAAAGGAAGGCGAGTAAGTTGGTCTAAGAAATGCGGAATAACTTTTGGTTCAAGTAAAATTGTTACGATGATTCCGTAAGCCGCACCCCATAAATGAGCACTATGATTAATATGGCTATTACCACGTTTACCAGCCCAAATACTGTATGCCACATATAAAATTGCAAAAATAATAGCGGGTACAGGAATGAAAAATACGAAAATCAGCTTCCACGGCTGGAATAGGATATAAGCAAATAACACTGCCGAAACAGCACCTGAGGCTCCTAGGCTAGCCCAATTCGCATCATTTTTATGCTGTAAATAGCTCGGTAAAATCGCGAAGATTAAGCCACCTAAATAGAACAACACAAAACCCATGTCATAGAAATATTGGCGATAAAAACTTTCAATAATACTGCCAAAGAAAAACAGGGTAATCATGTTGAAAAGTAGATGTGTTCCATCGGCATGGATAAAGCCATGAGTAATGAAGCGATCAATCTGTCCACGTTGCATTGCAGGTGGCCAAAAAATCAGCCGGTTCATCACGTTTTGGTTGCTAAAAGCAATTAAAGAGATAATGACCGTAATAATAATAAGAGTAACTGTATGGTTAAATGGCAAATGCAACATAAGAAATATTTAAAAAATGATCAATACTGGCTCAATAATGCCATTAAAAACTTAAGTTGAAACCCTGTTGTGTATAAATCCGACAAATTTAGTTGATTTTTTTTAAATCCACCTCATCTTCGGTTAATATAAAGGCATCAGCTTGAGGAATATTGTTATGTCGACTGAGAACACCAACACTGCTGTTGCAGAAGAAATTCCAAACCTTTTGATTACACCATCTGCACAAGAGTATTTGCACGATTTATTAACGAAGCAAAATACTCCGGGAATTGGCGTTCGAGTTTTTGTTGAACATCCGGGTACGCCACGTGCAGAATGTTGTATGGCATATAGTGCACCAGAAGAAGTGATCCCAACGGATTATAAACAGGACTATCCTGATTTTCCTGCGTATATTGATGCGCCATCTATTCCTTATCTTTTAGATGCTGTAATCGATTACAACAAGGACCGTTTTGGTGGTCAGCTTACCTTCCGTGCTCCAAATTCTAAAGTTCCACGTGTTGGTCCAGATGCTTCGATTGAAGAACGTATTACTTACATTCTTCAAGCAGAAATTAACCCAGGTCTTGCAGGGCATGGCGGAAATTGTAGCTTGGTAGAAGTACAAGATGACCCAGAACATGGTTTAACTGCTGTATTAAAATTTGGTGGTGGTTGCCAAGGCTGTTCGGCAATTGACGTTACCTTGAAACAGGGCGTTGAAACTACTTTAAGAGAGCAGATTCCTGAGCTTCAACGTGTGGTCGACCAAACAGACCATACACAAGCTGAAGGTGCTTATTTCAAATAATCAAATTGTTTGAAAAGTGACATAAAAAAGCCTCGCCATGAGGTTTTTTTATTATTCAATATAAATAATGATAATTATTATCAATATCATTTGTAATTTTATTTAGATTTGTTACAATGCCGAACTTAAAATGAGAGATGTTTAATAAATCAATATATTGGGAATACTTATGTCGAAGCGTATTATCCAGTCAGTGCTTTCTGTTTCAGTACTGGCAAGTATGATGTCTATGGCTTATGCTGCACAAAATGAGCAAGAACAAGCTGAACAAGCATTAGAAAAGCCTGCTGAACCTGTGAAATTGGAAACAATTTTCGTAACTGCTGAAGAGCAAGTGAAGCAATCGCTCGGTGTGTCGGTTATTACCAAAGAAGATTTAGAAAAACTACCAGTTCGTAATGATATTTCTGACTATGTACGCCGTATGCCGGGTGTTAATTTAACAGGCAACAGTGCAACGGGGCAGCGTGGTAATAATAGACAAATTGATATTCGTGGAATGGGGCCAGAAAATACACTCATTTTGGTGGATGGAAAACCAATTAACTCTCGTAATTCAGTTCGTTATGGCTGGAAAGGAGAGCGTGATACACGAGGTGATTCAAACTGGGTGCCCGCAGAAGCAATCGAATCTATTGAAGTTTTACGTGGACCTGCTGCAGCTCGCTATGGCTCGGGGGCAGCAGGTGGTGTGGTTAACATCGTTACTAAAAAAGTGACGAATGAAACCCATGGCTCAGTAGAGTTTTATACTTCACAACCTGAAGATTCTAAAGAAGGTGCATCAAATCGTGTTGGCTTTAACGTAAGTGGGCCATTGATTAAAGACGTTTTGTCTTATCGTTTATATGGTAATTACAATAAAACAGAAGCTGACGATGTCGATATTAATAAATCAATAGGCAGTACTGCAGCTGGCCGTGAAGGCGTTAAAAATAAAGATATTTCAGGCCGTTTAGCTTGGCAAGCAACAGATCAACAAACTGTCTTGCTCGATGTCTCTTCTAGTAAACAAGGTAATATTTATTCTGGTGATTCTCAGTTAAATGCAAATGCTGAAGCAGATGCGATTCTTTCGGAACTTATTGGTAAAGAAACCAATACCATGTACCGTGATAGTTATGCATTGACGCATGAAGGGGATTGGTCTTGGGGTAAGAGTAAATTAGTTGCTCAATATGATAAAACTCATAATAAACGTTTGCCTGAAGGCCTTGCTGGAAGTGTAGAAGGAAAAATTAATAATCTTGATAATAAAGCTACTTCACGTTTAGAAACTCTTCGTTTAAATGGTGAAGCCAATATTCCTTTTGAATATTATGTACCACACGTGTTAACACTCGGGACTGAATGGGTTGAAGACAGATTTAAAGATAATGTTTCGACAACTCAAGGTACAGACAGTAGTGGTTCAGGTTACGGCGATCAATTAGCTAAAGGCAATCGTAGTAAAATGGAATCACGTATTGCTTCTGCATATATCGAAGATAACTTAAAACTTACTGATAGCACCGATGCTGTATTAGGTTTACGTTTCGATGATCACAGTAAATCTGGTTCTAACTGGAGCCCAAGCTTAAACATTACTCAAAGACTCAATGATTATTTCACTTTAAAAGGTGGGGTAGCAAAAGCGTATAAAGCACCAAATATGTATCAAAATGCCGAAGGGTACTTACTCAGTACGAACGGCAATGGTTGTCCATCTAATATTGAGTCACGTTGTTTATTGCAAGGTAATGGTGATTTAAAACCAGAAACTTCGGTAAACAAAGAGCTTGGTATCCAGTTCCAAAAAGATATCGTGAATGCGAGCTTAACGTGGTTCCGTAACGATTATAAAGATAAGATTGTGGCTGGTACAAACGTTGTTGGAACAGTGGATGGCTCAAGTACCAACGCAAATACAGGCGCTGTGACCAACACCAAGTGGAATATCTTACGTTGGGAAAATACGCCTAAAGCATTAATTCAAGGTTTTGAAGGAAGTTTAGGCTTAGACTTTGGCGACATTCGCTGGACCAATAACTTTACTTACATGATGGACTCGAAAGATAAGCAAACGGGTAACCCATTATCTTTGGTTCCAAACTATACGATTAACTCAATTTTCGATTATGACATCACAGATCAGTTAGATGTGAATTTTGTCTTCACTCAATATGGCCGCCAAAAGTCGCGTCAGTTTGCTGAAAATAGAATTGAATCGGGCATTGGTTCAGGTGGAACAAATTCTGCGATTAAGCCAAGTACTGTAAAAAGCTATAGTACTGCTGGAATTAATGTTGGTTATAAAATTTCAGATAATATAAGTACGCGTGTTGGCGTAAGTAACTTGTTTGATAAACAAATTTTAAGAGACAGCAATTCGATCAGCCAAACCTACAATGAGCCAGGTCGAGCTTATTACGCTTCTTTAAAATATTCTTTCTAATCAAGACAAATAACAAAGGCGCTTTAAGCGCCTTTGTTATTTATAATATTTAATGCTTTTTCAGAATAATAAAATTTCTCTAGGTAAACACGAGCACGGCGTCTTAAATGCCCCGTTGTAACTAATTGCTGTAATACAGGCACAAGTAACTGAGTGAGTTCATGTTGAATTAAACTTTCATTAATATTGAGATCACGAAGTAGCAAGTCAAAATTACGTTCCTGATTTCGAACATACCACGTATAAACACCATCATGGACTTGTTGTTTCAGGTAAGAAGTTTGGCGAATGTGATCCCAAATCTCGTGTCCTAAACCTACAGTTTTTGATAAATCTTGAACTTCTATATAGTTTTTTAAAACAGAAAGTGGCATAGATTTAACTTTATGCCAAATATTTGCCTGAAAATGATAGAGCTTATCATTGTCAAAATGTTGGTTTAAAACGCGCTCACTCATTTGACTCAATTTTAAAATATTCTTTTGCAAATAATGATTAATCGTGTCGTCTAGATTTGAATCAGTCACTGTTTCTAGAACAGATTTCCCCATTTTCATAAAACGGCCTACACCCGGCACACGTTTTGACATAGATTCATCTAAGTAATCATGCATTGTTTGTTGAATCAATTGAGTCAAGAGTGCTGAAAATGCAGGATTATTCACAATCGTTTTAATGATTTTTTTACGATGCTGTTCTTTACTTGCAACGTATTGCGCAATTCCATCAATTGTTAAAACAGGAATAACATCTTCAATTGTTGTATTTTCATTGGCTGGATGAATAAGTGCAAAGCGAATATGTTCTGCAATTTGTTCAAGCAGAAAATCAGAAGCAGGAGTTTCTAAAATCTGCTTTTGAATCAGTTGCTGGATTTGTTCAAAGGTCCAGAGGTGCTGTAGTTGCCGACTACCCAACCAATGATAAAATTGCTCAAATTCTTGTTGAATAATTTGGGGCTGAGCAAATTCCTCATCTAAAAAATCAAGATGAGCTTCAATGAGTTTTTCTATAAGCGGTTGGGTAGACATAAGGTCTCACAAGTCCGAAGTTTTATTTAGGGTGTAGTCGTTTTTGAAGACTGATTTGTTTCTACTTTAAGTAAAAACGGTACATATTGTTGAATAACCAGCTGCTCGGCTTCCAATATTGGCATATGGCCGACATTCTCTAAAATAACCGGAGGTTGGGCATTCTTTAAAAGTCGTTTTAGTTCACTTGCTACTTCTACGTTAATAATCTTATCTTGCTTACCCCATAAAATCAGTGTTGGTGCATCGATTGTCTTGGTGAGCACTGCAAATGAATCTGGCGTATAGACTTTATTGAGTGCAATCAGTTGATCAACCAGTTTTTGCGTTTGAGGCGCCTGATTAATCATCAGCTTTTCTTGAGCTTGAAGGAACTCTTTAGGAATAAATGGAGGATTAAACATGGTTTGCTTTAACAAATAGTTAAAGTCACCTTTTTTAGATACTAAAAGTTGTTTTAAGTAGGCTGGATCTTTTAGGTAAATTGTATTTGCAGAACGGAAAATACCGCCACTATCAACCAAGAATAGACTTTTAGTTTCAAATGGATATTGTCCAGCATAGAGTAGGGCAATCGAACCACCAAGTGAGTGGCCAGCAATGTGAATTGGGCCTTTTAAATTGGCAGCTTCAACAAATCGACGTAACTTTTCGGCAAGATTAGGTACTGAGTAGTCGAAATCCTGTGCAACTAAGGTTTCACCACTACCCGGTAAGTCTGGAATAATAACGTGGTAATTTGCTGTGAGATAACGCGCAACTCGGTTCCAGTTATCACGACTCCCTCCTAATCCATGAATAAGGAGCAACGTCGGTTTAGCAGTAGAACCACCTTCACTATATGACCATGTAACCTCGCCAACTTTTAAACTTTTACTTTGTAAACCTGCCCAACTGCGCTCTTGCTGTAAAATATTCTGAAAGTTTATATCCATCGTATCAGCTGCTTGCGTCTGAAAAACACCTGTTATTGTTATAAGGCTACAAGCCAAGGCAAGTGCCATAGCTGTTTTCTTTATGGTTGTTTTGGTTGATACAAACAGCGTCGTCATAAGATTTCATCCTTGAGGCATAAGCGAGTTTGAAAATTATTGAAAAACTTTGCCAATGAGTCATTTGCCAAATGATCAAAAGGAGAAAAATTATAGTCAATCCGAGAACCAAAGTATGTCTATTTTTTCGCTAAACAGTAAGGAATTTGCGATAAACATTACATTCAAATAGAGATCGTATTTTTAAATTTTTTCATGGAAAATGATTTAATTTTTTGTCAGTGACATTCAAATTTTGACACATTAAAATGATTTCCAACCTTGAAAAAACAATGGAAATATAAAATGCCTACCGCGCAAGAAGTTTTAGATCGTCTGAAAGCTGGTAATCAACGATTTGTAAATGGAAATAGTTCCCTTGCAAAAACCTTATCGCATCATGAACGCGCTGAAATGGCAAAGGATCAAAATCCGTTTGCGATTGTATTAGGTTGTTCAGATTCACGTGTTCCAGCAGAAATGGTATTTGATCAAGGTCTTGGTGACTTATTCGTAATTCGTGTTGCTGGTAATGTGGTTGCTCCTTCACAAGTCGGTAGTGTTGAGTTCGCGGCAGAACGCTATGACTGTCCAGTTGTTGTTGTGTTGGGACATAGTCATTGTGGTGCTATTCAAGCAACAATTGATACGTTAATGAATCCTGATCACCCACCATCATCTAACTTAATGTCGATTGTGAACCGTGTTCGTCCGTCAGTTGAAATTTTAATGCAAACTGATTTAAAAAATGATTTGAAAAAACTTTCATGTCATGCGGTACGTTCAAACGTTTTTGCTTCGGTCAATCAATTACGTCATGGTTCGGCTGTGTTAGAGAGCCTGATTGCGAAAGGTGAGTTGATTGTTGTTGGTGCAGAATATTCGCTAGAAACTGGTGAAGTAACCTTCTTTGATTTCTGATTATATTAATAATAATGCTTAAAACTAAAAGGTGCCTACAGGGCACCTTTTATATATGGATAAGCTAAATTAAGTAATTTTGACTGTGCTTGAGCATTGGGATGAATCAAGTCATTTTGCATAAGCTGTTTTTGACCTGCGACTCCATCAAGAAAAAATGGTAGTAATTTCACCTGATATTTTTGGCTTGCAACTTTATAGTTATTTTCAAAAGCTTTGCTATATGCAGCCCCATAATTTGGCGGAATTTTCATGCCAAAAAGAATAACTTGGGCTTTTTGTTTCTGACTTAATTGAATGAGCTGATCCAGATTTTTTTGAATCATTTGAGGCGGTTGACCACGCAAGCCATCATTTCCACCTAATTCAATCACGACCACATTTGGCTTATAGGTCTGTAATAGCTTAGGTAACCGGGCTAAAGCGCCGCTGGTTGTTTCTCCACTAACACTTGCATTGACCACTTTGTGTTGTTTGGGATACTGTTGGTCTAAGCGTTTTTGCAGTAATTGTACCCAACCTTGTTTGGGATCAATTCCGTAACCGGCACTAATACTATCTCCTAAAATTAAAATAGTTTTCGCCGATACAAGCATAGGCAGCATACTTAATGAGATGAGCATGATGCTTTTAGAACCAATCAAAAAAGATTTATACATTTGTACTTCGACCCTGATTCTGAATACATAGGACTTTTTACATCATGCCACAACCCATCATTGCTGCCCATCAAGTTACACAAACTATTCAGATTAACCAAAATCAGTTTACGATTTTAAAAGATATCGATTTAAAGATTTTTGAAGGGGAGCAGGTGGCAATTACTGGGCGTTCTGGCTCAGGTAAATCGACCTTACTAGGAATTTTGGCAACTTTAGATCAACCGTCTGAAGGTGAAGTTTGGCTGTGTGGGCAAGCTGTTCATCAGTTAACAGAAGAACAACGTGCCCAAATCAGAATGCAGCATATTGGTTTCGTATTTCAGTCTTTTCAACTTTTACCTCAGTTGAGTGCGCTTGAAAATGTGATGTTGCCTTTACGGTTACGTAAAGATTTTGATTATAAAACCGCAGAGAAAAAAGCTTTAGATTGGTTGCATCGAGTAGGGCTTAGTCGTCAAGTTGAACAAACACCTAAAGTCTTATCTGGAGGGGAGCAACAACGCGTGGCGATTGCACGAGCTCTTATTGCAGAACCACAAATTATTTTTGCGGATGAACCGACAGGAAATTTAGATGGTCAGACAGCACAAGAAATTGAAAGTTTGCTTTTTGATTTAAACCGAGAGTTAGGTACGACTCTGATCTTAGTGACCCATGATCGTAATTTGGCCGCTCTTTGTCAGCGTCATGTTGAGTTAGATGATGGCCGACTAAAGACAGTACAGGGTGGTTAAATTATGCGTAATCTTCTAAAACCACTTTTGCTACAAAGTTTTCGTACGGGTGGATTATATCTGCTGATTATTGCTTTATCGCTTGCGATTAGTGCAACCACAGCCCTGAAATTTAGTAATGACCAAGTGAAGAATGCAGTCAGTCTGCAAGCCTCGCAAATGCTGGGTGCAGATTTAGTTCTGTCGAATAACGAGCCTATCGAACAGCTGTGGAAAAAAAGAGCAGAACAGCTTGGTTTAAAGCAAACTAATGTCACTCTATTTAGTTCTATGGCTCATACACAAGATCAGTTTGTCATGGTCAATGTAAAAGCGATAGAACCTGCATTTCCACTCAGAGGACAGCTTGAAATTGCGCCAAAAACTCAAGCGATTCAATCTGGTGAAGTCTGGCTAAGTCAAAGAGCGGCGGACTTATTAAAAGTAAAAAGGGGAGATATTGTTTCTATTGCTGACGGAACCTTCCGTTTTAGCGGCGTGATTGTGCGTGATTCAAATCAAGAGCTCGGTTTTTCAGGTTTTTCACCTACCGTTATTATTCATCAAGCCGATATTGCTAAAACTCATGCAATTCAAACTGGCAGTAGAATCGATTATCGACTGTTAATGTCTGGTCAACCTGAACAAGTTCAGGCATTTTCAAAGCAATTTAAGCAACAGCATCAACCTTCTAAAGAACCAGATGAAACGGCAGGTTTGCGTTTACGTGATGCGAGTGAATCAAATAGTCGGTTATTACGTCCACTTGAAAACCTAGATACCTTTTTGCAATTAGCCAATATTTTAACGATTTTGTTGTGTGGAATTGCCATCGCTTTAACGAGTCAAAGATATGTTCAGCAAAACCAAGATCATATTGCACTTCTTAGATGCTTAGGCGCTAGTAAGTTCCAAATTTTATGGGCCTATATTGGATTGCTTTGCATTGTCAGTGCGATTTCAATTGTGATGGGCAGTCTATTAGGTTTAGTCATGGGGTATGGTCTGCTGCAACTTATGCTGCAATTGATTCCTCAATTAGAGTTAAGTTTTTCGCTAATACCGCTTTTACTTGGACCTTTACCAATCGCTATTTTTACCAGTGTAATTGTGCTGCTTGGTTTTATTTTGCCAAGCATTTGGGAGCTTTTAAATACACCTCCAATTCGGGTGATTCGCGAAGAAGCCAAATCTCGAAAATCATTATTCTTTATGTTTTTTGCTGGCATTAGCAGTCTGATTGTTTTTAGTTTGGTATTGAGTGAAAACTTGATGCTCAGCATTATGGTTTTGGCTGCGATTATTGTTCTTTGTATTTTGCTGTATACCGTTGTTTGGCTCGTGCTTCGTAGTTTAAAAAAGATGAAAAATCGTTTGTCTTTTTATATTCGATCGCCCTCGCAAAGTGCCTTACAAATTACTGCACTGGCTTTAGGCTTAAGCCTCATTACTGTATTAAGCGTATTAAGAACAGATTTATTACAGCGTTGGCAGCAACAGCTTCCTGAAGGAACCCCGAATCAATTTGTATATGGTTTACCTCCATTCGATTTAAAACCTTTTGAGCAGCAATTAAAGCTACATGGTTGGCAAAGCACGCCGCTCTATCCAAATATCCGAGGGCGACTGGTAGCAAAGAATGATGTACCTTTTTCAGAAGAAGCCATAAAACAAAATAACTCTTTGCGCCGTGAGTTAAATCTGACGCAATCGAATCAATTACCGAATGACAATGCAATTACAAAAGGACAAATCCAGTTTAATGGCGTGGGGCAAGTTTCAGTCGAAAGTAAAACTGCCGAAAGTTTGGGAATCCAAATTGGAGACAAGCTGACCTTTAGCCTGCCTGAAGGTACATTACAAGCCAAAGTTGTGAATTTCCGGAGTGTAGAGTGGGAAAGCTTTAGCCCTAACTTTTTCTTTATTTTTTCCCCTAAAACCTTAGATGAAAATGCTGGAAGTTATTTAGGTAGTTTCTATGTACCTAAGCAAGATCAACCTAAAATGATCAATATTATTCAGCAGTTCTCAAATACAGTATTTATTGATGTTGATCGAATTTTAGATGAAGTAAAACGCTTAATGAATGTCTTGGTCAAAATAGTGACTGTACTGGCAGCGTTAGTTGGTTTTTCAGGCGTATTAGTACTGATTGCATGTTTAAACCTATTAATGGATGAAAGGCGCCGTGAGGTTGCTTTACTACGCTCATTTGGTCTATCTAAAAATAAAATGAAGCAAATGCTCAGTTTTGAGATTGGGTTTCTTGGTCTGTTAGCAGGCATAGTTGCCTGCTGTTTTGCGGAGGTGATTAGTGCGATTGCTAGTCATAAAATGAATATGGCAATACAGTGGCATTTTGAAATATGGCTGATTTTACCTCTTGGCATGATGCTGATTTGTGCGTTGATAGGTCGTTATCGACTCGGTTATCTTTGCAACTTACCACCTTTACAAAGCTTAAGAGAATTAAATCAGCTGTAACTTAAGGAATAATGCCAGGATTTTGGATGATGATTTCATGCCATAGCGGAAGTAAAGGTGAGTTGAGTTGTACACAGTACATATAAAAACCACCCGTAATGATTACTGCGCCTAATAAGCCTAAAATCTTGAGCACACTTTTAAACTTACTGACGTAGCTTAAGTACCACATCAGTGCAAGGAATGCTCCAATAACCATGCCGCCAATATGTGCGGCATTATTAATACCAGTTGCGACAAAACCAAAAATAAGGTTGATTGCCATAATCATTAATAATGCTTTTTTATCGAGTATGTAGGCTTGATGTGGAAGTGGTGGAAATAAGGAAAGTACGGTTAACGCAGCACCTAATCCCATTACGGCGCCTGAAGCACCTGCACTGACATGAGGAAGTAAGCTCTGGTCAAAATGTTGCAGTAATTCATGTCCATTTTGAATGGTCATATAGCTACTGAGCAGACTGCCGAATAAACCAGCAAGTAAATACATGCCTATAAAATAGAAGCGACCAAATAGTGACTCGGCAACATTACCGAAAATATATAAGGCCCACATGTTGAGCATGAGATGGACTAAACCAAAATGAAAAAACATGCTGGTAAATAGACGTTCAGGCTGCCCAGAAAAAGTAAGTGGTGTAAAATCAGCTCCCCAATGAATAGCATCTTTCATGGCTGGATCGCTAATATCGACGCCAGATAGAATTTGCCAGACAAACAAACCTACATTGATTGCGATGAGCAGGGCAGTCAGCCACCAAGTTTGTACATTGAGTTTACGATTAATGTGCGGAGGCTGATATTGAGTCATGCTATGCTTTTGTTATATATGAACATGCTTTACAGCTTAACATGAAAAAAGTTGAATACAGGAGATCAGGACGAACATGAAAGCTTTTATTGTTCGCGTGTTGTTAATTTTTATTGGGGCGATTCTCCTTATTCAACTTTGGATTTTTTCGAGTTTGGTCTGGTGGCGGACACATGAAGTGGATACCACCATGTTTATGCGAATTGATTATTGGTCTGATACATCTGAGCCAATTGTCCATCAGTGGCTGGACTATGATGATATCAGCGACAATTTTAAACATGCAATTTTAGCGGGCGAAGATGCAAAGTTTATCCATCATCATGGCTTTGACTGGCAAGGTATCCGTTTTGCCCTTGAGCGAAATAATGAAGAGGGTGAAGTGGTTGCGGGTGGTTCTACTGTGTCTCAACAGCTTGCAAAGAACTTGTTTTTATACAACAAACGTTCATTTATTCGTAAAGGCCAAGAAACGGTCGCGACTTGGATGATGGAGCGGATGTGGTCAAAACGCCGAATTCTTGAGGTGTATATGAACTCAGTTGAATTTGGCAAAAATTTGTATGGTGTTGAAGCAGCCGCTCATCATTATTATGGTAAAAGTGCTAAAAGCTTAACGCGTGAACAAGCCGCTTTCTTAGCTGCGTTATTGCCTGATCCGAAATATTATCAAGATCATCGTAACGATCATAAACTACAATATAGAAAACGCGTTATTTTACGTTATATGAATAGCACCCAGATTCCTGAATAAAGCTGTTTTAAAGATGTGTAAATTTTTTAGTTTTTACCAAATTGTCATATTTTTGCAGCATACTGGTTTATAGAGATTTTGGCTGGATAGAGAATAGAGTTAGACATGAATACAGCGATTACAGCAACAACGACCCCAATAGAATATAGTTATAATGACCGTTATATAAATCGTGAATTGTCTATTCTTGACTTCCATTTGCGTGTATTGGAGCAAGCGGTAGACCCTTTACATCCATTGCTTGAGCGAATGAATTTCTTGCTCATTTTCTCGCGTAATCTCGATGAGTTCTTTGAAATTCGTGTTGCTGGGGTAATGGAACAATTTTCTCTGGGCAACGAAAGTCGGAGCCCAGATGGTCTTACCCCAAGACAGGTTTTACAAAAAATCTCTGAAACTGCTCATGCTGCGATTGAGCGTCAATATCGAATTTTAAATGAAGAAATCTTACCTAAGTTACGTGAAGAAGATATTTGCTTCCTACGTCGTGGTGAGTTAACTCCAGCTCAATCTGCTTGGGTAAAAAAATATTTTCAAGAACAAGTCGCACCTGTATTAACCCCAATTAGTCTAGATCCAGCACATCCGTTTCCTCGACTTGTTAATAAAAGCTTGAACTTCATTATTACGCTTGAAGGTAAAGATGCTTTTGGTCGTCAAATTGATTTAGCTGTTGTACCTGCACCTCGTTCATTACCTCGCGTTGTACGTCTACCAGACGAATTAACCGGTGGAAAAGAACATCATGTGATGTTGTCGGCAATTATCCATGAACATGTGTCTGATTTATTCCCAGGAATGACAGCAACTGGATGCTACCAATTCCGTGTTACACGTAATGCAGACTTGGCACTGAATGAAGATGTTGAAGACTTAGCTAAAGCATTAAAAGGTGAATTAAGTTCTCGACGTTTTGGTCGTGCAGTTCGCTTGGAAGTAACCCATAACTGCCCACAGCATATTTATGAGTACTTACTGGAAGAGTTCGATTTAACTGATGAGCAATTATATAAAGTTGATGGTCCAGTAAACTTAGCTCGTCTAGTTTCAAACTTTAAACGTCCTCATTTACGTTATGACTCGCATACGCCGGTTGTGCCTAAAGTGTTTAAAAAGACCGAGAGCATTTTCTCAGCAATGCAGAAGCAAGATATTTTACTGCATCATCCGTTTGAATCTTTTGCTCCTGTGATTCAGCTACTTCGTGAAGCTGCTCGCGATCCGCAAGTATTAGCAATTAAGCAGACGTTATATCGTAGTGGTGCTGATTCTGAGATTGTACAAATTTTGGCAGAAGCGGCGCGTAATGGAAAAGAAGTTATTGCCGTTATTGAATTACGTGCTCGCTTTGATGAAGAATCAAATATTGAAGTAGCAAACGTTTTACAAGAAGCAGGGGCAGTCGTTGTTTACGGTATTGTAGGTTATAAAACTCACGCCAAAATGATTATGGTGGTTCGCCGTGAAAATAATAAATTGGTGCGTTATGTTCATTTAGGAACGGGTAACTACCATGCGATGAATGCCCGAATTTATACCGATTATGGTCTCATGACTACAGATAAAGATCTGTGTGAAGACGTACATCGTATATTCCAAGAGTTGACCGGCATGGGGAAAATGGCGAAATTGAAAAAGCTATTACATGCACCGTTTACCCTACATGCTCAGCTTATTAACTTTATTGATGAAGAAATTGCCAATGCTAAAGCAGGCCGTAAAGCTCAGATCATTGTTAAAGTAAATGCATTAACCGAAGTCCAGTTAATCAATAAATTGTATGAAGCTTCTCAGGCGGGTGTTCAAATTGACCTGATTATCCGTTCGATTTGCTGCTTACGTCCAGGTTTGCCGAACCTGTCGGAGAATATTCGGGTGCGTTCAATTGTAGGACGTTTCCTTGAGCATACTCGTGTTTATTACTTCAGTAATAATGGCGATGCACGTATTTACTGTTCAAGTGCAGACTGGATGGACCGCAATTTATTTAATCGTGTAGAAGCGTGTTTCCCTGTTGAAGACCCTGCATTGAAAAAACGTATTTATCAACAAGGTTTGGTAAATTACTTACAAGATAATCAACAGGCTTGGTTGCTTCAAGGTGATGGTACGTGGATTCGTGCTGAGCCAGCAGAGGGTGAAAAATTGCATAATGCTCAAAGAGCATTATTGGAAATCATTAAATAATGAACTTTCAAGACTAAATAAAAGCCGACATTTTGTCGGCTTTTTTAATTGACTGAAATTCCAAGTAATTTAGTTAGTTTTTCTAAATGGTTGCTGGATAAACGATAATAATTTGAAGTACTGCAATATGTTTCGAAAATATGTGATTTTTTACATAAAACATTGAATTTTAAAAATATACAAATCACGAGAAATCTACTTTAATACGCCGCATTAAATATACTTAACTTTGGTAAATGAATAAGATGCAATGCTTTATTAGAAGTTTACTTATTAAAATACTTTTGGGGATAATACCAGTGACCGCTTACGCAGATCAGAAGTGTTATGGAGATATCATCGTATTTCAAAGATTTGATGATCAAGCGATATATCCTTATTTTGTAAATCCTTCTAATGATAAAGCTAACAAAAATGGAGAGAAAAATAAAAAAATAATCATCCAAAAGAGAAAATCAAAACAAGATGAGTTTTTAGCCCAAAAGAAAGTTGAAGATGTCCACACCAAGAAAATAGAAGAAAAGAAAAATTTTGACAGTAAAAAGCAACTTGATGCAGCTGTCGCTAAAGAAATCTTGGAAAATGGTGAAAAGAAATGGATGGTACAAGTTGCGCTAGCATCTAATCAAAATAAAGCAAATACGGTTCAGTCGCAGTTAGAAGCAAAAGGGTACAAGGTTGTAACCAGTGCAACGACTAAAGGCATACGGGTCATGGTAGACCCTGCAAATGACTATGCCATTGCACAAATTATTAGAGAAAAAATTATTGCTGATAATAGTTTGAATATGCCATCTGCTTGGGTGTTTAAGTGGGCATCCTTAACACCGCAATAAAATAAAAAGGAGTCCGAAGACTCCTTTTTTTATTCATGTATTCTTGTGGTAATTTTCTGCATAATTTGCAGTAATACATCGAACTCACTTTGCAATGGTGTACTTTTACGAGTCACTAAAGCTAAAGTACGGCTCGGTGCATCTTCAATTGGTTTTGCAGTAATCTGATCATTAAACTTGATCATACTATTTTCAATTGCAATTTCTGGTAAAAGCGTAAAGCCTAAATCAGAAGAAACCATTTCAACTAACGTTGGTAACGAGCTTGCTTTTAAACGGTTGTCGTTTTTACGCTCACCGATAGGGCATGCACTTAAAACGTGGTCACGTAAACAGTGACCTTCTTCAAGCAAAATTAATCTTGATAAATCAAGATCATCTAGAGAGTTTGCTTGAAGAGCATTTGTATCTTGCTTACTACATACAAGGTACAAGTTTTCTTTCGAAATTTCAGCGACTTTTAGGCCTCTAGTGTCAAACGGTAGAGCAAGAACGATCATGTCTAGATTACCGTGTTCTAAACGCTCTACAATTTTTTCACTTTGTGCTTCATGCAAATGCAGCTGAATTTTAGGCAACTGCTGATGCACTTCATCAAGTAACCGTGTCAGGATAAAAGGTGCAATTGTTGGAATAACACCCAAATGCAAATCACCCGTTAACGGCTCACTCATTTCACGGCTCAAACGCATTAAATCTTGAGCATCTGCTAGTAGTACACGGGCGCGAGCAACGACTTGTTCACCTAAAGGTGTTAAACGCACATTCTGGCGATCACGTTCTACCAAAACGCCACCTAATAACCGTTCAAGCTCCATGATGCCGCCTGATAAAGTCGATTGAGTGACAAAAGAGCGGCGTGCTGCTTCAGTAAAATGCAAAGTTTCCGACAACGTAACTAAATATGATAGCTGTCTTAATGAGGGTAATGCAGCCATAGTGTCCTAGTCTGATGATTTAAAATGATGCGCAAATAAACCGCTAAGCTGTGGAATAAAATGTGCAGGGATATCATGCCCCATTCCATCAATTAATTCAAACTTAGCACCGGAAATTGCTTTTGCTACAGCCTTACCGTGGCTAGGCGGAAGTAAGCGATCGCGAGAGCCATGTAGGACTAAAGCAGGTTGCTTAATTTCACGGTCGAGTTGTAGTAAAGAGCCTGTACATAATATTGCTAAAAACTGTTGAAGTACACCAGCAGGATAGTAGCTACGTTGATAAAGCCTACGTGCTGTTTGTATTGCTTCAATTTGGTTGATATAACCAGGTGAACCAATCAATTGAAATAGTTTTAAACTATGATTAACAATACCTTCTTCGTCACGTGTCTCGGGTTTACCAATTAAACTCAAAAGTTGTTTCGGAAAAGGAGGTGGTAAAAAAGGCTGGTTATTGCTTGTAAACATAAGCCCTAACTTCTCAACCTTTTCTGGATATTTTGCCGCAAGAATTTGAGCAATCATCCCACCCATTGATGCGCCAATTACATGTGCTTTGTTCACGCCTAAACGATCAATCAACATAGATACATCATCTGCCATATCATGCAGCGTATAAGGTGCACCCTGATTAGCTAGTCCCAGTGCAAAGCGGCCCATCAATTTGACAGTATTTAAGCGTTTACCTTCGTGGCGTACTTTTGAAGAAAGGCCAATATCACGGTTATCAAAACGAATAACACGGAATCCTTGATCAATCAGCGATTTACAGAAAAAATCTGGCCAAAAAAGCATCTGGGCGCCAAGACCCATAATCAGCAAAATGGTTGGATGCTCTGGCTTTCCACCGACCTCTACATGCAACTCAATTCCATTGCCTAAGTTGACTTTGGTTTCTTGCATGAAAGATGTGTACGGTGAAATGTTAAACTGTAAGGCGCTATTCATGTTATTCATTCCTTAAAGGAATACTCTCTAACTGAGTATTCCTGATACAAACCTTATGCTTGGGCTGGAATAAGATCTGGAACAAGCTTTGTTAAAGTTAAGCGTTGTTTACCTGCGGTTACACCTAACAATACAAAACCACGCAATGTTCCTTCATTGTCAATTGCTTTGGCAAGCATACCATCGTCGAACTCTTCTGTTTCCCAGTTCACTTCTACATCAACCGGCGCTGGCAAAACTGTAAGTGGAGCAGCTGGCGTTTTTACTGCAACTGGCATAGCAGGGTAGTGCACAGCTGTTTGTTGTCCACTGAGTGTTTTTGCGAGAGCACGAGCCTGTTGCATAATCGGCATTACATATGGCAGTAAAGTACCGTTTACCTCTGCACAATCCCCAATTGCGTAGATGTCTGCTTGATTTGTTTCCAATAAGCCATTGGTAATAATTCCACGGCTGGTTTGAATATCCGCACTTTTAGCAAGTGAAATATTTGGCTGTAAACCAATTGCAGAAAGAACAAGGTCCGCAACCAATGTTTGTCCGTTTGCGAGTGTTATTGCATAGTCTTCGCCATTATTAATTTTACTTACTTTTTCAACCGTGGTTCCAAGTGCAAATTTTACTCCAGCTTCCTCAAGATTTTGTTGGAAAGCAGAGGCAATATGTCCTGGAAGTAAACGGCCTAATGGTTGAGGAGCCAAATCAATCACAGTAATGTCATATTCACTATGCAGTAAGTCATTGGCAAATTCACAACCAATTAAACCAGCACCTAAAATAACAACACGTTTATCTTTACGCTGAGCTAGATTTTCACGAAAAGCGCGGTAATCAATCAATGAGTTCACGACATGAATGTCATCGCTACCATCACCTGCAATTGCAAGGCGAATTGGGTTAGCACCTACGGCTAAAATCAGTTTTGAATAGGGTTGCTGGGAAGTTACACCATCCTTTTCTAAAACAAGTTCATGGCGTTCAGCTAAAATCTCTTTTACAAAAGTAAAAGACTCAATACGCATATTGAGTTGAGTACTCATTTTAGCAGCATCACCTAAAGGAATTTGTTCTGGTGCTTTTTTACCTGCAAATGCATTTGATAATGTTGGCTTTGCATAGTTCACTGCATCATCCGCACAAATCATCACAAGTTCTTGCTCTGGGCTAAGCTTACGGAACTCACGTGCCAAGGTATAACCCGCCATGCCTGATCCGATAATGACGATAGGATGCATTTTTTTCTCCAGAGTTAGAATTATTTATTTAATACAGTGATTGGTAATATTCGTAAAAAAGACCATGTCTATCATGGCCTTTTACTTTGCATTCTTAGATTTCGATCATTTCGAAGTCAGCTTTTGAAACGCCGCAATCAGGGCAAGTCCAGTCATCAGGAATATCTTCCCATTTTGTTCCAGCTGCAATGCCGTCTTGTGGCCAACCTTCCGCTTCGTCATAAATCCATCCACAAACGATACATTGATATTTTTTCATGAGACTCTCCGCACTGATAAGTTTGCTCAAAGCTGCCTTTCAGTAAAACTATTCCATCTATTAATAATGTAACTACGATCCGGTCAATAATAACCAATGTGCCTTTGATCGGATATCAAATTTTTACGCAGTTCTACATTCAAAGTAAAGTAAATAACGGAGTTTAATCATTCGTAAGCAAAGATGAATGGCAGGTTAGGACAAATAAGTGGTTATTTAGGCAAAACTTCGCCATAAATTAATAATAACTAATGCATTCTTACAATTAATTTTATTTGTGAAAATATCATGAAATAAAGATTACCTCATCAGTTAAAAGATTCACTTCATACGAAAGCTAAATAACAACAAACTACGATGCTACAGAATGTCATTATTAAAACCGAAAATTAAAATTTACTGTCATTAAGACGGTATAAATCAGGGAAGTGAAATATGGAAAATTTAGTATATGAAGTGGAAATTGATGCTCCTATAGAAAAAGTGTGGGACATACTTTGGAATAGTGAGACATATAACGCTTGGACGAAATTCTTTGCGCCAGATTCTTCTATGCGTACCGACTGGCAAGTAGGTGGAAAAACTTATTTTCTTGATGGTGAAGGAAATGGGATGGTTTCTACCATTGAACAAATGCAAAAACCGGAAATATTGATTTTTAAACATTTAGGCATGATTAAGGAGGGTAAAGAAGATTTAGAAAGTGAAGAAGTTAAAGGTTGGAGTGGTTCTCAAGAAAAATATTTTCTAAACCAAAAAGATAATATAACCACTTTGAAAGTTGAATTGGCCACCTTGCCCGAATATATGGGTATGTTGAAAAGTGGCTTCGTTCAAGGTTTTGATGTGGTTAAAAAAATGGCAGAAGCAAAATAAAGCTTCTTTACATCAGATATAAACCAGTTTTTTATAATCAAGCGATATAAATCTAGGCCAAATATTTTTTATAAATTTTTATAATCAGATCATTAATTCGAGAAGGATAGGCCAAGCGATGATGTCCACCTTCAAACGTTTCAATATTCATGTAGGGTGCAAGTTTTTCTTGAACCTGATACATATCAAGTTGCTCATCTCCTAATTCTAAATAGGCCATTTTAGGATTAGAGAGCATGAGTTCATCTTCAGAAAGCTGAGGGTAGTCTGCCCGAAAATTAGGGGTGAGACTTGGATTTGCCACTATCACCGCTAATTTATGTTGAGCAGCAGTTTTTAGGGCCCAATAGCCTCCAATGCTATGACCTACCAATAAATCGGGTTTGATCGTCTGAATAGCCTGATGGTAAAAATACTCAACAGATGCATAACTTAAGTTACGATAATCGACGTCAATACAAAATTTTTCAGGATGTAAAATGGCATGGAACTTTGTCGATTCCCGGGAAGAATCCAAGCCATGTAAAAATAGAATTTTCATTATTTACGACACAATCTCATTGATAAAATAAAAGGCAAATCGGGCCTTTTGAATATCGAGGTTATTTGGATTTTTTTATATTTTACTAAATGCTTTAAAAAATGATCTTAGCGATTGGTCTAAGTCACTTTGTCTTTAAAAAGTAGTGTTTTGTTCTATAAAATTGTCTTTTTTCATTTTTGTTTGATTGAAATCATTCGAAAAACTCCCGCAATCTGTTAGGATATAGCACTTAATTTTTACTTAATCGAGGCAGAGATGACGCAACAAAACGCTCAATCGACTTCTGAACCAACTATTTCCGAAAACGATTTAATTGCACAGCGTCATGCCAAATTAAAGCAAATCCAAGATGTTGCGAAGGAAACTGGAAAGAGTCCTTGGCCGAATACGTTTAAGCGTGAACACTACGCAGCTGATCTACAAGAACAATTTAAAGATCAGTCGAAAGAACAAATTGAAAGCGCTGAGCATGTCTATGTAAAAGTGGCTGGCCGTGTCATGTTAAACCGTGGTTCTTTCATGGTTATTCAAGATATGACAGGTCGTATTCAGCTATATGTTGACCGTAAAGGTTTACCAAAAGATATTCTTGAGACTATTAAAGGTTTAGACCTTGGTGACATTATTGCTGCCGAAGGTTATATCGGACGTTCAGGAAAAGGTGACTTATATGTTCACCTTGAAGGTTTTGAACTTCTTACAAAATCTCTTCGTCCGCTACCAGATAAATTCCATGGCTTAAATGACACAGAAGTTAAGTACCGTAAACGTTACCTAGACTTAATTGTGAATGAAGAAACACGTAAAACTTTTGAAATCCGTGCCAAAGTCGTTGCTGGTATTCGAGCATTCTTAAACAATGAACGTTTCATGGAAGTTGAAACGCCAATGATGCATGTGATTCCGGGTGGTGCGTCTGCGCGTCCATTTGAAACACATCATAATGCTTTGGATATGCCTTTATTCTTACGTATTGCACCTGAGCTTTATTTAAAACGTTTGGTTGTTGGTGGTTTCGAGCGTGTGTTTGAAATTAACCGTAACTTCCGTAATGAAGGGGTGTCAACGCGTCACAACCCTGAATTTACGATGATCGAGTTTTATCAAGCTTATGCTGATTATAAAGACTTGATGCAATTAACTGAAAACATGCTTGAAAAGTTGGCTTTGGATATTTTGGGTACAACTGATGTCCCTTACCAAGGTGAAGTGTTTAGCTTCAAAGGGCCATTCAAGAAAATCTCTATGTTTGATGCGATTTTAGAGAATAACCCACAATTTACGCCTGAAAATGTTGGTGATCGTGAGTTCCTTGCTCAATTTATTCGCGAAGAATTAAAAGAACAAGTTAAGCCAAGTTTTGGTTTAGGTAAGCTTCAAACCATTGTATTTGAAGAAACTGTTGAAACCAAACTTCGTCAGCCTACATTTATTACTGAATATCCAGCTGAAACTTCTCCACTTGCTCGTCGTAATGATGACAATGCACATATTACTGATCGTTTTGAGTTTTTCATCGGTGGTCGTGAATTGGCAAATGGTTTCAGCGAGTTAAACGATCCAATTGATCAAGCTGAACGTTTCCAAGCTCAGGTTGCTGAAAAAGACGCTGGTGATGATGAAGCAATGCATTACGATGCAGAATTCGTTGAAGCGCTTGAGTATGGTTTACCACCTACCGCAGGTGAAGGTATTGGTATTGACCGTTTGGTTATGTTATTTGCAGATGCTCCAAGTATTCGTGATGTAATTTTATTCCCTCATATGCGCCGTAAAGAAGGTTAATCTTCTAAAGGCAAAAAAGGCAGTATTTATACTGCCTTTTTTTATTACTTTTATATCTCAAAAACTTACCTATCTACACTAATCTTAAAATAGCGTTAAAAAATGTAATTGCACAGTTTAACAATTGCAAAGTTGTGATAAAAAATTTAAGGTGTTGCTCATAAATAACTTTGAGAATTGGCTGGCATGTTTCTAAGAAAAACACTTTCGATTGCAATATTGGCAACTGCTTCATCCGCTATTTTTGCACAAGGTTTAGTGCTAAATAATGAGGACTTACGTACAGACTTAAATTGGTTAAATCAACAAGGTGTTATCAAGATTAGCACCTCAACTTGGCCGTTAAGTGGTGATGAAATCCAGAGAGCACTCTCTCAAGCACAAGTGACGCATCCAGCTCAACAAAAAGTTATTAATTCAGTTCTTGATGCATTAAAAGCAGATAACAATACGGTTAAAGTGGGCGCTTTTGCTGAGACCGATAGCAAAAATATTCCGCAAGCATTCGGTGATAACCAAAAAGCTCAATATCAAGGTTCTTTAGAGTTTAATGCTGGTGGTGAAAACTGGGATGCAAAAATCCGAGTAAATGCAGAAAAAGATCCACAAATTGATAATGGGCAAGATGTGAATGTTGAAGGCTCATATGTCGCTGGTAAACTTTGGAATCAGTGGATAGTTGCTGGTCAAATTCCAACATGGTGGGGTCCTGGCCATGATGGTAGCTTAATTCGTGGTGATGCTAGCCGCCCAGTTTATGGCGTAACAGCACAACGTGCTGTGCAAAATGCGTTTGATACAAAATGGTTATCTTGGATTGGACCTTGGCAATACCAAGCTTTTGCTGGTCAATTAGATGACTATAAAGCAGTACCTGATGCTAAATTAATTGGATTGCGTGTAACTGCACAACCATTGCCATATATTGAGTTGGGTGCATCGCGTGCTATTCAATGGGGTGGTGATGGACGTCCTGAAAGTTTTAGTTCTTTATGGGATGCATTTGTTGGCAATAAAGATAATGGTGGAACTGGTGAACCAGATCCATCAAACCAAATTGCTGGTTTCGATGGTCGCTTATTATTACAACCGCTATTCCAGGTTCCAGTTAGCATATATGGACAATATGTAGGTGAAGATGAAGCGGGGGGGTTACCTTCTAAGAAAATGTACTTAGCAGGTGTCGACTATTCATCTAGCTACAATAACTTGCCTTATCAACTTTATGCAGAATGGGCAGATACACGTACTAATGGTGATGTAAGAGGTATCTCTTATGCTCATTCAACTTATAAAGATGGTTATTACCAACATGGTTACCCATTAGGTCATGCGATGGGTGGTGATGGACAAATGTACTCAGTGGGTGGAGATATCCGCTTTGATGTCATGAACCGTTTAAGTGGTCGTGCTATGGTGGTTAAGGTTAACCAATCTAACCAGACAATCAATAAAGCATTCCCTAAAGACGATGAAATTAAAGCGCTTGATTTAACTTGGACACATTTCATCAAACCTGATCTTCCGTTAAAAATTAATGGTTGGGTAAGTGATTCTGATCTAGAAGGTAATGACGCAGGTGCATCTATTGGGATTGAAATTCCATTAGAACGTAAAATGTTCGGTTTCTAAGAATAGATCATATTTTAGAAAAGAGAAGCGATCAAAGCTTCTCTTTTTTTATGGTTTTTAGAGAAATCTAAAGGCTAGAACATAATTTGCTTAAGTTCGCTACACAAGCTACGATTGCAAAGTTGTGCAAGTGAATCAGCATATTATATGTATATGATGAAATCGAATATCAATATGAAAAAACAAGCAAAAGAAATCGGTTTTAAATCACTATAATGCATAACTAATGCTATAAGCCATATATAGGTTTATGGTTGGATTATCTATCACGAAAAATTGGAGTTGTTATGGCACTCGTTCCTCCACATGGTCTTCTAGGTGGTGGTTTAATACTACTTCTAGATTTTATGAGCAAAATGGATAGAGAAGGACGTGTTCATGACTGAATCAAGACTCACACATCTCAAGCAACTTGAAGCTGAAAGTATTCATATTATCCGTGAAGTTGCTGCTGAATTTGAAAATCCAGTCATGCTTTACTCAATTGGTAAAGATTCTGCGGTAATGCTTCACCTTGCGTTAAAAGCATTTTATCCAGCGAAACTTCCATTTCCTTTATTGCATGTAGATACAGGTTGGAAGTTTAAAGACATGATCGCGTTTCGCGATAATATGGCAAAAACGCATGGCTTTGATTTAATCGTTCATCAGAACAAAGAAGGTCGTGAAGCTGGAATTAATCCATTCGATCATGGTAGTTCAAAATATACAGATATTATGAAAACCCAAGCTTTAAAACAGGCTTTGGATAAATATCAATTTGATGCTGCTTTTGGTGGTGCACGTCGTGATGAAGAAAAATCACGCGCGAAAGAACGTGTTTATTCATTCCGTGATAGTAAGCACCGTTGGGACCCGAAAAACCAACGTCCTGAACTTTGGAATCTTTACAATGGTAAAGTGAACAAAGGTGAAAGTATTCGTGTATTCCCTTTATCTAACTGGACTGAGTTGGATATCTGGCAATATATCTATTTAGAAAATATTCAAATCGTTCCTCTTTATTTCTCTGCTGTTCGTCCAGTAGTAGAGCGTAGCGGTACATTAATCATGGTTGATGATGAACGTATGCGTTTAAAAGAAGGTGAAGTTCCACAGATGAAGTCTGTACGTTTCCGTACGCTTGGCTGTTATCCATTAACTGGTGCAGTTGAGTCTGAAGCAGATACGTTACCTGAAATTATCCAAGAGATGCTTTTAGCCACGAGTTCTGAGCGTCAAGGTCGTATGATTGACCATGATGAAGCGGGCTCAATGGAAAAGAAAAAGCAAGAAGGCTATTTCTAAGACAATTTCTAAATTTGTGGAGTTTGAGCAATGTCTCATCAATCAGAATTAATCAGTCAAGATATCTTGGCCTATTTAAAGCAACATGAACAAAAAGACCTTCTGCGTTTTTTGACTTGCGGTAACGTAGATGATGGTAAAAGTACACTTATTGGACGTTTACTCTACGATTCAAAATTGATTTATGAAGATCAATTGCAAGCTGTAACGCGCGATAGTAAAAAAGTAGGAACCACAGGTGATGCACCAGACTTGGCATTACTTGTAGATGGTTTACAAGCTGAGCGTGAGCAAGGTATTACCATTGATGTGGCTTACCGCTATTTCTCAACTGAAAAGCGTAAGTTTATTATTGCGGATACCCCAGGACATGAGCAATATACCCGTAACATGGCAACTGGTGCATCAACTGCTGATCTTGCAATTATCTTGATTGATGCGCGTTATGGTGTGCAAACTCAAACTCGTCGCCATACGTTTATTGCTAGTTTACTTGGTATTAAAAATATCGTTGTTGCTATCAATAAAATGGACTTGGTTGAGTACTCTCCTGAACGCTTCACTGAAATTCAGATTGAATATGATGCTTTCGTAAGTCAGTTAGGTGATCGTCGTCCAGCCAATATTCAGTTTGTACCGATTTCTGCTTTAAATGGCGATAACGTAGTAAATGTTTCTGAGCATACAGCTTGGTACAAGGGTCAAACCTTGATGAGCATTCTTGAATCTGTGGAAATTAGTCGTGAATCAAACAAACACGAATTCCGTTTCCCAGTTCAATATGTGAACCGTCCAAACCTCGATTTCCGTGGTTTCGCTGGTACTGTTGCTTTGGGTGAAATCAATGTTGGTGATGAAATTGTTGCATTACCATCAGGTAAGCGCTCAACAGTTAAAGAAATCGTAACATTCGATGGAAATCTAGACCAAGCTGTTGCAGGTCAAGCGGTTACATTAACGTTGAATGATGAAATTGATATTAGCCGTGGTAATGTTCTAGTACGTGCAGGTGAACAACCATTAATTTCTCGTAGTGTTCGTGCTTCAGTAGTATGGATGAATGAACATCCACTGGTGAAAGGTAAGCTGTACAACGTTAAAATTGGTACACAGACTGTTCCTGCCAAAGTAATGAACATTCACTATCGTGTGAATGTAAATACGCTTGAGCATACTCAGGTTGAAGAGCTTGAGTTAAATGCAATTGCTGACGTTGTTGTTGAATTTGATGCTCCAGTCGTATTTGATCAATATCAAGATTCACGATACACAGGTTCATTTATTTTCATTGATCGTTTAAGCAATGTAACGGTTGGTGCGGGTATGGTTGAGTCTGCGGTAGAGTGGACTGCACATAGCAATCCTGTTACTGCTGAAGATCGTGCTGCACGTTTAGGTCAAAAACCTGCGGTGATTGGGATTTCTGCACAGTTAATCGAGAAAGCTCAAGTTTTAGAAAGTTTATTGATCCAACAAGGTGTAGTTGCGATTGCAAAAGCTAACTTAACTGCTGAGCAAATTACTTTATTGCGTGAGACAGGTGTTGTGGTTATCACTACGGCTGTGGATGGCACAGATACAGAAGTTACTGCTGAAACCGTTGAAGAAGCAGTTGAAAAAGTTGTGGAATTAGTCCGTCTTTAATAGACTGAATTAATTTTGAAAAAACCCGCGTAAGCGGGTTTTTTTATTGGGTTCAGAAAATATTTTGAGTTTTTAAAGTTAAATATTCCCTTAAATCTTTAGGATAGCTCTGAATCATCTTTAAAAATATATCTCGATCGCCTTGATATAAGGCGCGTGTTGCTTCTTCGTAATTTGGCATATTACCCGACATGGCAGACATAAAACGGTCGATGGCTTGTTTGGCCAGCATAATATTGCCTTCAGAACTTGGGTTATTTAACTCTTTATCAATTAACTTACGAATTACTGCTGATGCACTCGCACTTTGTTGATCTAACCATTCCCAATGTTTTTTCTGTAAAGTGATTTCACGCGAAATTACTCCGAGTTTAGGCCGTCCAACTTTTTTAATTTCTTCCGGTTCAGCATAACGTTGTTGAAATTCTTGTTCCGAACCAGAAAGATCAAGATCAATTTGTTGACCTGTTTGATCATTAAAAATCAGAATATTTTCCGTTGTTTTCGGAAGATCTTTAAGTTTTTTTGCAAGTTCAATTAGGGAGTCACTCGCAATAAGCGTGCTTCCAGTGAAAGCAGTATAGGTGATTTTAGTATTCATTTTAGCCGTATATTTTTATCTGGGTAAAATAATATTATCAGGGTAAAATTAATTCGGCAAATAATTAAAATTATAACCAAAGAATTATTTGATTTTATGAGTGTAGTCTATGAAGTTAGGACTATAAAAATAGTCAATATAATAGGCTATTTAAAATTTTATTCTGCTTTGATATCGCTTTTATGAGACAATGTTTTTTTATTTTTGTGTATTAGGACTCCCATGATTGAGCAATCTCCTGAATCTTTAAGCGATATCGAAATTTTAGACATTTTACAGTCTATGAAAAAAGATAAGCTGGATACGGAAGCAAATGAGATTATCCGTAATGGGGGGAAAGCTGGGCGTCAAGAAGCACATAAACAGGCTTTAGTTGCATTGAATGCAAACTTTGAAGAAAAGTTTGTAGAAGCTGCTACGCTGGCATTAGGCTTGAATTCAGGTCAGGCGAAAAAGATTCGCTATAAAAAAGATCGTATCCGTATTTTTAAAGCACGTGGTATTGATTATTTAGCTATTGATGGTGCAGAAACTGCTCAGGTTTTAGCCCAAGTTGCTCAAGCGATTAGTCGTGAAGATGCGATCGTGACTGAAGGTCTACACAATATTTTTCCATTTTGGAAAGAAGGTTGGCCAATGGTTCAGTTTGATAATGCTTATAAAATTTTAGAAGAAGACATTACATTGCATTTTCAAATTGTGTTAGATCACTTAATTGAATATGTACAGAAATAAAAAAAGCCCCGATTGGGGCTTTTTTTATTGTGGAAGAATAATTAAAGCGTGCTAAAGAGTGGGAAAACACCAATCACTAAAGCAGTTCCCATTAATACCATACACGTTATGAATGCCCACTTTAAAGTGAACTTTTGATGGTCGGCAAAATCGACTTTAGCAAGACCACATAACAAATAGGTTGATGGAACAAGAGGTGATAGCAAGTGTACAGGTTGACCTACGATCGAAGCGCGAGCAATCGCTTCTGCACTAATACCATAATGTGAAGCAGCTTCAGCAAGAATAGGTAAAACGCCATAGAAGAAAGCATCATTCGACATAAAGAAAGTCAAAGGCATACTCACTAAGGCTGTGATCGGTGCAAGGTATGGACCCATGCTTGGAGGAATCATTGCGACGAATTCTTTAGACATCGCCTCAACCATACCTGTGCCAGATAAGATACCTGTGAAAATACCTGCTGCGAAAATTAAGCCCACAACAGCTAAGACACTATCTGCATGCATTGCAATACGTTTTTTCTGCATATCAACATCTGGGTAGTTAATAAGCATTGCGATACAGAACGCTATCATGAACAACACAGACATAGGCAAAATGCCTTTGATCAAAGCAATCATAAGAAGGATTGTGAGCACCATATTTACTTTGCGTAAATGTGGGCGAGTCGCTTCAGGATCTTTCGATACGGTAATGTTGTCACCATGGTGAGTTTCAAGTTCAATAACGCCTAAACGTTTTTGCTCGTAACGACCATATAGGTACGCCAAGAAGAATAACCAACCAATACTAATGACCATCGGGATAATCATTGGTACGAAAATGTGGCTTGGGTCAACTTGTAGGGCGCTTGCAGCACGAGCTGTAGGGCCGCCCCATGGTGTTAGATTCATTACACCACTACATAACAGCATAAGTGCAGTCATGATGAGAGTATTCATTCCTAAGCGTTGATAAAGTGGCAGCATTGCAGCTACACAGATCATATAGGTTGTTGAACCATCGCCATCTAAAGAAACCATTGTGGTTAAGAACACAGTTCCTAGTGTGATTTTTAGAGGATCACCTTTAACCTTTTTTAAAATCCATTTAACCGGTGGATCGAAAAGACCTGCATCGATCATTAAGGCAAAATATAAAATTGCGAATAAAAGCATTACGCCAGTTGGCGCTAATTTTTTGATGCCATCCAGCATCATCTCGCTGAGACCTTTGAGTTCAATGTGACTTAAACTTTCAAAGTAGTGACCTAGGCCCCAAGCAACAAGTGAAAAAATAAATGGGATGAGAATTAAAGCAATAATAGGGCTTAAACGTTTGGACATGATTAAGTACATGAAGCACAAAATCATGCCAACACCAAGTAATGTCAGCATACAATCAATCCTTTGCCTATAGTTTTACTGAACAAGTTTATTCAAAACTCTGACCTTGGTTATTCTTATTAATTTTTATTAAAAAGACAAATAATATATTTAGTTTATTTGGTTAATATATATTCAGTTGGAGAGGTATATTTAAGCGAAATACTGAACATATATATTAAGATTATAGTAAGCATATAATAAATATTATTCATTATATTAGATTATAAAGGTTTTATAAAAATAAAAATTATATGATATTTTTTAAAATTATATATGGTTTGATGGGGGAAATGAGAAGAAGAACCATTTAAATACTTGCTTTGAACTAAGTTGCATAAGTTCTGAGGTAATGTAAATCGGGACTTAACTGCTTAGTGATAATTGAGATATATAGATTATTCTATTATTTTTCAGTATTTAAGATTTAATATAAATGATGATTTAAATAATATTGCTTTTAGATTAAAAGAGCAACTTGAATTTATGAATCTAAAATAATTATTACACATATTTGAAATATTTATTTAGATTAAAAAAATACCCCACATAAAATTGTGAGGTATTTAAATTAATATAAATTAGTTGTCATCAATTGATGAATGTACTTCTGTTTGTTCTAAAATTCGAGTTACAAGAAGTTGGTCAATTTTAAAATGATCGACATCGACTACTTCAAACTTGTATCCACCGAATTCTACAAAATCTGCTGGACGTGGAATTTTGCGCAGGCGGTACATCATAAAGCCTGCTAAAGTTTCATAATTTTCTTCATCAGGCATTTCGTCAATTTCAAGTGCGTGTCTTAAGTCATCAATCGGTGTGCTGCCATCAATTAACCATGAGTTATTGTCACGTTTAATGATTTGTTGTTCTTCATCAATTGGTGTTACCCAGTCGCCCATAACCGTAATCATAATATCGCTTAAAGTAATAACACCTACGACAAGCGCATATTCGTTTATCACAACCGCAAACTTTTCTTTTGTAGAACGGAAACGATCAAGTAATTCCGATAGGGTTAGGGTGTCAGGAATCATCAAGACAGTACGAATGGTTGATTCATTCAATTGAGTTGGGGATTGGTTATTTAAAATGCGAACAAGAAAGTCTTTAGCATCGACGTAACCAATGACTTGATCAATATTTTCATTACAGACCAAAAACTTTGAATATGGATACTCTGCTAATTTTTGGCGAATGCTATCTTCGTGTTCATTTAAAGTGAAATAAACAACATTTTCACGTGTGGTCATGCTCGAAGGTACGTTACGTTCTTCTAATTCAAAAACATTCTCGATAAAGTGATGTTCTTGTTTCTGAAGTACGCCCGCTTGAGCACCTGCATCCATGACTGCTGAAATATCATCAAAAGTAATATTGTCTTCTCGTGTTGTATTCACTTTAAACAAACGGAATAGCAGGTTGGCAATTGCGTTAATTCCCCAAGCTAAAGGTTTGCAAATCTTAATAAAAACTTGAATTGGGTTAATAACACTAATTGCAATTTTTTCAGGTGCAATCATAGCCAAACGTTTTGGCATAAGGTCGGCAAATAAAATAAAAAGTGAGGTCACTAGGGTGAAGGAAAGGGCAAAACCGATCGTTTGTGTCCAAGGGCCTGTGTAAAAGCGGTCTACTAAAGTGACGAAATAAGGACGAAAAGCAGCTTCACCCAAAATACCGCCTAAAATCGCAACTGCATTTAGACCAATTTGAGAGGCTGCAAAAAAGTCAGCAGATTGTTCTTGTAAATCTAGTACTTGTTGGGCGCGTTCTTCACCCGCTTCGGCTAGAATTTTTAGCTTAACTTTTCTGGCACCTGCTAGTGCAATTTCAGTTAAAGATAAAAAGCCTGCTCCGATGATAAGCAGTACGATGATAATGATATTTTGAAAGAGACTCACAAATCACCTGAGGTTCATCATTATTATGACTATGTTTTAACATAAAAAAGCGCTGAGGTAATCAGATTGATTGCTCAGCGCTTGAAGATAGGACAATTAAATTAAAATTTATTTAATAGTGAGAAAATTGTGAATTGTTGGTTAGAAATTCACGGTTTTCTTCTTCAATCATTTGACGAGCAACAAATAAGATAAGTTGGCGCAGCCAGCGATGAGCAGGGTGATGATGTAACAACGGGCACCAAGCCATTTTAAGTTCGAACTCTGGAATATAAAAAGGAGGATCCTTTATAACCAGTTTAGGGTTCTGTGTTTGTAGGCGTGCCATGCGGGTTGGTAATGTAGCAATAAGATCTACATTTTGAGCAAGTAATGCAGGCATTTGGTAGTGGCGAGTAAATACAGAAATTTTACGACGTTGACCAATACGTTCTAATGCCTGATCAATCCAACCTAAACCACCTTGTTTATCTGGGTTTACCCCAAAACCTACACCCATACCTGTTTTAGAAACCCAGATGTGTTGTGCATCTAAATAGCTTTTTAAATTTAAATGCGTCACAGCAGGATGTTTGTCGTTCAGAATACAACTGAAACTATCACGCCAAACTAAAACCTGATGGAAACTTTGCGGTATTTCATTAAATCTATTAATTGCAAGATCAACTTTACCTTGTTCCATATCTCTATAAGACACATCACTCGGTGTAAGAAAATCAAGAACAACGTTTGGAGCTTCAGAGCGGAGCGCTTTGACAAGACGAGGAACTAAAGTTGCCTCAGCATAGTCAGATGTCATAATGCGGAAAACGCGATTACTTGTATAAGGGCGGAATTCGGTACGGGGTTCCAAAATCATGGAGAGATCAGAAAGAGCATCACGAATACGAGGCTGTAATTCAAGTGCACGTTCTGTTGGTGTCATCCCTTCAGATGAGCGGATAAGAAGAGGGTCATTAAATAAATTACGCAAACGACGTAAAATATTACTCATTGCAGGCTGAGTTACCCCAAGCTGTTCGGCTGCGCGTGTAACATTTTTTTCACGAAGAAGTACATCAAGATATATTAATAGATTAAGATCTACTCGCTCCAGATTCATAAAAAAAATACCGAAAATAAAACCCTGAAATTGTTTCAAATTATGCCATATCTAATAACTATTGTGTGAAAAAATGATGAGAAAAACGACATTTTTTGTAGGAATTAAGTAGGAGTGAGAGGTGCTTCAAAGGCTCGATTTTATTGTCTTTGCAACGTTTTTAAGTATGAAGGTGATAAATAGAATATATTTATATATAACTCATTACTTTCTAGCATGTAAATTGACTTTTTACATTGGCGAAAATAGCCTAATTTACAATTGACTTTTTAAATTAAAAATGGCTAGAAAAACTTCAAAAAATGTATAAAAATAAGACTTACTCGTTTTTTAGAATAAAATTCTATACTCCTTTAGAATAATTTTATTTTTATAAACAAAGTGTTAATGTTTTTGGTTTTATCTATAATATCGATTTATCGGTATATTTTTTAAATAAATACTGAAGATTAATAAAGGATATTGGATTAATTGATTGGCTAAGTCTAAGCTGTGTTCATGACGAAGCAGCTGGTGTCATAAGAAATTTAAGTACATGACTCTACGCTTCAATCGATGAAATCCTAAAATGAATACAGGACAATATCATGACTACATATCAAACAGCGATTGATGCAATCCGCGAACTAAAAGCAAAATTCGGTAGCACTTGGCGCGATATTAGCCCAGAAGATGCTGCACGTATGCAAATGCAAAACCAATTCAAAACTGGTTTAGATATTGCTAAATATACAGCTGCGATTATGCGTCGTGATATGGCTGCTTATGATGCTGACTCTAGCAAATATACTCAATCACTAGGTTGCTGGCACGGTTTTATCGCACAACAAAAAATGATTGCGAACAAAAAATACTTCGGTACTACTGAACGTCGCTATATCTATCTTTCTGGTTGGATGGTTGCTGCTCTTCGTTCAGAATTTGGTCCACTTCCTGACCAATCTATGCACGAAAAAACTTCAGTACCTGCATTAATCGAAGAAATCTACACTTTCTTACGTCAAGCTGACGCAAAAGAATTAAACGATTTATTCCGTGCGCTTAAAAAAGCGCAAGAAGCGGGTGATACTGCTAAAGCTGCTGAAATCACTGCTCAAATCGACGGCTTCCAAACTCACATCGTGCCAATTATTGCTGACATCGATGCTGGTTTCGGTAACGAAGAAGCGACTTACTTACTTGCTCGTAAAATGATCGAAGCTGGTGCTTGTGCGCTTCAAATCGAAAACCAAGTATCTGATGCTAAACAATGTGGTCACCAAGCTGGTAAAGTAACTGTTCCACATGAAGATTTCATCTCTAAAATCCATGCATTACGTTATGCATTCTTAGAAATGGGTCTTGATGACGGTATCATCGTTGCGCGTACTGACTCTGAAGGCGCTGACTTGACTCAAAAAATTCCAGTAGTTAAAGAGCCAGGTGATATTGCTTCTCAATATATCGGTTTCTTAGACACTGTTGAAATTGACATTGCTGATGCTCAAGAAGATGAAATCTTGATCAAACGTGATGGTAAATTACACCGTCCTAAGCGTTTACCTTCTGGTTTATATCAGTTCCGTGCTGACACACAAATTGACCGCGTTGTACTTGACTGTGTGACTAGCCTTCAAAATGGTGCTGACCTTCTTTGGATCGAAACTGCGACTCCAAACGTAGAAGAAATCGCACACATGGTTAACCGTGTTAAAGAAGTTGTTCCAAATGCTAAGCTTGTTTATAACAACAGCCCATCATTCAACTGGACTTTAAACTTCCGTCAACAAGCTTACGACCGTTGGGTTGCTGAAGGTAAAGACGTTTCTGCATATGACCGTGCTAAATTAATGAGCGCTGAATATGATAATACTGAATTAGCTGCTGATGCAGATGCTAAGATCCGTACATTCCAAGCAGATGCTTCTCGTGAAGCGGGTGTGTTCCATCACTTGATCACACTTCCGACTTACCATACTGCTGCTCTTTCTACACATGAGCTTGCACAAGGTTACTTCGGTTCTGAAGGTATGTTGGCTTATGTTGCTGGCGTACAACGTAAAGAAATCCGTGGTGGTATCGCTTGTGTTAAACACCAAGCAATGGCTGGTTCTGACATCGGTGATGATCACAAAGAAATCTTCTCTGGTGACAACGCTCTTAAAGCACATGATGATGCTAAGAACACAATGAACCAATTCGCAGCTCACTAAGAATTGATTTCAAAAAAAACCCGCTCATATGAGCGGGTTTTTTTTATATTAAAAATAATTATTTTTTCAAAACATAATGCTCAGCTAAAGAGCCTTCAATTTTTTTACCTTCCATGTCTAAAGCAGTTGCCGTATTTTCACCAATAAAGAATTTACGGTTTTGTCCTTTATCATCTAACGTAATGACTGAAGTATTATCTTTGTCAAAAGTAAATGTACCATGGGTTTCAAATGGTTTCTTATCACCTTTGCCAAGATAAGTTTCAGTCAATTCATAAGTTTTATCATCTTTTAACTCTAAATCAGTTTTGATGCCTTCACAGTCTGCACATGGAAGAGTGCCTTTATATGTGCCATTCCAATCTAGTGAGTTTTCAGCTGTATGAGCAGTATCTACTGCATTGTTATTCGCTTCAGTGGTTTGAGCTGGAGCAGAGGCTTGAGTTGTTGTATCGGCTTTATTTTCGTTTTTGCTACAAGCAACAAGAAGGGCACTTACAAGTGCAACTGATAATAATGTTTTTTTCATGATGAACTAAACCTCGGAAAATAAATAAAAAACCAAATAACAGGCTATGAAATATGAGAGCTTAATAAAAGTTTAAGTATGTAATTTAATTTTAACAAAAGGTAAAGTGAGTAAATTTTGGAATAATTATTAAAACAAAAATAAAAATGAGGTATTCACTAAAACGATTTAATGAATACCTTATAAATTACGGTTGCGCTGAAACTCCACCTAGAGAGTCACATGCTGATTTATAGAGTTGGTATTGTTGCTTTAAAACTTCTTCTAGCGGCATGTCGAATAACTCTTCACCATTTTTGTAGCTTTCTACGTATGAAGTTGCTTTTTCTTTGCTTACCGCTAAAGATTGCTGGTAATAAGAATTAATCGAGCTTGTTGCAAGCTGGCTTGTCTCAACATTTTTACATTCGAAATTGTGCAGGATTTTTTCTGCACGTTTGACCTCATTAGATTGGCCAAAAATACACCCAGTTAAAAAGACAAGTGGGGTTAACACGAAAAAAAGTTTCATGGAGAGCAAGTATGGAAGCAACGGTAGGCGCTATTGTATAAACAATTCCATAAGTTACTGTGGTTTTATGTTAGACATTGATGATTTTTTAACTCATTAAAATCAAAAAAATTGTATCTAATTTTATCGGTTGGCTTATTTTCATATTTGGTGCGTATTTTGCTTATAACTTTAAGCACTTATTTTGAACATATGAACCAGAATGAATCAGGTACAAACGTTTTCAAAAAACTCTTTAGCACCATTTTGGTATGCACGATTAGAGCTCGGATTTTGTTTTGAAAATTCACGCACCATAATGAGTCATAGAAAGCATCATGGCCCTGTTAGGGTGCAAAAAATGCTCTGGCCTGAAAGAACGGGTGTATGTCATGCCATTATTGTTCATCCTCCAGCCGGCATTGCAGGAGGAGATCATCTTACTTTTGAAATTGAAACCAAAGATCAAGCTCATGCGGTAGTAACTACTCCGGGCGCGGGAAAATGGTACAAAACCAATGGTAAGCAAGCTTTTCAGCATATTCATTTGCATGTGAAAGATCAGTCCATTTTAGAGTGGGTTCCACAAGAAACGATGCTGTTTGATGGGGCTTTAGCACATTCAGAAACTCATATTCATCTTGATAATGCTGCGAGTTTTATTGGTTGGGATATATTGGTACTTGGGCGGCAGGCACGTGCAGAGCGCTTTGTGCAGGGAAGCTACCACAACCAATTTAAGTTGTGGCGAGAGCAAAAATTATTGGTCGCAGACACACTGTTTTTTGAAGGCGAAGATCGCTGGCTTCGTTCATGTTTAGGTATGAATAATCAAGCCGTGATGGGAAGCTTTTGGGCTGTGCCACCAGAGAAATATCGGTCTTCATTTTATTTAGAACAACAGCTAGAGCTCATTCGTGAATTAATGATGCGTATGCAAGCGCCTGTAACTTTAACACTATTAGATGATGTGGTTTCGGCTCGTTTTTTAGGAAATGATGTCCGACATTGTCATGATTCTTTTGCGGCTATACGAGCAAAATTAAGACGTTATTGGTTTGATTTAGATGAAGAATTTCCAAGAATTTGGAAGACTTAAGTTACGTTAAATTGCGTATTTAAAAAACAGTTAAAACAAGTATGCTACTTTTGAGCACGTATTTTGCTTAAACAATATAAATGCCATTTAGGAAAGAGAAATGGAACTCAATCCAACAGAAAAAGATAAGTTACTCATTTTTACTGCAGGTTTAGTGGCTGAGCGTCGTAAAGCGCGTGGATTGAAACTGAATTATCCAGAAGCTATTGCTTTTATTTCAGCAGCTTTACTTGAAGGTGCACGAGACGGTATGACGGTCAGTGACTTGATGCATTACGGTACTACTTTATTAAAGCGCGAAGATGTGATGGAGGGTGTACCAGAAATGATTGCTGAGGTTCAGGTCGAGGCAACTTTTCCAGATGGCTCGAAATTAGTCACAGTCCATCAGCCAATCATATAAAAGGAACGCTTATGATCCCCGGTGAAATCATTACTCCAGATGCTGATATTGAACTGAATGTTGGGCGACAAACTTTAAAAGTTGTAGTTGCCAACATTGGTGATCGACCTATTCAGGTGGGTTCTCATTTTCATTTTTATGAAGCAAATGATGCATTACAGTTTGATCGCGAAATGGCGAAAGGCTTTCGATTAAATATCGCAGCAGGCACAGCAATACGTTTTGAACCGGGACAAAGTCGGGAAGTAGAACTTGTTGCTTTAGCGGGTAAGCGAGAAGTATATGGTTTTGCTGGCCGAGTCATGGGCAAGCTGGACTACACATAACAACGATAATGAAAGAGATGAGTAATAAGTTATGAAAATGTCACGTCGTGCATATGCTGAAATATTTGGTCCAACGGTTGGTGATCGTATTCGCTTGGCTGATACAGAGCTTTTTATTGAGGTTGAGCAAGATTTAACGACCTATGGTGAAGAAGTTAAATTTGGCGGTGGCAAAGTCATTCGTGATGGAATGGGGCAATCTCAACTTTTAGCTGATGAAGTTGCTGACACAGTCATTACTAATGCCTTGATTGTGGATTGGTGGGGAATTGTTAAAGCTGACGTGGGCTTAAAAAATGGCCGAATCTGGAAAATAGGAAAAGCTGGAAATCCAGATATTCAACCAGACATTACGATTCCTTTAGGGGCTGCAACAGAAGTGATTGCGGGTGAAGGACAAATTTTAACTGCAGGTGGTATTGATACTCACATTCACTGGATTTGCCCGCAGCAAGTTGAAACTGCGTTAATGTCAGGGACAACAACCATGGTCGGTGGCGGTACAGGGCCAGCAGCCGGAACTTCGGCAACGACAGTGACTCCGGGGCCTTGGCATATTGCGACCATGTTACAGGCAATTGATGATTTGCCTATGAATATTGGTCTATTAGGCAAAGGAAATTTGAGTTTACCTGACCCCATTCGAGAGCAAATTAAAGCTGGAGTAATTGGCTTAAAGCTGCATGAAGACTGGGGTTCAACACCTGCTGCTATTGATAACTGCTTGAGTGTGGCAGACGAGTTTGATGTGCAGGTAGCGATTCATACAGATACTTTAAATGAAAGTGGTTTTTTAGAAGAAACTTTAGCTGCATTTAAAAATCGTACGATTCATACATACCATACCGAAGGTGCAGGCGGTGGGCATGCACCTGACATTTTAAAAGCGATTGGGCAAAGTAACGTATTGCCATCTTCAACTAATCCAACGCGACCTTATACGATTAATACCATTGATGAGCATTTAGATATGCTCATGGTTTGCCATCATTTAGACCCAGCAATTGCTGAAGATATCGCTTTTGCAGAAAGTCGTATTCGCCGTGAAACTATTGCCGCTGAAGATATCCTGCAAGATTTAGGCGCGATTGCCATGATGTCTTCGGACTCTCAGGCGATGGGGCGTGTAGGTGAAGTGATTTTACGTACTTGGCAAACTGCCCATAAAATGAAAATTCAACGTGGTCCTTTAGAGGGTGACAACGAGTTCCATGATAATAATCGCGTTAAACGCTACATTGCCAAATATACAATTAACCCAGCAATTACACATGGTTTAAGTCATGAAATTGGTTCAATTGAAGTAGGGAAGCTTGCTGACTTAGTGTTATGGAAGCCCGCCTTTTTTGGTGTGAAACCATCCATGATTATTAAAGGCGGCATGATTGCAGCAGCACCGATGGGCGACATTAATGCCTCAATTCCGACACCTCAACCAGTGCATTACCGTCCAATGTTTGGTGCTTATCCACGTGGTGTACACAACACATGCATTACCTTTTTATCTCAAGCAGCGATTGATGCAAATGTTGCTGAAAAACTAAACCTTAAAAAGTTAATTAGTCCATGTAAAAACACCCGCGCCATTAGCAAAGCTGATATGAAACACAATACATATTGTCCTGTCATGCAGGTTCATCCTGAGACTTATGAGGTGAGGGCAGATGGTGAGTTATTAACCTGTGAACCTGCTGAAGTATTGCCAATGGGACAGCGTTATTTTTTGTTTTGATGATTTTATAGAGATGATTTGCCTCATTGCTGTATTTGTAGATATGAAATAAATAAGGAGAGAGAAGCTAAATGAAAATCTATACACAACGTCTTGAAGATATTTCTCCTGATCAGACATTTGAAACGGTTGAGCTGACTTTTGATACCCGCCAGAAATCACGATTTCGGGCAACTTTATCTAGCGGTATAGATATTGGTGCTGATTTGCCGCGTACCGGAATTTTGCGTAGTGGTTCATACATTGCAACGCAACAGGGCGATGTACTACGTGTCGATGCTAAGCCTGAGCGATTAATGCAAGTTATTGCTCAAACCGACTTTGATTTGCTTAAAGCAGCTTATCACCTTGGTAACCGACATGTGCCATTAATGTTGACGCCTACAGCTTTATATTTTGAACCTGATCATGTGCTTGCAGAAATGGTAGAAGGGTTGGGGCTTACAGTCTCAGAAACTGATCATCCGTTTGAACCTGAAAGTGGTGCCTATGCACAGCATAGTCATGACCACCGTTTAAGCCCAATCAAAGCTTTGCATCATGTCCATTCATAGTGCCGCGCAATTACTTCAATTACTGACACTGTCTTCTACGGCATTGCCAGTTGGAGCATATTGTTATTCACAAGGTGTGGAAACAGCCATTGATATTGGCTTAATACACGATGAAACCTCGGCAATTGCTTATTTCGAAGAAGTGCTGGAAATGCTGTTAGTACGGTTTGAGCTACCAGTATTAAAACGTCTTATGCAATATCATGATGACCAAGATCAGTTTCTGGTTTGGGCAAATTTATATAAGGCGAGTCGAGAAACTAAAGAGCTTTTAGCTGAGTCTCAACAGCTGGCATTTTCTTTAAATGCGTGGATTAGAGATGTTTTAAAAAAACCTGTTGAAGTTAAAAAGCAGTTTGGTTTTGTGCCTGTTTATGCACAACTCTGTGGGCGACTTGGGCTTGCCGACATTGACGTGCTCACAGCTTATACCTTTACCGTTTTAGAAAATCAGGTTCTGGCTGCGGTAAAAACTGTTCCTTTAGGGCAAATGGCCGGACAAAGAATTTTATGGCACTTACATGGTTTAGTGCCCCAAGCTGTGGAAAAAGCCTTGCAACTTGTTGATGAGCAATTGAGTAGCGCTTTACCTCGTTATGCAATGCTGAGTATGAAACATGAAACACAATATTCACGGTTATTCAGATCTTAAGTTTAGGAAAGAAGGATAAAAATCATGACAGAACGTAGTCCATTACGAGTTGGAATTGGCGGACCAGTAGGTTCGGGTAAAACTGCGCTTACACTTAATTTATGTTTAGCCTTGCGTAATAAATACAATATGGCTGTGGTGACAAATGATATTTACACCAAAGAAGATTCAAACTTCTTAACCCGTAATGAGGCGATGTCACCAGATCGTATTGTGGGGGTAGAAACTGGTGGTTGCCCGCATACAGCTATTCGTGAAGATGCTTCAATTAACTTGGCTGCAATTGATGATTTGTGTGAAAAATTCGAAGGATTAGAGCTCATTATCATTGAAAGTGGTGGTGATAATTTGGCAGCGACATTTAGCCCTGAACTTTCTGATTTAACTCTATATGTGATTGACGTGGCTGGTGGTGAAAAAATTCCTCGTAAAGGTGGGCCGGGTATTACCAAGTCAGATTTACTCATTATTAATAAAACTGACCTTGCGCCAATGGTAGGTGCAAATCTTGATGTGATGGATCAAGATGCAAAACGCATGCGCGGAGAAAAGCCATTCTTATTTTCAAACATGAAAACACAAGATGGTCTTGAAGAAATTATCCAATTTATTGAGAAACAAGGGCTATTTAAAGCCTAAGGAGAGATTATGGACTTCATTAAAAAATGGGGCATAGGGCTCCTTGCATTATTGCCAGCACTTACAATGGCACACCCAGGACATGACCATGAACATTCAGGATTCATGGCAGGCTTTATTCATCCCTTTACTGGGTTAGACCATTTAGTCATGGCTTTGGCTTTTGGTGTTCTACTCTGGTCGGCAGCTAAGCAATGGAAAATTGCAGGTGTCATGACTTTGAGTGTTACCCTTATTATTGGCTTTTTAATCGGTGCTCAAGGCTTAGTGCCTGTAAATGTTGCTGAATATGGAATTGTTGTTTCTTTAGTCGTTACAGCAATTGCCTTGTGGACAAAATCAAATCGGATTTTACCTATCGCTGCAGCATTACTTACAAGCTTTCATGGCATAGCGCATGGTGTTGAATTAGCACACTCAGGTCATGTGGTTGCATTAGTAATGGGTATGGTTTCAGCTATGGCTTTAATTTATTGTGGTGGATTAGCATTGGGTGCTGCGCTTACACGATATGTGCCATATGGCAAAAAAATTGTTGGCGCCTGTGCAGCAGTTGTTGCAGTAATTGGTTTAAGTTAATTAAAACCTTGCAAAAAAAGATAGCTTTAGGCTACCTTTTTGGATTTGCAAAATAAAATGTGTGTGCATAAGAATATTTATACTATTTTTACAGCTCTGATTATCTTTTATAGTGGATATGTTCAGGCCTATGATTTTTTTCAATCAGAAAGTGATTCTACTTTACTAAATACAGACCAGTTGTTGGATCAATCAGATTTAAACTTGGAACAAAGGCGGTTAGCCATTGAGCATGATGATGAAGTTAATAACTATAATGTGCTCAAAAATGAGTTTTATTCAAATGAGCGTTGGGTGATTTATAATTATACAGCCTATGATACAGGGCAACTTCAGAATAAAAACATTAATGGCTTAACGAATCATATTAATATTCAAGATTTATCCATTTCAGTTGGGTATGGATTTAATTATAGTGTTAATCCAAGACTGAAAATTGGTTATGAATATATTTCGAGTTTTCCTTATGATCGAGGTCAACTCATACGATTTTTTACGATCTATTTATTCTGAAAATACAAAATTAAAATAATCTAATTCAAATAAATAGATCAGGTAAATTAATTTTTGATAAAAAAACTACATGATTATATCTTCTGATAAAGCCCTGCGTGAACAGTTCCAGCTTTCGTTGTTTTAACTTGTTGCCATGTTGAAGGGAGGAGAAGTTGAGATAAATCTCGATCAGCTTCAACATAAATATACCCATTCTTTTTAATATGGGGTTCTGCCAAGTTCGAAAGTTCTTGCCATAAGTCTAGACTATAAGGTGGATCTAAAAACACAACATCAAACTGTTCTTTTAAACGGGGTAAAGCTTGCTGAGCAGTCGCATTGATTAAATGACAGTTTTTGGCTTTTAATAGCTTAACATTATCTTTTAAGAAACGTGCCTGAGTTTTGTCTGGTTCAATCATATAAACTGACGCAGCACCACGTGACAACGCTTCAAAACCTAATGCGCCAGAGCCTGTGCAAACATCGAGGACATGCGCATTTTGAATATCCCACATGAGCCAGTTAAATAGAGTTTCACGCACTCTGTCTGGCGTTGGGCGTAAGCCCTCAATGCTAGCGAAGGGAAGTACTCGTCTTTTCCATTCGCCACCAATAATGCGTAATTGATTCTTCATTATTCATCGACCTCATTGGTTGCAGGGCGAGCTGGTGTAACCTGTGGTGTTGAGGCTGCGGGTGCAGTTGAAGTAGCGGATGCTGGAGTAGAGCTCGCAACTTCGCCGCCGCTTGATAACTCACCTGGCTTAATTCCAGCGGTCATTAGTCCACCATTGACTTGATGGTTTGCTGGTCGAATTGGGTTTTTCTTACGAGTTAATAACCAGTAATCAAAAATAGGTCTTGCAAGTTGAGCAGCAGAACCACCATGACGACCATTTTCCCAAATTACGGCAATTGCAATTTCTGGCTTATCAGCAGGTGCGAATCCAACGAATAAACCATGGTCAAGTTGGCGTTCGCTCAGGGCTGCTTCATTGTAGCGTTTACCCTGTGCAATACTTTTAACCTGCGCAGTTCCTGTCTTTCCTGCAATTTGATAGAGAGGTGTACGAATGCCTCGACCAGTACCTGATTGAATTACATCAATCATGGCATCGCGCATTTGAATCCAGTCTTCATCTGTTCCGTTGAAGTTGATTTTGCCATCAGGTGCATTACGTACAGTAAATGGTTTTGCACCATGAGTTGCACGTAAAACATGAGGGGTGACATGAGAACCATGATTGGCTGTAATTGCAGTTGCCATAGCAAGTTGTAAAGGTGTAGCTGTAAATGCACCTTGACCAATACTCACAGAAATTGTTTCACCTTTCATCCACTTGGCTTTGCGAGTACGCATTTTCCATTCAGGATTTGGGTAAAGACCTTCACTTTCGCTTGGTAGGTCGACACCTGTTTTTTGACCGAACCCAAATTGACGCATCCATTGGTTCATTTGATCAATACCCATTTGATGGGCAAGAATATAAAAATAGGTGTCACATGACATAATGATGGCTTTATGCATGTTTACGATACCATGACCGGTTTTTTTCCAGTCGCGGAACTTATGTGAATCACCAGGTAAGTGGAAATAGCCTGGGTCAGAAATTGCTGTTGACCAGTTTACAATGCCGTAGTGTAAACCACCCATCGCTTCCATTGGTTTAATGGTAGAACCTGGAGGGTATGCACCTTGTACCGCACGGTTATAAAGCGGTTGATCTAAATTATCCCGTAAAGAACTATAATCTTTATGGTTAATACCCGTCACAAATAAATTAGGGTTGAAGCTGGGGCTAGATACTAAAGCCAGAATTTCACCCGTACGAGGGTCGATAGCAACAATGGCACCACGACGGCCTGCGAGCTGTTGAGATGCAACAACCTGTAAACCATAATCTAAAGATAAATAGAGGTCATTGCCACGAGTAGGATCTTTACGACCTAAATGGCGCAATATGTTACTGTGAGCATCTGCTTCAACAGATTCATAACCTGGTGTTCCGTGCAGCAAATCTTCATAGCTTTTCTCAACGCCAATCTTTCCAATTAAATTGGTCCCAGCATATAAATCTTTATCAATACTTTTTAATTCTTTATCGTTAATACGCCCTACATAACCAATCACATGAGCAAATAACTCACCGTGTGGATAGTAACGAGTCATTTGTGTTTCGATTCTTACGCCGGGAAATTTATATTTAGCTTCACTGAACTTGGCAATATTGGCTTCAGTTAGATTAAGTTTGATTGCGACACGTTCAGTTTTTCGAGCAGTTTTTATACGACTTTTGAAACGGTCAATATCTTCTTGTGTTAGATCTAAAATAGGTTGTAGCTGCTCAACAACACCATCCACATCTTCTACATCTGTTTTACTTAAAGTTGCTGTAAAAACAGGATAATTATCTGCTAATAATACGCCATTTCGATCATAGATATAACCACGAGCAGGTGGAAGTGGTTGCAAGCGAATTCGGTTTTTATCAGATGCTGTAGAAAATTCGTCATAGTGAAAAATTTGCAGATAAGCGTATCGGCTAATCAGCACTAATAAGCAAACGATAACAAGACCTACGGCAAAAAAGATTCGTCCTCGATAAATGCGCTTTTCTTGCTGGATATCTTTTAAAGGAAAGTGCTGCTTCATAAGGATCGACTTAGTGACATAGGGTAGAAAAATAGCTGCTTATTCTAACGCAAGAGCGCTTAAAATATTGCATAATTTTCAAAGTTTCCGTGCATTTCGATAAGATACGTTTTGACTTTGTAGACAACAAAATTGTAGATACTTGTATATAAGAAGCAAAATAATTCTGTTAAAGTCTCTCATTCAATAGAATAGGGTTGTTCTCACCATACGATTAGGGAAAATGGAGAAAATAATGAGAAAAATTTATCCCTTACTTGCAGTTCTGACGGTAAGTAGTTGGGCTCATGCTCAAGACTATTCGTTCCTTCCAGAAGCAAAATTAGCAGGACATACTGCATCTACGTGGAATGTGGGTGCTGGTTTTACACAAAAACTATTACATTTAAACGGCGAATGGGTAAACCCTTATGGTATTGCCTATGCCAAAGTTGGCGCATTTTTGAATGGTGACAAAACTGCTGGTGGCCAAGTCGGGTTTCGATATCCTTACTATCTTACCGGCACAGATAAAAATGGTTACTATATTGGTTTTTATGCTGGGCATCTCGATAGTAAAGAGGTCGATGGTGATTATAAATCCCGTTTAGGCGCTGGTGTCGATTTGGCCTATGTATTGTTGAATTCAGAAAGAATTAGTACTTTTAGCGTGGGTATTGGCGCGGCGGAAAAACTAACTGACCAGAATGGGGCAGTTGCTGCGGATACTAAACCACAAATTCAATTTTCTTATTCTCTAAGTTTTGGTTTATAAAACAAAGCAGTTTATCTTTAACTCGCCATAAGCAGAGCACAAATAAATACGAGAGTCTTACATGTTAGAGTACGTCAGCGGATTGTGGCAGACCTTTTTACACAGACCTGATTTTTGGGCCGTTTTGAGTATCATTCCAGTCACTGCCTTTGTTACATGGGCACACGTGTGGATGGCTTTAAAAATGGTGTTTTACCCAATTAAATTTTGGGGATTCCATTTAGGTCCATTACCCGTAGGTTGGCAAGGTATTGTGCCACGTAAAGCTGGACGTATCTCGGGTATTATTACCGACAATACATTATCTAAGTTAGGTTCATTGCGTGAATTTTTAGAGGCAATGGATCCTGAAGATATGGCACGTATTATTGGTGAGCAGGTTGGATTTGAACTTGAACATCTGATTGATGAAGTCATGATCGATCGTAATGCCGTACTTTGGGAAAATTTACCTTATTCAATTAAACGTCGTATTTATGCTCAGGCGCATAAACAATTACCAGGTGTATTAAGAGAATTAGTGACTGAGCTGACCATGAACGTCGAGTCACTGGTTAATATGCGTGAAATGGTGGTTAGCCAAATGGAAGGTGACCGCCGTTTAATGGTACGTATGTTCTTAAAAGTGGGGCAAAAAGAAATCAACTTTATTTGGCATATTAGTGCTTTAATTGGAATGTTCTTTGGTATTTTCCAAATGATTGTTTGGTTTGTCGTACCTTGGCACTGGACTGTACCGTTTTGGGCTTCAATTTGGGGCTTTTTAACGAACTGGATTGCGATCTGGATGGTATTTAATCCGATTGAACCACATTATATTCGTTACCCACAGATTTTTAGATTAACAAAAGATCGTAAGTTCCCTTGGATTGTACCCGTTCTTCGAATTGGGACTTATAATTTCCAAGGTGCTTTCATGAAGCGTCAAGAGGAAGTCTCTGACGTGTTTTCAAGCGTAGTAACAGAAGATTTAATTACGTTAAAATCGATTATGACCGAAATGATGTATGGGCCGCGTAAAGATAAGACCCGCCGCATTGTGAAGCGTCATATTAACGAAATTATGGAAACACCGTTAGTTCGTACATCTTTACAGCTTTCTTTAGGGCCAAGAGAGTACGCAAGATTAAAGACGGACTTGATTGATCGTTCAATTGAAATTACGATGGGACCCGTATGTGACCCAGCGCTGAACGCAAGCCGGGCACAGAAGATTTTTCAAATGTTTAAAGAGCGTATTCGCGAACTGACACCAAAAGAGTTTCAGAATTTATTGCGTCCTGCATTTCAGGAGGATGAGTGGATTCTTATTGTACTAGGTGGGGTAACCGGATTTATTGCTGGTACAATACATTTGTTTGTGGCTTTCTTATAATTCGACGTCGGGCAGGATCTATTGAAGATTAACGAGACTTTTTCTGCCGGACTTCATATTCATTGTTTTAAATGAGGATGTTTTTTATGCGCATTATTTTACTCGGACCACCTGGGGCAGGCAAAGGGACTCAGGCTCAGTTGATCTGTAAGCGCTACAATGTCCCACAAATTTCAACCGGTGATATGCTCCGTGCTGCAATTCGTGAAGGTACTGAATTAGGTCTAAAAGCTAAAAGTGTAATGGAATCTGGTGGTTTGGTTTCAGATGAACTTATTATCGGTTTAGTAAAAGAACGTATTGCTCAGCCTGACTGTGTAAATGGCTGTATTTTCGATGGTTTCCCACGTACTATTCCACAAGCTGAAGCTTTGGAAAAAGAAGGGATTAGCATTGATCACGTGATTGAAATTGATGTTCCTGACGAAGAAATCGTACAACGTCTTTCTGGTCGTCGTCAGCATCCAGCTTCTGGCCGTGTTTATCATACAGTTTACAATCCACCTAAAGTGGAAGGTAAAGATGATGAAACTGGTGAAGATCTTGTTCAACGTCCAGATGACCAAGAAGAAACAATCCGTAAACGTTTAGCTTCTTATCATACAGAAACTGAGCAATTGGTTGGATTCTATCAAAGCCGTGCCGCATCTGGTGAGAATGCACCGACTTATGACAAGCTTGATGGCTTGCGTACAATTGAAGATGTACAAAAAGATTTGTTCAACATCTTAGACAAATAATTTAATATTGTTTGTGATAATGAGCCCTCTTTGTGAGGGCTCTTTTCTTTCATTTAGTGCAGGAGAACAATATGAAAATCATATTGATTTTGGTGGTATTGCTAAGTCTGGCACTCGTCATATTTTTAAGTTATCAGAGCTATAAAATGCTTAGGCAGGTACAAAAACAAGCAAAAGAAGAGCGTAATGAGAAAAAACGTCTAAAGTAAGATTGACTGGGTATATTACCTATACCCAACCATATTTTTAAGCTTCAATATTTTTAATAGTAATTTGCTTTTGTGCACCAAATTCAAAGCGATCAGGCCAGTTGCAAACATCTGCAACTACACATTCAGCGCATTTAGGTTTACGGGCAATACAACAATAACGACCGTGCAATATAAGCCAGTGATGGGAATCCAAAATAAATTCTTTAGGAATGACCTTAATTAAGCGATGCTCAACTTCAAGTACATTTTTACCTACGGCTAAACCAGTTCGATTTCCCACTCGGAAAATATGGGTATCAACAGCCATAGTCGGTTGTCCAAAAGCTGTATTTAAAACAACATTTGCGGTTTTACGCCCGACACCAGGTAAAGCTTCCAAGTCTTTTCTGTTGCTTGGAACTTCGCCGTTAAATTGTTCCATTAAAATCTTACAGGTTTTAATGACATTTTCGGCTTTAGCGTTGTAAAGGCCAATTGTTTTAATATATTCCTTTAATCCATCTACGCCTAAGTTATAGATTTTTTCGGCGGTATTCGCCACAGGGTAGAGCTTATCTGTTGCTTTATTCACACTCACGTCGGTAGCTTGAGCTGACAACATAACTGCAATAAGTAGCTCAAATGGAGAGGAATATTTTAATTCGGTTTGAGGTGAAGGTCGTTGTTCGCGAAGACGTTCAAAGAAAATTTGAATCTGCTTTTTCGTCATATTCTTGACGGCCATTCAGACCTCCTGTAGTTGCATGAGTTGCTGTTGTAGTTCTTCGAGTTGAAGACGTTTTTTAGCATCTTCACGTACACTTAACTGTTTTTCCAGTTTCTTAATTTGTGTACGAATTTTAGCTAACTCAATTGTAGTTTTAGCATCAGTTGGCACAGTCTCTTTAGATTTCTCAATGAGTTCAATTGAAGGTAATTCATCAAGTGCCTGAGAAAACTGCGCAAACAGTTGAGTATCTATTTCAGCACGTACCACAGGCCCTTTACGGTGACTGCGACGCTTTTCTTCACGCTGAATATGAGCGTAATAACGTTGTCTTAAATCATTTTGCTCTGCAGTACGTTGTTGTTCATTTGGTAAAGCTTGCGTGTCTTCAACCAAATCAATGCAATCTACGGGACATGGTGAAATGCATAACTCACAACCTGTACATAAGTCAGTCAAGATGGTGTGCATGAGCTTACCACTGCCAATAATAGCATCTACAGGGCAAGCACTAATACATTTGGTGCAGCCAATGCATTCATCTTCACGAATAATTGCTTTCATTCGCTGTGGACGACCATCTGTTTGTACAGGCCATACGCTTCTTTCAGCAGTTAATGGAGAGCGATTTAATAGATTTGCGAGTGCATCAGCAACAGGTTGTCCACCTGGAACACATTTATTTGCTTCTTCACCTTCAGCAATCGACTTTGCGTAGGGTAGACATCCATCACGATGTCCACATAGACCACATTGTGTTTGTGGTAATAACGCATCAATCTCGCGTATGAGAGAAATAGATGAATTCATAGTGGGCAAATAGCTTGGTTAAAACGATGCGATAATGAAGAAAAACCTAAGTAAGGTCAATGGATTTTAACGAATTTATCGGGTTTTTAATTGACCTAAAATGTCGCTAATTCTGCACAATAATAGATCAATAAAAGTGAAAAGTTAAATGACTATTTCTGATCTTTGCGTCGTTTTTCTAAAAATAAGTTTTTGATAATTAAGGGTAATAAAATAATTTAAAATAACTATTGTTAAAATTGATGGAAAGGGATTTAATATTTTGCTGCTAAATGATGCATTTAATAATGTATTGCACCAATTTAATTCATTACTATGCTGAGGACCGTGCATTGAAATATAACAACCTGAATGAATTCCTGAATTACGTGCAAGCGCGTGATCCGCATCAACCTGAGTTCTTACAAGCTGTCGAAGAAGTAATGACGAGTTTGTGGCCATTTATTGAAAAAAATCCGGAATATGCAGAGCAGGGTTTGTTAGAACGCTTAGTTGAACCTGAGCGTGTGATTCAATTTCGTGTTTCATGGATGGATGATCAAGGTCAGACTCAAGTTAACCGAGCTTTCCGTGTTCAATACAATTCAGCAATTGGTCCATTCAAGGGTGGAATGCGTTTCCATCCATCGGTCAATCTATCAATTTTAAAATTTTTAGGTTTTGAGCAGACTTTTAAAAACTCCCTTACCACCTTACCAATGGGTGGGGGAAAAGGTGGTTCAGATTTCGATCCTAAAGGCAAATCTGATGCTGAAATTATGCGATTCTGTCAGGCATTAATCATTGAGCTTTATCGCCATTTAGGACCAAATACTGATATTCCTGCGGGAGATATTGGTGTGGGTGCGCGTGAAGTCGGTTATATGGCAGGCATGATGAAAAAGCTGAGTAATGACACCGCTTGTGTCTTTACCGGTAAGGGAATTTCATTTGGTGGTAGCTTAATGCGTCCTGAAGCAACTGGCTATGGTACGGTTTATTTTGCAGAGGAAATGCTCAAAGCACGTGGACAATCTTTTGCTGGTAAAACAGTATCTGTTTCTGGCTCTGGTAACGTTGCACAATATGCAGCAGAGAAGGCCATGTTCTTAGGGGCGAAAGTTGTTACTTTATCTGACTCTAACGGCACGGTTTATGTAAAAAACGGTTTTACAGATGAGCTGCTTGTTGAAGTCATGGAGCTGAAAAACGTTAAACGTGGTCGAATTTCTGAGTTTGCTTCTAAACATGGTTTTGAATATTTTGAAGGAAAAACGCCGTGGCATATTCCTGTCGATATTGCTTTACCATGTGCTACGCAAAATGAATTAACAGGTGAAGATGCTAAAACGCTTATTGCAAATGGCGTAATTTGTGTGGCTGAAGGCGCTAATATGCCATCTACACTTGAAGCAGTTGAACACTTCATCGAAGCTAAAATTTTGTATGCGCCAGGAAAAGCATCTAATGCGGGTGGGGTAGCAACATCTGGTTTAGAAATGTCTCAAAATGCAATTCGTTTAAGCTGGACACATGCTGAAGTCGATGAGCGTCTACATGCAATTATGAAAGACATTCATGCCAATTGTGTAAGATACGGTACTAAAGAAGATGGTACTGTGAACTATGTTGATGGTGCCAATATTGCAGGTTTTGTAAAAGTGGCTGATGCAATGCTTGCTCAAGGTATTTTCTAAAAATAGAAATAAAAAATCCGATGCAAAAGCATCGGATTTTTTTAGTTTAAAAACTTATTTTTTAGGTTTTTTAACTAATTCTTGCTCAACAACCATATCTAATACATCAGCTTGACTAGATTGGTCTGCTGCTGGATTTTTAACTTCAAAACGTTTCACACGTAAAATTACGCGTTGGTCTGGATTGTGTTCAAAACCTTCAATTTGGCCATAATATAATGACCAGTTTTTGTCAGCGTAAGTTTTAACGCCTTTGTCATCATATTTAATTTCACGAACTTGCATACAAGTTTGTGGTGCGACACCAGTACATGATTTAGTTTGTGGAGCAACTTCTAGGAAAACAGTTTTTCCTTCAGATTGATATTTTGCTTCAGGTGTCATTTTACCAGTAAAGGTATATTTTTGACCTTGAGCATCAGATACCGTTAGTGTTGGTTGATCAACGTTTGTGGTATTGAGTTCAAATGGAATCGCACGTTTTTGGAAAAGGCTGCTAGAAAATTGTTCCTGTTTCATTAAAGCAGGTTCACACGCCATCATTGTTGACATTACATCAGCAGTTACGATGGTGTTGTTTTCAACTTTCCAAGTTGTTCCTTGGCGGTTACAGCCTGTTGCGATTGATAAACGGTCGTTGGTGAAGTTAAGAACGATAGGTTTTTTTGTATTTTCAGGTTGATAAGACCAAGAGTAGTCTGTTAAAGCTTGAGTATTCACTGCTTTTTGACCTTGGAAAATATGCTTTTGACCAGTTTTGTCTGTCACGCTTAAAATCACCTGACCATTATTGTTACTAATTTCGATTGGTAATTTTGCGTCACTAAAGATGCTATTCGACAATTGTTCTTGTTTCATTAAATCATCTTGGCAAGCCATCATTGTTGAAACAAGGTTAGATGTAACAAGTTGGTTACCTTCAACTTTCCAAGTACCGCCTTGGCCATTACAACCTGTATTGATTGCTAATTTGCCATCTGCATTAAAGTTAAGGATAAGTGGTTTAGAAGCTTTTACATTTTGATAAGTCCAAGCATATTCACCTAAAGTGGCTGCAAGGTTTTGTTGTTGCTCAGATACAATTGGAGCAGGAGTATTAGTAACTGTTTGACACGCCATCAAAGAAAAAGGTAATAACGCAAGAATTAAATATTTAATTTTCATTTAAAAACTTCAAGTAAAAAAACAACAGCAATAAGCTTAAAACATTCTTAAAAAAAGAAAATGTAAACATTTGATTGTTTCGGTTTTTAAAATGTATAAGTTTGTAAGTTATTCTAATTTTCAACAAAAATAATGATATACCCCGCGAAACGGGGTATTTGCTAATAATTAATCAAAACGATAGATGTCCATGCCTAGTGAGCCCATTGTGAAGCTGCTGTGAACAATCGTAAAACGATTACCTGTGCCCATAGCAAAAAACAACGGGGCAAAATGTTCTAGGGTAGGATGATTGCGTTTTACATACGGCAACGATTGCCAGTCCAGTACGCCATCATAATCTTGGTGGGTAAGTTTATTCACAACAGCATTTCTAAAAGTTGAGGCCCATTCTGGAACTTTAGAGTTGTCTCCTTGCCAAGATAGCTCTGCAAGATTATGAGTAATACTGCCTGAACCAATGAGTAAAATCTGCTTATCACGTAAAGGCGCGAGCGTTTGTCCTACACGATAAATTTCTTGTGCGCTTAAATTAGTTGGCAAAGAAATCTCGACGACAGGAATGTCAGCATCAGGATACATGTGCAATAGAGGCATCCATACACCATGGTCACGAGGGCGCGTACTATTCGCATGTGCAACTAAATGAGCATCTGCCAGTAATTTTAAGATTTCTTCAGCAAGTTCTGGTTGCCCAGGCGCGCTGTAGCGAATTTCATATAACTCTTTAGGAAAGCCGCGGAAGTCATGCCATGTTTCAGGGCGAGTCGAAATACTCACTTCAAGTGCTTTACTTTCCCAATGCGCAGACATCACAATGATTGCCTTAGGTGCTGGAAGATTAGCACCTAAGCGGTGTAGAGCAGGGCCTACTTGTTCTGGATCAAGTGCAAGCATGGGTGAACCATGTGAAATAAACAGTCCGGGAAGGGTTTGTAGTTCCATTGCATTACACCTGAGTTAAAAAGCAGAATAATAGTTATTATGCCAAAATCAGGACATGTTAAAAGTATCCTGATTTCAACGGATTGTTCCTAAAATGAAACGGTTGTTGTTTTTATGCACGGTGATAGGGATGATTATGATTAATAGTCATTGCCCGATATAGTTGCTCAATTAATAAAACACGTACTAAAGGATGGGGCATTGTGAGTTTTGAGAGTGACCAATGCCATGCGGCAGTTTTACGTACTTGATCTGATAAACCATCTGGTCCACCAATAGCAAGTGCTACATCATTGCCTTCAAGCATCCACTGTTTCATGGTGTCAGCCAGTTTCTCTGTGCTGAGTTCTCGGCCACCGACCTCTAGAGCAATTAAAGTTTCATTCGGTTTTAAAGCATTTAAAATACTTTCACCTTCAATTTGACAATATTTTAAAATATCCGCTTCTGAATCATTCTTACCACGTTTTGCCATAGGAAGTTCAATGACTTGAGTTTGCACAAAGGGTTGAATACGTTTGAAGTAATCTTCAAAACCAGTGAGAACCCAAGCAGGCATTTTTTGACCAATGGTCAGAATACGAATTTTCATATTATCTATTCATTTAAAACAGCTGGCGCATTATACCTGAGGAAGAGATGAATTCGCGGTAGTAAAATAGGCATAAAAAACGCAGTCCAAAAAACGGTGTTGGACTGCGATCAAATGATCATCTGTCTGGAGTTCAGATGATCATAGAGAATAAAACAAGGTTATCTATAAAATAATAGATAACGAAGAATACTTAATTTAATTAAATACTCTTAATACCTATTATGAGGATGGTTGGATATTTTTCAATCAAATTGTGTAACAAAAAAAAGAGAGCCGAAGCTCTCTTTTTTCGCATTTTAATTAGTGACGTGCTGCTTTTGAACCTTCCACCGGTTTTACAATCGGTGTTTTAGGTAAAGGCTTTGGCATCGAAACTAATGCTAAAGGCAAGATGTCATCAATACTTTTCACAGCTTTGATTTCTAAACCTTCTTTAACATTGGCTGGAATTTCTGCCAAATCACGAACGTTATCTTGTGGAATAAATACAAGTTTAATACCACCACGGTGTGCTGCAAGAAGTTTTTCTTTTAAGCCACCGATACGCATTGCACGACCACCTAAGCTTGTTTCACCAGTCATTGCAATATCGGGACGAATCGCAATACCTGTAAATGCTGATACAAGCGCAGTTGTTAATGCTAAACCAGCAGATGGCCCATCTTTTGGTGTTGCGCCTTCTGGTAAGTGAACATGTACATCAGTTTCTTCAAAACGAGAAGCTTCAATACCTAGCTCATCGGCACGTGTGCGTACTAAAGTCATTGCTGTGGTAATAGACTCTTTCATTACATCACCGAGTGAACCGGTTGTAATGAATTTACCTTTACCTTTGACAGCTGCAACTTCAATGGTAAGTAACTCACCACCTACAGATGTCCAAGCTAGACCATTTACGCGGCCTACTTGCGCTTCATCTTCTGCAATACCAAAGTCAAACTTGTGTGGACCTAAGTATTCTGGAAGATTGGCAGAAGTCACATCAAGTTGTAAGTTTTTAGACTTTTTACTTACTGCTTCTTTTACCACTTTACGCGCAATTTTAGACACTTCACGTTCTAAACTACGTACACCCGCTTCACGTGTATAGCGCTGAACAATGTCACGAATCGCTTCTTCATGAATTGTTAACTCTTTTGCACGCAGACCATTGTTCTTAATCGCTTTTGGAACAAGGTAACGTTCAGCAATGTTAACTTTTTCATCTTCGGTATAACCCGGTAGACGAATAACTTCCATACGGTCAAGCAATGCCTCAGGAATATTCATGCTGTTTGCAGTACAGATGAACATCACTTCAGATAGGTCAAGATCAAGATCTAAATAGTGATCGTTGAACTTACTGTTTTGTGATGGATCTAATACTTCAAGCAATGCAGAAGCAGGATCACCACGGTAGTCTTGTGCCATCTTATCAATTTCGTCGAGTAAGAACAGTGGGTTCTTCACGCCAACTTTTGTTAAAGACTGCACGATTTTACCTGGCATCGCACCAATATAAGTACGACGGTGACCACGAATTTCAGCTTCGTCACGTACGCCACCGAGTGCCATACGAACAAACTCACGACCTGTTGCTTTCGCAACTGATTCACCAAGCGAAGTTTTACCTACACCAGGAGGGCCTACTAAACATAGGATAGGACCTTTGAGTTTTTTAACACGAGACTGAACAGCTAAGTATTCAACAATACGATCTTTAACGTCATCTAAGCCGTAGTGATCAGTATCAAGAATCTCTTGAGCTTTCGCAAGGTTAATGCTGACTTTGCTCGCTTTATTCCACGGCGTATCTAAAATTACTTCTAGATAGTTACGTACAACAGCCGCTTCACTAGATGCAGGTTGCATTGCTTTAAGCTTACGGAACTCAGCTTCAGCTTTTTTACGTACGTGTTCAGGTAAATCAGCTTCAGTTAGACGTTTTTCTATTTCAGCAACGTCATCTTCAGCGCCACCATTCATGTCAGAAAGTTCACGTTGAATGACTTTCATTTTTTCATTTAGAAAGTATTCACGTTGGTTTTTTTCCATTTGGCGTTTTACGCTGTCATGCAAAGTTTGTTCAATTTGCTGTTCGGCAGATTGATTAACCAAGTAGCTCATAAGCTCTTGCAAATGTGCTTCAAATTCATCGTGCTCTAAAAACTTCTGTTTAATTTCAATATTTAGAGGTACACGTGTAGCCACGAAGAACATAAGCTGTAGCAAGTCTTCAATTTTATTAGCAGCTGCAACGAGTTCACGTGCATTACGTAATTTTGCTTCAGCATATTGAGCAAATAAATTACGCAACTCTTGTAAACGAGTTTCTTGAGTAGCTTTATCTACGTTAATTGTCATTGGACTTAAGCTATGCTCAGCAGTCAAATGGCTATCTTCATCGATAATTTTTTCAAGCTTAGAGCGCTGTAACCCTTCAATCAGTACTTTGATACAGTTTTCATCATTCTCATGATTTACAACCTGAACAATCTTAGCGACAGTTCCGTACTGATAAAGGTTATCGTGATCAATATCTTCTGTAAGCGAATCTTTTTGCGCAACTACAAATACTAAATTGTCACTGTTACGAGCCACATCAACTGCATTGATCGATTTTTCACGACCCACGAATAACGCAATTTGCATGTGTGGATAGACCACTACATCACGTAACGCTAAAAGTGGTAATACACTTGGAACCTGAGGCTCTAAGTCAGTTTTTTCATTCATAATAAGTTCAGACATGGGCACTCCTAATGAGTGACAACGAGGTTGCCATGTTTTTTATAGTGATGTGTATTTCAAAAATTACAAGGGCCTCTCTATAGAAAATGTGGAAAAAATGACTAATTTAGTCAACTTTTTTATTAAAATATTATGAATCAATGGATTAATTCTTAAGAAGAATATAATTTTGTAGAAAGGATAGGTAATTTAGCTTAATAATTATGAAATATTCATATAGTAGAAAAGACGTTTGGATGAAAAATAACCATTTTCTTATGTCATTTATCGGCATTGTATAATTAACAATAATGCAAAACTTATTTAATGTTGAACATTAAATAGCCGTGTTACTATAAATTGGTAAATCGGTCTGTCACGTAGAAGTAACCATCCTTAGGGTGGTTACTTTTATGATTTTAGGGGCATTAAAAACTTAAGACTAATTTTAATTTTCATATAAATATTATCTTTTAAAATAATAAATATGTTGAGGGGTGAGTAAAGCATCTAAAGGTTGATCCCAACTTTGACGTTTTAAAGTATGTTCAATAAATTGAAATTGATGAGCCATTCCCAAACGATAAGGTTTATGTTTTGCACTAGCCAATGTACGGTCATAATAGCCGCCTCCCATACCAATACGCGTACCGTAGTGATCACAAGCTAAAAGTGGCATTAACAGTAAATCAAGTTTTGATACATGTTTTCCTCTTGTTGCCATGGGTTCTTTCATACCCAATGGATGATGAGAAAAACGTCGATTTAAATATTGGTTTCTAGATATTTTTACCCAAACTAAACGTTGATTCATAGAACAAATCATAGGTAAATAAACTTGTTTATTTTTTTTAAAACATAATTTTATGATCAGATCTGTATGAACTTCTCCGAAGGCATGCAGATATAAACCAATTTTTTTTGATGAATGAAAAATAGCAAGACTGTTTAAATGATGCAGAACATTAAGCTGAGCTTTTTTTTGCTCCAATGAGGACAAAGAGCGTCTTTTAGATCTTAAATTTTTTCTAATAAAACTAAGTTCATTCATGTGTAAATCTAACAAAGATTTGAGATCAGTCGAGCAAAATTATACCTATTTTTCTTAAGATTTATGGAAATAGAGGACTAATTAAGAAATAACTTAAAATTTACTTGATGAGAGGTATTTTCTTTAGCGATAAAAAATTCTATTTCTTTACGTATTACCAGTATTTATTTACATTTAATCAGATAAGAATATTTAAAAGGATGAATGTGAAATTGTTAAGCCTATGAAGTTAAAAATTTTAACCACTACAATAAGCGCCGTATTGATGCTAAGCGGGTGTACAAAACAAACAGAACCTGAAGCTGCTGAAGTGGACTATAAAGCTCAATTCGAAGAGTCTGACCGTAAAATTGGAGAGTTTTTAGATCAACTGGATAATCCGAATACGCCACAAGAAGTTAAAGTCAAAATCTTGTGCCATGACTATCCTGAGGTTTATAAGACCCAATATATGCCTGCATTAATTAGAATTTCACCTAAACCTTATACCGAAGAAAAATTATTGTCAGATTTGAAGAGTGCAACTGATTACTACAAAGATGCCTTTGCAATTAGGTGTAACCAATAATTAATTGATGTGTTAAATCTCAAAAAATCAGATAAGTGTGAATTGATTGGCATTATTAAGTTGTGGTAAATTTCATTTTGTCTTTATAGTTGCTAATTTAGGGGGTTCTAGATATGGAAATCTTGAAATTCTTACAGAGTTTTAATACCGTCGGTACATACTTAACGATTGCTTCAACTGTTTTAGCTGGGCTTATTATTTATTTTTACGTGATTAATCCAGCGTAATCTTTTAAAAAGAAATAGTAAGAAATCTTCTATTTCTTTTTTTTATAATTAAATTTTGTTATAAATTTCAAACTATAAAAATAAGGTAGGATCATGAAGTATAAATTATTTTTTCTTAGTTTTTTTGCTTTAGGATGTCATGCCGACGACAATGTAAGTGATCCTGATATTTGTAATGTGGTAAAAAAAGTGGCTCATACTGTCATGGAAGCACGTCAACAAAAAGTTCCATCTCAAGACTTGCAACAGATAGCGAATGGTCTTGAAGACCCAAAAGCCAAACAACTTTACCAAGATTTAATTAACTCGGCTTACTCTGCCAAAGTATTTAGAACCAGTTTCTTTAAAAGAAAGGCAATAGAAGACTTTCAAACAGGCTGGTATGAAGAGTGTCTGAGTAGAAATAAAAAATAATATTAGAGAACGCGGAGTAGATTAATTAGCTAAGCTGCAATTTAATGTTTAAAAAAGAAAATTTTAGACTAAAAGGTCTGTATGCAAAGCTAAATTAAAATAAATATTTTGAATTTTTCTTAAAGTTAAAACTAAATGCTCCGAAGATGCCGCTGCATGTGTCGTTACCCTGAACCCGATGAGTTCTCGGGTAAAAGTGATTTTATAGCACTACGAAACGATATTAGAACATATATAAGCACATGAAAATTATTTTCAAGTATTTGTATTTTAATCAAAATACCTGAAACAATATTAAAGCTCATGTCATGATACGACAGTATACGTTATTTGCCTACTATCTGCCTATTTATTCAAATTTGCCTATTTTTAATGGTTTTTAGCCTATTGTTTGCCTATTAAATTTTTACAAAAAAAGGCGGTTAAACCGCCATTTGTGATGTTGATTGGATGCGCTGCCGTTCAATATAAGCTAAAACATCAGCTTTTTTATAAATAATTTTTCGATAGTGAACTTTAGCAAAAGGAATGCCGCCACCTTCACAGCGCTTTTTCTGCAACCATGAGGTTGAAACATCAAGTATTGCCGCAAGTGATTCTGGTGAAAATTCTTCATCATCATTGGCGGCATTGAATTTATCAATCTCAGCTTGTTTATTAATACATTTCATTTAGATTACCTCACCAAAACACTGCTATTAAAAAAGCTAAAAACCAAAAAGTATTTGTTCCGTAGAGCACTTCTTTCATCCATCAACTCCTAATAGATATTCAGGTTCAGCCTTTTCAGGTATTGCGGTCTTAGAGGTTTCAAGTTCAAAACGGCGTTTCTTAACTGCACCCATTAATTTGGGTTGAATGAATTCGTCACGTTTTGAAACTTCAATTACTAAAGCATCTAAACTTTCAAGGTCTGGAGCTGCTTGGATTTTTTCTAATAAATAGGGTGGTTCATTTTCTTGTTTCTTGCCTTGATCTAACTCAGCAAGTTTTTTATGCATCTCAAGCACTAGTACATTTCGTTGCTCTTCAGTCCACTTACCTGTGTAGTTCATTACTGCATTTACTGCTTCAGGTTTGGTTGCGTCACAAATACTTTGTTTTAAAGATTTAAAGTTAGCAGGCATTTCAATTGGAATAGCTGCATCAATTTCTTGGGCGTCCAGCTCAGTTAGGCGGTTTTGTTTAGCCTCATTAATCGATTTGATTTGTTCAGGTGAAAAACCTTCTTTTTCCAGATTTGCGCAAGTTGAATCAAGTTCTTTCTCTGAATTACAAATACGAATCGCATCGAGCAAAATTTCAAATTGAGTATTTGAATCCGGTTTTACATCTGGCTCAGTGGCAGGCTGAACTAAAAAGTCTTCTGAAGACGAAACATAGGATTGTTCGGTAATAACAATTGCACTATCTAAAGCAGTAGCTAAATTTTCTGGAAGATCTTCAGCTTGAGTTACCACAATCTGTTTTTGAGTTGTAGACTTAGAAGATTTTTTCTTAGGCGCTTTTTGCTTATCAGCATCACCAATAGGAACAGTTCGAGCTTCGCTAGTATCTACATCACGCCCAACCGCAGCGCAAAATGCTTTTAACTGGAGACGAGCATTTTCTACATCTGCTTGAGCAAATCCATTGGCAATTGCAGTTTTAAGTGCTGGAATCTCATTGTATTTGTACCAATAAATACTACCGGTTGGCTCTACAAGGTATATGTCTTGATCAAGTCTTACATCTTCAAGTGTAAGAGGTTTAGCAAATTCGATACCTGCAATATTCATTAGCTCTACTTTGATACAATATTCATAACCCTGTTTCCCAAAAATAGAAGCAGGGAACTGATCCAAGTCAGCAAAGTCCAACATATCGCCCTCAGGACGACAAAGAATTGTTTTACCCTTTTGAAGAGCTGCGAATGCTTCAGAAGCTGTTAGTAAATTATTCATGCTGTCATTCCTGTTTTAGCCAATGTTTCAATTTCTTGTTTAACCGCTTGTAGTTTTGCCGCTTCAATTTGAGTTAGGGCATCAATACCGAAATGCTCACAAACTGTTTTCACATCGAGACCGCGCTCACCAATGAAACCCTGTAATTCATCACGCTGTTCATTTGAAATGCCTTTAAACTCAGGTGGGTTTTTCCACTTTTTTTGCTCTTGGTCAAATGTGCATTTCATTTCGCGTGCACGTAACTGAACTGCATGCCACATAGGTAGGGCATATTTATGTTCTCTGTCGAGAGATTCAGTAAGCTGGTTTAAATCACCAGCATGATTAGCTTCAATACACGACTGTTTGAAGTTGCTGAGATCGGCTTGGGCTTTAATCTCAGCGGCTTGTATTGGAGTTAAAGTATTAATGTGATCTTTTGCTTGTTTAAGTAGATCCGCTAAAAAAGTAGGTGAGCTACTCAATTCTGGAACAGGTACTTGGCCGGTACAAATTTCAGCTCCACTCGAAGTAGTCATTACCGTTCCTAATCGACCTGAGTTTTTAGCATGATGAGTAGGCGTAGGATTGAAAAGAATCGTACGATTGGTATCTCCATTCTCATCTGTAGAAGAGTGTAAATAGCCCATTACATCTGCCATGCGGTAAAGTAAATTTCGGTTTTTGCCAGCGAGATCTGGTCTATATACTTTGAGCTTCTCTTTGCCCGCTTCCTCTTCAACTGCATGGGCAATAAATACAACATCTTTACCAAGGCCCTGCCATTTACGGACCATAGTCATAAACTTATTACCAGCCAAACCTTGAGCTTTAAGGGTTAGGGTTTGGTCACGTTGTCTATTGTCGGGGTTCTTTAAAAGTTGATCCTTAATAGCGTCTAACATAGCCCCAACGGTATCAGCCACAATTGTTAGATAGTTGTCATAAAAACTATCTTTTAAATTCTCAAGGTCTAACCATGAATCAATACGTACAATGGTGCCTCGGCGAAGCTCAGGTGCTACGCGATGCTGACCTTTGTCAAAGTCAAAAATTACAGGCTTGTTAGCTGTATGAGCGATGGAACTTTTACCAAGACCAGGGTCTGTATATAGGTAACAAATTACGCTTTGAACCAATAACGTTTGTTCGGGTGTAAAAACTTCAATAGCCATAATATTTTTGCTCCTATCGACTACCAGTAAAGCCGCGTTGTTGCTTATACGTTTTGCGGTCCTGAGAAGAGATATTTGTTTCAAGTAGCTTTATAGCGAGCTGCTTTCTACGTTGAAAATCTATTTCTTGGGTGAGTACATCCCAAACTTTCGGATATTCAGTTTTGAACTTCTCAACATTTAAAGGGGTTTTAACGCCATCCTTGTTGATTTTGTACAGCACTTCGCCATTAGCGTTTGAAGCAAATACTTGCCAGCCTATGCGAACTGAGTAGAGACCTTTTTCATCACGACCTAAATATGACTTGTAGCCGTCAGGGTGTTTTTTGAAATTAGTCATGATTAAGCCTCCTCGATCCAATGGTTACGATCGATGTAGCCAACCAATAAAGTATTTATATTTCGATGGTCATCACGATTAGTAAAATCATTAAAGGGTTTGCCGCTTAAATCTGTTACTGACTCAATAGCTAGGTTTGTAATTTCAGCAGCTGTAAAGTCAGATCCGGCAACACCGTAGCTATCTTTTACACCATGAAAATCAAAGCCAACTTTTAGCTTAAATCCATCAATACGTATTACTGCCTCACCTGAGTTTTCACCCGTTTTGGTTGCTGCTAATAACTGATATTCAGATGCGACTACTTGTTCACTTTCGTAGTTGTAATTAGAAGGGACGCTAGAATTAGCGGTTTTGTATTCACAAGAACCTAAAGCAACTAGTACAGCAATTGCTGTAATGCCAGTTACCTTATGCTTGTGTGGAATTGCTTTTGCATTCATAATTGATCTCGCAGTATGCAAAGCACATCGGAAGGTCAGAGAGTCGGTGTGCTTTTTTGTTGTCTGTGAGATAAATATTAGGCAAACCTAATTATTAAGTCAATAGGTATTCCTAATTAAATTAGATATTCCTAATTTTTTAATTTTTTTTAGATAAAAGAAAACCCACCAAAAGGTGGGCTTCTATAAACATGAATTAGTTTTTCTCGAATCTTTCTTTTAAGGTTTTTATTGAATTTTCAGAACTCTCTAAAATTACTTTTTGAAATTCAGTATTTGAAAAAAAGCCATTTAGAGCATCTTGCAATCCAAAGACTACATTCATAGGCATAACAACAGTTGCGTTATGTATTACTTCATTATTCACTCTGTAGCCAAGAACTAGTTTTAAACCATTGGTTTCCATCGCTACTTGTAAAACATGATCTGCATAGGTAGGTTGCAAATTAGGATTAATTCTAGTTAATAAATCGTTCTTTTCATCAACGATTTTGATTTTATCTTTACTCATGATATGCAACCTTCATGTTGTGATTCAAATAAGTGATATTGATAGATTTATTATCTAATGTCATTTGCTGCGCAACAGAAATAGAACTTGGATGATGATTTTTATCTAGTTGCGATATACTTAGATATAGATCTTTTTCTTTACCGGCTAATACCGACTCCACAACTTGTTCGCCAGATTCGATTTGAAAAACTACATTCAAAGCTTCAATATTTCTACTTTTTAACAAGGGAGTAGGAATAGCTTTTTCACGATCAATTTGCCATGGCTGCTTAGGTTTTTCATAATTTTTATTATGAAAAACTACCTCAAAATCATATCCAAGTTTTTGAGTAATTGTTGTAATTGTTTTGATAGTAAGATTTACATCACCAGATAAAACTTTTGTAACACGCCCTTTCGACCAACCAAGTTTTTGGGCCAATTCTGAGCGTGAAATTTTGTTATGGCGAAGCAAGCCTATTAGGTGAGATGCAACCTGTTCCATCTTAATAATGGACATATCAACATCATATTCTTCACCAATTAATGATACCTTGCTCATAATAACCTCACCAAAAAATCATGTGATTCAATAGGGTATTGAAAAATTGCTTTAACTCGCTCATCAATAATCATTTTCTCTGAGTCATCAATTTTATCCCTTCTTTTAGGTGCTAATCTAAAAAGGATCATTACATCACCAATACATACTAAATATAAGCGGATACTCGCCTTTCTAATTCGGTAAACCGATATATCTTTCCCATCTATTTTAGTCGTATGGGCACGATGTAACTCTTTAGAATCATAGAAATCAAAAATTTCATTTATGATCAAACATTGTTCTAACTTCGAAACTAATTGAGTGAATAGGCGAATCACATCCGCATCATCACGCGCACTACTTAGGGCAAATTCAGCTCTATCTCGATAAAGAAATACATCGTTTTTCTTACACGATGAAGAAAGCATATAAACCTTTATATTTTCGGGTAGGACTATACTATGTAGGTTTTTTGGAAAACCTATTTGCTCCAATCTGAAAAAGTAAGGGTCTATCATGAGCGAAAGTTACCTTATAAGTGAACTAATTTCAATTGCCGATTAATAAAAATTTTATATCTAGTTTGTATTGATTTTACTCATTCAATTAGCTTTAGGGTGTTCTTGTCTATGTTGACTGGGTGGAACAATATCAGTAATTGCTGTAATGCTCTCAACTTCATCCATATTAAATGTGAGTCTTTCTCCACCATTAACTGCGATAAGGCTTAGAACATCGTTTTGAATACCTATAAATTCTTTAATCGTGCAACGTCCGTCTTTTAAACAAACTTGAACAAATTCCATTGGTACAGGTTCTGCATCTGGATCGCATACTACATACCAACCATTGCGTATTGCAGGAAACATAGAATCGCCAGTACCTTTTACAGCATAGGCCTTTGCTCCAGCGGTATGAGTTGGGATATATCCATCTCCACCATTTCCTTCAAATCCCATATCCACGAAGTAGCCGTCCATTCCCATTTTTGAATAGGCTTTTACAGGCACCCATCGTTTTGAAGAGGGTACAAAAGGTTTCTCAACAATAGTTGAAAAAAGGACTGCTTCATCACTTTCAGAAATGTTGTATTTCTTTTTAAATGCTTCAATATCAATAATTTTAAATTGAGAGTCACTTTCAACTATTGCAGTATCTTTATTAAGTTCTTCTGTTGGTTCACCAACACCTGTTGCTAGCCAAGCAGCACTTACTTTCAAGAACTTAGCAGCTTTTAAAAGGTTTTCACCTTCCATTTTTTTTGATTTACCTGAAAGCCAATCACTTACGGAAGGAGGTTTTACACCCACAGCTCTAGCAAGGTCTACACCTTTAATCTTCTTTTTTGGTAAGACTTCCATAGCATATCTGAGACGTTCAGCAAGAGTGTTCATAAAACTATCCTTACAATATTAGGGAATCCTAACATAAATAAAATTAGGTATTCCTATTGATTTAATATAAGGAATACCTAATAATTGGTGAGAAATTAGGAGCACGTTATGAATGACGCACAACTTATTGATGTATTGGGTGGTGTCACAGCGGTAGCAAGACTTCTGGGTATTGCTCCTTCATCCGTAAGTGGATGGAAAGCTATACCCCTAGATAGAAAAATTAGACTTGCAGTAATTGCCGAAGATCTTGGGTTGACCACCAGAAAAGAACTTTTCCCAGATAGTTATCAAGATATCTGGATAGAACTACGCCCTCAAATGGGTTTAAACAAAAACCTTGGAACATTAACCGCTTAGGAATAACCATGAGCAAATTATCAGTTGAACTATCTGCAAGTGCCAGAAATGACGTTTCTCGCATATTGCATGGTCTTGATATGGGCAATCAAAAAGAGATTGCTGAGCAACTAGGTGTAGATCCAAGCACTATTACTCGGCTTAAAACTGACAAGAAAAACAATGGCTTGAATGAAATTGAAATGTTTTGCGAGCTATTGAGTTTACTTGGATTGAAGGTTGTACCTAAGGATTATCAAAGTATTGATAAAGAAAGAGTTGCTGCACTTTTAGTCATGTCCAAAAGTTGGATGAATCGTATTGAAACCGTAGATGACTTATTTCATGACGAAATCAGTGGGCAAAAAGAAAAGCTCGGATATTAAAAAACCACTACCTGCGCGAACAGGAGTGGTTATGGATTCATTAATTTTGAGGTCAATGAATATGCAAACTAATTTACCAAATCAAACGTCTGAAGGCAACTCACCAGAATTCTTAGTTGGTGATGTGGTTGTGCTTACTGAAGACTGCCGTAATTTCAAATCAAATGATTTGTTTGAGGTTAAAAATAAAACATTGACTAGGTTGTGGACTATCAAATCAGAGAATCATTTGATTTTGGTTTCGTCAAAAGAAATCCGCACCGCAACAGTCGCAGAACTCAACGCTAAACGTCGTTTAACGAATGCTGAGCAAGCTTTAGCGGAGGTTTCATGACTATTTCAGAACAACAAAGCCAAAAAAATATCCAATCTTGGCATGAACCAGCTTTAAGGACTTTATCTGGTTTGCTTGAAATCCGTAAGAAAAATCTAGCACGCCAAAATCGTGACGAAAAAAATGCTGCGGTAACCCGTGAAGAATTTATGCAAGCACTGATAGATCAACACGGCAAACATGGTCTTTATCTTGGTCATGCTGGTCAAATAATCTCAAGTTTATATCGAGCAAAGCGCATTCGCTATTTAGGTAGCACTTTCATTCAAATGAATGAAAAGGGGGATCTATGAGCTTAGATGCAACTGTGTGGGCTTGGAAAACCCGTCAAAAACAAAAGGTGGGCGGGGCATTAAAACCACTTAAAAAACTGGTTCTTCTTTCGCTGGCTGATAGGGCTGGTGAAACTCATGAATGCTATCCAAGTATTGCCCGTTTGGTAGAAGACACTGAAATGGATCGTAAGACCGTTTTAAAAATTATTGATGAGCTAATTGAGGATGGATTTATTATCGATACTGGTAAACGTGAAGGTAGAACTAAGCAGGTAAAAGTATATCTTTTGATCGGAGTTAAAGGCCGTGAAACAGTGCCTACAACGGTACTCTTTGACACGGAAAATGATGATTTAAACAGTACCAACAATGGAACAGTTCCAACAACGGAACAGTTCCAACAATTCCATGAAAGAGTCCCAACAATCCCGTTAAACAGTCCCAACGTTGGGACACGGAATCTTTCAATGAATCTACCAATAGAATCTAAAAATAAAAAAACATGGTTGAGTTTAAAAAAACTTGGTGAAGAAATTCTTTTGGCAACTGATCAGGAAACTTACGAGCAGATCAAAAACGCGACTTGGTTCGATCGTGAATTACGTGCATTTGAACTCTACAACGCAGAGAAGAATCTTTGTGATGAACTCATGAATTACCACTTTGCAGATTGGTTAATCAACGCATGTGGAAAATACAAATCTCGTGAGCAAGCTAAAAACAATGGAACGCAGGTTCGAGTCCCACAGGGGGAATCAAACACACTTAGTTCAAAACAAATTTACTCATTCGCTCAAAAACTTTCTGTGCTTCCTGAATTTGCTAGCAAGTATGCGGAAGGAAACGAAACTTATGAGCAATTGGCTGCACGTATCGCCGTAAAACTTTCAGATCCTGAGCAACAGCAAAAATTGATGCCTTACCTCAAGCAAGTTGGTTTTCAACAAAAAGGAGCAGTAGCATGAATAAAATCTTATTTGGTGATTGCCGTGCTCTGATGACACAAATGATTGAAGAGGGTTTAAAGGCTCAAACTTGTGTTACTTCACCACCATACTTTGGGTTGCGTGATTACGGTGTTGATGGTCAATTAGGCTTGGAAAGTACCGTTGATGAATATGTTCAAAACATGGTTGAAGTTTTTCGCTTAGTGCGAGAGTTGTTACATGATGATGGAACTCTTTGGCTAAATCTTGGGGATAGTTATGCTGGTTCAGGCCGAGGCATGACTCGTACAGGACTTAACGATGGTAAGAACCCAAAAACAAAAGGATTAGTTTTACCAAAGCAAAATGCAGCTCAATCAAATTTAAAGCCAAAAGATTTAATTGGTATTCCATGGAAAGTGGCTTTTGCACTTCAAGCTGATGGCTGGTATTTACGCCAAGATATTATTTGGCATAAACCGAATCCAATGCCCGAGAGCATTACTGATCGTTGCACCAAAGCACATGAATATATTTTCTTATTCAGTAAGTCTCGAAGATATTACTTTGACCATGTAGCAATTAAAGAACCGGTTGCTGAAAGTTCAATTAAAAGACTGTCTCAAAATCTCGATCAACAAAATGGCAGTACTCGCGCTGTGATGAAGCATAACGGGCCAATGAAAGCTGTTTACTCGAGATCCTCACGCGATAGTTTTAAAAGAGCTAATAGCAAGAGAGCTGCTGTTATTCCAAATCAAGCATATGGCACACATAGATCAGAAAGATCAGAAAGCGAGTATGACTTACTTACTCGTAATAAGCGTAGTGTTTGGCAAGTTTCTACAAAGCCATATAAGGGTGCTCATTTTGCAACTTTCCCAATGGATTTAATTGAGCCATGTGTATTAGCGGGATCTCGAGTCAATGATGTTGTCTTTGATCCATTCATGGGATCCGGAACAACAGCAGCTGTAGCACTAATGCATGATCGTCAGTATTTAGGTTGTGAACTAAATTCAGACTATTACGAACTTCAGCAAGAGCGTTTATGCAAAATCATGGAGAAATCTGCATGAATAAATTCGAAATTTTAGCGTGGGCAATGCTCATATCAATCGTAACTGGAGTCATCTGTGGCGTTGTAGTGCTTTGGTGGCATACGCGTAAGGAGGCAATTCAGGAGTGAGTTCAATGAGCCTTGCTGAATACCGTGAATTATTTCCTGTTCAGAAAACTAAAAAGCGCCGTTCAGCAAAGCAAACCCAAGAACCAAGTGTGGGGGAGGTTTTATTAGCAACTCATCTAAAAGCCTGCAAGATTGATTTCGAGCAGGAATATAAATTCAACCCAAAACGAAAATGGAGAGCTGATTTTCTGATTACCGGCACAAAGATTTTGGTCGAGGTCGAAGGCGGTATCTGGAGCGGTGGGCGTCATACAAGGGGTAAGGGTTACATCGGGGATATGGAGAAATACAACGAAGCGGCAATGATGGGTTTTACAGTGTTACGGTTTAGTACGGAGCAGGTTAAAGCAGGCGTGGCGATTAAACAAATTGAGCAATTGGTGGGATGAATATGAATATGCCAGTACAACACATTTTACAAGCAGTCGATTGGTCTAAATACAGTTTTGAAGAATGGTGCCGCCAGCTAGGGGCTTGGCTTAACGGCGATACTGAAACAATGGTCAAAATAGTTAAGACGATGCCTACTAAACGTATCACTCAACAGCAACGCGAAAAGTTAATGGCTATGTACATGGGGGATGAGAGTTTTAAAGATCGCTTGTGTATTCGCCGTAAGGGAACCTGCTGTCAATTAAACGATAATGAAGCTCGTGCTATTCATAAAATTATTAACGATCTTCAATCTATAGATGATGAGGTTCTTCAGGAATGGATTGGGGCAATCTGGTGGCACTATGTAATGGGCGAATCGATTCGTGATATCGCAAAGAGTAATGATACATATGGTTCGCAAATTCAACAGGACATTAAATGCGGCTTAGCTTATATCAAATCTCGTTATTCGCATTTTCAATTTGATAAGTTTATAAAAACAGTAGTAGTGGAAAATCAATCTTCTTGACTGTAAATACAGGGTATGGCATATTCGTGTTATAGTGTTCGAAGTATATCTAGTTCACTGATATTAAAGCTCATCTGATGATGGGCTTTTTTATTAGTTATTAATCAAATATTCAAAAGATATTTAAATTTTTACATAAAATTACAAAAATAGAAAAGCAATTAATAGCTGTATTTAATCTGCTTCTTATATTTTTTTTGTGAATAAAATGAATTAAATCAATATTAATTTCATGATTTTGCTATGATGAATCTTATAAATTCGCTATAGTAAACAATAGCTTACACTTGTTTTTTGTTGGTAATTCTTCTTAAGATATTTACATCGTAAATAATTAGTAGAGAAAGCCATGCAATTTAGAAAGAATAATTTGCAATTTTTATTAGTAACATTCGTAATAATATTAACTCTAATTATATTGGGTTTAATTACTTACTTAAAATTTGAAAAATATATAGAGTCGACTGACTTTGTGACATTAGTTACAGTTGTCTTTATGTTAATGCTTATATGTTTATTTTATGGGAAAATATCCAAAATATCAGGATTAGGTGCTTCACTTGAACTTAAAAAAATCAATGAAGAATCAGAAAAATTATTGAAAAAGTTACGAATTGAAAATTATATTGCTAGGTTAGAACTTATTGGCAAAAGTGAAAGCACTTTTTGTAGTGGCAATAATGTTCAATTAAATTATAAAAAAGATCTGTTTGCCATAATTAAAGATTTAAAAAATGACAAACTATTATCTCATAAAGTAATAAAAGAAAAGTTCCTTCCAGTTTTGGATAGACATATACAACTTCAACTGAAAACTATTCAAAATTTTGGAGATGTTTTAGATCTAAATCCTTTTATTGGTTTGAGCGAGCCCAAGGATTTAAAATTAGCAATTACGGATCAAGTTATTGATTTAAATGGTTTTAATGGACTCGAAGATAATGTTGCAAAAGTAGATTTCTTTAATGAAAACTTAAAAATTTATAAAGATTTATTAAAGGCTAATTCTTGGTTTTTAAACAAACATTAAAAAACTACTGTAGTTTTTATTTGTGTTATAGTCCAGTCTAATTTAAACTGGTATGTAAAATGAATATCTGTGTAGGTGGTGAGCTGGATGGGCAAAAGATAGAAAAAGAAGGCAGATTGCTTAATGCTTCTGATTTAGATACATCCTTTAAAACTGAGTACTATAAACAGATTTTTAACCGCGACAATATTGTTTACCACTTCTGGTTGCCCGTAGGATCTGATCTTCATGAAATGTCTAAATTAGTATTGGATATCTTAAGAGCACCTAAAAATTAAGTATAAGGCATATTGTAAATACATGTATTGAAGTGTATGATTCATATCAAATACTGCGCTGAAAGTTTTTTGTTTTTATGACCCGTTTCTATTTAGAAGCGGGTTTTTTAATATTTATTTTTAAATTTGCCGAGCGTATTGCGGCACAAACTGGCCCCGCTAAATATCGATTATTGGCGGGGCTTTTTCTTTTAAATTTTTTAATTATATTGATTTGAATATTTAAAAAATTATAATAAATAAAAAAGATAGGACTGACATTTTGGGTATTAGTAACAATGATTTAGAAGCAAATAAAATTGCAGCAAACATACAGAAATGGACAATTATTAAAGATATACTTTTCTTACTTATTAAGATGGGCGCTGTAGTTTGGTGTATTTATCTAATTATGACCAATTTGGTAGCTCTGTCTGACAGAAATGCTGAATCGATAAGTTCAATAGCGAAAGTTGTTGAAAGTTTAAGCTTAAGTGATATTGTTCTTTATATAGTTACCGCTTCAGGGGTGACTTATGGTTATTTAGAACGTAGAGGTAAGAAAAGAGCTATTGCAAAAATGGCACAGTATCAATACCAATTAGAGCAAGATGATCCTTTTAGGGGGACAAGTAACCTTACTAGTCAAGGTGATTCCCCTAAACCAACTAAAAAGAGGGTAAAAAAATGATAGGAGTAGTTTTAACCGCTTTTAATATTTTATTGCTTTTATTTGTTTGGCAGGTTTTCTTAAAAAAGACTATTCTTGATACACATAGAGATCAGTTATTTGATTTACGATGCCAACTTCGTAAGATATTTAGTGAACATCAAGCTCTTGATAGTCGAGCATATGTTGAAACTCGTAAACTTTTAAATGCCCAAATTGCTTTAACTGAAAATCTTTCAATTTTACAGTATGTGCTCTGGAAAAAATTTACTAATAGTGAAGTTATAAAGCAGCAACTTGCTCAACAAGGTTCTAGCTATAGAATTGACAATCATGAATTGCAACAGGCTGTAAGAAAAATTCGTTCTGACGCATCTTATGTTTGTAGCAGTTATATGATCCTATCTTCATTAACCTTAACAATCACTGTATTTTTAACTGCTTTTGTTATGGGTGTGTGTTGGATATTTAAGAACGTATTTCGCAATTTTGGATCAGTTGTTAAAGTCGCTTTTAATGAAAGTGCTTATGCAAAATTGTGGGAAGGAGCTGTTTCTAAAACCCATATCGATCAGGATATGGTAGAAGATGCATCCCTAATCTTGATGAAAAAAGCATAAAACTCCATAGTTATAAAAGAGCACTTTAGGTGCTCTTTTTTATTGGGTGAAATATGGATGATAAAGAATACTTTTGGTTGACAAGAAAAAAAGAACCTAAATCAAAATCTAAAAGCAGACCACTGCCAAAGGCTACTCAAAAGTATCTAGAAGCTGAGGAAGACTTTACTCAAGCTTTAGATGTTCTGGAAATTAAATACGAAAAGAAGTTTCAAATTAAATCAACAAAACACTGGCGATTTGATTTTCATTTAATTGAGCATCGTATTTTAGTTGAAATTGCTGGAGGCCCTTGGTCAGGTGGCCGAAAGGGTAAGCTTAAGAATAAAGCTTGGAGTCTTGATCGTTACGACGTAGCTGAGGAGATGGGCTATACAGTAGTTCGTATAGAGACAGCTTCAAGATGTAGGATCGATGATACTGGACCAGTACAGTTAAGAAGTGAATACGCTAGTGAGTGGCTCAAAAACTTGAAGAGGCAAATATTTAATGGATCAGATCAGACCATTCCCGCAACCAGACTTTATTGATCAAGCTGAAGAAGAGGAAGCAATCCGTTTAATACCGGCACCAGATTTAAAGAAATGGGTTATTGCTAATTTTCTTACGCTCGGTGGTCCACTACATAACCCGGACCATGATCATATCGCTGAGCTGCTTCATGATAATGAAGAGTTTTTAGAATTTGCATGGGCTTCTTCTGCATATACGAGAGCTAAGCGTATGGTGTTGGGCCAATGTGAAAAGGTTATGTTTCAACAAGGCGGATGGAAGAAAGCTCGCCAAGAGCAGCAGATGCGTGATTGGTTTGGATTTGTGCCGACTTACTTAATCACTATCGATGCTACATTTTGCGATAAAGCCAATGATAGTGAGTTTTGTGCTTTGCTAGAACATGAGCTTTATCACATTGGTGTAGATCGAGATTCGGACGGTGAGATTATTTACAGTGATCATACTGGCTTACCAAAGCACTATTTAGCTGGTCACGATGTGGAAGAGTTTATCGGTGTTGTTAAGCGTTGGGGAGCAAATGAAAACGTTAAGCGCTTAATTGAAGTTGCTAAAAACCCGCCGTTTGTTTCTGATTTAGATATATCAAAATGCTGTGGAAACTGCGTTATCACATGATGAGCCTTAGGGCTCTTTTTTTTGGCTATTTAGGTTGACGTAGGTTGACAGGATTGAGGATATGGCGGCTCTAAAAAAAGAGGTAAAACTCTTTATAGTTCGTTCACTTGCCGTATTTAATACACCCACAGAAACTGCTGAGCTCGTCAACCAAGAATACGGGATAAAAGTTACTAAGCAGCAATGTGAAAAATACGACCCAACTAAACGGGCGGGTGAAAACCTAAGTGAAGAGTTAAGAATAGATTTTGAAAAGACCCGCGAAAAGTTTTTAGGTCAGCCTGAGGCCATACCTATTTCTAATTTAGCGGTACGCATGCAGCGTTATGAAAATCTATTTCTGAAATACAGTAAAAACCGTGTAGCAGCTACGAGCATTCTAAGACAAGCGGCTGAGGACATTGGCGGGAAATATACCAACAAAACAGAGCTAACCGGCGCTGGTGGTGGGCCACTCCAAAGCGAGAACGTAACCCAAGTTATTGCAACGCCTGAACAGATACGGCAGGTGTTAGATGAACTCAAAGGTAAATACTAAGCTGCTAGAAATGCAGTTAGAGCGTGAGCTCTGTGAGAAAGAACATTTATTCTTTACACGGCGTTTTTTCTTACCTCGCATGGGCTTTAAGTTTTCGGTTAATTGGCATCATGAATATATTGCTGACAAGATTGACGAGGTTATTGCTGGGAAGGTTAAGAACTTAGTAATTAACGTTCCACCGGGTAGCGGTAAAACTGAATTACTCACGAATCTAATTGCTCGTGGCATAGCACGTAATGCTCGTTCCCGTTTTTTGTATTTATCTTTCTCACAGTCACTTGTAGAAGATGTATCTGCAACGGCTCGAAACATTGTTAAGTCAGAAGACTTTCAAAGTCTTTGGCCCATTAAGATATCGACAAGTACCGATGCTAAATCGAGCTGGAAAACTACAGTCGATGGCTATGATGCTGGTCATGTTTATTCTGCATCAATGGGTGGGCAAGTCACTGGTCGCCGTGCCGGTACATTAGCGGATGAAGGCTTTACTGGTGCAATTATTCTTGATGACCCTTTAAAGCCTGAGGATGCATTTAGCCAGACCGCGAGACGTAAAGCTAACCGAAAGATACTAAACACGGTCAACTCGCGTAAAGCTAAATCGGACACGCCAATTATTCTGATCATGCAGCGTTTGCACGTTGAAGATCCGACTAACTTTGTAATGACTGGTAATGTGCCTGGTGAGTGGGAACAAATCAGTATTCCCGCACTTATTGATGAAGAGTACATCAGTAAGTTGCCTGAAAAAATACAAAGCAAAATTCCTCGTGATGTTGAACGAGATGCGAAAGGACGTCAAAGCTATTGGCCGTTAAAAGAATCATTACTTTCATTACTTCAGTTAGAGAAAGGCGGCGAGGATAAGGACGGCGCTACGGTATCTCGCTATACATTTGCAAGCCAATACATGCAAAGCCCTAAAAAACTGGGTGGTGATCTTGTTAAGGCTGAATGGTTCCCTCGTTATCTTGAATTACCTGTTCTTAAATGGCGGGCTGTATGGGCCGATACTGCACAGAAGATCAAAAAGCATAATGACTTCTCGGTGTTCTTATGTGCTGGTCTTGGCTATGACAATAACCTTTACATCATTGACGTGAAGCGCGGCAAATGGGAAGCACCTGAGCTATTGAAGGAGGCTAAAGCCTTTATCAATAAGCATAAGGACAGCAACACCAAAATTGGCAAGCTGCGTTACATGGCTGTAGAAGACAAGGCGAGTGGTACCGGATTGATTCAATCTATTTCTAGGGAAACCACATTACCTATTCGGGCAATTCAGCGTGATGAGGACAAGCTGTCACGGACAATGGACGTCATTCTTTACGTTGAGGATCAGCGCGTTTGGTTACCTGCAAGTGCACCATGGTTATTGAACTACATTGAAGAAATCGAAGGGCTCACCGCGGATTGGTCACATGATCATGATGACCAGTGGGATCCGACCATTGATGCGATTAATGATTCATTAGCTAAAAAGCCAACTGTATTTGATTAAACGAGGAAATTATGGCTAAAGAAAAAAATGCAGACGGCAAGCTTAAAACTATGGTCGCTGATGCTGTTAAAAAAGCAATCAATGCGATTGGTGATGCTGGCGCATATACAAACTTGGTATCGAATATTGGTACCGAGCGTGACAAAGCTACTGGTGGTAAGTTCGTCCGTAAAGACATTGATGACGAACAACTCGAAGCGGTGTACCAGAACTGGCTAGCACGGCGTATTGTCAATCGTCCTGCATCGGATATGCTTCGTGCTGGATGGTTCTATGAGGGGGTTCAGGGCGATGATTTAAAACGCCTTGAGGAAGCGTGTAAGGCGTTTCACTTAGAGCGTGTGCTTTTATCAGGCTTAATCCTTTCTCGCCTCTATGGAGTTGTATACATCCTTCTTGGAACGGCTGACGGTGAGGCATTAGACAAACCTTTAGATATTTCTAAACTTGGTCAAGGTCGTTTGGAATTCTTTACAGTCGTTAAGAAGAAATACATTACGGCGGATAAAAACAGTTATTTGCCGCCGTCGGCATGTTGTGGACTGCTTAAACAGCCTGAATTTTACGACATGAAAATGGGGAATGAGGCTAAGAAGCGTATTCATCATACTCGTTTGATACGTATCGCTTATGCTGATGTGGTGAATGAAGAGCCTCAAAGTATTCTGCAGGAAGTCTATGAGGATCTGCTTGACCATTCCAGTGTGAAAAAAGGCTCAGCCAGCCTGATTCATGAGTCGAAGATTGACGTTATTCAAACGCCTAACTTGGTCGATAAGATTAAAGAGGATATGAAAGGTGTCATGGAGCGCTTCATGTCCGTTGGTTTTATGAAGAGCATTAACGGCATGATCGTGTTGGATGCTGAGGAGAAGTACGATTCAAAAACGTATAACTTCGCTGGCTTGCCTGACATGATGCGTGAATTCTCGGTTCAGACAGCTGGCGCGGCAGATATCCCTTTTACGATTCTTTTTGGACAATCTCCAGCAGGTATGAACGCCACTGGTGAGCATGACACACGTAATTATTACGACTCAATTGCCACTAAGCAGGAATGGGACCTCAAGCCGATCTTGATGAAGTTCCTCGCGGTGATCTGTCAGTCAACGTTTGGACGTCAGATCCCCACCTTAGATGTTGTATTCAATCCACTTTGGCAATTAGATGCCAAGGTCCGTTCTGAGGTTGAGAAAGCTAATGCAGAACGGGATGACAAATATCTTCAAATGGGTGTCATTACAGAGCCACAAATAGCAAAGCAGCTTGTTATTGACGGTGTTTATTCAGTGATTGATGAAAAGCATATCAAAGAGCTTGAAACAATGGTGAAGCCAGATGACGACGATAATTCAGATACTGAAACCACACCTCCAGCAAGCGAAGAAACGTAAGAAAGGGCGTAAAGCTTCTAAGCCTAGAGCCGTGCACGTAAATCGCCGTGTAGAGCTTTATTACACTCGGCAATTGCTTGCTATTTCAAAATACTGTCAGGAACAAACCAAGGATCTTGTTATTCCAACGGTTGGCCAGAACATCGGTGATGCTTGGTTTTCTGACATGATGACGTCGTTTAGGGAAAAGCTCACAAAGTATGTAGTTGAGATTTCCCGACCATTAGCCACAAAAGTTGTGACTGATACCCAAAAGGAAGTGGACAAGCAAATTGCAGAGCACACCAAAACAATTATTGGTGTGGATCTCACACCGTTTTACCGAGCTGCTGACATTCAAGATGAAGTAGACCTAAATATCACTGCCAATGTCAGCTTGATTAAGTCTATTCCTCAGCAATATGCCGATAAGCTTGAAGTGCTAATCACAAATGCTTTGCAGACTGGTCAAGCTAATGAACAACTTGCAAAAGCAATTAAAGATTTAGGGTTGTCTACTGATTATCGAGCACGACTTATCGCTAGTGATCAGATGGGTAAGATTAACGGTCAAATCAACCAAGCCAGACAGCTTTCAATGGGTGTTGAGACATACACATGGCAAACGGCGAAAGATGAGCGGGTACGGCCAGATCACCAACATAAGCAGGGTAAAACCTTTAGATGGGATTCACCGCCAGATGGTGGGCATCCCGGACAGCCTATCCGTTGTCGTTGCACGGCATTACCTAATTATGAGGATATCTTAATTGACTGATTCTAAATCATGCGAGAAATGCTGGAAGTGCGGGAAAGTACACGGCTCTAATGATGGCAGTGGTTACCAGCCTTGCCGCAGTCCTAGACCAAAGCCTACACCTCCGCCACCAACTGTTTCGACCCCTCCAATAAAATGGGATAAAAGTGTAAACTCAAGCTTTGAAACACCTGAGCATATGAACCAGCTCCGAGAGCTAACTTTGAAAAAAGTCTTCTTGTCAGTTCTTTTAATCTCAATTCCTATTCTGATTTGGAAATTAGATTCAATCATCATGGCTTTTAAAGCCTAATTCTAGCGGAAGGATTTAAAGATATGAGACGTAAAAAGTATTCAAAAGAACGGTTCTATCGCCGTTTGAATGCTAAACAGCAAGTTTCTTATGAGCCAAATTGTTTTGAAAGTTTTATGATTGATTTCGCTAAAGGGCTTGATAAAACTGTTCACGCATTTAAGGACATGGTGAAAGGTACATTTCTAGCTTTAAGTGAAATGTCTAATCAGCAACTAAAAGACCTTGAGCATAAGTTGAAAACTGAAAGAAAGTAAAGATAGGGCAAATAGACTAAATATTTAAACTTCAAGCAAACCACCTTCGGGTGGTATTTTATTGAGCGCAATTTATGAAAAACATTTACCTCTTCAAAGTTGATGATTTTACTTTGAGGATATTTTGATTGACTGATATCAATGCTTTAGATTACATTTAAAACAAATAATATATCTAATATATCCATTATGAAATCTAAAACAAAGAATTCCATTTTTACACCCAAAAGAGTCATCAATGTTGTTGACTCTAGTTAGCTATCAACTTAGTGAGGTGTAAACATGGCTACACAAATTATTTTAAAAAATGTTCAATCTTCGTTAGGAATCATTACGATTAAAGCTGCCATTAAAACAGTTGATGATCTTTTTGATTTGGTAAAAGAGTGTCATCTAAACTACGGGGTAAGTTTACGATTTCTTAAAGAATTTGTATTCTCATATTTCCCGCAGTTAGTGCAACGCTTTTTAAGTCATTTTTTTGATGAGCTTAAAAACACTCTGATAGGTTGGTTGGGAAATTTGTTAAAGCATTTCAAATAACAATCTAAATAAAAAACCCACTTCGGTGGGTTTTTTATTATCAGAAATTTAAGGAGCCTGAATGGCTCTTTTTTATTGAGCACAATTTATGAAAACCATTTACCAACTCAAAATTGGTGACTTTGCGCCAAGCGAATCGACACGCTCATTTACCAAAGAAGGGTATCTGAAATGCGTCAATGTTCGCTTAGCTAAAGCGCCTCAGGTCCGTCAGTACTATGCCTATGAGTTCCCGTCTTTAGAGGGTTATTCAGCAGACCAGATTATTAACATCTATACGCCTGCAGAAGAACTCTTTAAGCCTGAAACGATTGCAAGTTTCAATGGTGTAGATGCTACTGACTATCACCCACCTAAAAATGAAATTAATGCCTCTAACTGGAAGGATTATCACATTGGTTATTGTGAGAACGTCCGGCAGGAAGGCGATTATTTAGTGGGTGATCTACTCATTAAGGACAAGATCAGTATTGACCTTATTCAAAGTAACGAGCGCATTGAGATGTCGCTTGGCTACGGGGCCATGTTAGTTGTTGAGCAAGGTACAGCGCCAGACGGTACGCCGTACCAAGCTAAATTTATCAATTTTAATGGTGATCACATAGCTCTCGTTAAATACGGGCGTTGTGGTGGTGATTGCCGCATCGGTGACGAAAAGCAAACTCCAAAGGGGAAAACAATGGAAGTAAGTGTAAACGGTATTCGTTTTGACATTGGCGATAATAAGCCCTTGGCGGATGCATTAAAGCAGCAACAAGATCAGCTTGAAAACTTGAAGGCTGCAAAACTTAAAGTCGGTGATAAGCAATTTTCTATCGGAGATGAACTAAATGCAGTTCAAGCGGTAGTAGATCAGTTGCATACCGATAAAACTACTCTTGAACAAAAAGTGGGTGATCTGGAAAAGAACCAGATGACGCCTGAAAAGCTTGAACAAGCTGCTGCTGAACGTACCGCTGTGATTGCCGATGCTAAAGCATTGGTGCCAACAGTTAAAACTGAAGGCTGCACATGTGAGCAAATCAAGCGCGATGTAATTGCAGCCAAAGCTGGTGATGCGTTAGTAACAGCTTTAATGGGTAGCGTTGCTGTAGGTGATGCAAAGCCTGAGCAGATCGATACAACTTTCCGCGCATTGTCGGCTGTAAAAGGAACTCATCCATCGAACCCGGTGGCCGATGCTCTGAACCACCAACAAAATATTAATGCTGGTGATGGTAAACCTTCTGGCGGTGGGGAAGAAAAGATCTACAGCAAAGAAGACGCATACAAAACAATCTAAGGGGATGTAAATCATGGTTAAGCAATACGATGCTGCACCCGGCATGAAGTTTCACCTCATTGGACCAGAGGATATTTTATCCCTGCCTGTAGCTGGTGCCAGCTTGGTGAATGATGGTGATGTGGTTGTGCGAAGTACTGACGGAAAGACAGTTTCAGCGGTAATCGGTGCAACTAATACCAAGTTTGGAATTATCGTACGTCACGGCGTAGGTAAATCAGGCAAAACGGCAGATGGAAAAGAAGCCTACAAAGCTACTGATGTAGCACCAGTTATGACCATCGGTTCGATTTACGTGAAGGTCACAGCACCAGTCACTGACATTAATGCAAAGGTTTATGTCAAAACAGCTAACGGTACGACAGCAGCGCCGTTAGGATCTTTATCCCCAACAGCAACAGACGGTATAGAGTTGCCAAACGCTTCTTGGGAAACAATTTCAAATGAACAGGGTTTAGCAGCTGTTCGATTACGTGGGGCATAATAATTATGAGTAAATTGGCAGCAATGAAGCTACGTTTAACACCAGTAGCTCAAATGGTTCAAGCAAATATTGGTGATGCATTTAACCTTGATGCTTTAGCCCAATTATTCGTTAAATTGGAAGAATTTAACGAAATGGATCCTCAGCTTCAGCAAGTGATGGATTACGCTAAATACATTCCTGTTAAACCTGTCAGTGCCGTATATGGTGGAGGAGAAATCCTAAGCCGTAAGAAGGGTGTGGGTTTGGGTAAAGATCATTCAGGAACTGGTAATGATATTCCTTTGGCGGAAGTTGAATATGATACTGTTCAATTGCCAGTGAAGGTCGGCACTATTGGTTATATGTATTCAGTGCTGGAGTTAGAAGCAGCTCAAAAATTAAATTTAGCACTTGAAGCAGATAAAGTAGAGGCAGCTCGTCTTGCTGCAGAAAAACATTTAAGCAACATTGCATGGTATGGCAATGCACTTACAGGGGTTAAGGGTTTCTTAAATCAGACTGGTGTAACCATTGTTACAGCACAACATAACTGGGCTACTGCAACAATTGAAGAAGTTTTAAGTGACTTCAACGCAAGCTTGGCAGATGCTGAAGAGCTTATCGATGGGGATGCATCTGTACAGCCGGATACTTATTTAATGGCATCAAACCAGTATTTACACCTTTCTACCCGTGTAGTTGCTGATTCTGGCGGTAAGACATTCTTAAAATTCATTGAAGAAAACAACATCTTCGCATCACAAGGTAAGCCATTAACGCTTCGTGGTTTAGGTCGATCAAACGGTAAGGGTACAGCTGGAGCTGACCGTTCTATTATTTACCGCCGTGATCCGTCATGCATTCAAATGAAATGTAATGACGTTACTTTCTTGGCTGCTCAACCAGTTGGTGTAGATATCAAAGTGCCTGGTCACTATAAATATCAAGGCGTATGGTTGAAGCGTGTTGATTCTCTCCGTTACTTGGACCACGTATAAGGATTAAAACAGTATGAAATATTCATATATCTATAGCGGCTTACAGGCCGCTTTTGTTTTTTCTGGTATTGCTGTTTTGCCTACTGGTACCCCAACGCTTGTGGATGAAGAATCACACAAGAAGCTTTCTAAAAATAAGTTTGCTAAACATCTTATTGATATCGGTGAGCTCGAAGTTCAGGAAATCCCAGATGATGAGCCTAAAGGTAAGACTGGTGGACGTGGTGGCAAAGGTGGTAAATCAAACGATGCAGCTAGTGAGGCATCTAAGGCAGCAGATGAAGCTGCTTTAGCCGCCGTGAAAGCTGAACTAGCAGCGCTTGAAGTAACGTTCAGTGATGATGAAACACTTGAGCAGCTTCAAGCTAAGTTAGCTCAGGCTAAGGAATAAGGTAGACATATGGACGTACAAACGTTTCGCCAGAAATTCTCTACCGATACGACTTTAGTCAGTTTGCCTGATGCACGGATTCAGGATGCATTAGAAGAAGCAGATCTGGTCGTATCTCAAATTGAGTTTGGCGCATTAAAGGAGCGTGCTGTAGGTCTATATGCAGCGCATATTCTTAAAGTCGGTGCCGCTAGCAGCAATGGTGCCGCTTTTAGTAACGCCTCGAGCATGACAATCGCGGGCCAAAGCGTGAGTTATTCCCGATCATCGAAAGAAGCTTTCTATGATCTCAGCATGTATGGTCAGCGCTACCTTGCCTTAAAAAATTCAATTCCAATTGATGATGAAGGCACAAACCCTAACCGTTTAGGCGTTAGTGCTTTTGTTGTATAGGAGATATCCATGCGTTTTAAATATCAGGCACCCCAAGGTTACAAGCCAACAAAAATTGTTAATGCTGGTCAGAACCTTGAAATCAAAAACGGCGTTTTAGAATCTGATAATGACATTATCCATATTTTAAAGCCCTTAGGTTTTGAACGTTTTGTCGAAGTGGTTGAGCCAAAGAAATCGACGGCCTCTGCTAAAGAGTAATTAAGCTATGAGCGATTATCGTGTTGATAGCCAAGTCAACTTTGATGAGATGAATAATCGCGTTAGGTTTGAAATAAGACGCACGATTAACGCTCTTACTTTGCGCTTACAGCGGATTGTTCAGGAAGATATGTTGAGTGGCCAACGGCTGAACGTACAGTCTGGCCGCTTGCGTGGATCTGTTTCATCTAAAGTGGATGAGGATAAGGATTCGATTGAGGGAACGGTGGGAGCTGGTGGTGCATTGGTACCTTATGCACCTGCACATGAGTTTGGTTTAAATGGTTCTTTGGGAGTTAAAGCACACCTAAGAACAATTAAGCAGGCTTTCGGCCGACCTATATCACCGGTTCAAGTCAATATTAAAGCTCATTCAAGGAATGTACGTTTTAGAGAATTGCGCTTTATGCGTGATTCACTGGACATCGTGGCCAAGATTGTGCCGAAAAATATTGATGCAGCAATTGAGCGGGGTTTAGCAAGTGGATAGCGAAGCAATCTATCAAGCTTTATTTGATCGGTTAAATACAAAGGTGGCAGGACTTATTACAGTCAGTCGCCGTTTACGTCACTTTAACCATGTAACACCAGAACAACGCCCAGCCATGTTTATAACACAGGGCAATCAGCAAGAAGTGCCGGTTCATGGTTTAGATTCAAAAGTTGAACTAAGTGCCGAGGTTTATCTCTATATCCATGAATCGGATACTGCAAAGCCTCCATCATCACAAATGAATATCTTTATTGATCGTGTACGTGAAGCTATCAAGCCAGAACATCCAGAATTTAGCGAATATCAGACCTTAGGTGGTTTGGTAGAGCATTGCTGGATCGAGGGCACAGTAGAAGTATATGAAGCAGTAGAAAACATGCTGGATGATCAGGCGATTGCCATTATCCCTATCCGGATCCTCACAACAAACTAGTAAAACATTCATTTTATGACCGCCTTCTATGGCGGTTTTGTCATTTTAGAGAGGTCAAAATAAATGGCTCAATATTTATTTGGTGCCGGCAAGATCTTTGCTACACCGATCCAAGATGTTTATGGGCAACCGATTGGTAATCCCACTCCAGTTGAGGTGGGTGTACTACAGTCGGTTGGTGTCGATATTAGTTATGACTTAAAAGAGCTTTTCGGTCGTGGACAGTTCGCAGTTGATGCGGCACGTGGTAAAGGTGCCATTAAATGTAAAGCTTCTTTTGGGCGAATTAACGGCACCTTATTAAATTCCATTTTCTTTGGTGGTGTTGTTGCTGAAGGAGGAATCGAGACAGTATCACAAACAATTAATGGTGAAGTTATTCCGGCTGGTGGTTCAGTTACACCAGTTGTTCCTAACAGCGGCACATTCGTAAAGGATCTAGGCGTAACAGATGCAAAGGCAATCCCACTTAAACGTGTAGCTTCAGCGCCAGCAACAGGTCAATACAGTATAGATGCCGCAACTGGTGCTTATACATTTGCTACTGCAGATGCAGGTAAAACGGTATTTATAAGCTTCCGTTATTCAGCAATGGTAGCGGGTGCTAAGACAATCACTGTATCTAACCTAGATATGGGCTATACGCCAGAGTTCGCCGTTGACCTTCAACGTGACTACAAAGGTAAGTTCATGCACATGAATTTCTTCCGTTGTACCAGTAACAAGCTTGGGTTTAGTTCAAAGCAGGACGATTACGACATTCCAGAATTTGAATTCCAGCCGATGGCTGATGATCTCAACCGTGTTTTCAAAATCGATTTATCGGAGTAAGAACAAATGCAATTTAAGCAAGTTGAAAACCCTCGTGGCTCTACAGTTATTGTTGATGGTCAGCCATTTGTTTTTGCTCCATTGTCTCTTGGTGCAGTTGAGAAACTATTGCCGGCACTTCAATCATTCAAGCCCGATGATGTCGGCACAGTAATTGATGTGGCACACAAATCTTTGAAGCGAAATTACCCCGACATTACTCGTGATGATGTTGCAGAGATGCTATTTATGGACCAGCTCACAGAAGTGATGGAAGCTGTAATGTCTGTGTCTGGTCTTAAAGGGAATGATGACAGCGCAGCAGGTGGCTCGGGGGAATAGACTGGGAGGAGCTGTACACGCATTTAGTGCTGACGATGGGTAAAGATTACGACTATGTACGTAATGAAATGGATCTGCCGCGATTAAGAGCATTAAGTGCGTATCAGTATAAGATTCCTCCCGCAAATGTCGGAATTCAAAGGCTCTGCCGTATTATTGAAACTCTCTTTGAAATGGAAGAAAAGCCGTCAGAAGTCACCGTCTCAGATGATGATGAAGACGATATGCTTGAGGTTTTAGAAAGTTTCCCGCAGGGTGGTTAAGGCCGCCCTATTTGCATTATTTGTAAGCGTTGGTTAAAGTTTGTTAATTATGACTTTATAAGGATAAATCTGTGGCTTTAACTAATTGCAAAGAGTGTGGGGCACAAGTTAGCACTCAAGCTAAAAACTGTCCAAGTTGTGGGGCGAAAGTTAAAAAGCGTTCAGTTTTAAAATGGATCTTTTTAGGGTTTGTCATTCTTTTTATTATTGGCATTATTGCTGGTGGGGGTGAAGGATCTTCTTCATCAAATAGCACTAGAGAATTGTCACCTAAAGAAGATGCACTTAAAAATACTGTCTTAGATTATGATTGGGCAAAAGGTGGTTTTGATAGTGTCATGTTAGTTGATTTTAAAATTAAAAATAATAGTAAATATGACATTAAAGATATCACTGTAGAGTGTGAACACTATTCCAATAGTAAAACTAAGATCGACAGCAATAGCCGAGTAATTTATGAGATTGTTAAAGCTGGTGAAACTAAAACAGTCAAACAATTTAATATGGGCTTTATACATTCTCAAGCTGCATCGTCAGGTTGTGGAATAACTGACCTAGTTGTTATTCAGTAAGTATTATGCGTAAAAATTAACCCCGTTCTAACGGGGTTTTTTATTTTAATTTACCTTGCATCGGCAAGGTTTTTTTATGCCTAAGAGGTAGGTATGGCAAATAATAACCGTGTTGAAGTACATGTCGGTGCAAAAACTTCTGAGCTCAAGGAAGGGATGCAAGATGCTGAAAAAATAGTTTCAGATGCTTCCAAGAAAATTGAAAACACTGGAAATAATATCGACTTTAAACTTGATCTATCAAATATGAGATCAGAGTTAAATGGTTTTGCATCTGGCCTTTCAGAGAGATTTAAAACTGTAGGGAACGATATTAAAAGCTCCCTTACCAGTGGTTTATCTCTAGTTAAAGGCGGATTTTTTCTTGGCATTGGGCAGGAAATTGCTAGAAGTGTAGCCGAAGGGGTGGCTGCAATTCCGGATCTAGTTTCCGCCGTAGGTAAGGCGTCTAAGGAGCTAGAAATTCAATCCCGCTTGGCTAATGCGAATACTAACGAATTCCAAGAATGGGCCTTCGCTGCAAAAAAAGTAAATGTCGAGCAGGATAAGCTTTCGGACATCATGAAAGATGTTAACGATAAGTTCGGTGACTTCATGCAAACGGGCGGCGGAGAAATGGCCGACTTCTTTGAAAAGATTGCCCCTAAAGTTGGTGTTACTGCAAAACAGTTTCAAGGATTATCTGGTCCACAGATCCTTGAGAAGTACTACCAGACATTACAAAAGGCAAATGTCTCACAGGCTGAAATGACTTTCTACATGGAAGCCATTGCGAATGATGCGACTTTATTAGCGCCATTATTGGATAACAACGGACAAAAATTAAAAGAGTATGCAAGACAAGCGCATGATTTAGGCGTAATCATGAGTGAGGATGCAATTGCTGCCACTAAAGAATTTAATACAGCATTAGAGACCATCCAAACGACCTTACAAGGCGTTTTAACACGTTTAGCTGCTCAAGCCGCACCAGCATTAACGGATTTAGCAAATCAATTTTTGACATTTGCAGTAGATTCCAAAGATGCCATTGATGATTCCATTAAATCAATTATTGGTATTTTTGAAAGTCTCTTTTCTATTCTGAGTGAACAGTTCACTACCATTGCAGGAATATGGAATGATTTAACGGGAAACATTGGTGACGATGCAAATACACAGATAGGTTTTATGGATGCTATTTCTGTAGCGTTGCGTGCACTGGGTGTTGTAGTTACTGGATTTCAAGTTGGGGTTCAATCGGCTTTTGCAATTATTCGCGCCGTAGTGGTGACAGTTTGTCAGGCCTTAATCATTGCCTTTAATGGTCTTATGGCTGGGTTTGACATGGTTCGCAATACCATTCAATTCGGTTTAGATGTCCTTCAAGTTAAGTTTCAAACTTTTGGTAGTGTCGTTAATAATATTCTTCACTTCAATTTCTCAGGTGCGAAAGCAGCGTGGGAGGGTGGATTATCACAATTAGGTGGGATTACTGAACGATACACGAACCAAATGAAAGGTCGTATGGCTGATCTTAAAAACTCTTGGAATAATGGCGCTTCAACCGCAGCTAATTCGCTTGTCACAGCAGGTAAGAGAATTCTTGATGTAACAACTGCTGGTAATCAAAAGATTACTAATTATGTTTTTAAGGATCCAACCACTCCACTTGGGCCACCCAAGCCACCAAAACTTGCACTTGGCTCTGCACCACCAAGTATTAATAAGGGTATTGGTACAGGTGTAAAAGATGACAAGGGCGGTTCTAAATCGTCTGCAAAATCTAAAGCAGAACAAGAGGCTAAAGAGCGTCAACGACAAGCTGAACAGGCAGCTAAAGCACTTGCTGATATTCGGTATAAATATGCATCTGAAGAAAAGAAAGTTGCTTTAGATCTTCAAAAAGCTCTAGATGAAATTGAAAAATCTAAGATGACTGCTGATGAAAAAGCCGCTGCAAAAGTCAAAGCCGAAAAGGATGCCTCAGACAAGATCATTGCTATCCGTTTAAAAGAGTTTGAGGAATACAAAAAAGCTCGTGAAGAACAGATCGACAATTATCAACAGCAAGCACAGCGCCTTTATGAAATTGAGGCTGCGCGAATCCAAGCCGAATATGATGCCAAGAAAATTTCAAATCTTCGCAAAGTTCAATTAGAGAAGCAGCTAGAAGATCAATTACGTGAAATTAAACGGCAAGGTCTTTTAGAGCGTCTGGCACTTGAGAATGAGCAAACTGGCATTACTGGCAAACAGGGCAATCAAAACCAAATCACAAACAATATTTCTGATTTAGAGTCAGATCAGAAAGTTTCTGACACTAAGTCTATGGGCTTAATTAGTGATGCGGAAATGAAAGACTTTGAGGCTAAGTTCGGCGGATTCACCTCTCGACTTGCAAACCTTTGGGATCAGGGCATTCAATCACTTATGAATGGCACCTTGACTTGGAGTAATGCAACTAAAGCGGTGCTAGCTGATATGGGCGCATTTGCATTGCAATCGGCTACTAAAGAGCTCCAAGGCTGGCTGAGAATCCAAGCTATTAAGTTAGCTCGAAAGCTTGGTTTTGTTGGTGCTGAAACGGCGGCCGAGGCTTCGGGGCAAGCTGCACAAACAGGTGCAACGATTGCGGGTGAAGCAACACGTACCAGTGTTACCGCTGCTGGTGGTTTAGCTCGATTGGGCTTAAAGGCTGCTGAAGCGATCAAAGGCATCATGATGTCTGCATGGGAAGCCATGGCAGGTGCTTTTAAAGCAATGGTTGCCATTCCATACATTGGACCAATCCTCGCCGTAGGTGCCGGTGCTGCTGCATTCGGTTTAGTTGCTGGTTTAGCCGGCAAGATTAAATCTGCTCGAGGCGGTTATGACATTCCATCCGGTGTGAATCCAGTCACACAGCTACATGAAGACGAAATGGTTTTACCTTCACAACATGCAAATACCATTCGTGAAATGGGTAAAGCTATGCGTAGTGGTGCAAGTTTTGGCGCAGCAGCTGCATCTGAAGGCGGAAGTGCTGGAGCGACTATTAATATTAGTGCAATTGATGCGAAGAGTATTCAACGTCTTTTAAAAAATAATGGTCGTGCGGTCGCAAGTGGTTTGCAAAGCTATGCACGTGGATTTGGTAAGAATGGTAAATAAGGAGGTGTAAGTGTCAAACGTATTATTTCCAGAATTACCCGGTCTTGAGTGGGATCTTTCTAAGACTCCTATGTTTAATACCAAAATCATGACATCAATTAATGGCCGTGAACTCAGGGCTAGTTTTCAAGCTATGCCAAAATATGAAATTTCGCTCTCTTACGCTTTCTTAAGAGAAGGTAAGGGGCGAAATGAACTTAAGCAATTGGAAGGCTTTTTCTTGGCTAGAAGAGGGGCCTTTGATTCATTCTTATTTAAGATGCCTCAAGATAATGAGTTTACTTGTAAATATTTAAGCGATGGTTCTACAACCGCTGTCCAGCTTTACAAGCAATTTTATGATACTCCAATGCCGCTTGGTAACACGCAAGCAGTATCTTCGGTCATAGTAAATTTAAATATGTGGAATCAGATCACTACTAAGAATATGTGGAGTGCAACTACATCAAAAAATATGTGGAGTTCTACAACTGCACAAATCACTTCGGATGGTAAGCATATCCTTACGCAACCTGTAGAGGCGGGTATTGAATATCAAGTGAGTGGTATTTTTTATTATCGTTGCCGATTCAAGGGTGATGATCAGGAATATGTGAATTTTATGAACAACCTATGGAAAGCACAAAAAGTTGAGTTCATTGGTTCATTGGGAAATAAGATATGAGACAAGCCTCACCAAAACTAATTGCTTTGCTGGATGCTGAACAGTTCATTATGGCTGATTTGTACACCATTACTACGATTCAAGGCATTGAGTACCGCTATACCAGCTATGACGTCAATTTGACCGTTAGTGGTAAAGAGTTTCGTTCTGATGGACCAAATATAAGCCGTGATGGTGTCAGCCTTTCGCTAGGTATCGAAGTCGATAATTTATCCATCACAATTGAAACTTCTGAGAATTCCAAATTTGGGGATATACCTGTTGTTCAGGCTTTCCATAATGGCGTTTTAGATGGAGCCCGATTTAAATTAGAACGTATATTCATGGATGAGAATACGCCGACTGATACCAGTGCGGGGACAATTGTATTGTTTGAAGGCCGGATTATTGAGCCTGAGTTTGATCGCTATGTAATTAATGCAAGTGTAGTTTCTGATGTTGACAATCTAAAACTTCAAATGCCTAGAAATCTTTATCAGCCGAGTTGTTTGAATACGCTGTTTGATGGTGCTTGCGGGTTATCACGAGATAATTTTTCAGTAACTACTTCAGTGCAAGCAGGTAGTACTACTAATCGTATTTTGTGCAATTTAAGTCAGCCTCAAGGTTGGTTTACCCAAGGCGTTGTGGAGTTCGTCAATACAGGAATTAAGCGAACAGTCAGGTTACATGAGTCTGGTGCGTTGTTATTGACGTTACCGCTTCTGGAAGTGCCGAGTGTAGGGCAAACAATTAAAGTTTATTCTGGTTGCGATAAGCGTCTAGAAACTTGTGTGAACCGTTTTAATAATCGTGCCAGATTTCGCGGTTCACCTTTCGTTCCAATTCCTGAAACATCCGTCTAATACATTAATATTTAACTAAAGCCCTGCCTAAAAACAGGGTTTTTTTTTGGGAAAAAATTATGGCTATTCCTAACAAAGATTTCTTTATTGGCCCTAGTGTTACCGAAGCTTTATTTAAAACCAATCTTGGATTATTGATTGATTTCTTAAAATCGATTGAAGCACAGAGCCCTTCTTTTTCTTCAACTTCATTATTAAGGGGCTCTCGACCCGTTGAAAATACTAGCTATGCTAAGGCCTTGGATACTGGGAAAGTTTGGCGTTGGGAAAAGCCTGTAGGCTCAGCAGACGGTGATTATTGGACCGTTACCAATATAAGTGATTTAGATCGAGCGATTGCTTATGCAGATCAAAAAGCTATTGAGGTTGATGATAACCTTGAAGCTATTTTGGTTAATGAAATGCTTCCTTATATTGATAATGCAGATGACATTGTTAAATCGGAAGCTATCACTGCCGCTGCAATTGATGCGTCAACGAAAGCAGATACAGCTGAAGAAAATGCTAAAAATTATGCGGACAGTGTTGCATCGAATCAAAAAGCTAACGTAAATGCTTTCATTAACTCAAATGTTGATAGAGCTGGTGATGCGATAACCTTATTCAGTAGTGAGCTTTATGGTGAAGTACTCAATAGTACTTTTATACCTTCTGTAAATGTTATTTTGACGACAGTTCCAAATATTGGAAAAGTCATTAAATTTAAGAATATAGAAACATATATTGCTCCTCGCGCTGCACCCGCTGTTTATAGTCAGCACAAATATCAAGCAAAGTTTTCTTTACTTCGGACAATAAACTCTACCGATCCATTAAATGATGCTATTCAATTTGGTATTGAATACTTAAATCATAATAAGGAATCAATTTCCCATACTGTTTTAGAAACATCATCTATCAAAGTTTCAAATGGCGTGGTTACTAAAGCATTTGAATTAGTCCCAGTAAATAATGCTGTTTATATGCGTCCATGGGTGCGAACCTATGGCACTGACAGTGAAACCGCGATTATTTATCTTGGCGTAGATGATGTAACGGCTGAGGTTGGTGCAAAGGAATATGCATATGGCGAGGTAATGGCTTTAGCTGAAGCAGCAGCTAATGACGCGAGCACTAAAGCGAATGCTGCAAAAACTGAGGCTATTAATACCGCTTCTAATGATGCCAGTACAAAAGCAAATGCTGCTAAGTCTGAAGCTATTAGTACAGCAGCTAATGACGCGAGCACTAAAGCGAATGCTGCAAAAACTGAGGCTATTAATACCGCTTCTAATGATGCCAGTACA